>JAZSOW010000073.1:0-18782 GCA_045537135.1 Acutalibacteraceae bacterium
ATTGATGGGGAGAAAAGGCTCCCCTTAATGTATAAGGGGAGCTGGCACGGCGTAGCCGTGACTGAGGGGATTTAGCCCAAACAACCCCTCCGACCTCGCTAACGCTCGGCCACCTCCCCTTACACAGGGGAGGCTCTTTAAATCCCTATCCTCACCCGCCTTAGGGCGGGTGGTTTGCTTCTTTTAATGCGGAATGGGGAGTTGGGAACTATGTGTGGTTGGGGTAGACTCCGGCCATAGGGGCAGGACGCCGCCAAGCGTTAACAGATTGTTCACACAACCCCCATTGACAGTCAAGAGACCATATGATATAATCGAGTAAACTCGAAAAGGAGGCGGGATAATGCAGGAGAGACGCATCCCTGGCACCGTGCTGGCTGTGGGTGACATACAGGGAGGGATGTTTTCCCGGCTACGTCCCATGATCGAGCTTGCCGATGGGTTATCTCTGTCCCAGGTGTGTGCCATCACCGGTCTTCAGCCACATGCGGTGCAGAATTGGGTGAAGCGCGGCTTCGTGGCGCACCCGGTTGGCAAGAAATACCATGCCCGCCAGCTGGCACGTATTCTGCTTATTTGTGCTCTGCGGGAGTGTATGGGCATCGAGCAGGTGGGAGAACTGCTGGGGCACATCAACGGCGATGCCGATGCTCCGGAGGATGATATCATTTCGGAGGAGAAGCTGTACGATTATCTGTGCAAGGCGGTACAGCAACTGGACAGCGACTGGATCTCCCCTGCGGAGATCCCCGCGCTGATCGAGCGCGTCACCGAGGATTATCGTGCACCGGACGACAGGGCGCACCGGCGGCTGACAACAGCATTGCAGGTGATGCTGTGTGCGCACCTGTCTTGCCAGCTCAAGGGGCACGTCGCCCGCCACCTGGAACAGTTGGAAACCATGTAAATCATACAACAGCAGAAATGGAGGAAATGTATTATGGCAAAAAAAGACAGCTTTGACCTGAATGTCAACAGCAAGACCGTACGGCGGATCATCATTGTGGTGGTGGCAGCTCTGCTGGTGCTGGTGGTAGTAGCTAACAGCTTTACCATCGTTGGCGCCGGACACACCGGCGTGGTGGTCACGCTGGGCAGAGTCAACGAGGGTGTGCTGCAGGAGGGTATACATTTTAAGGTCCCCTTTGTACAGCAGGTGGTTACCATTGACAACCGCATTGTTAAGCTGGATGTAGCAACGGAGGCGTTTTCCAAGGATCTGCAGACCGTACAGACCACCTTGGCCATCAACTATCGTGTGGATACGGCCAAATCCTACAGCATCTACAAGAATATCGGCTCTGACTATGCCAACGTGCTGGTGGTGCCGGCGGTCAATGAGGTGCTCAAGGCCATTACCGCCAAATACACCGCTGAGGAGAGCGTGACCAATCGGGCACTGATCTCCGATGGTCTTATTCAGGGGCTTAACGATAAGCTGAATAGCATTGGTCTGTATATCACCGATGTAAACATTATCAACTTCGACTTCTCCGAGGCGTTTATCACAGCCATTGAGGAAAAGCAGGTAGCTCAGCAGCAGCTGCTCAAGGCGGAGACGGAAAAGCAGACCGCTATCACCAATGCGGAAGCGGAAGCGGAGACCATCCGCATCAAGGCAGAGGCAGAGGCGGAGGCCAATAAGGTCATCCGGGAATCCCTTACCGACGAGGTCATTGAGTACAACAAGATTGAGAAGTGGAACGGGGAGCTGCCTCAGGTTACTGGTCAGTCCGGCACCATGGTATCCATCGAGTAATTACGGCGCAACAAAACAACACCCCGCACCATTTGTGCGGGGTGTTGTTTTGCTATTCTCAATCGATCTTGATCTTGATGACCACTTTGCGGCACTGGGCGGGGGCGCCCTCGTACAGGCCGGGACGGTGGATGTCGTTGGGGAAGAAGATCATAAAGCTACCGGCGTACAGCTCAAGATTTTGGGTCTGGCAGGTGTAGAACCAGGCATCCTTCTCGGGCTTGGCTTCAATCTCCGTTTTATCCCCCTCGATGGGGGCGATGCCGATGATCTCGGTGCCCTCAATCATCGCCTGGATGTCGATGTACTTGCGGTGAGCCTCCGCCTTGGCAGCTTCCCCCTTGGGGGTATACTCCTGTACCATGTAGTAGATGTTATCCCCATCCAGCTCATAGCGGCCGTAGTCCACCTTGGACCAGTCGGTGGTGGCCAGGAACTCCAGAGCCTTGTACAGGCGGGTGGGGGCCTCGTAGTTCTTGTAGTTTTTGATGGCGTCGTAGATCATAATGTACACTCCTTTAACTGTTTCTGATTAAACAATACAACCGATGGGCTTCCCGGTCAAGGGAGATTTTTTTGGAAGAAACCGCCAGGATGTTTACACACTATGCAGGCGGCGAAAGACGGCGGGCGGCATCCCCACCCGGCGGGCAAACAGGCGGTTGAAATACATCCTATCCTCATAGCCACAGCGGCGGGCGATCTCGTCTATGGGCAGGTCGGTGCCGGCGATGAGCCGTCGCGCCAATGCCAGCCGACGGGCGATGATATACTGCTGGGGGGTGTCCCCGGCGTATACATGGAAGCGGGCAATCAGGGTGCTTTCGGAGCAACCGGCTACCTGGCACAGCGCTTCGTTGAGCACCCGGCCACTCAGGTGCGCATCAATGTAGGTGAGCACCGGCATCAGCTCGTTGTCCCGGGTGTCCCGACGCACCGCCCGGTATAGCTCCAGCACCGCATCCCGAGCGTAATGGGCGGTGCCGGAGCGCCTCCCATCGTCTTGGTACAGCCCCGCCTTGGCTATCCGGCGCAGATCCTCTGTCGTGCGTTGCGGGGTAGTATACACCGCCAGGTCGGTCAGGGGGCAGCTATCATCCGCAAAGTGTACCACGTGCAGAGTTACCGGCTGGGCGGTCCAGCGGTGCAGGGGTGTCCCCGGGGCGATATACACTGTCTGCCCGGCGGATACATACATGGTGTCCCCGGTGGCGTCGGTGTAGTAGAAGCCCCCTTCCTCCAGTACGAACAGGGTGGGCTCCTCATACCGCTCCTCGCTGTGATCAAACTGGGGCTTTTTCTCAAAGTACGCATATAAGCGTATGGCAGGCAGCATGGGCACCGCTCCTTCATGATTGATCCAAATCCATTATACACCAATTGCCCCATAAAGGCAAGGGAAAGCCTAATTTTTGGAGTTTTTTGGGGGGATCTTTTGGTTTCCCTCTTGTAAAGGTAAAAAAGAAATGGTATAATAGCGCGAAAAAAGGGGGTGTTTTTTTGTCTATGTTTTATTGCGGGCAGGTGGTGCCCGGCAAGGTGAAGAATCAGCCGACCAATCTGCCGGATCTCATCCTGTCGGAGGAGACGCTTCAGGTATATGCGGTAGAGCAGGATTCCGTGGAGCTTCATACCCACGATTTTCTGGAGCTGGCCTACGTGGTGGACGGCTGTGTGGAGCACACCTTTGGGGAACAGCACTCTCTCCTGCAGACAGGGGACTACTTCATCGTAGATTATGGGGTGGCCCATGGTTATCGCTGTGCGGAAGGGGAGACCTTTGAGCTGATCAATTGCCTGTTTCTGCCGCAGTTTATTGACCGCTCCCTTACCGGGTGCAATTCCATGCGTACCCTGCTGAACAACTATCTCATCCGTCTGTCGCCCGATCAGCTCCCTGCCGCTCCCACCAACCGCATTTTTCATGATGCCGATGGTACGGTGCTCCGATTGTTGTCGGAGATGATCACGGAGACTGACGAGCAGCAGCAGGGGTACATGGAGCTGGCTCGCTGTGATCTTATCAAGATATTGTTGCTGGCTATGCGTAGCATCTGCACCGCCCCCAATCCCCTGCATACCGGCAAACTCAGCCGCAAGATCGCCCGCCGCATCGAGGCGGATCCCGCGAACGCCCCCACGTTATCGGCTCTGGCGGCGGAAATGCATTTTTCCGTATCTTATCTGAGCAACCGTTTCCGGGAGGAGACCGGCACCACCTATACCGCCTACCTCCAGCAGGTGCGCATGGAAAACGCCTGCCGCCTGCTTTCCAATAGCGATAAGCCCATCACCGAGGTGGCATTGCTTTGCGGCTATCAGGATCTTAAGACCTTTTATACCGTGTTTCGCCAGCATATGGGGGTGCCCCCGGGGCAGTTCCGCCACGGCTTGCGAGGGTAATGAGAATGTAACAAGGCACAAGGTGTTACAACACCTTGTGCCTTGTTACATTACAACTGTGATTCTTATTTCTCCCAATCCACCAGGCGGTCAAAGGCCTCCCATGCTTCCGCCTTGTAATAGCGGTGGCCGCCGTCACCGGTGGCCTTGGCGCACTTATCCGGTACACCGGCTGCTGCGTAGACCTTTTTCACCGTCTCAAAGGTCTCCTGCACACCATTTTCCGGGAAGATGGGGTCCTTCTCCCCATTGACGATGATCAGCGGGCGGGGGGCAATGCAGGCCGCCAGGTCGCCCATATCTACGTATTCTGCGATATGGGGGATGAAGTTGCAGACGCAATGGTGCATGGCACCGATGGAATCCTTGTAGGTGCACACGGCACAGGAGGGCATGGACACCGTGATGCGCTCATCCAGGCAGGAGGCGTAGAAGGTGGCGGTGCCGCCGCCGGAGTTGCCGGTGAGCAGGATGCGCTCCGGGTCGATTTGGGGATAGGTCAGCGCCAGGTCGATGGCCCGGGAGATGTCAAAGCAACGCTCCCCGATGAGGGTGCGCCCCAGTAGCAGAGCGTTCATGGCGGTCACGTGACAGCGGGGGTAGCCGCCGTCGTTGGGATTGTCCACCATCTCGGTGCGGCGTTCCCCCATACCCCGCTGCTCCAGGCACAGGGCGGCATAGCCACGCTCCAGCGCCTGCAGAGCGTTGTCCCGATCACCGGAACGGTTAACATCCTCGGTGCCGTCCATGTTGCGCCCCATGGATACATGCATGCCGGTGCCGTGCCCCTGCACCACCACTACCAGGGGGTATTTTTCCTTCCCCAGCTTGGGGATACACAGCATACACACCGCCTGCACGTCGGGCTCTACGTCAAAGACGATGCGGTGCTCGGTGAAGGTGTCATGCTCGGTGGTTTTTTCCACCACCGGGTTGAGGGGCACGCGCTCCGGCTGATGGCCCAAAAGCTCTACGAGCTTTTGACGGATCGCCGCCTGCTGGGTGGCAAAATCTTTGGTTTCGTCAAAGGCCAGTTGGGGCTTTTGACGCAGTAGCTTGAGATGGGTGCCGTCGGGTAAATACATACGTGTCAACTCCTATCGGATGATCTTGCTTGCATCGTAACACAAGCTATCGAAAAAAGCAAGAAGGAACAGGCGTTTTCACCTGTTCCTTCTCTTGTTTTTTGCATCAGTGCCGGGCCTTGCCGCCCCGATGGGTGAGGATGAGCACCAGCACCACAGCGCCGATAAGCAAGGCAAGCCCGCCGCAGGCGGCAGCGCAGACAAGGATAATGCTGCGGTAGTCGGTGACAAACTGCACAAAGCCGTTGGTGGTCGGCTTGGTTTCCTCCGGCTCGGTGGCGGGCTTCTGAATGACGGCGTCACCCAGCTCCCGGTACCGTTGGATGGAGCCGTCGGCCTTATCATACGTATGCCAGCCCACGTAGCCGGTGGGCCCTACAGCATAGACGAGGGCAAAATCCTCCAGGGCGGTATCCTCATACACATAGGCCTCCACAGCGGTATCCCCTACCATAACCTCGCCGATGACCGTGTTGGCGGGGGTCTCCAACGCCTCCGGTGCGGGAAGCAGGGTGTACAGGGTGGTGTTGACTGTCAGCGGGCGGAACAGGGTAAACAGGCCGTCCTCTCCATAGATGTAGAGGGCATGATCCTCCTCTTTTGCGCCCAGCAGGTACAGCAGAGTCAGGTTGTTGTCCTTGTTCTTAGCCGCCGGGACCATGACACCTCCTAACTCCATGGGCTCCCAGGCAAAGCCTGCCGGCAGGTCGATGGCGGGTTGGGCATCCGCCACGTTCATCAGATTGCCGTCCACCGATACCTCCAGCGGATCTTCATCCGGTGTTGGGGGTGTGGTTGTGGTTGTGGTGGTGCCACCGCTGTTGTTGCTGGTGGTGGTGCTTTGATCCTCGGAGCGGGTGATGGTAATGGTGTAGGTCTTGGTGGTGCCGTTGGGGGCGGTCACCGTGACCGAGCGTACGTTCTTGCCCACCTTCATGGAGCTGGAGCCGTTGACCTCCACCGACGCGTTCTGATCCACCGAGTCGGTGGTCAGCAATACAGAGGTGACGGTGTAAGGCACCGTAATGGTGTAGGCGGTCACGTTGGGAGAGAAGGCGGGGGTCAGCGTACCGGCGGAGGGACGCAGGTACTTGAGATCCGCGTTCCCCGACTTGGTGGGATTGATGCAGGATACCGTCAGGGACTTGGAGGGGGTACCCAGGGAGGCAAAGGTGTTGTCATCCACAAACTCGGTGGTGGCCACGTTGACCTTGCCGTCTCCGGGCGCCTTGGCTTTAAGAGTGATCTTATACTCCACGCTGGAGGGGGCGGTGGAACCGGTGGCATGCCACACCAGCAGGAGTGTGCCGGCACCGCCATTGCCTTCAATGCCGGTACAACTGACGTAATCGAAGACGTCGGCGTTGTAGGTAATGGTGGATTGCAGGCCGCCGATGCCGGGGCCGCCACTGTTATATTTAACCGTAATGGTGACGGTGGAGCCAACCGTCACCGAGGAAGCACTGGCCGAAGTGGTCATGCTGCCGGCGGCCATGACCGGCATGCTGCCGAGTAGCCCCACAAGCAGCGCACATATACAAAGAGTACAAAACAGTTTTTTCATTGATGGCTCCTCCTTATTTCTGCAGAGTTTTGGTGATGCCGAGGATGTGCTTTTGCATCATGCGCAGATCCACGGCAGAAGGCTTGCCGTCCTTGTTGGTATCCGCGGCGGTCAGATAGTAGCCCTTCAGGACGGTGATCCCCAAGATATGCTTTTGGGTGACGCGCAGGTCGATGGCCGATACCTTCCCGTCCCCATTGGCGTCACCGTAGATGACCACCGGATAGCTTTGGTGCAGGGTAGCGCCGCTGTACAGCCGTAGGATGTCACCGGTAGCGATGGCGCCGCTGGTTTTTTCTTTACCGGCGGAGGTGTACACCGCTCCGGAGCCGTCCTTTACCGCCAGAGCCTTGATGAACTCGCTGACGGTGGTACCCGGCTCCACGCCGGTGACCGTGTCGCCTATCTTGTAGGTCTTGCCGGTGATGGTGGGGGTCACCGCCGTGCCGCCCTCCCGGATGATGGTGAGGGTGTAGGTGCGGGTAATGCCGCTGGAGGCGGTGACGGTGATGGGGATCACGTTGGTGCCCGGTTGCAGGGCCACTGTGCCGCCGCCCTTGACGGTGGCTGTATTGTGGCTGGGGGTGGCGGTGATCTTTACGCTGGTCACGTTTGCCCCCACCGTGGCGGCATACTCGGTGGTATACCGGTTAAAGGTGGGTGTCAGCTTGCACCCTCCCACGGTCAACGCGTTTAGGGTGTTGTGGTTGTTGCCTTCCTTGGAGGGCATGGGCTGGGGTGTCTTGGGCATATTCTTGAATACCGGGATGACGAAGCAGAGAGCGGTGTCCAGCTCCGCCGCCGTGGCACCGTTGCGCCGGATCTTGGCCTCCGAGGCGGCACCGGACACATTGCTCATATACTGGTGGCCGTACAGGCCGCTTACGGTGTTGGTGAAGTTGAACTTCTGATAGTAGACGGTGTTCTGCCCCAGCTTAATGTAGCTCTTGGCAATGATCACCGCCGAGTCGTTGAGACATTTGGCAGGGGTATTCCACCCTTCGTTTTTCGCGTATATGGCGCCATTGATTACCGCACTGTTGCCGCTGTGTGCCCAGGCACCGATGTGGAAGAAGTTGTAGTAATTGGTATACCCATCCACGGTGCCGGTACCCAACCCATTGAGGTGGGAGCCCTCCTGGGTCATCTTGGCGGCCAGGTAATAGGCACTCACGTCGGCGGCCTTGGCTGCGTTCAGCACGTCGTGTGCATGCTTGTCCAACGCCGTGGGAAGAATGGCTTTTACCCCATCCACTGTGTGGGCACTGTTGAAGGTGAGCTGTTCGAACATGAACACATAGGTGCTGGTCAGCCAATTGCGGGGATCGATGAAATAGTCTACGACGTTTTTGTGAGCGGTGACGTACCCACCGGAATCGTACACCACGTAGGCGTTGGTGCTCCAGTTGTAGGCACCGTATTCCACGGATTTCCACGCATCGGGGGAGGTGAGGGTGTTTACGCCCACGGCGGCCTCCTTTGTGAGGGCGGTGGCGTAATCCATGGTCAGGTGCTGGGCCCGGAACACCCAGTTGGGGTACTGGGCGTGAATTTCCCGGAGCTTCACTTTATAATCCTCCGGGAACCCCTGGGCGGTCAGGTATTCCTCAAATTCCTCGTCCGTCTCGTAGGTGGCGTTGACCTGCACGTAAGCGGCGCTGACGTAGCCGGACAGACTGTCCTTAGTGACCCTGTACCAGTTCGAGCCACCGGCATCCTTCACTGTCTCGTGGATGGTGACGGTATCATTGGGGAGGAGGGAGCCCACGATGCTGTAGGTGGTTCCCGGCCCACTGCGCACGTTAAGGCTGTCGCTGACCTTCACCGTACCGGTCATCACCGTGGTGGCAGCAAAGGCAAAGCCGGCTGTCCACAGACAGCAAAGCAGGATGCATAGGGTCAGAAGACCCGCCAGCATACGACGGCGCACCGGCATGGGGGAACACTCCTTTCTTTTAATCGTCTTATCGTTTACAGCAGGCGTTGCAGTGCCTGCAGCTCTTGTGCGGCAGCGCCGCTTTTTGTCATATGTTCATAGCGGAACAGCACAAAGCCTGCTACCTGTCCGGTCTCCCGGGCGGCGGTCAACTGGCGGGCGAGGATGTCGCTGTGCTGAGCCCATTCGCTCCTGCCGTCTCTGGCATAGGGGTCATCGGCTATCCCCGCCTTGTACAGCGCCAACCCTACGTATAGAGATACGTGGCTGTGGCGGGGCAGGGAGACCCACTGCTCCAGCACCTTATCATAGGGGGTGCTGCTGTGGGTGAAGCCGTAGTAGATCTGTGGGCAGAGGTAGTCCACATACCCTCGTTGCCGCAACCAAAGAGCCACATCCGCGTAGGCGGTGGTGCGGCAGGCTTCCGGTCGGGCGCCGGGGCTGATCCCAAACACCCGCTCTTGCTGGTGGCACAGGCTCCACACGGCGCTGATAAGGCCGTTTACTTGTGTGCGCCGCCAATCCCCCAGCCCATTGCCCTGAGACACCGCCTCAAAGGCCTCCGGGTGTTCCGCGTCCAGCCCGGCGGGGTAGAAGTAGTCATCAAAGTGGATGCCATCCACGGTATACCCCAGTAACAGCTCCCGCACCCCCTCCAGCACCAGCCGGCGGGCGTCCTCGCTGCTGGGGTCGTAGTAGTACACCCCCTCCTGCAGAAAGACGCAGGGGCTATCCGCCGGAGCCTCCTTACCAATGCGGTAGGGGTTGACCCAGGCGTGCAGGGTAAGCCCTCGGGCGTGGGCGGCCTCCACCGCATAGGCCAGTGGATCAAAGCCTGCGGCAAGCAGGGGGGCCACGGCTTTTGCCGCCGGGTACACCGCCGAGGGGTAGTAGGCGTCGCTGTGGGCGCGCACGTGGAAGAACACCGTGTTCATCCCGGCGTTGACGCAGGTGTCCAGTGCCGTATCCAGCCGTGTCTTGGCGGTGGCCACATCCGCGGTGCTAAACAGGGTGTCCAGCTCCAGATAAGAGAGCCACACCCCCCGCATTTCTTCCGGCGTTACGTGAGTCTGCTCAGGGAGACTCACGGTTGGCGCTGGGGCGCTCCGGCATCCGGACAGGCTCAGTGCAAGACACAGAAAAACGGAAAGTAGGCGATATTTCAACACCATACACCCCTATTCTACATAATTTGCGTCAAAAGGTCAAGACACAGTAAAAATTTCCTGCTCTCTTGCCATGTCGTTGGATTTTTGTTACAATACTTCTGAAAGGAGGCGATGGCGATGAAATGGCTGATCGCTTGGCTGCTGGTCATCAATGCCGTGGCCTGGTTGCTGACCGTAACGGACAAGGCGAGCGCCCGTCGGGGCGGCTGGCGGATCCCGGAGGCTACCCTGTTCGCGGTGGCCATACTGGGCGGCGCGCCGCTGATGTGGCTCACCATGCGCTACATCCGGCACAAGACCCGCCATCGCGACTTTACATGGGGGCTTCCCCTCATCATTGCCGCCCAATGCGCCATACTATACATAATGTGGAAAATGTGCCCATAACGTCTTGACAAACCCATCATGTAGTGGTATACTCGGTTTTGTGAAAAACAAAGACAATCATCTGTCCATAAAACGACACAATTCGCGAGAGGATGTCAGCGGGATGCAGGGAGAGAAACAGCCGGTCTGGGAGATGGTTACAGGCACGTGTCAAACCGACGGTGCCGAGGGCGCCACCGTCTATGGCGTACGTCTCACCGTGGGAGCGTATGTATGGCAGTTTGACGACGTAGATGCGTCGGCACAGCGTGTGGAAGTTCTTCTGCGCCGTTTGCGGCAGGAACAACCGGCCATATGCCATCTGGAGGATGTTGTGCGGGATTTCATCGAAGAGGGGTCGCTGTAAAAAAATCTTGCGTTTTAGCTATATATATGGTATAATCCCAGCATGATATACCATCGGTTGTACCCGCTATGGAAAGAGGTGCCGCTATGAAATGTCCCTTTTGCGGTTTTATTGAGAGCCGCGTGATCGATTCTCGTCCTGCCGAGGAGGGCAGCCGTATCCGCCGTCGACGGGAGTGCCTGGAGTGCCAAAAGCGCTTTACCACCTACGAGATCATTGAGAGCTTACCCATCGTGGTCGTCAAGAAGGATAAGTCCCGGGAGCCCTTTGACCGGCAGAAGCTCCTCAACGGCCTGCTGCGTGCCTGCGAAAAGCGCCCGGTGTCGCTGGAACGGCTGGAGCGGGCGGTGGACGACATCGAGACCCAGATCCAGAACTCGCTGGAGCGGGAGGTACCTACCACCAAGATCGGCGAGTACGTGATGGAACAGCTTATGCGCATCGACGATGTGGCATACATCCGCTTTGCCTCGGTGTATCGCCAGTTTAAGGACATCCAGTCCTTCCACGAGGCGATCCGCAAGCTGATGGACGAGGAAGATAAAAAATAACGACAAAAGCGGGAGAGTGCGCTCTCCCGCTTTTGTGTGAGGGTTGGTTATGGCAAGACTAACGGTACATGGGTTAGGTAAATATTTCGGGGAGCGGGCGTTGTTCACCGATCTTACCTTTGAGATCGGGGAGCACGACAAGCTGGGTCTCGTAGGCGATAATGGGTGCGGCAAGACCACACTTCTGCGCATCCTTATGGGGGAGGAACGCCCCGATGGGGGCGAGGTAGTGCGCTTTCGCGACACCCGCATCGGCTACATGGAACAGCACACCTGTCGGGATGCGACACGCACCCTATGGGACGAGGTGGAAAGCGTGTTCGCCCCGGTGATGGCCATGGAAAAGGAGCTTCAGGAGATCAACACCGCCCTGGCGGCGGGGGAGCCCACCCCTGCTCTGCTGGAGCGCCAGCATACCCTTAGGGAACGGTTTGAGGCCGCTGGTGGCCTGTATTACAAGAGTCGGGTGCGCGCCGCTCTGTTAGGGTTAGGCTTCCCAGAAAGTGCTTTTTCCACCCCGGTGGAGGTGTTATCTGGTGGGCAACGCAGTAAGGCGGCTATGGGACGGTTGTTGCTGGCGGAAACCAATCTGCTGTTGCTGGACGAGCCCACCAATCATCTGGACATCCCCTCGGTGGAATGGCTGGAGGAATACCTGGTGGGCTACCCCGGGGCGGTGGTGGTCATCTCTCATGACCGCTATTTCCTCGATCGGGTGACCACCCGCACCATGGAGCTTAAGGGTGGGCGGCTGTATATCACCGACGGTAGCTATTCCGTCCATAAGGAAAAGCGGGATAAGGACAAGGAGATCGAGCAGAAGCACTACAAGACCGCCATGCAGGAGATCAACCGCATTGAGGAAAATATTTCTTTGCTCAAGCAATGGAATCGGGAAAAAAGCATCCGCGCGGCGGAAAGCCGGGAAAAACGGGTGGAGCGCCTGCGGGAGGAGCTGGTGGCACCAGAGGAGGAAAACAAGGCCATACGCTTCAAGTTCGAGGCGGCACTGACCAGCGGAAACGAGGTGCTCATCGCCGGGGAGCTTGCCAAGGGCTTTGACGGTGCCCCCTTGTTTACCGAGGCGGCGTTGGAGCTGCGCCGTGGGGAACGGGTTTTTCTTTTGGGTCCCAACGGGTGTGGAAAAACGACTTTGCTGCGTCTTTTGTGCGGCAAGCTACCGCCGGATCACGGCTTTATACGGCTGGGCGCCAAGGTGACCATCGGGTATTATGACCAGGTGCAGCAGGGGCTGGACAGCAAAAAGACCGCTTTGCAGGAACTGTGGGATGCCCACCCCCGAAAGACGGAAACCGAGCTGCGCAGTGCCATGGCGGCGTTTCTGTTCCGGGGGGATGAGGTGTATAAGCCCATCGGTGTGATGAGCGGTGGGGAGCGGGCGCGGTTGTTGCTGCTCAAGCTCATGCTGGCGGGGGACAATCTTTTGCTACTCGACGAGCCCACCAACCACCTGGATATCGCCTCCCGGGAGGCCTTGGAGGAGGCACTGGAGGGGTACGACGGCACCATCTTGGCGGTGTCTCATGATCGCTATTTTATCAATCGGATGGCCTCTCGGGTGCTGGAGCTGCGCCGGGGCGGCATTTCTTCCGGCGGCAACAACTACGATACCTATCTGGCCGCCCGGCAGGCGCATGAGGAGCAACTGCGGGCGGCACAGCCGGCGGCAAAGCCCATGCGAGAGAACGAGTATAAGCAGCGCAAGGAGCGGGAGAGCACCATCCGCCGTCTGCACACGGCGGTGCGTCGCGCCGAGGAGGAGGTCACCCGCCTGGAGAGGGAAATCGGGGAGCTGGAGCAGCAGCTGACCGACCCCGCCGTGGCAGCGGATTACGAGCAGCTGTCTGCGCTCACCGCCGCGCTGGAGGAGCGACAGGCGGCTCTGGAGGCGGCTATGACCGCCTGGGAGACTGCCCAACAGCAGCTGGAGGAGCTGGAATAAAAAGCGGCTGCCCCATAGGGGTAGGCTTTTTGCATGCAGGATCCTCAAAAAATTGTTGACAAACCGCTTTTGGGGGGCTATACTGGTAGAAACAAGTGAAACCTTTGACCGAGAGTAGTATCCATGGGAACGCTGTGCAAAGAGAGCGCCGTGACGGTGAGAGCGGGGCGACAGCACCGGTGGTGAATGGACTCGGGAGGGCAAGCCGAACACCGCGTGCGGTCAGTAGGGGCGCCGGGAGCTCCACCCGTTATCCGCGGAGCGCACATGCTGGTGTGCGAACAGAGTGCGTCGGTCAACAGCCGGCGAAGTCGGGTGGTACCGCAGAGGCTTTCACAGCACCTGTCCCAACACAAGCGTTGGAGCAGGTGCTTTTATTTTGCAAACGAAAGGAGCGTGGATACCTTGGGAATCCCGCGATGGCGACGCCGTAGAGAGTGCATCCACGGCCTACGAATACAGCGATAACGAATTATTGGAGGAAACGATCATGACTTTGAACGGTATTGATTTTGACACGTATTTTAAGCACTATCCCGATGACAATGGGTATTTCGGCCGTTACGGCGGTGCCTATGTCAGCGATGAGCTGAAGGTGGCGATGAAGGAGATCAGCGATGCCTATTTCACCATCGCCCAGTCCCGCCAGTTTATCGCGGAGCTGCGCCGTATCCGTAAGGAGTTCCAGGGGCGCCCCACCCCGGTGTCCCATCTGGAGCGTCTGTCCAACAAGCTGGGTAACGTGCAGTTGTATGTAAAGCGAGAGGATCTTAACCACACCGGTGCTCATAAGCTCAACCACTGCATGGGCGAGGTACTGCTGGCTAAGTATATGGGCAAGAAGAAGGTCATCGCCGAGACCGGTGCCGGTCAGCACGGCGTGGCGATGGCGACCGCCGCCGCTTATTTCGGCATGGAATGTGACATCTACATGGGCACGGAGGATATCAAGAAGCAGGCCCCCAACGTGGCCCGCATGAAGATCCTCGGGGCTAACGTGGTGGAGGTCACCGAGGGGCAGGCCACCCTAAAGGAAGCGGTGGACGCCGCCTTTGCTGCCTATGCCCGGGATTATAAGGAATGTATCTATTGTATCGGCTCGGTGGTGGGCCCCCATCCTTTCCCCATGATGGTGCGGGATTTCCAGCACGTGGTGGGTGAGGAGGCCCGCGAGCAGTTTGTGGATATGACCGGTCATCTGCCGGATGCTATTGTGGCTTGCGTGGGTGGTGGCTCCAACTCCGCTGGCTTCTTTGCCGGTTTCCTCAATGACCCGGTGGACATCTACGGCATCGAGCCTCTGGGCCGTGGCCCCAAGCTGGGCGACCACGCCGCCAGCCTGCAGTACGGTACCGAGGGCGTGATGCACGGCTTCAACAGCGTTATGCTCAAGGACGAGAACGGCGACCCCGCGCCGGTGTATTCCGTGGCCAGCGGTTTGGATTATCCCTCCTCCGGTCCGGAGCACGCCTTCCTGCGGGATATCGGCCGCGTTAAGTACGACGTGGTGGACGATGAGGAGACCATTGATGCCTTCTTCACCCTCTCTCGCCAGGAGGGCATCATCCCCGCCATCGAGAGCGCCCACGCAGTGGCCTACGGCATCAAGCTGGCCCAGCGCATGGAGAAGGGCTCCGTGCTCATCAACCTGTCCGGTCGCGGCGACAAGGATATGGATTATATCATCGAAAGATACGGTATCCGATAACATAGAAACGAAAGGGCGCGGTGCGAAAGCACCGCGCCTTTTTTGGGCAATCAACCATTTTTTGGTGCAATTAAACTTTCTTATTTTTTCGTAAAAAATTCTGCGATTTTCCCCTGTTTTTTAACGGTGTTTTTCGGGAAAGGGTATTTACATTTTTTGCGAAATTCAGTATACTGAAAGCAACCGTAGGATAGGCTGTGCTATGTCTGCCTACGCAAAAATCAGCAGAAAGGAACATACGATTATGAAGAGATTTCCCGTTGCATTGCAGCTGTATTCCGTTCGGGATGCCATGGCTGCGGATTTTGAGGGTACCCTCAAGGCGGTGGCCGAGCTGGGCTACCAGGGCGTTGAGTTTGCCGGCTTGCACGGCAAGGGCGCCGAGGAGATCCGTGCTCTGTGTGAGAAGTACGATCTGACCCCCATTTCCGCTCACGTGCCCTACTACGATATGGTGAAGGATCCTGACGGTGTCATCGGCACCTATGCCGCTATCGGCTGCAAGTTCATCGCCATCCCCCATTACCACTGGAACTTCGACGAGAACACCGAGACCTACGAGTCCTTCATTGAGAACGTGAAGCTGCTGGGCGGCGTGTGCAAGAAGTACGGCATCACTCTGCTGTATCACAACCATGACTTTGAGTTCGAGAAGATGGACGGCGTGTATCGCCTGGATCGTCTGTACAGCGACGTGTCTGCTGACCTGCTTGAGACCGAACTGGACGTGTGCTGGGTCAACGTGGGCGGCGAGAACCCCGCCACCTACATCCGTCAGTATGACGGTCGCACCCCCGTGGTGCACCTGAAGGATTTTGCCGGCCAGAAGTCCGATAAGATGTACGCCCTCATCGGTGTAGACGACGGCGATCAGAAGGACACCGAGCCCCAGGCCTTCGAGTTCCGTCCCGTGGGCTACGGCCTGCAGAAGATCCCTGCCATTTTGGAGGCGGCTACCGAGAGCGGCGCCCAGTGGGTGGTCGTAGAGCAGGATCAGCCTTCCATGGGTAAGAGCCCGATGGAGTGCGTCGCCATGTCCCGCGCGTATCTCAAGAGCCTCGGTCTGTAATCCGTACGTAGAGCGCGCTGCCGCTCAATGCAGTACACAATTTGACATAAACGGAGGTTATACCTATGGCAAACAATGAAAAGTTCCGCGTTGGCATTATTGGCTGCGGCTGGATTGCCGGTGCGCACCTGAACAGCCTGCTCAAGCAGGACGACGTGGAGGTCGTAGCCGGCTGTGACCTGATCCCCGGTAAGGCGGCCAAGTTCTTCGCCGATCACGGCGTGGAGGGCGTCAAGACCGATTACAAGGATCACCTGGAGATGCTGGCCGACAAGAGCCTCAATCTGGACGCGGTGAACATCTGCACCTACAACCGCCAGCACGCCAACTGTGCTATCGATGCTCTCAATGCGGGTCTGCACGTGATGCTGGAGAAGCCCATGTGCGTTACCACCGAGGAAGCCATCGAGATCATGCGTGCGGAGAAGAAGAGCGGCAAGGTGCTGTCCATCGGCTTCCAGCCTCGTATGGATCCCAATATGAAGAAGATCAAGCAGATCGTGGATTCTGGTGTGCTGGGTAAGATCTACTACATCCAGACCGGTGGTGGCCGCCGCCGCGGTATCCCCACCCCCTTCGGCACCACCTTCATTGAGGATAGGACCGCCGGCCTGGGCGCCCTGGGCGACATCGGCTGCTATTCTCTGGACCTGGTGCTCAATGCCATCGGCTATCCGAAGCCGCTGACCGTATCCGGTTATAAGTCTGCCTACTTCGGCACCCGCCCGGATTACTATCCCACCCACCCCGAGTATGCGGACCTGTTTGAGGTGGACGATTTCGCCGCCGCCTTCATTCGCCTGGAGGGTGGCATCGTCCTGGACTTCCGTATTGCGTGGGCGATGAACATGGATACCCCCGGTGACACCATCATTATGGGCACCAAGGCCTCCCTGCGTGTGCCCTCCACCGAGTGCTGGAACGGCACCCTGGATGAGCCACTGAAGATTTATCACGAGGTTGCCGGCTCCTCTGTGGAGACCGTCATCCCCAAGATCAAGACCGACTTCGACCTGTTTGATAAGAAGATCCGCACCTTCGTAGATGCTTGCAAGAACGACACCACCGCTCCCGTGCCCTCCAGCCAGATCCTGTACAACCAGGCCATTCTGGACGGCATCTGCAAGTCCGCTGAGTTGGGCCGCGAGATCAAGATCAAGATTCCCGAGGTCTGATCACCAACACGATAATAAGGAGGTTACTCTTATGGCGAACAAAGACAGCTTGGATGCTTTCAAAGAGAATCACGATCAAGGTGTAGCGGTGGATACCAGCCGCAAGGTGCGTGTGGGTATCATCGGTTGCGGTGGCATCGCCAACGCCCATATGGGCGCGTATCTCAAGCAGCCCGACGTGGAGATCGTGGCCGGCTGCGATATCGTTCCCGGTCGCGCGGCGGCGTTTATGAAGAAATATGGCATCGAGGGTGCCAAGACCGATTATAAGGATCACGTGGAGATGCTGGCTGACAAGAGCCTCAAACTGGACGCAGTCAGCGTGTGTACCTACAACTGCCAGCACGAGCCTTGCACCGTGGCGGCCCTCAATGCAGGACTGCACGTGCTACTGGAGAAGCCCATGTGTGTCACCACCGAGGAGGCCCTCTCCATCATCGAGGCGGAGAAGAAGAGCGGCAAGGTGCTGAGCATTGGCTTCCAGCCCCGTTTCGATCCCAACATGAAGAAGGTCAAGGAGATCTGCGAGTCCGGCATTCTGGGTAAGATCTACTACATCCAGACCGGCGGTGGCCGCCGCCACGGCATCCCCGCCGACGGCCCCGGGTATTCCCATACCACTTTTATCGAGAAGGATACCGGCGGCTTGGGCGCCCTGGGCGACATCGGCTGCTATTCTTTGGATATGGTGCTCAATGCCATCGGCTACCCGAAGCCGCTGACTGTGACCGGCTATAAGTCCGCTTTCTTCGGTACCGATCCCGGCTACTACCGCTTCCATCCCGAGCATGCGGAGAAGTTTGGCGTGGACGACTTCGCCGCCGGCCTCATCCGCTTGGAGGGCCATATCATCCTGGACTTCCGCATTGCCTGGGCGATGCACCTGGATACTCCCGGTGATACCATCATCCTGGGTACCGAGGGCGGCCTGCGCATCCCCTCCACCGATTGCTGGAACGGCTCTATCGGCGGTCCCATGACCATCTACTCCAATGTGGGCACCTCCGAGGTGCAGACGGTCATCCCCATGATCCACGCCGATCAGGATAAGTGGTATCTCAAGATCCGCTCCTTCCTGGATGCCTGCAAGAACGGCACCCCCACTCCCGTGCCCTCCAGCCAGATCCTGTACAACCAGGCTATCCTGGACGGCATCTGCAAGTCTGCAGAGCTGGGTGAGGAGATCGAGATCGAACTGCCCTGATATATTCCTATAATAGTATAAGCAATACCCGCCGGGTGCTTTCCTCGGCGGGTATTTGTCGTTTTTTCCACCTATTCCCATCATTCGTGGATGCTTTTTGTCGATTTTGCAAAACTCTAAAAAAACCTTTAAAAAAACGAAAAAAAGTGTTGACAAGAAGGGGGTATTGGTGGTATCATAGCAAAGCTGTCTCGCGAGAAGGGCGTGTAGCCGTCGCGCAGAACAGCGCCATGGACCTTGAAAATTAAACAGTGTATGACAAGAACGAATACACACACAATACCCGTTAATTCCTACTCCTATGAGGAGAGGAATCCGGTGGTGAGAGATCATCATCAACAAAAGCGCTATGCGCGTCTAATGAGTTACAAACTCAACTAATGATCGATACAGCTTCGGCTGTGTAGATACCATTTATTGAGAGTTTGATCCTGGCTCAGGACGAACGCTGGCGGCGTGCCTA
>JAZSOW010000036.1:0-20896 GCA_045537135.1 Acutalibacteraceae bacterium
GAATTGAGGTTTTTCTGTAATGACGACCGCACCCGGACTGCCGGAAACCAGCCAGATGATTTTTCAAATTAAAAACTGCCGCTGAGCATTTGCCCAGCGGCAGTTTTTGTGCTTATTTTATGACCAAGGCTTGCTTTCCCAAGTCGGCATAGCGCTCCTCAACGATCCAGCGTTTATAGCGGATCATTCTTCCGTGGGTAGGATCGTTGAGGTAATAGGTGTCATTATCGTAGCCTACCAACAGCAGGCAGTGCTCGCCGCTTGGCCATGTGTACAGGGTGCCGTCCGGCAGAGTCCATGACGCTCCTTTTAAAATGGGGGACATACCGATGCCGGCCCAGATGATTACAGGGACGCCCTTGTCGATATACTGCTCACACAGGTCGCTCAAGGCGGTGCCGCCGGCGTCGATTACCCGCTTGTCCGAGCCGAAATGACGTATGAGGGCCTTTTTAATAACGGGGGACATACAGCCGTAGCTGTTCTCCGACCGGGGGTCGCCCAAAAAGTATTCATAAGGGCTGGGGCCGTATTGCTTTCCCCCCTCCCAGTAGAAATTTCTACTACATGCAAGGTAGTTGTCGATAAAGTACGCCACGCTGATGCTTTCCCCTGCGTAGCGTAGAGCCATCACCGTTGCCGTAGCCTCACAGCCGGAAGGATATTCCGGATACTGGCACAGAAGGGGGGCTTGTATATGCACACTATTTTCGCCTCGTATAACTTTGTATGAGGGAGGTGCTGTGGTCGTGGTCGTGGTGGGCACCTTGGTGGTCGTGGTGGTTGTGGTTGTCGTCGTGGTGTGAACGGAGGTTGTCGTTGTCGTTTCTTCGGCCGTAGTCGTTGTTGTGGTGGAGGTGTTGGCTGACGTGCTGGTGGTGGCCGGTGTAGATGTGGAAGCACCTGGCGATGGGCGTATCAGTAACACCATGGCACTTAATAGAAGCAACATGGCAGCGATTACTGCGATGAGTACAAGGCTCTGTTTTCGGTGCAACGACGACACCTCCTTTTCTATTATTCAGTATACCATAGAACTGCTCACCTGTCAATACCGCAATTTGCAGTAAAACGGCATACCGCATTTTGTTGTGAAGTATACTGTTTTTGAAGAGGTGATGGGGATGGTATACCGGCGTATTCGCGATCTGCGAGAGGACAAGGATATTACACAAAAACAGATGGCAGAGATCCTGCACTGTTCTCAGCAGGTGTATAGCAATTATGAGTTAGGACAGCGGGATATTCCAACGGAAGTGCTTATTCAACTGGCGCGGTTTTATAATGTGTCGACGGACTACATTCTTGGTCTGAGTAACCAAAAAGGAAGAGTATAAGGAAACGTCCCCGATGTCCATAATGTCATCGGGGACGTTTTTACTGTATTTTATGCATCGTAACCTTTGGGGTTCTGGGACTGCCAACGCCAGGCGTCGCGGCACATATCCTCCACATTCTTTTCCGCTTTCCAGCCAAGCAGGCGGGCCGCCTTGGAGGGGTCAGAGTAGCAGGTAGCTACGTCGCCGGTGCGGCGAGGGGAGATGGCATAGGGCACATCCACACCGTTGGCGGCCTTGAAGGCTTTCACCAGATCCAGCACGCTGTAGCCGATGCCGGTGCCCAGGTTGATGGCCTCTGCTCCGGTGTGTGCCAACGCGTAATCCACCGCCTTGACATGACCCTTAGCTAGATCCACCACATGGATGTAATCCCGCACGCCGGTGCCGTCGTGGGTATCGTAGTCGTCACCAAAGACCGACAGTTGCTTGAGCTTGCCGATGGCCACCTGGGAGATGTAGGGCATCAAGTTGTTGGGGATGCCGATGGGATCCTCACCAATACGGCCGCTCTCGTGAGCACCGATGGGGTTGAAATATCGCAGGAGCACCGCCGACCATTCCGGATCGGAAATGCAAAGGTCATTAAGGATGCCCTCGATCATGAACTTGGTGCGCCCATAGGGGTTGGTCACCGCACCGGTGGGCATATCCTCCAGCAGGGGAGAGGGATTGCCGGTGCCGTACACCGTAGCAGATGAGGAGAAGATCATCCGCTTACAGCCCATCTCGCTCATGACCTGGCACAGGACTACGGTGCCGCCCACATTGTTATCGTAGTAGGTCAGAGGCATCTGCACCGATTCGCCCACCGCCTTGAGACCGGCAAAGTGAATGACTGCTTCGATCTTGTGGGCGGTGAAGATCTTGCGCAGACCCTCCGCATCCCGAATGTCGCACTCATAGAAGGGGAAATCCTTCCCGGCCAGCTCCTTGGCCCGGCGCAGAGCCTCGGGCTTGGAGTTGTAGTAGTTATCAATGACAACGATGTCGTAGCCTGCCTTCAGCATCTCGATGCAGGTATGACTGCCGATGTAGCCGCAGCCGCCGGTGATCAGAATAGCCATAGTTGATGACCTCCCAATAATTTCTACTCCTATTATATCCTATTTCTGGCTGTTTGCAATGGACATTTGTAGCAAAAACTAGTTAAAATGGTCAATTCGCTTGCAATTTTGCTTATTCGCGGTATAATGATAGCAACAACTTTGAAAGGATCTTTTGTTATGAAACCTACACTCATTATCATGGCCGCCGGTATGGGTAGCCGTTTTGGCGGTCTTAAGCAGATCACTCCTGTGGGGCCTGCGGGGGAAAAGATCATTGATTATTCTGTGTATGATGCGGTGCGCGCCGGCTTTGGCAAGGTGGTGTTTGTCATTAAGCACGCCATCGAGGCGGAGTTCAAGAAGGAGATCGGTGATACCATCGCCGCCCATATCCCGGTGGAGTACGTGTACCAGGAGCTGGATGCCCTTCCGGCGGGCTACACCGTCCCCGAAGGGCGTGAAAAGCCTTGGGGTACCGGTCATGCGGTGCTGTGCTGTCGCGATGTAGTCAAGGAACCCTTTGCGGTCATTAACGCGGATGATTACTATGGCCGGGAGTGCTTTAAGCTCCTGGTGGATTTCCTGCAGAAGCCCCAGGAGGATAGCAAGCTGCACATGGCGATGGCCGGGTATCTTTTGCGCAACACGCTGACGGAGAACGGCTACGTGTCTCGTGGCATCTGTGAGGTAGCGGCGGATGGTCAGCTCACCGGTCTGACCGAGCGCACCCACATTGAGATCCGCGACGGCAAGCCCCAGTTTACCGAGGATGACGGTGCCTCCTGGACGGTACTGCCGGAGGAATGCTACGTGTCCATGAACTGCTGGGCATTCCCCGCCGGTACCCTGGACTATTTTGAGAGCCGCTTCTGCGCTTTCCTGGATGAGAAGGGTACCCAGCTCAAGTCCGAGTTCTACCTGCCCTTTGCGGTGGACTCCATGATGGACGCCGGCGAGGCAGACGTGCAGGTGCTGCCCACCACCGATAAGTGGTATGGCATGACCTATGCCGCCGACCATGAGATGGTGCGTACCGCGCTGGCCGATCTCACCGAGCAGGGCGTGTATCCCGCTGAGCTGTGGAAATGATCAGAACATAAGAAAAACCGCTTCCCATGCCGGGAAGCGGTTTTTCTATTTATTCTAACGTAAACACATTCCACGGAAAAACGGACGCGTCCGGACGGCTCTCTCCCATGACCTCCACGTCGGTGAGTGGGTGGGGGAAGGCGAGTCGACAGCTCCACAGAGCCAGCGGACAGGTGCGCACACCGCCGTAGCGGCTGTCACCCGCCAGCGGCATCCCCCGGGAGGCAAACTGCACTCGTATCTGATGAGTACGTCCGGTGTGTAGTTGTACCTTCACTAGGCTAAAGATGCCTTGTGACGTCTCGCTCGTTTGTAGGACGGTGTAGGAAAGGCTCGCCTTGCGCACGCCGTTGCGTAGACGCTTGACCACAAAGGATTTGTTGCGCTTGACATCATGGTACAACAGATCCTCCATGGTGCCTGCCGATTCCTTGGGACAGCCGGCTACCACCGCGAGATATTCCTTGCAAAATGTGTCGTGTTGTCCGACCAGTGTGGATAGCTTTGCCGCCGCTTTAGGTGTGCGGGCATACACCATCACACCGCCAGTAGCTCGATCTAATCGATGTACCGGTAGTACAGGCACGCCCTGTTCCTCCAGCCGTTGGGGAAGACTATCCCCACCGGCGGCATTCGCCTGGGAGAGCACCCCTGCCGGCTTTTCCACCAGCAGGAGATGTTCATCTTTATACAAAATCATGGATACACTCACCGTTGCATGGTGGCGAGGAACGCCCGGTGCGCCATATACACGTCGATCTTGGAGACTACCTCAAAGGGGGCGTGCATGCTCAGCACCGGTACACCCAGGTCTACGGTGTCCACGTCCAGGTTGGCGATATACATAGCCACGGTACCACCACCGCCGGCATCCACCTTACCCAGCTCGCCGGTCTGCCATAGCACATCCTTCTCGTCCAGGATGCGGCGGATACGCCCCATGAACTCCGCAGAGGCGTCGCTGGTACCGGACTTGCCGCGAGCACCGGTATACTTGGTGATGCACACGCCGTGGTTGATCTTGGCGGCGTTGGTGCGTACCATCACCTCGGGATAGATGGGATCCAGTGCCGCGTTCACATCCGCCGACAGGCAGATGGACTTGGACAGCACGTGGTGTCCCTTGGCACCGAACACAGCGGCCAAATCATCGATGAAATACCGCAGGAAGGAGGAGTTCATACCGGTGTTCCCATCGGAGCCCACCTCCTCCTTGTCAGCCAAAATAGTAACAGCCGTATAGGCAGGGGTGCCGCACAGTAGGATAGCGGTGACGGAGGGATAGGCACATACGCGGTCATCGTGACCGTAGGCGCCGATCATGCTACGGTCAAGACCCACGTCACGGGCACCAAAGGCAGGTACGATCTCCAGCTCAGCGGAGAGGAAATCCGCTTCCACGATGCCGTATTTCTTGTTGAGGATGCTTAGAATGTTTAGCTTTACCGACTCGCTGCCCTCGTCATCCAGGAAGGGGCGGGAGCCGATGAGTAGGTTGAGATCCTCCCCCTTGACCACCTCGCCGGCGGCGCGCTTCATCTGCTCCGCACCCAGGTGAGGGAGTAGGTCGGTGACGCAGAACACCGGATCCTGGGGATCCTCACCGATGGTTACATTAACGGTGGTGCCGTCCTTGCGGATGATGACACCGTGCAACGCCATAGGGATGGCAGTCCACTGGTACTTCTTGATACCACCATAGTAATGGGTGTCAAAGTATGCCAGCTCGCTATCCTCGTACAGGGGATTGGGCTTAAGATCCAGCCGGGGGGAATCGATGTGAGCAGCGGCAATGGTCACGCCCTCGGTGATGGGCTTGGTGCCGATGACCGCCAGGATGAGCGCCTTGCCTCGGTTATTAAGGTACACCTTATCACCGGTCTTCAGCTGGGCGGCGGGGTCAAAGGGGACAAACCCCTGCCTTTCTGCCATAGCAATGGCTACAGCAACAGCCTCCCGCTCGGTCTTAGCGTCATCGAGGAAGGTTTTGTAGCCCTCACAGTAGCGATCACAGGCAGCCAGCACGTCAGTCGATAACGCTTTGCCGCCGTTTTCCGTTTTGTAGCACAGCTCCTCTCGCAGGAGCTCTGCTGCGGTCTTCTCATTCTTTGCCATAGTTCATACCACCTTATTCTAAATCGTATAGCTCTCGATACCGTTCCTGTGTAGCGATGACTCGTTCCACGTAGTCTTCCGTTTCCTTATAGGGGATGGTGTCCAGGTGCACACCGTCGGAGGAATAGGCGGGGTCATCCAGCCATTCCCGTACCCGGCCTTGTCCGGCATTGTACGCGGCAAGTACCGTACGTGTGTCTTCAAATTGTTCCCCCAAAAGAGATAATACATACACGCCGTATCGAATGTTCACCGCCGGATCGTACAGATCCCGCACCGTATACCGGCCGCTTTCTCCGGCGCGATTCAGCGCCCACAGAAAGGTGTCATCAGTCAACTGCATCAGCCCCTTGGCATCGGCGGTAGATATGGCAGTTTCCTCAAAGCTGCTCTCGGTGTGGATGATCGCATAGATCAGTGATGATGGGATGTTTTGTTCGCGTCCGGCGGCCTCCACCAGTGCCTGATGCTCCAATGGGTATATACTGGTCATATACCGACGGTAGCTGTGGTTTAACAGCAGGATGCCGGGAATGATGATTGCTGCACAAACCAGCACGGTGAGCACGCCGTGCAGAAAGGCGCGAGTCGTTTGCTTCATTCGGTGGACCACCACCCATCCTGGTGTTGCCACAAAGCGGCTGCTTGCTGTTGCAGGGCGCTCTCGTCGCCGTTATTGTGTAGGATGGTGACACCCTCCCGGCAATAGAAGCTATCGGGCTTTTGCGCGTTCATACGCTGACGGGCGGCTTCCTCGGACAATCCGTCCCGCGCCATGATCCGGGCAAGCCGATGATCGGCATTGGCGGTTACCGTTACAATGTGATGGCATAGCCGGTCAGCTCCCGCCTCATACAGTAGCGGCGCATCCAGCACGGCGGCATCGTGTCCTTCCTCCGCGGCGGCCTCCAGCCACGCCGTCATAGTGTCAATAATAGCCGGATGGGTAATGCTGTTGAGTAGGGCGGTGTTCTCCGGGGAGGAGAAGGCGCGGCGTGCCAGCTCTTGGCGGTTGAGTGTCCCCTCTGGGGTCAGGATGGCAGGGGAAAAGGCTTCCTCTAGCTTCGCAAGGCAGGGGGAGCCGGGCGCGGTCACCGCTCGCGCCGCCTTATCCGCATCGATAATGGCGGCACCGGCTTGCCGCCAGGCGTCCGCAACGGTGGATTTGCCCGCGCCGGTGGGGCCGGTCAGCCCGATGACACGGATGGCATTTATCACATCAAAGCCGGCGGCGCGTATCAGCCGGTTGTATACCGCTAAGCCCACGCCGCGGGGACAGGGGGCGGCGGCGTACACGACTTTTGCTCCCATCTCATCCAATTGCCGTAGAGCGTCAAACAGCCGGTGCGCTTGCTCCAACGGATCGTCCCGATGACCGTAGCTCAGTGCCGGCACTGTTAATGAGGAAAGCTCTTCCTCAAAGCAGAGGGCAACGACCCCCTCGCCCGCGTGGCTGTTCACATAGTGAACGTAGCTTTTGGCACCACCCTTTACCAGACGAATACGCGCTTGGGGGGCGTAGTGCTTATACTTCATACCCGGGGAGGCGGCGACGGCACCGGCTTTTAGCGTGTGTGTCACGGCATCGTCGATTTCAATGGTTCCCAGCACCTCCTCTAGCATCGCGGGGGTAATGCCGCCGGGGCGCAGAAGGCGAGGCGGTGTATGGCATAGATCCACTACTGTGGATTCCACGCCCACGGCGCTTTCGCCACCGTCCAGCACGGCCGCGATGCGCCCCTGCATATCCTCTGTTACGCGGGTGGCGTTGGTGGGGCTGGGGGCACCGGAGCGATTAGCTGACGGCGCGGCCAAAGGGCATCCTGCGTGCAGGATCACTGCTTGTGCAACCGGGTGGGAGGGGAAACGTACCGCCACGGTGGACAGCCCGCCTCGCACCTCATCCGGGACACATTCCGCCGCCGGCAGGATGATGGTCAGTGGCCCCGGCCAATAGGCCTCGGCCAACCGTCGGGCGTTGTCCGGGATATGGGTCACCAGCGGCGCCCAGTCGTCCATATCGGCGATGTGGACGATCAGCGGGTTGTCCATGGGACGTTCTTTTGCTGTGAATATCGAGGCCACTGCTGCCGGATCAAGGGCATTGGCGGCAAGACCGTATACCGTTTCTGTGGGGATCGCCACCAGCTGCCCCTCTTGTAGCAGATGAGCCGCTTCGTCGATTCCCTCCGGCGTCGGTAATAGCTGTTTTGTTTCCATTGCTGCTCCTATTCCGTTTCGGCGTGCTGTAGCTTTTCCGCCCGGTCAGCGGTGATCAGCGCGTCGATGAGTTCGTTCAGATCCCCATTGAGGATGCTATCAATTTTGTATAATGTCAGCCCGATGCGGTGATCCGTCACCCGACCCTGGGGAAAGTTGTAGGTGCGTATGCGCTCACTACGGTCACCGGTACCTACCTGGGCGCGACGGTCAGCGGCGATGGCGGATTGCTGCTCCTGCTGTTTTTGCTCCAGCAGACGAGAGCGGAGCACCCGCATGGCCTTGTCTTTGTTTTTAAACTGGCTGCGCTCATCCTGACATTCCACCACCATGCCGGTGGGCAGGTGGGTGATGCGGATGGCCGACTCGGTTTTGTTGATGTGCTGGCCACCGGCACCGCTGGAGCGGAAGGTGTCGATCTGTAGATCGGCGGGGTTGATTTCCAACTCCACGTCCTCCGCCTGCGGCAGCACCGCCACCGTGATGGTGGAGGTGTGGATCCGCCCGCCGGTCTCGGTCTCCGGCACCCGCTGTACCCGGTGCACACCGCTCTCAAACTTAAAACGACTGTAAGCGCCGTCACCGTTTATCATAAAGCTGATTTCCTTGTAGCCCCCCAACTCGGTGGCGTTTCCGCTGACGGTTTCAGTGATAAAGCCCTGTCTGTCGGCATACATGCTGTACATGCGGTACAGAGAACCGGCAAACAGCGCAGATTCCTCGCCGCCGGCACCGGCACGGATCTCCACGATGACGTGCTTGTCGTCATTAGGATCCCGGGGAAGTAACAGGAGCTTGAGCTCATTGCTCAGTTGGCTAACCAGCGCCTTGCTGTCCTCCAGCTCCTGCTGTGCCAATTGCCGTAGCTCTTTATCCGTGCCCGCTTCTGCCAGCAATTCCTCTGCCTCGGCGATGCTTTGCTCCGCTTTTCTATAGGCGGTATAGGCCTCCACAATGGGACGCAGGGTGTTGCTTTCTTTCATCAAGGCGCGGTATTGCTCCGGATCCGTTGTCACGGTGGGGTCGTACAGCCGCTGGGTGATCTCCTCATAGCGGCGGGCAAGCTCGGTGAGTTTTTCGGTCATGATAAGGCCGCCTTTCTGTCGGAGTTGTTGTCACAGAAACGCGTTGCTACCCCTGCCGCTCTATGCGACGAATGTTCTTTTCCGCCTTGAGGCGGGGGATCATCATCTCGCGTCCACAGCCCGCACACCGCAGACGAAAATCCATCCCGATACGCAGTACCTCAAAGCTTCGGCTACCGCAAGGGTGGTTTTTCTTCATTTCAAGGATATCGCCCACACGGATGTCCACGGTCATGCTCCTTTCACTCTATAATCGCTTATATTTTATCACATTATACCTCGCTGTGCAATGCTGTTGCACCAATTCTTTCGCATAATTTTGCGGCGTGGCGACACAATACTACCGTGGGCGGCAATTAGGGTCGCTCAACGATGACAGATAGGAGGATCGCATGATGGATCAGAATAAGAATCAGCAGAACAACCAGAGCCAGCAGAACAAGCAGAACAACCAGAGTCAGCAGAATAAGAAGAACGATCAGAGCCAGCAGAACAAGCAGAACAACCTGTTCTAAGGAGTGAAAAAACGAGCCGGTCTTTATAGATCGGCTCGTTTCAACTTATTCCGCTTCGCTGTCGATTTGCTCCAGCATTTCTGGCACTGCGTCTTGCAGACGATCCCGCAGCCGCTTTAGCTTTTCGCTGGGGACATCACCCGCTACGGAGATCACCACATCCTCACGGATGACCACCCGTGGGAAATGAAAATTACCGTAGACTGCCGGGTCTGTCACGTTGACAGGGATTCCCTTAGCCTTGCACTCGGTAGCAATGGCAATGTTCACGTTGGGGTCACCGGTAGCCGCCACACACAGCTGGGCATTGCTGCAATCACCACGGTAATACCTGCGAGGGATATGGCGTATCTCCCCCTGTTCGCTGAGCGCTACCAGGGGAGGGCACAGGGTGGGGCTGATGATCGTGACCTTGGCACCGAAACGGCGTAGCTCACGCACACGGCGCACCGTGTTCTCGCCGCCTCCGAAGATGGTGCAGTTATTATCTGTCAGGTCAACATACAGCGGGAAACCGATTCCCATTCCATCCATTCCTTTCTATTTCCTTTAACTAATTTACTATAGCACATATCGCGGTTGGCTGACAAGAGGGCAAACTCGACAAAATGTTTCACCTTACTCTGTCCAAACTACACAAACAATGTGACTGCTGAATAGAACGGTGACGGAGGGGGCATACTGTCCTCAGAAGGTAAGGAGGTTGGGAATATGGATAAGGAACCCATTCATAAGACATCCCGTTTCAAGAGCTTTTTAAATGGTCGTGGGTTTTATATGACGCTGGCAGTCTGCCTGTTGGCCGCCGGTGGTATCGCCGTGGCGACCTTTGGAGAGGCGTTGTTCGTATCAAAGCCGGCGGAGTCCACCCCCGGTACGGATACCTACCCGGTGGAGCAGATCGTATCCGGTCTGCCGAAGGGCACGACCACCACGACGACGACCACCACCACGACCACGGCGACGACCACCACCAAAGTGGCAGACCTGTATATCCTGCCTATGGGCAACACTGTACAAAAAGCTTACAGCGACGGTAGCTTGCAGTACTGCAAGACAATGCAGGATTGGCGGGTGCATGACGGTACGGATTTTACCGGTGAGGCCGGGCAGACGGTGAAAGCCCTGGCAGACGGCACGGTGAAAGCGGTGGAAACAGATCCCTTATGGGGCACGATTATCACACTGGACCATGGGATGGACGTGCTGTCTATCTACTATGGCGTTACGCCGACGGTTGCTGTAGGCGACAGCGTCAAGGTGGGGAAGGGAATCGGCACGTTGGGGGAGATCCCCTGCGAAGCGGCACAGGGGGCACACCTGCACCTGGAGATGATGGTAGACGGCAACAAGGTGGATCCCGTTAAGGCTCTGGGACGAGACGTGCGCTACGAGGAATAAAGCACTCGCCCCCGGAAACCTCACACGAGGACACGGTAAGAGGGGCAAGAAAACACCGCCGGGGTTACCCGGCGGTGTTTTCTTTGTGGGGATTTTCTATCAATTCTCCTTGACAAAAGCGACGGTTTGTCCTATACTTATGGGGATAAAGGCTGTGACGGAGAATACCCGCTCACAAAGCGCACAGAGAATGCACCTGCGGTATAGCCGCGCTGTGAGGGTGTTGCGCTGGCTGACGGATGGCCACTCCCGAGCTCCCCGCGACATAAGCGGCGGCGGTTCACCCTCGTTACGGGTGGTAAAGCGGCATCGCGTCACGCGGTGCAATTTGGGTGGTACCACGGTCCTCCGTCCCATTGTCGGGCGGGGGCTTTTTTGTTGCCCATCCGCAGAAAGGAAGATGTCAATATGGCAAAAGAACTGAAAAAATACGGTGTTAACGAACTGCGCGAGATGTACCTGTCCTTCTTTGAAAGCAAGGGCCATCTGCGCCTGCCCAGCTTTTCCCTGGTTCCACACAACGATAAGAGCCTACTGCTTATCAATGCGGGTATGACTCCTCTCAAGCCCTACTTTACCGGCGCGGAGATTCCGCCCCGTAACCGGGTAACCACCTGCCAGAAGTGCATCCGCACCGGCGATATCGAGAACGTGGGTAAGACCGCTCGCCACGGCACCTTCTTTGAGATGCTTGGCAACTTCTCCTTCGGTGATTACTTCAAGCACGAGGCCATCGCCTGGTCCTGGGAGTTCCTCACTGAGGTGGTGGGGCTGGACCCCGAGCGTCTGTATCCCTCTGTTTACCTGGAGGATGACGAGGCTTTTGATATTTGGAATAAGGAAGTGGGCATCCCCGCTGAGCGTATCTTCCGCTTCGGCAAGGAGGATAACTTCTGGGAGCACGGTGCCGGCCCCTGCGGCCCCTGCTCGGAGATCTACTACGACCGGGGCGAAAAGTACGGCTGTGGTAAGCCGGATTGCACCGTGGGCTGTGAGTGTGACCGCTACATCGAGGTGTGGAACAACGTGTTCACCCAGTTCGATAACGACGGCAACGGCAACTATACCACCCTGGAGAAGAAGAACATCGACACCGGTATGGGGCTGGAACGCCTGGCGGTGGTGGTACAGGATGTGGATTCCATCTTTGATGTGGACACCCTGCATGCTTTGCGTCAGCATGTGTGCGATCTGGCTCACAAGACTTACAAGGAGAATCTGCAGCACGACATCTCCATCCGCTTGATTACCGACCATATTCGTTCCGCCACCTTCATGATCTCCGACGGCATTATGCCCACCAATGAAGGCCGCGGCTACGTGTTGCGTCGCCTGATTCGTCGCGCCGCCCGCCATGGTCGCCTACTCGGCATCGAGGGGCAGTTTTTGGCGGATCTGAGCAGCACCGTCATTGCCGGTTCCAAGGACGGTTACCCGGAGCTGGAGGAGAAGAAGGAGTTCATCTTCAAGGTGCTCTCTAATGAGGAGACCCAGTTCAACAAGACCATCGACCAGGGCCTGCGTATCCTTGGGGATATGGAGGAAGTCCTGCGACAGTCCGGCAAGACCGAGCTGGACGGTGCCTCTGTCTTTAAGCTGTACGACACCTACGGCTTCCCGGTGGATCTGACCAAGGAGATCCTGGAGGAGAAGGGCTTCGCCATCGACGAGGCCGGCTTCAAGGCGGAGATGGAACAGCAGCGCACCCGCGCCCGTTCTTCCCGCGAGGTCACCAACTATATGGGTGCCGACGCTACTGTGTATGACCTGATCGACGCTTCCGTCACCACCGCGTTTGTAGGCTACGATAACCTTACGGCCACCTCTACCGTTTTAGCGTTGGCCGGAGAGGAGGAGCTGTGCGACACCCTGATGGAAGGGCAGTCCGGCACCGTGTTTGTGGAGAAGACTCCCTTCTATGCTACCATGGGTGGTCAGGAGGGCGACAGCGGCCTTATCGTGGGTGCCAACGGCACCTTTGAGGTAAAGGAGACCATCAAGCTGCGCGGCGGCAAGGTGGGGCACGTGGGTGCCATGGTTAGCGGTATGCTGGCCGCCGGCGAGTCGGTGGAGCTTCGTGTGGAATCCACCGCCCGCACCGCTACTTGTAAAAACCACTCCGCCACCCACCTGCTGCAGAAGGCTCTGCGCACCGTGCTGGGCGATCACGTGGAGCAGAAGGGCTCCCTGGTCACGCCCATCCGCCTGCGCTTTGACTTTGCCCATTTCCAGGCCATGACGGCGGAAGAACTGACGGCGGTGGAAGCCATTGTCAACCAGCAGATCGCGGCAGATCTGGCGGTGAACACCGCCGAGATGACCATTGAGGAAGCCAAGAAATCCGGCGCTATGGCCTTGTTTGGCGAAAAGTACGGCGACACCGTCCGGGTAGTCTCCATGGGCGAGTTCTCCAAGGAGCTGTGTGGTGGCACCCACGTGTCCCACACCGGCGCCATCACCACCTTTAAGATCGTTAGCGAGGCGGGCATCGCCGCCGGCGTGCGCCGTATTGAAGCCATTACCGGCGACAACGTGCTGGCTTACTATGCCGCTCTGGAGGAGCGTGTGGCGCACATTGCCACCCTGCTCAAGGCTAAGGATACCGAGGTGGAGGACAAGCTGACCCATCTGCTGGCACAGGTTAAGGAGCTAACGGCGGAGAACGAGAGCCTTAAGAACAAGATGGCGCAGAGCGCTGTGGGCGACGTGACCGACAAGGCGGTGGAAATCGGCGGCATCAAGGTGCTGGCTACCCGCGTCCCCACCTTGGATACCGCTGGTCTGCGTGAGCTGGGCGACCAGTTGCGGGACAAGATCGGCGAGGGCGTGGTGGTGCTGGTCACCACCGGCGAGGATAAGGTCAGCATCCTGGCGGTGGCTACCGCCGGCGCGGTGGCAAAGGGTGCTCATGCCGGCAACATCGTGCGCGAGATCGCTGCTGTCTGCGGCGGTAAGGGCGGTGGCCGCCCGGATTCTGCTATGGCGGGCGGTAAGGATGTGTCCAAGGCGGATGCGGTGGTAGACGCGGTGGCGGATGCCGTGGCGAAGATGCTGAAATAATTCTTTGATATAAGGAGACAATAGCTATGGATTGTCTGTTTTGCAAGATCGTTTCCGGGGACATCCCCTCCAAGAAGGTGTACGAGGATGACAAGGTGCTGGCGTTCTATGACATCGAGCCTAAAGCGCCGGTGCATGTGCTCATCATCCCCAAGACCCATTTGGCGGGTGCTCGTGCGGTGACGACGACCAACAGTGCCGCTGTGGCGCACATCTTTGAGGTCATCCCCACCATTGCGGAAAAGCTGGGGGTTACGGACTATCGTATCATTACCAACAACGGCGTGGATGCCGGGCAGACCGTGCACCATCTGCACTTTCATCTGCTGGGAGGCCGCGTGCTGGGAGAAATGGGCTGATGCAGTATATCGTCGTTGACCTGGAATGGAACGGCAGTTACTCCAAGAAGGCGCACGGCTACTTTAATGAAATCATCGAGATCGGTGCGGTGCGGCTGGATGCCGCTATGCGGCAGGTGGACACCTTTCAGGCCACCATCCGCCCCACGGTCAGCAAGAAGCTGTCCGGTATCGTGACCGATCTGACCCACATCACTGCGGAGGATCTGGAGGATGGTACCACCTTTGCCAAGATGGTACGCCGCTTCTCTGCGTGGATCGGGGAGGAGCCGGCGGTCATTCTCACCTGGAGCATCACGGATCTGCTGGTATTCATGGAAAACTGTCGCTTTTTCTATGGGCGACAGGAGGTGCCGTTCCTGCACAGCTATATGGATTTTCAGGCCTATGCCCAGGAACGCATGGGGGTTGAAGGTGGTCAACAGCTGGGTCTCGCCCGGGCTGGGGAGATGTTGGGTATCCCTGAGGACGATATGTCTCTCCACCGGGCGCTGGATGACAGCCTCCTTACCGCGCAGATCCTGCAGAAGGTATATGACCCGGCAACCTTTGCTGACGCTATTCAGCCGGTGGATGAGGAGTTCTATCGCCGGATCACCTTTAAAACCACCATCATTAGTGATATTGACAACCCGCTGGTTAAGCGCAGTGAGCTGTGCTTTTCTTGCCCTGCATGTGGGCGGGATATGAAGCGGATTGGGAAATGGCGTTTCCACAGCCGCGCCTTCTGCGCGGAGTTCACTTGTCGCCAGTGCGACAAGAAGTATTTTGGTCGGGTGCAGTTCCGTCTGAAGTATGAGGGCGTGGAGGTGCGTAAGAAGCTAAACGAAAAGGTAGAGAAGCCCCCCGAAACCGAGGAGGAGACCGCCACCGCTACTGCCGAGGTGTAAAACCACCTCGCACACCGGACACCTTGTTCCCATATGCTGGGATGAGGTGGTGGTGATGAGGCGCAGGGGGATTCGTCGGCACTTTCACTTTGGGCTGTGGCAATGGCTCCTGGTGGTGTTGCTGGCCTGTGTTATTCTGACGGTGACAGCGTTTATTCGCATTCGCCCCATCGTCACACAATATGCCGAAAACCGCGCCCGCTTGTTGGCAGAGCAGACAGCCAACGAAACAATGGCGGCTGTGTTAGCCGACAAGGCGGATCTTTGCCGCTCGATGCTAAAGGTCACTTATAATGAGCAGAATATGTTGTCCTCCGTTATGGCCGATGCCGCCGCTGTCAACATAATTAAAACCGCGGTGGCATCCTCGGTGCTCAAGGAACTGCAAGAGCTATCCTCTCTCGAGATCGGGGTGCCGTTGGGCACCCTTGTGGGGCCGGATTGGCTTAGCGGTTGGGGGCCGCTGGTGCGTTTTCCCATCGGTGTTAATGCCCGGGTGCTTACCACCGTATCCTCATCGCTGGAGGCGGTGGGGATAAATCAGAGTGCCTACAGGGTATTGTTGAATGTGCATATTTCTCTTGTGGTCATCACGGCGGACGGACGTTCCTCTGTGGCGGTGGATTCCGCTTTTCCCATGGCGGAGGCGGTACTGCTGGGCAAGGTGCCGGATGCCTTGACCGAGGTGTACGGAGACGATCAGACCTTGCTTGGCAAGATATTTGATTACGGAACTGTCGAGTAAACAGGATGGTGAGAATATGGAACTGGAACAGGCGAAGAAACGTGTAGCGGCTCTGCGGGAGGAGATCGATTACCACAGCCGTCGGTACTACGATGAGGATGCCCCGGAGATCGAGGATGACGCCTTTGACGCTCTCACCCGGGAGTTGCGGGAGCTGGAGGAGCAATATCCCCAGCTGATCACAGCAGATTCCTACACTCAGCGGGTGCATGGAGAGGTGTCCGGCCTGTTTACTCCGGTGACCCATGAGGTGCCTCTTGGTAGCTTGCAGGATGTGTTCTCCGAGGAGGAGATCCGCGATTTTGATCGCCGTGTGCGGGAGACGATTTCGGATCCGGAATACGTGGTGGAGCCCAAGATCGACGGCCTTTCTATCGCCATTGAATATCGTCAAGGCCGTTTTTATCGGGGGGCCACCCGCGGTGATGGTCTGGTAGGGGAGGATGTATCCGCTAACCTGCGACAGATCGCTCCCATCCCCGCCGTACTCACCGAGCCGGTGGATCGGCTGATTGTCCGTGGTGAGGTGTATATGCCCCGGGAGAGCTTTGCCGCTTTGGTGCGCCAGCAGGAGGAAAACAGCGAAAAGGTATTCAAAAATCCTCGTAATTCTGCCGCCGGTACTTTGCGGCAGAAGGATCCTACAGTCGTTGCAGGGCGCAACTTGTCCTTGTTTGTGTTTAATATGCAGTTGATAGAAGGGGAGACCGTGCACAGCCACGCCGTGTCTCTGCAACGTATGCAGGAGCTGGGGTTCCCGGTGATTCCTTTCTTTTGGGTTACCACCGATGTGGAGAAGGTTATTGGCTTTGTCCGGGAGATTGGCCAAAAGCGCGTGGGTCTGCCCTTTGACATTGACGGTGCCGTTGTCAAGGTAAACGACTTTACACAACGAGAAACCCTAGGAAGTACCAGCAAGTTTCCCCGCTGGGCGGTAGCGTTCAAGTACCCGCCGGAGGAAAAGGAAACGGTACTGCGCGGGGTGGAGGTCAATGTGGGGCGCACCGGTGTGCTGACCCCTACCGGTGTGTTTGATCCGGTAATTTTGGCGGGCACCACCGTTAGCCGTGCTACCCTGCATAATCAAAACTTCATCGACGAAAAGGGCCTGGCTATCGGCGATACGGTGGCGATGCGTAAGGCTGGTGACATTATCCCCGAAGTGGTGCGGGTGGTGCGCCACGAGGGCGGCGCGCCCTATCAGCTTCCCGCGGTTTGCCCCTCTTGCGGGGCGACGGTCATCCGGGAGGAGGAAGAAGCCGACCTGCGCTGTGTCAACCCGGCCTGTCCCGCCCAGCGCTTGCGTAATCTGATCCATTTCACCTCCAAGGATGCCATGGATATCGATGGGCTGGGCCCCGCGGTGCTGGAACAGTTGGTCGCGGCTGGTGTGGTTAACACCCCCTATGATCTGTACACCATGCGTCGGGAGGAGATCAGCGTCCTGGAGGGCTTGGGTGAAAAGTCGGCAGACAATTTTCTGGCGGCTGTCAACATCTCCAAGGAGAACGACCTGTACCGGGTCGTTTACGGACTGGGTATCCGTCACATCGGCCAAAAGGCCGCTAAGCTGTTGGCGGATCATTTTGGCAGTATGGAGCGGGTGTTGACCGCTTCCGCCGAGGAGATCGAAGCCATTGACGGATTCGGTGCGGTGATGGCGCAGAGCGTGGTGGCGTTTTTCGCGCTGGAGCCTTCCCGCCTGCTGGTGGAGCAACTGGCCGCCTGCGGGGTGAATATGGAGAGCAAGACCAAGCGTCTGGATGACCGCTTTGCCGGGATGACCTTCGTGCTGACCGGTACACTCCCCACCCTTACCCGAAACGAAGCCTCCGCCCTCATTGAGGAGCGGGGCGGCAAGACCGCCGGCAGCGTGTCCAAAAAGACCTCCGTGGTGTTAGCGGGGGAGGATGCCGGCAGTAAGCTGACCAAGGCCCAGCAGTTGGGTGTGCGGATCATTGACGAAGCGGAATTCTTAGAGATGCTGAAATAAAAAAGTGCCCGACAGATGGTATCTGTCGGGCGCTTTTTATGTTCTTACTCGTGCAGGCAGGGGTAACCGGCCTTCTCGTGAGCCTCCAACAGCTCGTCGCACATAGCTACGATCTCGTCGGTGGACAGCTCGGCGCCGGTGTGGGGATCCATCATAGCCGCCTGATACACCTTCTGCTTATCGCCGGTGACAGCCGCCTCAATGGTCAGCATCTGGCAGTAGGCATTGCTGGCGTTCATTGCCGCCAGCTGGGTGGGCAGGGCACCGATGTAGGTGGGATGGATACCGGCGTTGTCCACCATACAGGGCACCTCCACGCAGGCGTCGGCGGGCAGGTTGGTGATGAGCCCATTGTTGATCACGTTACCGCCGATCTTGTAGGGTACGTTGGTGACAATGGCCTCTATAATGTGGCTGGCATACTCCCGCGAGCGATGGTGCTCCACCTGGCCGCCGTTGAGGATATCATCCTTCTGCTTAGCCCAGTTGGCAATCTGGTTGACACAGCGGCGGGGATATTCATCCAGTGGGATGTTGAATTTTTCGATGAGATCGTCACGCCCGTGCTTGATGTAGAAGGGGTTGTACTCGGCATTGTGCTCGCTGGATTCGGTGCAGTAGTAGCCAAACTTGTCGATGTAGTCAAAGCGCACCATATCGGCGTGCTTTTCGGTGGCGTTCTTTTTCTTGGCGCGGCGGCGGATCTCGGGGTACAGGTCGTTGCCGTCCTTGTCACGGATGTCCAGCAGCCAGGCCATATGGTTGATGCCGGCGATGGTCTCGATACGCCCCTCCAGCTTGTCGTCCATTCCCAATCTGTTAAGCAGACCCTCCGAGCACACCTGCACGCTGTGGCACAGGCCGATGGTCTTTACCTTGGTAAAACGCTGCATGAAGCCGGAGACGATCGCCATGGGATTGGTGTAGTTGAGGAACCAGGCGTTGGGACACACCTCTTCCATGTCACGGGCAAAGCCCTTGAGTACCTGAATGGTGCGAAGACCGCGCATGATACCGCCAATGCCTAAGGTGTCAGCGATGGTCTGCCGCAGGCCGTATTTCTTGGGGATCTCAAAGTCGATGACGGTACAGGGCTCATACAGGCCGACCTGGATAGCATTCACCACAAAGTTGGCCCCCCGCAGAGCGTCCTTACGGTTCTCCACGCCCAGATACTTGCTTACGGTAGCGCGGCCCTCGTTGATGGTCTTGTTCATCGCGTCGATGAGGATGTAGGATTCCTCCAGACGCGCCTCGTCGATGTCGTACAGCGCGATGTCGACGTCGTGGAATACCTCGCTCAGCATGGTGTCGCCCAAAACGTTCTTGGCAAAGACGGTGCTCCCGGCACCCATAAAGGTGATTTTCATATTCTCGTGCTCCTTTCTTTTTGCTTGCCTATATTGTAGCAGACAAGTTTCGCATTTTCTATTGCATCAGGTGCTTTGCGTGTGGTAAAATGTAACCTAAAAGGGAGGGGGAGAGTGTGGACCGTCTTGTTTATCACGCCCTGCGTGACCGAAAGTTTACCGATATCAACCCGCTGGATTGCGGCGTGGAGCCGTGTGCACCTGGTCACACCTTCGGTCCGTATGAACGGCAGTATTATTTACTGCATTACGTATTGTCCGGCAGGGGGATCTTCGTGACAAAAGAAAAGACCTACCAATTATCAGCAGGACAGTTCTTCCTTATCCGTCCGGATGAGGTGACTACCTATATGGCGGATATTCGCGACCCTTGGCACTACGTGTGGGTTGGGTTTACCGGCACTCTTGCCCGACGGTTTGATACGCTACCTTCGCCTGTAGGGGCTCTGCCGGATGCGGTTTTTCGTGAGCTCAGCGGCATGCTACGGGACGGTTTTCCCGGTTGGGGAAGTATGCGCGAGGAGTATATTGCAACGGTGGTGCATCGGATCATGGCGGCCTTGTTTGCTGACCGACCGGGCGGTCACCATTATGCCAGTCGTGTGGAGACCTTTATCCGCACGTCGTATATGCAGGAGATCACTGTGCAAGGGATTGCGGATGCTTTATCACTGGACCGGCGTTATTTGTCCCGACTGTTTAAGAAGCGGTACGGCGTCGGTATTCAGGAGTATCTGCTGTCTGTTCGCCTGGAGAACGCCGCCCGCCTGTTGCGGGAGGGATACACGGTTTCGGAGGCGTCCTCCTTATGCGGTTACAGTGATCGCTCTAATTTTTCGCGTATGTTTGAACGACGCTACGGCGTATGGCCAAGCGATTATGCTGGAAAATAAGATAAGAGCCACCAGCCGGCGGCTCTTGCATATTAGGTATCATATCAATCCAAATGGAACTCACCCATGCGGCCCTCGGCGACATAGTCCGGCTTCATAGCGCGCAGTTGCACCATGTGAGGCTGGTCGCAGTGCCGCTGCTGATGCTCCTTAGACTCCCATTTTTCCAGCAGCAGGATATCGTTGTCGTTTTCCAGCGGAATGTAGTAGTCATAGAAGATGCATCCGTCCTCCGCGCGAACTTTTTCAGCGATGCCGGCATCAGCCATAGCCTTGAGAAATGCATCTCGTTTGCCAGGAATGCAACTGTAGATCACGTAGATGCTGTAAGGTTTCATAGATTTAACTCCTTTTTGTGTATATTTTGCTTCTTTTACATATACTAAAATATACCATATTCATACCCTTTTGACAAGAGCAAAGAAAAATAAAGAAATTTTTCATTTTTTGCAAAAAAAGTGTTGACAAGAAGGGGGTATTGGTGGTATCATAGCAAAGCTGTCTCGCGAGAAGGGCGTGTAGCCGTCGCGCAGAGCAGCGCCATGGACCTTGAAAATTAAACAGTGTATGACAAGAACGAATACACACACAATACCCGTTAATTCCTACTCCTATGAGGAGAGGAATCCGGTGATGAGAGATCATCATCAACAAAAGCGCTATGCGCGTCTAATGAGTTACAAACTCAACTAATGATCGATACAGCTTCGGCTGTGTAGATACCATTTATTGAGAGTTTGATCCTGGCTCAGGACGAACGCTGGCGGCGTGCCTA
>JAZSOW010000039.1:0-4160 GCA_045537135.1 Acutalibacteraceae bacterium
GTGCTGTCCAAGGGACACGCCGCCCCCGCCCTCTATGGTGCGCTGGCGCATCGCGGATTTTTCCCTGTGGAGCTGATCGCCACCCTGCGTAAGACGGATTCCACGCTGCAGGGACACCCCGATATGAAGCGCATTCCCGGCGTGGATATGTCCTCCGGCTCCCTGGGCCAGGGTATCTCCTGCGCAGTGGGTATGGCGCTGGGTGCCAAGCTTAGCGGCGACAGCTACCGGGTGTACACCATCCTGGGCGACGGCGAGATTCAAGAAGGCCAGGTGTGGGAGGCGGCCATGTACGCCGCCGCCAAAAAGCTGGACAACCTGGTGGTCATTGTGGATAACAACAATCTGCAGATCGACGGCACGGTGGAGGAGGTCAACTCCCCCTACCCCATCCCGGAGAAGTTTGCGGCCTTCGGTTTCCATGTCATCGAGATAGACGGCAACGACCTTGAGCAGATCGAGGCGGCCATGGCCGAGGCTCGCACCATTACCGGCAAACCCACCGCCATCGTGCAGAAGACGGTGAAGGGCAAAGGCGTTTCCTTTATGGAAAATCAGTGCAGCTGGCACGGCAGCGCCCCCAAGAAGGACGAATATGATATCGCCATGGCGGAGCTTTCCGCGGCACTGAAAGAACTGGAGGGCTGAGAGATGGCGGAAGTAATGAAGAAAGCCACCCGCGACGCCTACGGCGAAGGCCTGGTGGAGCTGGGTGCGGAATACCCGAACCTGGTGGTGCTGGATGCGGACTTAGCCGCCGCCACCAAGACCGGCACGTTTAAGAAAGCCTACCCGGATCGGTTTATCGATACCGGCATTGCCGAGAGCAACATGATGAGCATTGCGGCGGGTCTTGCCACTACCGGCAAGATCGTGTTCGCCTCCTCCTTTGCCATGTTTGCCGCCGGACGCGCCTTTGAGCAGGTGCGTAACTCCATCGGCTACCCTCACCTCAATGTGAAGATCGGTGCCACCCACGCGGGCATTTCCGTGGGCGAGGACGGCGCTACCCACCAGTGCTGTGAGGATATCGCTCTCATGCGCACCATCCCCGGCATGACCATCTTAAACCCCGCTGATGCGGTGGAGACCCGCAAGGCTCTGCGTGCCGCGGTGGAAATGGAGGGCCCGGTATACCTGCGCTTTGGCCGTTTGGCCGTGCCTGTCATCACCGATGAAAACGCTCCCTTTGTTATCGGCAAGGGGCAGGTGTTGCGTGAGGGCAAGGACGTGACCATCGTGGCCACCGGCCTGATGGTCAACGAGGCACTGCAGGCCGCTGAAATGCTGGCCGCCGATGGCATCGATGCGAGGGTCATCAATATGGCTACCATCAAGCCGATTGACAAGGATATCCTGATACAGGCTGCCCGGGAGACCGGTGCCATCGTCACGGCGGAGGAGCACAACATCATTGGTGGTCTAGGCAGTGCTGTGACGGAGGTCATCGCCGAAACGGTGCCCGTCCCGGTGGTGCGCGTCGGTGTAGAGGACACCTTTGGGCAATCCGGCCCAGCGGTGGAGCTACTGAAGCTCTACGGCCTTTCTGCCGAAAACATTGTGGCTAAGGCGAAAGCTGCCCTGGCCTTGAAGAAGTGATTTTTAAAAAGGTGGCTTGCTGATTGCAAGCCACCTTTTCAGCGTGTGTTTTCGTGGAAGGAGATACCTATGACTCGGGTCAAAAAAGACATTGACATGGTCAATGGGCCGCTGCTTGGCAACGTGATCCGCTACACAGTCCCCATCATCCTCACAAGCCTCCTGCAGCTGCTGTTCAACGCCGCTGACCTGGTGATAGTCGGGCAGTTCTGCGGCAGTAGCTCGGTGGGGGCGGTAGGTGCTACCGGTTCCATGGTGGCGTTGCTCGTCAACCTGTTTAACGGCATCTCCATCGGTGCCGGCGTGGTGGTGGCGCAGGCCATCGGTGCCCGCAACGACGAGCACATCCATCGCACCGTACATACAGCTATTCCACTGGCCGCTATCAGCGGAGCATTGATCGCTGTGATCGGTGTGATCCTCTCTCCCACTCTGCTCACTTGGATGGCTACACCGGAAGAGTTTATGAAGCTGTCCACCCTGTACGTGCGCATCTACTTCGTAGGCATGATCCCCGGTATGCTGTACAACTACGGTGCCGCCATCCTGCGTGCCGCCGGAGACACCAAAAGCCCCCTGTATTTCCTGGCCATCGCCGGGGTGATCAACGTAGGGCTCAACGTGATCTTTGTCACACAGCTACATATGGATGTAGCGGGGGTAGCCTTGGCCACTGCCATCTCACAGCTTATAAGCTGTGTACTGGTGCTGTGGAAGCTGATGCGGCGAAAGGATGCCTGCCGGCTGGATCCGAAAGCCCTACAGTTACGCACGCACGCGGTGCGGCAGATGCTGTCCCTGGGGCTACCCAACGGCCTGCAAAGCTGTATGTTCTCCATCTCCAATATGCTTATCCAATCCTCCATCAACTCCTTCGGCTCGGTATCAGTAGCCGGAAATACTGCGGCCGGAAACATTGAGGGCTTCGTGTATATGGCCATGTACGCCTTTTCCCAAACGGCCATGAACTTTGCCGGACAGAATATCGGTGCCGGTAAGCCGGACAGAGTACGCAAGATCTACGGTACCTGCGTGGGCTGTATGGCGGCAATGGGCGTGGTGCTCAGCGCGGCCGCGATCCTGTTCGCCCGTCCCTTGCTCAGCATCTACATCACCGACTCGACGGCTGCCATTGACGTGGGTGTCCTGCGTATGTCCTTTGTGCTGTCCACCTACGTCATCTGCGGTATGATGGACACCGCCACCGGCGCTATCCGGGGCACCGGCTCCTCCCTGCCGCCAATGATCATCAGCCTTATCGGCGTGTGCGCCTTCCGGGTAGGCTGGGTGTATACGGCCTTTGCCGCCTTCCACAACCTCGCCACCCTGTACCTATCCTACCCCATCTCCTGGTCGCTGACCCTCGTTGCCCTGAACATTGTGCTGTTCCGCCGTATCAAAATGCTCAAAGCGGCGGCCCGACCCTAACATTCCCACACGGAGGTACCCTCTATGACCGAATACCGCTATACCGTCCCCGACGCCTATGACGGGGAAACCATGCAGACCTTCCTGCGGCGGGAGTGCGGCCTGTCCTGGCGGATGGTGGTCAAGCTGAAAAGGGTGGAGGGGGGCATGACCGCTGATGGCGTGCCCATGCGCTCCATCGACCGGCTACGCGCCGGGCAAACCGTAGTGGTGCGCATGCCGGAGGATGCGGTAAAGATCGAGGGAGCAGATATCCCCTTGGATGTGGTCTATGAAGACGACCATCTGCTGGTCATCAATAAGCCTCCCTACCTGGCGGTACACCCCTCCGCCGGCAAGCCGGAGCCCACCTTAGCCAATGCGGTGGTGGGATACTTTGAACGAAAGGGCACGCCCCTGTCCTTCCGCCCGGTCAACCGGCTGGATCGCAACACCAGCGGCCTTCTGTTGGCGGCAAAGAGTCCCCATGTAGCCTATGCCATGGCGCAGAAGCCGCAAAAGGTGTATCTGGCTATTGTGCTGGGAGCTCTGACCGGCGAAGGGGTCATAGACCAGCCCATCCGGGTACGAGAGGGTAGCTGCATCACCCGGGAGGTGGGTGAAGGCGGCAAGGACAGTCTCACCCGCTGGCAGAGCCTTGGCACCGACGGAGAGATCTCTCTACTGCGGGTGGTCATCGAGACCGGACGCACCCATCAGATCCGGGTACATCTGTCCTGGCTGGGGTATCCCCTGGCAGGGGATACCATGTACGGTACCGACGAGACCTACCTGCCCCGCCACGGTCTGCATTGTGCCCGCATGACTATGATCCACCCTGTCACCGGCGAGGCCATCGCCCTCACCGCCTCCGTTCCCGCCGATATGCGAGGGCTGTTAGAGAGCCACGGTCTGTGGCGGGAGGAGTGGGACACCATCGGGTGAAAATCCCCCAAACGCAACCCAAAAGCCGCCCATTCGGATGAATGGGCTGCGGAAGTGCGCTGATCGGAACGCCGTGGATGACGGCAAAGCAAGCCGAAGGTCCGTTTGTCATTGTCAATGGTATTTTGATTGACGGACAAATTTGCGAGGGCGATATCGTGATTCCCGACACAAGTCGGATCGTAGCCATGTCGTTCTGTGGGCCAAGG
>JAZSOW010000058.1:0-84592 GCA_045537135.1 Acutalibacteraceae bacterium
TCAACTCCTTGGCTCACAGAACGACATGGCTACGATCCGACTTCATCGACGGTCGGGATGTATCCCAGTGTGCCTTTGAAAAGCAGGACTACCTGGGCAAGGGCTGCCGTCTGGTTAATTCCGAGGAGTTCACCGGTCTGACCGTAGAGGAAGCAAAGGAAGCCATCACCTGCAAGCTGGAAGGTATGGGCGTTGCCAGAAGAAAGACCAACTACCACTTCCGTGAGTGGATCTTTGCCCGCCAGCGCTACTGGGGCGAGCCTGTTCCCTGTGTCTATACGGAAGATGGCGAAACCGTGTTCCTGCCCGATGAGGAGCTGCCTCTGGTCCTGCCTGAACTGGAGGACTATAAGGGGCGTAACGGTCAGGCACCTCTGGAGAATGCCACCGAATGGAAGCAGTATGATGGCAGCGGCATCAAGGGTATCCGTGAAACATCTACCATGCCCGGCTCTGCAGGTTCTTCCTGGTACTACATGCGCTATATCGACCCCAAGAACGACAAGGAATTCTGCGACCAGAAGCTCCTGGAGCACTGGATGCCTGTTGACCTGTACATCGGCGGCCCTGAGCACGCGGTGGGACATCTGATCTATTCCCGGATCTGGAACCGGTTCCTGTATGACAACGGTCTGTCTCCCGTGAAGGAGCCCTTTAAGAAGCTGGTGCACCAGGGTATGATCCTGGGTGAAAACGGCATCAAGATGGGCAAGCGCTTCCCGGAGTTTGTGGTCAATCCCAGCGATATCGTCCGGGACTACGGCGCGGATACCCTGCGTCTGTATGAGATGTTCATGGGCCCCCTGGAGGTTTCCAAGCCCTGGTCTACCGCCGCTGTTGCCGGTGCGCGCAAGTTCATCAACCGCGTGTGGAACTTCTTCACCGAGCCTGCCAACATCACGGCGGATAACGACGGTAAGCTGACCAAGATCTACCACCAGACCGTTAAGAAGGTCACCGGTGACTTTGAGGTGCTGGGCTTCAATACCGCCATCGCCCAGATGATGGTGTTTGTCAACGAGGTCTACAAGGTTGGCACCTGTCCCCGGGAGTTTGCGGAGGGTCTTATCAAGATGCTCTCCTGTATTACCCCCCACGTAGGCGAGGAGATCTGGCAGGCGTTGGGTCACGAGGATACCATTGCCTTTGAGTCCTGGCCCACCTATGATGAGGCTGCGTGTGTGGAATCCACCGTGGAGATCGCCGTACAGCTCAACGGCAAGGTGCGTAGCCGCGTACAGATCGCGGCGGACGCCACCGCTGAGGAGGCCTTGGCCGCCGCTAAGGCGGACGAGAAGGTTGCCCCTGCCCTGGAGGGGATGCAGATCATCAAGGAACTGTATGTCCCCGGCAAGCTGGTCAACATCGTTGTAAAGCCTGCGTAAAAATTATTTTTCAGAAAAGAGATAAAACCTCTTGACTGTTTTCTCTTTTTTGAGTATAATGATTTACGCATTATTGCAAATAACCCCTGCTGGTATGGCGGAGGGAGGGAATAGAAGTATGTCAGAAGTTCGCGTAAAGGAAAATGAGTCTTTGGACAGCGCCCTGCGTCGTTGGAAGAAGTCCTGCGCCCGTTCCGGTGTGCTGGCTGAGGTGCGCAAGAGAGAGCACTACGAGAAGCCTTCCGTAAGACGTAAGAAGAAGTCTGAAGCTGCGCGCAAGAGAAAATTCAAATAAGTGCGTAGACAAGGCGGACGGCAGTATGTCGTCCGCCTTGTATCTTTATGTTTGGAGGGAACACAATGTCCCTGTTTTATCCCACGGTATACCGCCGCCGGATCACCGACATCACGGTGGAGGAGCTAAAACGGTTGGGCGTGGTGGGTGTCCTACTGGACGTGGACAACACCTTGACCACTCATGATAACCCGGAGCTGACCCCGGAGGTCGCCGCGTGGTTAGACACCGTCATAGCGGCGGGACTGCGTCCCACGGTTGTGTCCAATAACAAGGCAGAGCGGGTGCGCCCCTTTGCTGAGCGTATTGGGCTCCCATATCAGGCCAAGGCGGCCAAGCCCCGCCCCCGGGGGTACAAGGCCGCCGCCGCGTCGCTGGGTCTGCCCCCGGCGCAATGCGTTGTTATTGGCGATCAGATCTTCACCGACATTCTGGGCGCCAACCTGGCGGGAATGCCCTCCTTCCTGCTGGAGCCCATCGAGCCGGAGGTGGAGCAGAAATTTATCGTATTCAAGCGTCGCTTAGAGCGCTTACTACTGCGTTGCCCTCGGCAAAAGAGGAGGAAAAAGAATGACTACGCGCACTGAAGCCCTGTTCGGCCCTGCCGGCAACTGTGAGGCGTTTCATGCGGCAGGGAACAAATCCACTCTACAGGTCTTTGCCTGGCTGTCACAGCATGGACTGACAGCGTATGAATACCAGTGTGGCCGGGGTGTGCGGGTCAGCGAGGAGTCGGCGGTAGCCATCCGCCGCCAGGCGGAGGAATACGGCATCACCGTGTCTCTGCACGCCCCCTATTTCATCTCCCTGGCCTCTGCGGAGGCGGAAAAGCGGGACAACAGCATCCGCTATATTTTGGATAGTGCTCGGGCGGTGTCGCTGATGGGTGGTGACCGCATTGTGGTGCACCCCGGCGGCCTCGGCGGCCGGAGCCGGGAGGAAGCTACGGCCTTGGCCACCGACACCCTACTGCGTGCCCAGCAGGCGCTGGATGCTGAGGGGTTGTCCCACGTGCACATCTGCCCCGAGGTGATGGGCAAGATCAATCAACTGGGTGACCTCAGCGAGGTGCTTGCTTTCTGCCGGGCGGAGGAGCGTTTCATCCCCTGCGTAGATTTCGGCCACCTGAACAGCCGCACCGGCGGCACCCTCACCGATGTGACCGCCTATGAGACAGTGCTCACGCAAATGGAGCAGGCGCTGGGAGCGGAGCGGGTGCGGTCCTTCCACAGCCACTTTTCCAAGATCGAGTACACCACCGGCGGAGAGAAACGGCACCTGACCTTTGAGGACACCGTGTTCGGCCCCGATCCGGCTGCTTTTGTGGTGATGTTGGCTCGCCGGGGCCTGACACCCACGGTAATTTGCGAATCGGCCGGCACACAAACGGTGGATGCGGTCGAAATGAGACGAATTTACCATGAAATATTTACGTAAACCTAAGGAAAACCGGAAAAAGACTTGAAATCTCTATACAAGTATTGTATAATACTTGTAGTTGAAAAATGGAGGAGTTTAATTATGGTATCAGCAGGCGATTTTCGTAACGGCGTTACATTTGAGGAAGACGGCAACGTGTTGCAGGTTGTGGAATTTCAGCATGTAAAGCCCGGCAAGGGCGCCGCCTTTGTTCGCACCAAGACCAAGAACGTTCTGACCGGTGCGGTCATTGAAAAGAGCTACAACCCCACCGCTAAGTTCCCCACCGCGTATATCGAGCGCAAGGAGATGGAATACTCTTACAGCGACGGCGATCTGTACTACTTTATGGATCCCGAGAGCTATGAGCTTATGCCCATCAACAGCAGCGATCTGCCGGAGAACTTCAAGTTCGTTAAGGAGAATATGATCTGCCGTATCATGTCCTACAAGGGCAAGGTGTTCGGCGTGGAGCCCCCCAACTTCGTGGAGCTGCAGGTCACCCAGACCGATCCCGGCTTCAAGGGCAACACCGCCACCAACACCACCAAGCCCGCTACGCTGGAGACCGGCGCTGAGGTGCGCGTACCCCTGTTCATCGACGAGGGCGAAATGATCCGCATCGACACCCGTACCGGTGAGTACATGGACCGCGCCTGATCATTACAACAACACACAGTCATTAAGGGAGGGTATTCTTATGACGACGACCGAGAAGGTGGCCTACATGAAGGGCCTGATGGAAGGTATGAAGGTGGACGAGACCACCAACGAGGGCAAGCTGTTCGCCCTGATCGCCGAGATCCTGGACGACCTGTCCAAGGACGTGGCGGATCTGCAGGACTACACTGCCGAGCTTACCGAGCAGGTGGACGCGGTGGATGAGGATCTCAACCTGCTGGAAGAGGACTTCTACGAGGATTGGGAAGAGGACGACGATTGCGATTGCTGCTGCGGCTGCGATGAGGATGGCGACGAGTACTACGATGTCACCTGCCCCAGCTGTGGCGAGGACTTTGAGGTGGACGAGGATACCCTGCTGGACGGCGGTATCGACTGCCCCTACTGCAACGAGCATCTGGAGTTTGACTTCGACTGCGAGGAAGACGACGAGGCCAGCGAGCAGGAATAAGTTGAATCTGATGTGACATCACCCCCGGCGCGGCGACTCGTGCTGGGGGTTTTGCGCGAATTTGCGCACCTATTAGGGAATGGGAGAGATACGCTATGAACATACCGTTTTCCCCTCCGGATATTACGGAACTGGAGATTAACGAAGTAGCCGAGGCCCTGCGTTCTGGCTGGATCACCACCGGCCCCCGCACCAAGGAACTGGAGCGGCAGATCGCCGCCTACGTGGGCACGGAGAAGTGTGTGTGCCTCAATTCCCAGACCGCCTGTGCCGAGATGGCACTGCGGCTGTTGGGAGTGGGACCGGGCGATGAGGTCATCGTCCCCGCCTATACATACACGGCTTCTGCCTCGGTGGTGGATCATGTGGGTGCCACCATCGTGATGGTGGACATTCAGCCGGACAGCCTTGAGATGGATTATGACAAGCTGGCGGCGGTCATCACCTCCCGCACCAAGGCCATCATCCCGGTTGATTTAGCCGGTATTCCCTGCGATTATGACCGCCTGTTCCGGGTAGTAGAGGACAAGCGGGCATTGTTCACCCCCGCCTCTGATCTGCAGAAGGCCCTGGGACGGGTTGCTATCCTGGCGGATACCGCTCATGCCTTCGGTGCCACCCGGCAGGGGAAGATGATCGGCTCCGTGGCGGATTTCTCCTCCTTTTCCTTCCACGCGGTGAAGAATTTCACCACCGCGGAGGGCGGTGCTCTGACCTGGCGCACCATCCCCGGTGTGGACAACGAAGAGCTGTACAAGCAACTGCAGCTCTATTCCCTCCACGGCCAGTCCAAGGACGCCTTGGCCAAGACCAAGCTGGGCGCTTGGGAATACGACGTGGTGGGCACTTGGTACAAGTGCAACATGACCGACGTGGCCGCCGCCATCGGCCTCAAGCAGATGGAGCGGTACCCCGGTATGCTGTCCCGTCGCCGGGAGATCATCACCCGCTACGACGCGGCACTGAAGCCGCTGGGCGTAAAGGTGCTACCGCATTACACCGACACCTACGCCTCTTCCGGCCACTTGTATCTGACCCGCATCCCCGGCATCACTGCCGAACAGCGCAACGACATCATCGTGAAGATGGCGGAGCGCGGGGTGGCTTGCAACGTGCACTATAAGCCGCTGGCACTTCTGACAGCTTACAAGAATATGGGCTTTCGCATGGAGGATTATCCCAACGCCTACGCCCACTTTGTCAATGAGATCTCGTTGCCGTTGCACACCTGCCTGACGGACGAGCAGGTCGCCTACGTGATCGACTGCTACGTGACGGTGTTAAAAGAGTATATCTGAGGAGGGTACACAAATGTACCGCAAATGTTTTAAGAGGCTGCTCGACATCCTTGTCAGCCTGGTGGCGTTGCCCTTTGTGCTGCTGGTGATCGTCGTGATGGCTCCCTTTATCTACCTGACTGACCGCGGCCCGGTGTTTTACAACGCCCCTCGCGTGGGTAAGGACGGTAAGGTGTTCAAGATGTTCAAGCTACGGAGCATGAAGGTGAATGCTCCCGACATCCGCAACGCGGATGGCTCTACATACAATGCGGCGGATGATCCCCGGGTCACCAAGGTGGGGCGCATTATGCGCAAGACCTCGGTGGATGAGCTTCCTCAGATCATCAATGTGTTTTTAGGGCACATGAGCTTTATCGGTCCTCGCCCGGCGACTCCCAAGCTTTTGGACGATCTCACCCCCCTAAAGGCGGAACGGCTGAAGATGCGCCCCGGCATCACCGGGTACACCCAGATGATGTACCGCAACAGCGCCCAGGGCGACGCACGGTATCAGGCGGATAAGTATTATGTGGACAACGTCACCTTCATGCTGGATATGAAGATATTGTTCGGTACGGTGGGTAAGGTCCTCAAGAGTGAGAATATATACAATCCCGGCACTGCAGAAGAAAAAGTTGCTGAGAAGATAGGAGAGAAGTAATATGAGACACGACGGCAAAAAGCTGCTCATTTTAGGCGCCACGGCGTATTCCATCAACGTGATCAAGACGGCCAAGGCTATGGGTGCCAAGACCGTGGTGGTGGACCCTGTGAAGGACGCCCCGGCCAAGAAGTTTGCCGACAGCTACTACGATGTGGACACCACCGATATCGAGTCGCTGTATAAGATCGCCTTGGACGAAAAGGTGGACGGCGTCTTTACCGGCTACTCCGATATCAACCTGTTCTCTGCCCGCACCCTGTGCGATAAGCTGGGCTTTCCCTTCTATGCTACCCGGGAGCAGATCGAGAAGACCACGGACAAGCTGCGCTTCAAGGAGATGTGCCGCAAATACGATGTGGGTACGGTGCCGCAGTACACCGAGAGTGACCTGACCCGGGAGGAGATCTATCCCATCATCATTAAGCCCGCGGACAGCTGGGGCAGTAAGGGCATTTCCGTGTGCTACAGCTACGCGGAGACCCCCCGGGCGGTGGAGAAGGCCATCGAATACTCCAAGACCGACCAGATCATTATTGAAAAATATATGGGCGGCTACGACGTGGTCAACCTGGACTACGTTATGCAGGAGGGCAAGATCCTGCTCAGTGCCGTGGGTGACCGCTATGTGAACACCGAGCAGAAGGGCCTGTCCCCGCTGACGGCTGCCGGCACCTATCCCTCCAAGTATATGGATAAGTACATCCAAAAGGTGGATGCCAAGGTCAAGAAGATGTTCTACGAGGAGGGCATGCACAACGGCACGGCCTTCATCCAGTCCTTCTGCGATGGGGAGAATTTCTACTTCTTCGAAATGGGCTACCGAACCGGCGGCGGCCAGGGCTCCATCCCGCTGAAGGTCATCTGTGACCTGGATTACGTGGAATACCTGATCAACTTCGCCTTGTCCGGCCAGATGGCGGATAAGGATCTGTCCTTGTATGCCAACCCCGCATATGACAAGCGTTCCTGTGCGCTGGTAGTCATCCTTAAGAGCGGCGTTATCGGCAAGATCGAGGGCATGGATAAGATCGCGGCTCTGCCGCAGAACATCAACATCACCCAGTTCTACCAGGAGGGCCAGGAGGTCGTGCAGAAGGTCATCGGCAACCTGGGACAGAGCCTGTGCCGCATGCACTTTGTGGCGGATAGCTGGGAGGAGCTGAAGGAGGCTGTGCAGTACGCCAACCGTGTGCTGAAGGTCACCTCCGTGGACGGCGAAAACATGATCATTGCCGGCGGTTTCACCGGCGATGCACTGTGCTGATCGACTGCGAAGAATAAAGAGGGGTATTTATGGCCGGATACGTTTTTGTGAGCAACACCACAAAACCGAATAAAGAAAAGTATATGAGCCGTGAGCTTGTCACCCTGACCAATTTCAGTCGCCCATCGTTGAAAGCGGCACTGTCCATGGGGTATGACGTGTTTTACGGTGCACAGCGGGGTAATCCCGAGGAGCTGACCTGCGAGCTGCCGGTCAAGCTGTACGATGCCCATACATACCGCAGTATCACCGCCTTTAAGGACAATAAGATCGCCTACGATAATCTGAACAAGCTTATCCGGGAGAATGATATCGAGGTTATCCACTGCAACACCCCCGTGGGCGGCATGATTGGTCGCCTGTGCGGTAAAAAGAACAAGGTGAAGAAGGTTATCTACACCGTTCATGGCTTCCATTTCTACAAGGGAGCCCCCCTGTTTAACCGCACTATCCTCAAATGGGCGGAAAAGCTGATGGCTCACTGGACGGATGCCATCATCACCATCAACACCGAGGACTATGCTGTGGCTCAAACCCTCAAGCTCCGCCCCGGCGGCAAGGTGTATTACATGCACGGTGTGGGTATCGACACCGCCGCCTTTGCCCCCGATCTGCACGATGGCACGGCCATCCGCGGGGAGTTGGGGCTGTCGCCGGAGGATATGCTGATGGTGTCGGCGGGTGAGCTGAACCACAACAAGAACAACCGGATCATCCTGGAGGCTTTAGCCAAGGCGGCATGCCCCCATGTGCATTATGCCCTGTGCGGTGTCGGCCCCTTGATGGAGGAGCTGAAAGCCTTGGCGGTGGAGCTGGGGATCGGTGACCGTGTGCACTTCTTGGGCTTCCGCCGGGACATCAAGGACATCTATGCAGGTGCCGACGTGTTTGCGATGCCCTCCTACCGTGAGGGTCTGTCCCGCTCCATGATGGAGGCGATGGCCAGCGGCCTGCCCTGCATCGCCTCTCGCATCCGCGGTAACACCGACCTGGTGGTGGAAGGTGCGGGTGGCTACCTGTCAGCACCGACCGATGCTGACGGTTTTGCCAAAGCTATCAAGACTTTGGCGGATGACCCCGCCCTGCGCCAGCAGATGCGGGAGCATAATCTGGAATATGTTAAGAATTTTGACACCGCCGTGGCGGAACAGGAGATAAAAAAGATCTACGAAGAAGTGCTGGGATAAAGAATAAAAGGATGGGCGTTATGAATGTTTTTGGTGCTTTGAAACGAAAGTTTCGCAAGATGCTGTTGGGCTATCGTGCAAGCGGCGCGGATTATATTTCCTATCTTCGTGGAAAAGGCGCCAGAATCGGTGAAAATGTGCAGATCTATTCGCCGTATAAGACGACAGTCGATGATACAACGCCATATATGCTGACCATCGGTGATGATGTTATTATCACCGGACCGGTCACGATCTTGACACACGACTATAGCGCGCACATTGTGAATGTTATAAATGACTCATTGCTGGCAACCATTCGTCCGGTCACCATTGGGAACAATGTCTTTTTAGGGTGGGGCTGTACCGTGTTGCCGGGTACCGTTATCGGAGATAATACCGTCATCGGGGCCGGTGCCGTTGTTAGTGGCAAGCTGGAAGCGAATGCGGTATACGCCGGCAACCCTGCCAAGCGTATCATGTCTATCGAAGAGTATTATGAGAAGCTTAAGAATAGACAACTGGATGATGCGGTTCAGATGTATACCCATCTGAGTGACAAGCTCCATCGTTCACCAACCGAAAAAGAGATGTGGGCGTATCGAAATGTGTTCAGAAGCGACATAAACACAAACGGCGCCCAAACGCACGTGTTTGACACGTATGACGCATTCATAGAGTATGTACAGCGAGAGAGGACGAACTGAGTAATGAGAGTGTTGCACCTATTGCAAAGCGATCGGTTTTCCGGCGCGGAAAATGTGGTGTGCCAGATCATCGGTATGGTAAAGAACGTCCCCGGCATGGAGATGGCTTATGCCAGTCGGGACGGGCAGATCCGCCAGGTACTGGAGGAGCGGGGGATTCCTTTCTTTCCTATGTCCCAGCTCACTGTTTCGGAGGTCAAACGGGTCATTGCCGCCTATCAGCCGGACGTGATCCACGCCCACGATATGCGGGCCAGCTTTGTGGCTACCCGCGCCTGTGGGCGTATTCCTCTTGTTTCCCATATCCACAACAACGCCTTTGATTCCCGGGGCGTGTCGGCAAAGTCCATCGCCTATCTGCTGGCGGCGCGTAAGGCAAAGCATATCTTTTGGGTGTCCCGCTCCTCCTTTGAGGGGTATGCGTTTCATAAGCTTTTCAAAAAGAAGAGTAGTGTCCTCTACAACGTGATCGACGTAGAAGCCCTGTATACCCGTATGCAGGAGGACACCAACACCTACGATTATGATATTGCGTTTGTAGGGCGTTTGTCCTATCCTAAAAATCCGGAGCGGCTTATTAACATTCTTGAGATGGTGGTTGCTAAACGTCCCCAGACCAAGGTGGCGGTCGTCGGCACCGGCGAGTTGGACGATGTGGTGCGGGAGCGTATTCGGGAGAAGGGGCTGGACAAAAACGTGTCCATGCTGGGCTTTAATCCCAACCCTCTCAAGCTTCTGCACGATGCCAAATTGATGATCATGACCTCCCGCTGGGAGGGTACACCCATGTGTGCGCTGGAGGCGATGGCGTTGGGCGTTCCCATCGTCAGCACCCCCACCGACGGCCTGTGCGAGCTGGTGGAGGACGGTGTCAACGGCTATTTATCCGCTAACGATGAGGGACTTGTTACCGGTATCCTCCGTCTGCTGGAGGATACCGACCTCAGGCAGCGTATGTCTGCCGAGACCTACGACAGAGCGATCCGATATAATGATCTTCGTGTTTATCGAGACCGTTTGTTGAAAGTATACGGACTGTAAGGAGGATAAAGCATGGTCAGCATCATTATTCCTGTATATAATGCCCAGCCGTATTTGGCGGCCATGCTGGATTCCGTCATCGCGCAGGCGGATGTGGGTATAGAGCTGCTCCTGGTAAATGATGGCTCAACCGATGAAAGTGGTGCCATATGTCGCGAGTATGCGCAACGATATGCGTTTGTTCAGGCGTTCGATCGGGAAAATGGCGGTGCCTCGGCGGCACGTAATTTCGGCTTATCGCAGGCCAAAGGCGAGTTTATTTGGCTGATGGATAGTGATGACCGCTTATCTCCGGAAGCTTTGAGGACGGCCTTAAGCGTACAGCGCCAGCAGGATGCCGACATTGTGATCGGCGGTATGAATTTTTACCACGTGGCTGACGGTACCGTCAATCCGCGGGCAATCGAACGCCCGCTTTTCCTGACGAAGGACACCTTTGCCGGCCATTACCGGGAGCTTTTTAGACACAATTACATTTCCTCTATGTGTAACAAGCTAATCCGCCGTAGCTTGATCGAGGAGCACGGCGTTCGTCTGCAGGACGATCTGCTTATGTATGAGGATTACACCTTCTGCATGGAGCTGTTGACTCATGCGCAACGGATCGCGTGCGTGCCGGATGTTTTCTATGAGTATCTGCTTCGCTCCTCCGGTAGCTTGTCCCACCGATACAAGCCAAACATTTCGCGTATGTTTGCTATCCTGTTTGAGCATATTTCCGGTTACCGGATGCGTTTGGGTGCTCAGTCGGGAGACTGCGTTGCGGCACTGGACAACTTGATCGTGTACTTGGCGTTTGAATGTGTGCGCAATGAATACCGTTCTCCGGAGAAGGCATACCGTCATATGCGTATGTTGCTTAACGATGCTACGTTTATCAAGGCGATGGGTGCGTGCCGTGGTAGCAACTTGCGTTACCGCGTTGTACACGGCATGATGAAATGCCGTATGACAGCCGCACTGTGGGTTTACTTGCGTTTAATGGCTCACAAATAAGCCTGTGGAGGCATGACGAACTTGAAGAAAATACTTATTGTTATTAACCACGCGCAGGTTGGCGGTGTTCAGAAATCCCTTCTGGAGCTTCTGAAAGCCCTTGATAAACAGTCAACATACCAGGTTGACCTGTTCTGCTGTCTTCATGCGGGTGCCTATTTGGAAAAGCTCCCATCCTCTATCCGGCTTTTACCGGAGAATCCCTATGCGCGCATTCCCGAAGAGTCCTTGTCTGTCTGCCGTGGCCGTGGCCGTCGGTATTGGCTGTGGAGAATGGGGGCTACCCTGTGGAGCCGGATATTTGGGAAAGGCTTGCCGGCGCGTTTGCTGTGTCGTGCCATCGGACAGATAGGGGATGACTACGATGTGGCGATCTCCTTCTCCCAGCCTATCGGTGGACAGGCCTTCTGCACCTTAACCAACGAGATTGTGTTGCATTGTTGCAAAGCCCCCCATAAGGTCACGTTCTTACACTGCGACTTTGCCAACTACGGCGGCAACTGCCGGTATAACCGGAGCTTGTATAAGCGCTTTGACCGCATCGCGGCGGTATCCGACAGCGTCGGGTGGCGTTTCGCCCAGGTGGTGCCGTCGGCGGCCCATAAGGTCTGCACCGTCTACAACGTGTGCGATATGGAGGGCATCCGGCGTTTGGCCGCAGAACAGCCGGTGGCCTATACCGGCAAGACGGTGGTGACCGTGGCTCGCTTGAGCGAGGAAAAGGGCCTTTTACGTTGTGTGCCGCTGTTCGCCCGCTTGCGGGAGGATGGGGTGGAGGTGACCTGGCATATTGTGGGTGGCGGCCCCATGCGCGGAGCACTGGAGGCGGCCATTAAGGCACACGGTCTGGAGGATCGGGTGATCCTCCACGGGGAACAGCTCAACCCCTACCGCTACATACGCAACGCGGATTACTTCCTGCTTCCCTCCTATCACGAGGCGGCCCCCATCGTCTTTGACGAGGCGGCAGTGCTGGGTGTCCCGGTGCTCACCACCGACACCCTGTCTGCTAAGGAACTGGTAGCGGGACGAAACGCCGGCACCGTATGCCGGAATACGGACGAGGATATTTTTGCTATGCTCAAGGCCGCTCTTGCCACAGCGGAGCCGGCTGATCCCCCGGCACAGCCGGATATGGAACGGTGCATGCGTCAGTTTGAGGCGTGCATCACACCGTAGAAAGGAACCTTGCTATGACCAACGCACTACGCCGGAAAACCGAATCAGACAGCGCCACACGCCGCTATGGGTCGGTGTTTTTAGTGGCGCTCCTGTTTGTTGTTCTTCTGCTGATGCGGGATGCTTTCGGCACTCAGATCAATAAGCTCATATTCGTCGGGATCGTGGGCGTGTGCGCCGTGTTTATGCCGGCGGATCGAATGATCTGCCTAATGTGCTTTCTGTTCCCCCTGTACGTAGGTTTACCAGGTAACTACATCACCATTATCTTCGTGGGCAAAATGCTACTCAACTACAAGGATCTGCACATCCGTGCGGATCGGATAGCGTTTGCCTTCCTTATAGGCATTTTTATGGCGGTTCAGAATACGGTGACCGGTAATACCGGCATCACCGAGATGATGTATATTCCCGGGGTGTTGCTGATTCTCCTGCTGTTCTCTTACGAGGGGGCGGTGGATGCCAAAAAAGCCGCACTGTTCTTTGCTTTGGGTACGGCGGCATTGGGCATCATTATGCTGGTGGCCACCCTGCAGGAGCACGATTTTGCGGATCTTCTCACGTCAACAATGCGTCTTGGTACGGATAATGCGGAGTTTACCGACGAGGAGATCATGAACGTGTCGGTGGACCCTAACTACTATGGCCTGTTTTCCATCACGGCTATCGCCTTTGGGGTGCCTCTGTTGGCAAACAAGGTGGTTTCCCGGACGGATAAGCTGTTGATGGGCATTGCCCTTTTATGTGCGCTAGCGGTGTGTCTCATTGGTCTGTCCCGCGCCTTTGTGTTGCTTCTGGCGGTGTGGGCGTTCTTATATATGCTCTGTCAGCGGAACCTGAAGGGCGTGTTGTTGACCGTGTTATTTGTCGCCGTTGCCGTGGTGTTGGCGTTCTACTTTCTGCCGAACGTGGTGGATGCGGTGGAGGCGCGTTTCCGGGAATCGGACATGGCGGACGGCAATGGCCGTTTTGCCTTGATCAATGAATTCTGGGAGCTGTGGCTGGAGGATACCGGTACATTACTCCTTGGTGTGGGGATGTACGTGTGTAACGTCCACTGCATGCCCCTGCAGTATCTCTTTGGCGGCGGCGTGCTGCTGTTTGTCCTGCTCCTGCTGTTCGGCTTTTCCCTGCGCACCCCCGGCCGGGATCTATCCCAGGGGCAGTTTGCCGCCTGTGTGCCGTTTATTGTGGTGATGGGCATGTATCTGACGGTGCCCACCGCTGTACTACTCAACATGATGTTCCCCCTGGTCTTTGTGGGCTTACAAAGCAAATGGATAAAGAAAGGTGTGACGGTATGAAACGATTCAAGCGTTTACTCGGGCGGTTGCTCTATATAGTGGCTAGCCGTTTGCCGGAATCCTTTGACACCCCCCGTATCGGTCAGCGGGCGTTTCGGGCTCTTTGTGGACGGCTCATCCTGACCCGCTGCGGCAAGGATGTCAATATTGAGCGCCGGGCGGTGTTTGCCTCCAGCGTAGAGCTGGGTGACCGCTCCGGCCTTGGTATCGAGTGCCGCATTTCCGGTAAGGTGATCATTGGCAACGATGTGATGATGGGTCCCCGCGTTTGCTGTTTTACCGCTAACCATGCCTTTGATCGCACGGATATTCCCATGGATCAGCAGGGCTTTTCTCCGGAAAAACCTATTGTCATTGAGGACGACGTGTGGATCGGTGCCAACTGCACGTTGCTGAGCGGTGTGCACGTGGGCACCGGTGCCATCGTTGCCGCCGGTGCGGTGGTGACCAAGGATGTGCCCCCCTATGCTATTGTGGGCGGCAATCCGGCCAAGGTCATCAAGTACAGAAAGCAGGTGGCGGAATGAAGATCGGTATTCTGACCTTCCCCGGCTCACCCAGCCACGGTGCCGCCCTGCAGATGTGCGCCCTCTATCGCACCCTGCGTGAGATGGGGCAGGATGTGGAGATCATCAACTACATTCCCGGGCACGTGATTCATAAACAACACAAAAAACGCTCCCTTCGCCGTAAAGTGATGAGCCTTTTCATCAAAGTGTTCGTGAAAAGCAGCGCTCCCGCCTTTGCGGCTTTTGAAGCATCTCTGGTAAAATACCCCGCCGAGCCTATCGGCACTACCGAGGAGATGCAGGCTATCGCCGCCCGCTATGACCGCATCATCGTGGGGAGCGATCAGGTGTGGAATCCGGTGGTTACCGGCAACGATATGAACTATTACCTGGCCTTTTCTCGGGATGACGCGCAAAAGGCTTCCTACGCCCCCAGCTTTGGTGTGGCGCAGGTAGCCGAGGCGGATCGGGAACAGATCGCCGCTCTGCTGGCGGCGATCCCGCACCTGTGTGTGCGGGAGGTACAGGGGGCGCAGATCATCAAGGAGCTTACCGGCCGCGAGGTGCCGGTAGTGCTGGATCCCACCCTTCTGGTGGATCGCCCGGTGTGGCAGTCGCTCACCCGCCCGGTGCGGGTGCCTCGGGGCGGCTATGTGCTGTACTATACCATCAAGCCGTCTGCGTCACTTAAAGCCTTTGCCCGGCAGTTTGCTAAGAAGCAGGGGCTTCGTCTGGTGACTATTGGCGGGCGGTTGCGAGAGTTTGTCCTCAAAGGGGAGGTATACCCGGTGTCCGGCATCGGCCCCGGCGAATTTCTTCACCTGATCAACAGCGCCGCTTATGTGATTACCAACTCCTTCCACGGTACGGCCCTGTCCATTATGTTGCAGAAGAATTTCTACGTGGAATACTCCTCGGATACCAATTCCCGCCTGACAAACATCGTCAACACCTTCGGGCTGGAGGCCTGTGTTGTGGGGGAGGATACCCTACAGCAGGCACTGGTGCAGGTGGACTATGCTCACGTAGAATCTGTGCTTTGTGAGCAACGGCAGCGCTCCCTTGAGTACTTAAAAAAGGTCGTGTCGGAATAACATGAACAGAACACAAAAATTTTCTCTTAATACCACTATGGCGGCATTGACGCAGATCGTGGCGCTGATTGTGGGATTAATAACCCCCCGGCTGATGATCGCCACCTATGGCTCGGAGGTTAACGGCCTGGTCAGCTCCCTTAACCAGCTGATCACCTACATATCCTTGGTGGAGGCCGGCATCGGCGGCGCGGCGATTTATTCCCTGTATAAGCCGTTGGCGGAAAAAGACCATGGGCGCATCAGCCGTATTGTTACCGCTGCCCGCAAGAGCTACGCCCAGGCGGGCTACCTATTTTCCGGGGCCCTGTTTATCATGGCGGTGGCCTACGGTGTTCTGCGTAGCACCGAGACCCTCACCTTCGGGGTGATCTTCCCCCTGGCGCTGATCCTGGGCGTACACGGCGTGCTGAATTTCTTCTTGACTTCCGGATATCGCACATTGGTTACGGCGGATCAGCGCAACTACGTGCTGTCGATCAACTCGATTACTCAAGCGATCCTGCGAACGGTCATCATCTGCTGCATGGCAGCCTTTAAGTTAAACGTCATCCTCCTGTACGCTTTCGCTGTCATTCCCAACTTCCTGACGGCAGGAATGCTGCTGTACTATTGCCGTAAGAACTACCCCTACATTGACCGCAAGGCGACCCCCGATAAATCGGCTTTGGGAAAGCGCTGGGATGTGATCTATCAGCAGATCCTGGGTACGTTGCAGATGGGGGCCCCCACGGTGATCGCTACCGTGCTACTCGATCTGAAGACGGTCAGTGTGTACGCGGTGTACAATATGGTGTTGGCCGGTATCAACGGTATTTTAAATATTTTTCGCTCGGGTCTTCCCGCTGGCTTTGGCGATCTGATCGCTCGGGGTGAGCGGGCAGCTCTGCAAAAAAGCACCGCCCAATTTGAAGTAGCCTTTAATTACCTTCTGTCGGTGGTGTTTGGTCTCACCATGGTAATGATCCTGCCGTTTATAACTCTTTATACAGCCGGATTGACGGATACGAATTACTATCAACCGGTGCTGGCTGTGACCATTGTGTTAAACGGCCTTCTTTATAGCATCAAGACGCCCCAGAGCATGCTGATCATTTCTGCCGGTATGTATAAGGAGACCCGCTGGCGAGTCACCATACAGGCGGTGATTATCATCTTGTGCGGTGTGGGCCTGGGCATCCCTTTTGAACTGCCCGGCATTATGATTGGCACCTGCCTGTCTAACCTGTACCGTGTTATCGATCTGCTGCATTTTGTCCCCAAGTATATCACTCACCTGAATCCGTGGACGTCCGTGTGGCGTCAGCTCCGTGTGGTGCTGAACGTGGCGCTCATTTGGTTGCCCACGCTGGTCATCCCTGTCAACGCCGGCAATTATCTGTGGTGGGTGCTGTACGCTATGGGCTACGGTATATACGCGCTGGCGGTGGTGACGCTGACCACTTGGCTGTTTGATCGGCAGGATTTCTACGGATTGTTGCACCGCGTGCGGGGGATGCTGCGCAGACGGTGAGAGCGTTGATGTTTTGAAGGAGAATTCTATGATCCGGATCACTGAAAAAAGCACCTGCTGTGGATGTACTGCGTGCGCATCGGTCTGCCCCAAAAACGCCATTACCATGCAAGCGGATGAGGAAGGCTTCCTGTATCCGCAGGTGGATACTGCTCGGTGTGTGGAATGTGGCCTGTGCGAGGTGGTGTGTCCTCTCCGGCAGGAGCCACCGGCGGCTCCGGCGGCATGCTGTGCCTATGCGGTACAGCACGCCGATCCCCACGTGCTGGAAAACAGCACCTCCGGCGGCGCGTTTACCGCGCTTTCCGATGCGGTGCTGTCTGCTGGCGGCAGTGTCTACGGCGCCACGTTGGATGAGAAGCTGGCGGTGGTGCACCGCCGGGCAACCGATGGTGCCGGGCGGGATGCTATGCGCGGCTCCAAGTACGTCCAGAGTGACCTGCGCGGCATATTCGAGCAGGTGAAAGCGGATCTTAAGGATGGCAAGCGGGTCTTATTTGTGGGCACCCCCTGCCAGGTGGACGGCTTGCGCCGCTATCTTCGCGGGCAGGAGGCGGGCTTACTCACCTGTGACCTGATCTGCCACGGTACCCCAAGCCCGGCGGTGCTTCGGGCGCATTTCACTTTGCTGGAAAAGAAGACCCACCACCGTTTAAAAAACTATCATTGGCGGCCCAAACGCTGGGGCTGGCATATCCACCGGGAAATGGCTGTGCTGGATAACGGACGAGAATATTACTCTACCCCTTGGGCGGATCTGTGGCAGCAGGTGTACTATGGCCGCTTGGCTACCCGCCCCTCCTGCCACGCCTGTCCCTATGCCAGCCTGGCGCGCCCTGGCGATATCACCATCGGCGATTGCCGTGGCATTGATAAGGTGTTGCCGGATTTCGGCAGTAGCGTGGGCGCATCACTGGTGCTGGTGAACACTCCGGCAGGCACCGAAGCGTTTGAAGCCATCCGACAGGCGGTCAAGGCGGAGCCCATCGACGTGCAGGCGGTGCTACAGCCACCCCTGCGCCAGTGCAGTAAGCCCGCGTCCCGCCGGGAACTGTTTATGCGTACGTTCCGCGAGCGTGGCTACGAGGAGGCCGTTAAGGTCTGCTTCGGTCGACAGTACGCGCTGAAATACTACATCAAAAAGCTGTTAAAGCGGGGATAAGCCCCGGCACGATCACGAAAGGTGGGGGAGACGAGGATGAATACGGACACGTTGTTTGCCCTCCTGCGTGAAACGGTCACCGGGCAACCTGCTATAGATAAGCCCACCGAAGGTGTGGGCGTCGCTTGCCGTGTGGCAAAGGCCCACGACCTGCTCCACCTGTTGGGCGGTGCGGCGGATACCGCCTGGGGGGAGGAGATCCTGCAGGCACAGTGGCAGGCCATGTACCGGGCGGAGCGGTTTACCTATGAGCTGGATCGCCTGTCCCATGCGCTGGAAGCGGCGCAGGTGCGGCACATCCCCCTCAAGGGCGCGGTGTTGCGGCACGCATATCCCGACACCTGGATGCGCACCTCCTGCGATATGGATATATTAATACAGGAGTCGGATCTGGAGCGGGTCTCTACTTTGTTTACCGATACCCTCTCTCTGCAACCGGCGGGGAAGGGGACCCACGACAGAGCCTTTTTTACCGAAAGCGGCCTGCATATTGAACTGCATTACAGCCTCATCGAGGACGGCTTGGTCAAGAATGCCGGCGCCATTCTCTCCCGCGTGTGGGAGGTGTCCCGCCCGGTGGAGGGAGCCGTATGGCGGCTTCAGATGCCGGATGAGCTGTTTTACTTTTACCACGTGGCGCACCTTGCCAAACACGTGCTGGGTGGCGGCTGTGGCATTCGCCCGCTGCTGGATCTGTGGGTGCTCCGTCACCGGGTGGTGTATGATGCCTCGGCACGACAGGCGCTTATCGACGAGGGCGACCTGACCGCCTTTGAGGCGGTGGCGGTGGGGCTCAGCGAGGTGTGGTTTTCTGCCGGGGCACACGATGACCGAACAGAGCCCCTGGAAACGTATATCCTGCGGGGCGGCACCTACGGCAACGAGGAAAATCGCCTGCTGACGCAGCACGTGGCCAAGGGTGGTCGCGGAAAGTACATCCTCTCTCGTGTGTTTGCCTCCTATGAGACCTTGTGTGTGTACTACCCGGAGATCAAAGGCCGCCGTTGGCTGGTCCCCTACGGCCAGGTGCGGCGGTGGTGCCGACTACTGTTGCCCGCTAAGCGGAAACGTTCCCTACAAGAATGGCAGACCAGTCGCCGGTTGGAGGAAGACCCTCGAGCTACCTCCACCGCGCAAATGCTAAAGGATTTGGGATTATAACAAAAGTGCGCGTCTTTCAAAAAAAGAAAGACGCGCACTTTTTTGGTGCTATATACGGATGGGATCAGCCCAGCGGGACCTCGATCCAGTGGTCTTTGTTGTCGAGATCGGGATCGCTGATAATAGACAGAGGCTCTCTCTGCAAATAGTCTTTGATATCCATTTCCGGTGCTTCATACAGCCGTTTCATACCGATGCTCTCCTTCCTAACGCATTTCCATTATCATTATACTCGCTATGTATTAAAAAATCAAGTGTTAGTTAAAAGTACCATTAAACTGCTCGTCCCACTCTCTGCGACAAAATCTATTTCAAATCCTGCCGGATTTGAAGGGGGTTCGGTGTTGCTACTCCCTGCTGCAAAAAACGCACAGACCACCGGATGGTGGTCTGTGCGTTTTTGGAGCTGGTTGACGGACTTGAACCCCCGACCTGCTGATTACAAATCAGCTGCTCTACCAACTGAGCTAAACCAGCGAATGAACATTAGGGATTATAGCAATTTCTTCGCTGTTTGTCAAGTGGATAATGTCCCGGGACGGTAGAAAACACGGATTGTCCTTTTTTGCAGGCTTATGTATTGACTTGCTTTCATAAACTTGGTACAATAAAACTGTATATATCTATTGCATAGTAACGGAGACGAGGGTATGATGGAACTGCGTGTGGCCGGGTTGCCAATCAGCGTGGAAAGCGCAGATACCGCTTTCTTTGAACGGCGTTTTGCGGAATATCTGCGGGACGATGCCGCCCCGGCGGCAATGACCCTGCGCACCCGGGTGCTGGAGCGTATTCCGGAGCCGGAGGGCGAGGTGGTACAGCAGGTGCGCATGGCTACCATCCTGCGTCAACCGGATGGCTATCTGTTCCGGTATGTGCGGGATCCCCGCAGCAAAGAGCTGTTGGTTGCTTTCCGCTATCGTGAGGATTATGCCGATGTGCAGATCACCCTGACCCCGTCCCGCGCGACTGACGAACTTTCCCTGACCGACTGGGAGTATATGTACACCGGTGCTATGTTCCGCAACCGGTTATCCGTGCTGGGCGGCGGCGTCCTGCACAGCTCATCCTTGGCATGGCGGGGGCAGGGTGTCGCCTTCTCGGCGGATTCCGGTACCGGAAAATCCACCCACGTGGGGCTGTGGAAGGACTATTTCGGTGAGGCCGTTACCATCATCAATGACGATAAGCCTGCCATTTTCTACGAGGGTGACCAGCCCATCCTATGTGGCACCCCCTGGAGCGGAAAGACGGCTCTTAACTGTAACCGCTGCGTGCCGTTGCGAGCCATCGTGTTTATTGAGCGTGGGGAGCACAACAGCATCCGCCGCTTGGATACCATGGACAGCATGTATCGTTTGTTGGGTCAGCTTGTTCGCCCATATTACGACGAGGGGCTTGGGGTGCGCAGTGTGGACTTTGCCCAGCGGTTGTGCGAGACCCTACCCATCTATTGCCTGACCTGCAACATCAGCCGCGAGGCGGTACAGACCGCCTTTGACGGCGTATTTTCACAGGAGGAGATGCCATTATGAAACTGAAAGACGGCTTTGTGCTCCGTACCATGGGCACCAACCACCTGGTGGTGCCGGTGGGGGCGCAAACGGTGGATTTCCGCTGCATCATTACGCTTAATGAGACCGGGGCTTTTCTGTGGCAACAGCTACAGCAGGAGCGTCAGCCGGAGGAGCTGGCCGCCGCTTTGCTGGAGGAATACGACGTGACCCCCGATCAGGCGGCGACGGACGTGGCGTCCTTTGTGGGGAAGCTGCAAGAGGCGGGTCTGCTGGAATGAGCGGGGATGTACGTGTTCCCATGGAGGAGCTGTCCCCGCTCCTGCTGGAATGTCTGCAGCAGGGGCAGGAGGTGGTGCTTACCATCACCGGGAACAGCATGTTCCCCTTCCTGCGTCACCGCCGGGATCAGGTAGTGCTGGCCAAGACAGATGGCAAGGCTTTACAGCCGGGGGATGTGCCGCTGTATCGCCGCCGCAATGGACAATATGTACTTCATCGGGTGGTAGTGCGGGATGACGGACATACCCGGCTTGTGCTGGGAAAGCGGGAGCCGCTTCCCACGAGGAATAAGGATAACAGCTTGCGCTACACCATGCTGGGAGACGCCCAGACGGCGTTGGAGCACGGCATCGGCGCCGAGCAGATTTTAGCCGTTGCCAAGGCGTTCCATCGTAAAGGTAAGGTGTGGGCGTGCGATGGTGCCGCCTATGGGCGGTATGTGCGTCGCTGGCATAGGCTGTTGCCGTGTCGCCGACCGCTGGTGTGGTTAGGGCTTCTGCCGGGTCGGGCGAAAAACCGACTGCGGCGTCTATTTTGTAAGAGAGCAGGGGAGACCGGATGAAGCAGAAAACGGTCAAATCATTTATTTGGGGCATCACCCGCCCGGACGTGGGATATCTGGTGCTGACCTCATTGCTGGGGGCGTTGTCTGCCGGCTGTGGAGTCAGCTTTGCATTGATCTCCCGCCGGGTGCTGGATGTGGCCGATGGAAAGATCGAGGGGGATATTTGGCTGTACAGCGGCGTGCTCATCGGTACGCTTCTGTTCCAGATCCTGCTGGATCTTGTCGGCAGCTACCTGGGGACGGTAATTGCCGGGCGGATGGATATGCGCATCAAGGATACGGTGTTTGCTGCCCTGTTCCGCAAGCGTTGGCAGGATGTGAGTACCTACCATTCCGGTGACCTGATGAATCGCTTGACCGGAGATGGGCAGGTGGTGGTCAACGCTATGTCCACGCTGATTCCTCGCACGGTATCCTTTGCTACGCGCCTTATTGCTTGCGTGGCGGTGCTGTTTGTATTGGATTGGCGGTTTACCCTCATCATGCTGGGGTTGGCGGCGGTTATTCTGCTTGCCTACCGCTTGTATGGTGTAAAGGCCAAGCGTTTGCACAAAACCTGCCAGGAGGCGGAGGGACGCTCCCGCGCCTATATGCAGGAGAGTGTGGAAAACTGGATGGTCATCCAATCCTTTGATGGGGGCGGCACCGTCCGCGACCGGCTGGGAACGCTGCTGCGCACCCACTTTTCCCATGTGCGACGCCGCGCTCGCTGGAGCCACACCGCCTCGGCGGCTATGCGGCTGGTGTTTTCCGGTAGCTACTACGTGGCGCTGGTCTGGGGTGCGTTTCAGCTTTCCGAGGGGGCGCTAACCTACGGCACCCTCATGGCTTTTATGCAGATCATCCTGCAGATCCGTATGCCGATGGTCAACATGTCCGGCATCCTGCCCCAGTACTACAACATGCTGGCCTCAGCCGAGCGTCTGCTGGAACTGGAAAATCTGCCGGACGAGTCCCGTACCGCTGCCCTGCCGGCGGACGCCTATGACCGCCTGCAAAGCTTGCGGGTGACGGACGTACACTTCGCCTACGATGCGGAGCACCCGGTGCTGACCGGTGCTTCCCTAACTATACAAAAGGGCGAGTTTGTCGCTTTGGCGGGCTTCTCCGGCATTGGCAAGTCTACCCTGTTTAAGCTCCTGCTGGGCTTTTACGCTCCCATCTCCGGCACGGTGGAGCTGGTCACCACCAACGGCACCATTCCGCTGGGGGCGGATACCCGGCGGCTGTTTACCTATGTGCCCCAGCAGAATATGCTGCTCTCCGGCACCGTGCGGGAGAACATAGCCCTGTTCTGCTCTGAGGTAACGGAGGAGGCTCTGTGGCAGGCCGCCCGGGTGGCAGATATTGACGAGGCGATCCGGCAGATGCCCCAGGGGATGGACACGCCCTTGGGTGAGCGGGGTGCCGGCTTGTCGGAAGGTCAGCTTCAGCGTCTGGCTATTGCCCGTGCAGTGCTCAGCGGTGCGCCCATCCTGTTGCTGGATGAGGTCACCTCCTCCCTGGACGAAGTCACCGAGGAGCGGGTGCTGCGCAACCTGCGCGCCCTGCCGGGACGCACCTGCCTGTGCATCTCTCACCGCCCCGCGGCGCTCACCCTGTGTGACCGGGTCATTCGCGTAGAGGATGGAAAAATTCTATAATATGTCAGTAAAAGAGCCGTGTGCCCATAAGGGCACACGGCTTGGTTTATTTCTCTTTTTTTAGCACGATAGCCGTCCGGGAGGGAAGGTAACAGCGGATCCCCAGCCGTCCGTCACAGACCTCTGTCCGGTACCGGTACGCCACGTCTACCCGGTCAAAGCCGCCGAAAGCCCCCTGGTCGGTGGAAAGCACCACCCGGTAGGTGCCGGCTTTCTCCACCGGCAGGAAATACCCCTCATAGGAGCGCTCTGGGTGGAAATTGAAGGCAAACAGGGTGTTCCCCTTGGTGTACACCATGGTCTTGTCGCCATTGTCCAGCCACGTCTCCTTGGCGGCTTTGGGGAGCAGACGCCCGATTTTCAACATCCTCACCATGGCCTTATCAAAGGCACGAAGCTGTCCATACCGCAGGCTGTCGTCGTCGGAAAGGCTCCATTGCCGACGGCAGTAGTGGTAGCTCCAGCCGTTCCCCTCCCGGGGGAAATCGATCCATTCCGGATGCCCGAACTCGTTGCCCATAAAGGTGAGATACCCTTCACCCGCCAGGGAGGCGGTGAGCAGACGGATCATCTTGTGCAGCGCCACCCCCCGATCGATGACCGGGTCGCCGCTATCCCGACGCATTCCGGTATACATATTGGCATCGCACAGGCGGAACAGGATGGTCTTGTCACCTACCAAGGCCTGGTCGTGGGATTCGCAATAGCCCACGGTCTTTTCTGCGGGGCGGCGGTTGGTCAGCTCGTACCATAACTGGCACATATCCCACTCCTCATCCCGGCGCTCCTTGAGGTACTTGATCCACAGGTCCGGCACTCCCATAGACAGCCGGTAATCAAACCCTATACCCCCATCTGCCAGCGGAATACACATTCCCGGCATGCCGGACATATCTTCTGCCACTGTAATGGCATCCGGCTTTACAGCATGGATCAGCTCGTTGGCTAACTGTAGATAGGTCACCGCCTGGGTGTCGGTGTTCATGGAAAAGTACATCTTGTAGTTGGTGAAGGCGCTACCCAGCCCATGGTCGCGATACAGCATGGAGGTGACTCCGTCAAACCGGAACCCATCAAAATGAAAGACTTCCATCCAGTATTTCAGGTTGGAAAGCAGGAAATGAAGCACCTCGTTTTTACCGTAATCAAACAGCTTGGTGTCCCAGGCGGGATGGTGCCCTCGTTCCCCCTCGTGGAAATACTGGTATGCGGTGCCGTCAAAGCGCCCCAGACCCTCGTTTTCGTTCTTCACCGCATGGGAGTGTACCACGTCCAGCAGGACGGTGAGCCCCAGCCGATGGGCAGTATTGATAAGCTTTTTCAGCTCCCGGCTGGTGCCGTAGCGGGAGGCGGCGGCAAAGAAGTTGGATACCTGGTATCCAAAGGAGCCGTAGTAGGGGTGCTCCATCACCGCCATGATCTGGATGGTGTTGTATCCCAGCGCCTTAATGCGAGGGAGGACATTCTCGGTGAACTCCCGGTAGGTTCCCACACGGTAGTCCTCAGTGGCCATGCCGATGTGGCACTCGTAGATAAAAGGGGTAGCGGCGGGTTTGAAGTCGCCATCTGTCCAGGAGAACTCATCCATGAGTGTGTCGTCGATCTCGGCGCACCACAGGTAGGTATCCGGATCCTGTACCACCCGGGTGGCGTAGGCGGGAATACGGCGCAGAGTCTCGCCTCCTCGTATCACCACCGTCTGCACACGCTGCCCGATCTGCAGAGAGGGGACACTGACCTCAAAGACACCGCCCGGCAGCCGCTTCATGGGGCAGGCGGTGATGTCCCAGCCGTTGAAATCGCCGGTGAGATATAAGGCGTCCGCGCCGGGTGCCCATTCCCTGTACACCCAGCCGTCACCGGTCGTATGAAAACCGAAATACCGGTGACCGTTAGCAAAGTCTAACAGACTGCCGCCTTCGCCTACTAGGCTACGGCGGGTTTCCCGGTATCGCTCCATGCGCAGGGAAATATCTCCGGCATAGGGCTCCAAATATGGGTCAATATTGAGAATGTTGTATGCCATAGTGACCTCCTGCGGATTTGATATACACAGTATACCACAAATCTTGCTCATAATCAAATAGCAGATGTAAAAATAAGACCCGCCGTATGGTAGCAGTCCAGAGTTGCGGGTAGGGATTGAGCAAAAAAAGGCTTCCCCCGAGGGGAAAGGCTTTCTCTCCCCATCAATCTGCACAAACGACAAGGCACTATGCATCACTCAAAATACATAGTGCCTATTTTCGTCCCCATCCTCACCCGCCGTAAGGCGTGGTCTTCCTCTGGTATTTCGGCCATCCCAGCCTTCCGGTCCGGCCTCGTCACACCCGCCGTTCAGCGTTTCTTCGTTCGCACCTGCGCCCGATAATCCCGGGGTGTTAATCCGGTGTGTGCCCGGAACAGGCGGCTGAAATAGGCGTAGTTACAGAAGCCGGTGGCCTGCGCGACGCGGGCGATGCTGTCCTCACTGCGCACCAGCAGCTCCTTAGCTTTTTCTATCCGCCGGGCGGTGATGTGCTCATTCACCGTGCAGCCGTATTGCTCCCGAAAACCGCGATACAGCGGATTTTTGGATACGTGCAACACCTTGCAAAGATGAGAAACCGTCAGCTCCTCCGTCAGGTGTTCTTCAATATACGCTGCCGCTTGCTGTACAAAGGTGCTGTACTCAATGGTGATGGCATTTTCAAACAGGTTGTGGGATAGCAGATGGATGAGGGCGTTTAGCTGGGTTTGCGTCAGACATGTCAGTTTTTCATAGTGGGCGGCAATAGCCGTTGGGTCGTTTGTCCATTCCAGCAGATGGGGAAGATCCTGGGTATCCCTTTGTGGTCGCACCCGCCCCAGCAGGATGAAGCCAGCTACCGTTCCCATTTTGGTGATGGGCAGGACGGTGTCCAGCACGCCCGCGTGGCACAGATGGGATACCGACCTTTTTTCCGCGGCACAACGGCGGAGCATCTCGCCGTCGGAGTGATGGCACTTGTGCTTGCCGAGGGTGGTCTCCTGGATGCGGTGACAGTAGCTGTCGTCGCCCTTTTCACAGCGATAGATGTGGTTGTACTGGGTATCCACAATGCTGATGCTTACCTGGGTCAGCTCACAGATGTCGTCTACAATGCTCTTGAGACGTTCAATGTCGTAGGTGATCTTCAAGAGTCATCCCTCCCCGCCCCTATAGTACGCTATTCCTCCGGCTTGTGTCAATCGCGTTTTTTACTTTTTTGCATTTTTGGGACAAAAGTACAAGTGAGAGGGAAGAAAGTACTTTCTTTCTTTTGCTCCACGCGCTATAATCTTTGTGAAGTTAGGATGTGATGGTATGCAAGTTGTTTATTTGATCATCGTTATGATAGCACAACTACTACAGTGGGCTTGTAAGAAGCAGTACAATCTGAAGGTCGCGGTGCAGGACGGTATGGTATTCAATGGCCTGAGTGCCTTGACGGCGGCGGTGATCTTTGTCACGTCCGCGGTGGTTTTCGCTATTGCGGGAGAGAGGTCGTTGCAGTTTGCCCCGGCGCTGATTCCTTACATATTGGGCTTTGCGGTTTCCTTCGGTTCTGCCGCCTTCTTTTCCTTTATGGCGGTGCAGGTGGGATCTATGTCCTTGACCTCGTTAGCGGTGTCCTACTCTCTGGTCATCCCTACCATGTACGGTCTTACCCGCCCGGAGGAATCGGTCAGCGTGACGCTTGTTGTGGGCGTGCTGCTGTTGCTGGGGAGCTTGTTTTTGGTTAATGCCAAAAAGGAAGAAGCTGCCTTCAGCCTGCGGTGGTTGCTATATGCCGTGCTGGCCTTTTTGGGGAACGGCGTGTGTTCCACCGTACAGACCATGCAACAACACCGGTTTGATGGGCAGTACAAAAGTGAGTTTATGCTGAGTGCTATGTTTCTGCTGTCAGTGTTCTTTTTTGCAGTGGCCTTCACCCGCCGCAAAAAGGTGGTGTTCTCCTGCGTGAAGCAGGGCTGGCCGGCGATGGTGACAAACGGCCTGTGCAACGGCACGGTCAATCTGTTTGTGATGCTACTGGTCTCCGGTGGTATGGCGGCCTCGGTGATGTTTCCGGTCATCTCCGGCGGCGGGCTGATCCTCACTACCTTGCTGTCGGTGGTGGTGTACCGGGAGAAGCTGTCGGTTCCTCAGTATATCGGTCTGGCTATGGGTACTGCCTCGGTGGTGCTGATGAATCTGTAAAAGGAGTATGCGACAATGGATTTTTTAGAGCAATATCGCTTTGCTATCGGGGAGCGGGAGACCACCCCGTTTATCAATGCAAACAACATCTACCAGGACGGCACCACCCCTATGTACCGGGATGTGGATGGCCGCCTGTGGGCGATGAGCGGCCACTCCCATATGGGGGATATCGGTATGTTCTGCGGCACCTGCCTGGACGATATTGAGCTGCTGTATCCCATCAAGACGACCTTTACCGTCGGCCATGCGGATACCGCCTTTGCCGGCATCCGATTCCCCGAGGGGATCAAACCCCGGGGCAGTGTGTGGCCCTTCGGTCTGTACATCTGCCCGGTGACCCATCGGTTCTTCGCCTTCTTCCACAATGAGACCGGCTGGAATGGCCACGGCACCGGCTACGATGCCTACGGCCTGTGCGAGACCCCCAAGTGCGACTTTGACTTCCGTCACATCGGCCTGATGCATTCCGATGATGAGGGGCGTACCTGGGCCTTTGACCGCTGGGTGCTTACCGGCGAGGAGGCTTGTTTTACCCGTGCCTTCAACCCTGCTGGGGATATTACGCTGGGACAGGAGGTGGGCCCCATTGCTATGGGCAGTGGCGATTTCTCTATGTTCGTTGATGAGGAATATATCTATCTGTTTTACAACGTTATCCGCGGGGATATGGTGGAGGAACGCTGGCTGAGCTGTGATGCCTACGTGGCCCGCACCCGTAAGCGTCAGGACGGTATTATGGGCGACTTTGTCAAGTACTATGACGGTGCCTTCTGTGAGGCGGGCAACCTGGGCCGGGAGACTCCCATTGCCCACAACGCATGGCACCCTCGTGTGCTATATCTCAAACAGCACGGCCTGTATATGATGACCTCTTCTCTGGTGACACCGGAGAATAAGCCGGGGAGTGGGCTGGTACAGCACGAGACCCAGCTGCGCTTTAGCACCGATTTGGTCAACTGGAGCGAGCCTCGGGCGCTCACCTGGGAGGGGGAACCCTTTGGCAACCATTACGTGGCGGCGGTGTCCCACGGCACCGAGGGCCAGCCCTGTGTGCTGGAAGGGGAGGAGTTATCCTTTCTTACCAACCACAACGCCACCGATGTGGATCGGTGGAGAGCCCGCCTTGTCGCCAGGGACGGTGAATAAGATGGATATTCTGATCTTCGGCGGCCAGAGCAATATGCAGGGACAGACGGAACGGCTGTCGGAGAATGCCGTGGTCCCCGGTGCCTACGAATACCGCCTGCTGACCGATACGGTCATTCCTCTGCAGAATCCGGTAGGGGAGCATATCCGCACGGACCGCACCCCCGGCTATCTGCCGACGTTAGACCGACTGGATCAATGGCTGGCGGATCATATTGTCGGCGCCGCCTGCAGCGGCAACACCAACCTGGTGCCCGCCTTCTGCCGGGCGTATATCCGGCAGACCGGCCGTGAGGTGCTGGCGGTGCACGCCGCCAAGGGGAGTACCGTGATTGCCCAATGGCTACCCGGCACCGATGGGTACCGTCTCCTGGTGGATAAGGCTCGTGCGGCAATGGGCGCGGTCCCGGAGTGTGGTCGCGTGTTCTTTGTGTGGCTGCAGGGGGAGAGCGACGCCATTGTCGGTAACAGCCGGGCGTATTACAAGGAGAAATTGTTGGAACTTAACCGGGCTCTGCAACAGGATGTGGGAATACAGACCTTTGGTATCATCCGGGTGGGCCCCTTTAGCGGAGACAGCCGTGACGAGGCCATCATCGGTGCCCAGGACGAGATCTGTCAGGAGCGGGCGGATTTTCTGATGCTCACTACCCTGGCAAGCGAGCTTTTTACTCAGCCGACGTATATGAATCCCCACGTGCCGGGGCATTTCAGCGCCGCCGGCGCAGAGCGGCTTGGTTCCGCTGCCGGGGACACCCTGGGCGCGTATGTCGCCGGGGAGCTGTAACTCCTTCATTTCAGTGGAAAGATGGTGTGACCGTTTCGGTTTATTTTCTTGCATGCTTTTTTGTCGAACTGTCGTCCTACAAAAAATCAGTGGTGTCTCTGTCTCTCACCACCCTAACGAAAACAAAAAAGACCCCGCGAGGGGGTCCTTTTTGTTTTGGCTGGGCTGGGTGGAGTTGAACCACCACGGCGTGAGTCAAAGTCACGTGTCCTACCGCTAGACTACAGCCCAATATGTACTTCGGATACCCGAAGAATATACCATAAAACCCCTGTTCTGTCAAGGGGGGAAGTGTATTTTCCCTTGCAATTCCTTTTGCTTTTTCTGCACCGCCCTGCACCCCGATCGGTAATATCTCACCACCTTCACGCAGTTTTGCACGGTCTTTGCCGTGAAATCTTGCTTTTTAGACCAATATGTGCTACAAAGAGAACGAAACTTGGGAAAAGGAGTCTGCCTATGACCTACCTCGGCATTGATATCGGTGGCACCAAATGTGCGGTTGTTCGCGGTTGCGGTACCGTTATCGAGGATAAACGATGGTTTTCTACCACCGATTTTGCGGAAACGTTACAAAATATCCTGTCAGCCGCCCGGGAGCTGTTTACCGAGGAAGTGACAGCCATCGGGGTAAGCTGTGGCGGCCCGCTGGACAGCCGACAGGGGATCATCCAATCCCCCCCCAATCTCCCCGGCTGGGACGATGTACCTATCACGGCCATCCTGCGGGAGACCTTTGGCCGTCCCGCCTACCTGTGTAACGACGCGAATGCTTGCGCCTTAGCGGAGTGGCGATACGGCGCCGGTGTGGGCACCCGTAACATGCTCTTTCTCACCTTCGGCACCGGCCTCGGCTCCGGTCTGATATTGGATGGCAAGCTGTATTCCGGTGCGGCGGGGATGGCGGGAGAACTCGGTCATGTGACGCTGTACCCCGATGGTGACCATGTGGGCTACGATAAGCGTGGCGCAGTGGAGGGCTACTGCTCCGGCGGTGGCATCGCCCAGTATGGCAAGGGAACCGCCCGGGAGCTAGGCCAACGCGCCGAGGCGGGGGATCCGGAAGCCATCGCTGTCTATCGGCAGGTGGGGGAGGATCTTGGTCGCGCTTTAGCGATTTTGGTGGATATCCTCAATCCGGAAGCTATCGTCATCGGTAGCATTTACATTCGCTCGGAGGCATTTATCGCCCCCGCCATGCAGGAAACACTGGCGCGGGAGGCCTTGCCTGCCTCGGTGGCTGTCTGCCGGGTGTTGCCGGCGACGTTGGGAGAGAGTATTGGTGATGTGGCGGCCTTGTGTGTGGCTGAAATGGGAGGAGAATAACCATGCTGTATGAGACATATCCGGCACTGCGCTGTGCCGAACAGGAGATAACCGAAGCTATTCGCATGATCATTGCGGCCTACGAAGCGGGTGGCAAGCTACTCATTGCCGGTAACGGCGGCAGTGCCTGCGATGCGGAGCATATCGTGGGTGAGCTGATGAAGGGTTTTAAGCGGAAGCGCCCGGTCACCGACCCTCGTATTCCCGCCCCGCTGGCAGAAAAACTGCAGGGCTCCTTACCGGCCATTGCCTTGACCACCGGTACCGCCCTTCCTACCGCCTATCTCAACGACGTGGACGGGGAGTACACCGTGGCGCAGACCTTATATGGACTGGCAAAGCCCGGGGACGTGGTAATGCTCATCTCTACCTCCGGCAATGCCAAAAACCTTTTCCACGCCGCCGGGCTGGCAGCTTGTATCGGCGTAAAGTCCATTGCTCTTACAGGTGAAGAAGGCGGCAAATTGGCACAGGTCTGTGACCTGACAGTCAAGGTACCCGCCATCGAGACCTACCGGGTACAGGAGTACCATCTACCGGTGTATCACGAGATCTGCGCGGCGGTGGAGGAGCATTTTTACAAAGTCTGAGACCGTATGAAAAGCACGGCACGGTATCTTGCGTGTTGCCGTGCTTTTTTCTTGCTTTTTTATCCTGTATATGGTAAAATTGTACTGATATTTTTAAAATGCTGTGCAAAACCAGTCCGGCATATTCCAAACGATACGTTTAGAGAGGAAGTTGTGTTCATGAAACGTTGGATAAGCCTTGTGGCGGCGGGGTGTGTGCTGGTGGCACTGTTGGTGCCTACGGCGCTTACCGCGCTGGTGTCTGCCAATGACCCCGGCAGCACGGTCTCCACCGCAGCCTCTGCCTTGCTCCCGGTGGAGGACTACGAAGCCTACGCCGTCGGGACGAATAACTCTTTGGTGAGTCTGTTTGCGGATGGTACCGGCAAGGAGATTTCCACCGCCTACAACCATACGGCGGATGGAGCCAATTCCCTGCGTCTGCCGATGGATACCCCCTTCGGTGGTACCTATGCCCGCATCCCGCTGAAGATCGATGGGGAGACCATCACCGCCCGGAAAGGGGAGGGCTACGCCCTGACCTTCTACGTGCTGTCTGAGACGGATGGCGTATTCACCTATGCCCTAGGCACAGTGGCTACCCTGTCTGTGCTGGATGAGACGGTGACTACCGCCTACACAGCGGATGAAAAGCATGGTGCCATTACCCTGAAAGCGGGGGAGTGGAAACAGATCACCCTGTTGGCAGGTAACCTTAAGGGACCGGCGGATACCGCACAAGGGGAAAGCTTCTACCTGACCCTGGGTGGTGGCTTTGCCGAGGGGAAGGCGACTTTCGTCTACTTTGATGATATCACCGCTGTGCCGTTGCAGGAGTGGCTGGATGCCCAGCCCGCTCTGCCGCAGACAAAGGCCGCCGGCTTGTACATGGTGGAAGATTCTGCCGTGTATGTGAAGGATGATATCGAGTACACCGCTATGCGGCTGTATGCGGATTACCTTTGCGCGCGTAACGACCTGTCCACCGTTAGCTATGCCGGTCTTACCTTTGATATTGCAGAGCGCGGCATTCTGTTCGGTGAGAATAACGATGGTCTGATCTATGGCAACGACGCTACCTATCTGCTGGCGAGCTCCACTACGGAGAATTTCCATCACTGCAACAGCTATGACGCAGCCACCGGTCGGGTGCGCTACAGCATGCTGGTAAACGATATTCCGGCGATCAACCGCAGCACCGCCTACGCCTACCGCACCTATGTCCGCGTGACGGTGGATGGTAGCAGCTATGTGCTGTACAGCGGTATCTATCACGGCTTGTCGGCGCAGAAGCTGTACGACAACCGGGATATGACGAAGCACGCTCACCTAGGCTGGTTTACCAATTTTACTCCCACCGCCGGGTATGACCCTGGTATCGATGAGGAGGCGGTGGAACGCATCGCTCTGCTCAACCAGGACGGCACCTCGAAGTTTACCGTGCGACGTAAGAAATACGGCTTCTTCCTGGGAAGCGTGCAAATAACAAAGCCCAGCACCTCCGAACAGGCGATCATCGATGCGGCGGAAGCGTTTGCTAAGCGCCTGTCCTTAGAGCTGGGTACAGCGGTGACCGTGAAAAACTCCGGCTCTACTGATTACGAGATCGTGTGGGGTTCTGTGGACGGCTACTCGGTCCCCAGTGTCAACTCCGGCTTCATCATTAAGGTGAGCGGGAACAAGATCTATATCAATGCCTCCACCACGGCAGGTCTCCTGGAAGCGACAGAGCATTTCGTCACGGTTGTGAACAAGTATGGCGGCAACTCGATTCCGGTGGATTACGAGTATACCGGTGAGGTAAAAACCGGCCCTTATACGCTTAAAGGGGTGGACATCGGCCAGTATGTTATCCGCGTAGAGAAATACCCCACTTACATGGTGCAGCGAGCGGCGGAGGCTCTGCAGGCGCGTGTGTATAAGCAGGCGGGTTACCTGCTGCCAATCGAGCCCATGACAGATGATCTCACCCACTATGAGCGGGAGATCCGGGTCGGCCCCATGAACGGCAGTGTCAAGGTCTCTCGTGCCTACGACACCGCTTTCACCGTAGAGACCACCGAGTCCATTGGTCAGTTTGCGGTGGATGACAACGGCTTTATCCACGGCATGGGCGAGGGCTACTACCAGGTGAGATTCAACGGCAACCACTTGGAGATCAACGGTGGCTCCTCCTACGCGGTGGATGCAGCTATGCAGCAGCTCCTTAAGGATCTGAATAAGACCAAGTCGCTGACAGAGGCGTACACCCTCTCCGGCACCTATACCACGGGCAACTACTCCCTCTCCGGTGGTTATGATCTGGCCTGGCAGGAGGAGTTTAACTACGACACCACCCAGTCCATTGAGGCCATCGACAAGGAGATCCGGGAATACTGGAGCATCTCCACCGACGGTGCTACCGGCCCCAAGGAGGGCGTGGATGAGGAAGGCAACACCATCTACGGTAGCCAGTTCCGCCCCGGCGTGTACGGCAAGAACTGGTGGATATGGACGGATCCCACCGACAACGGCTATCTGCTGCAGATCACCAAGCGCGCGGATGCAGAGCTTGGCGTGGGCTTCGAGGCCGGCCGTCTCATCTCCCTGAACAAGTGGGCGTTCCGTTACGGCATCTGGGAGACCCGCATCGTCATGGGTACCCGCAACGGTTCCTGTTCGGCTATCTGGGCTTCTTCCGGTTCTCCGGACAGTAGTGGCTCCCGCAACGAGATCGACGTGTACGAAAACTTTGGCCGGGATATGGTCGCCGCCTGTTTCCACACCTGGAGCGACACCGAGCTGGCGGAATCCGGTCACATCCAACACAATGGTACCGGCTCTAACCGGATCCAGCACAACAAGATCTATCCTGTGGAGGGGGAGTACTTCTGGGATACCTTCCACACGATGAGTATTGAGTGGACCCCCAACGGCATCGATTTCTACCTGGACGGCACCAAATTTGACCGTATCCGTTCTACTGCCGATCTGGGACGGAGCGTGCGCAAGTCCACCACCATCAAGTTCGCCAACGGCGTGGGTACCTCCGGCTACTGTAGCGGCTATGACCCCATCGATTGGATGAACGAAGCATATACCCAGGCCACCGGCAAGACCATGGAGGATTTCTTTGAGGTGCAGATCATCGATTACTCCCGCATCTACCAGACCTCCAACCGGGGCAAGCCGGCCATCGATCAGAGCTACTTTAAGTATGCCAGCTCTCACCCCAGCAGTGAGCACTACAGCGGGTACCTGAAGACGGACGATAGCTTCGTCAGCGTCCAGGCACCTCAGTGATAACAGGAAAGGATGGTATGAATTATGAAAATGCATCATAAAACCCGTCGCCTGTTGTCGGTGATTCTGTCGCTCACCGTGCTTTTGTCCTGCATGGCATGGCAGGGGGTCGGCGCGGCTACCGGGGCTATAGACTTCGACTTTGAAAGCAACCCGAGCAATTACTACAAGACGACCCAATCTACGGCCACCAACAATACGGTGCGCAGTAACCTCAGTGCCACCCTGGAAACCGGACTTAGCTTTGCCAAAAGCGGCACCGGTGCTATGAAGCTGGCCTATCTACAGGATACGGGGGCTTCCTTTGGCCCGGCTTTCCGCGTGGTGGATGAAGACGATGCTGCCAGCGGCTTTGCGCCCACGGCAGGCACCTATTATCGGGTGACCTTCTCCTACTACGCACAGAGCATTAACAGCGACGTCAACCTGCGTGTGATCTGCCGCCAGCAGAGCTGGGTCAGTGGCTCTGAAACCTCCTTCGGCGATACCGTAGTGGATATGGCGGCCATTACCACCGCTGATAAGCCCGGCCGCTGGGTCACGGTATCCAAGGTGATCTATTGCGCCTACTACCGGATGCACCTGGGTATGTACGCTCCCGGTGGCGGTAAGGCGGGTACCACCGTCTACATTGACGATCTCACCGTGACCCCTGTAGAGGACGCCTCCGGTGTGGTGCCGGTTACCCTGGATCCCAACTGCGACGGCGCTACGGCCGTTACGGATCATGCCATAGCCGGAGAGGACTATACGCCCGCCGCTCTGCTCCGCACCGGTTATCGGGTAGACGGTTGGTACACCGATGCGGCGTGTACCGCCGCTTTTGACGGCCGGGTGACCGAGGCCACCACCCTGTATGCCAAGTGGGCCCCCCATGGTGCGGTGTCACATCCCGGCATGCTGGATTTTGAGAGCAGCGCGTTTTATGCCGGTAAGGACATTAACCTGTCCGTCGGCACGGCAAAGGTATCGGATGCGCAGAATCACACCGGTAACGGCTACTATTCCCTTGAGATCACCACCAGCACGGTTAATCAGATTGCCGGTAACACCCGGCCGCAGTTCAACCTGACGGACGCCTACGGCGCGCCCTTGCGTGTCAAGGCCGGGCAGGACGTTAAGTTCTCCCTTTGGGTGTATATACCGGAAGGAGCTGCCCTCACCAACGTGCGCTATTGGCTGACGGTGACAGAGGAGACCGCCGGCTACAGCAATCAGAAGGATAGCGAGAAGGTATTCGAGACCAGTAGCGTGCAAGGGAAGGAAGGGTCCTGGATCCAGGTGACGACCTTCGTGAACGATTTGCCCCGGGACGGCTACCTGCGCTTAGGTATCTGCTCCAGCGGCTCCGCAACCAACACCTTCTACATTGACGACATTCACGCCATGCTCCTCAGCGGCGATGAGACGGTGCTGGATTATGAGAATCTGGCTAGCGAGTCCTTGGATAGCATCCGTCGCGGCACCGCTGTGGTCTCTACGGCACAGAACCACACCGCGGGCGGTGGCCGTGCACTGAAGCTGGAGGGCATCTCCTGGGGCGGCTATAGCCGTAACCAGCTGATCCTCACCGATCCCGCTACCATGAATCCCTACACCTTTAAGGTCGGCACCTATTATACGGTGTCTATGTGGATGCACAGCTCTGTCAGCGGTTTTAAGCCGAACATATGGCTGTGGGGTACGGATGATGCCTCCTTGGCGTTCAAAACAGCTGCCGATAAGAACGATAAGACCGGCTTTGAGTATGACGGTGTGGTTGCCGCCGAAACAGCCGACGGTCTTTTGACTGCCGGTGAGTGGGCGCGGGTGAGCTTTGGCTTTATGGCCACCAACGGTCAGCATATGCTGATGGGTATCACCAACGGTGCCGTGCAGAACGGTGGCTACACCTACTACATCGACGACGTGGTGATCGAGGAGGCACCGGCAGCGACCTTGAATTTCAATGCCAATGGCGGTACCTTCACCGAGGGGACTACCCTCACGGTACCCTCCTTTGTGGGCATTGCCCTTCCCGATGACATCGAAGTCCCCACCCGTGAGGGCTATCAGTTCACCGGTTGGCACTGGGATGCCGATTCCTACTATGCCACCGGCTCGACCTACAAGATCGACTCTACGGAGCTGACCCTGTACGCTGGCTGGCGCCCCTGGTTTGGCACCTGCTATCACGAGCATTCCTGCGATACTGTCTGCCGTATCTGCGGTGAATACGGTTCCCATCAGAACGATGGGGTGTGGTCCACCGATGCTACCGGTCACTGGTATGCCTGCGCGGTGTGTGGTCAGTATATCAGTGGCGACGTGCACAGCTACGCCTCCGCCTGTGACGGCACCTGTGAGGGTTGCGGCTATGATCGTGGCTCCAGCCACACCATGGTGATGTGCTACACCGCTACCGGCCACAGCCTGCAGTGCTCTGCTTGCGGTCTGGGCGAATCCTTTGTAGCGCACACCTACACCGACGATGAAGATGCTACCTGCGATGAGTGTGGTTACCTGCGCTACGCGGCGGGGGATATCAACCTGGACGGCACGGTGGATGATAAGGACGCCACCTATCTGGCGTACCACCTGTTCTTCCCGGAGTACTACCCGGTATACCGCAATGCGGATCTTGACCGTGACGGCAAGGTAACCGATGCCGATGCACTGTATCTGAAACACCATCTACGATCCCCCCTGGAATATCCCTTGGATGCCCCGCTGGCTCCTGTTGTCGGACAGGATGACCAGCAGGTCGCCTTGGGCTGACCGGTACAACAGCAAGGGAGGAAATAAATGATGAAAAGAAAAATTCTTTGTACCTGTATGGCTGTGCTGGTGGCGGCCACCGGTTTGCTGTTTATGCCTATGGAAACGCAGGCGCTTTCCCTGCAGACAACGTTAAGCGCGGAGATGGCGCTTCCTGAGGAAACCATCACCGCCACGGTGTCCCTATCCTCTCTCGTGGAGGCGAAGAGTGGCGCGGTTTCTGTGAGTTATCCGGCGGATATGCTGGAGCCGGTCAGCGGCACCTGGCTGTTGGACGGTGCCATTGTGGATTACGACATGACCACCGCTAAGGGCGTCTTTGTGTTTGAGAAAACCACAGAGGTCAGCGGTGAGGTGCTGGAGCTGGTGTTCAAGGTGAGAAGGGATACAGTGGAAGGAACTGCCACGGTCACCTGTGCACCTCAGTTTATGGATGGCGAGGGGGAGCCCATTGCCTGCGAAGCGTCCACTAACGAGTTGAAGGTTCTGTCGGTTCCCGGTAAGATGAATAGCATCGCCTCCATCTACCAGTACGTAAGCGGCGGTAAGGACAATTCGTCTCTCAATGGCCTGGCTGAGCAGAACTCTGCCATCTATATGTATAACGGCACTCTTCGCACAGCCTTCCGTATTCCCGCTACCTATCAGACGGATAGCGCCGACTTCTCCACCATCGTGCTGGAGGGCCGCTCCTATCCCATCCTGGAGCGCGGTATCATCCTGGGCACCCCGGGCAAGGAGCTCACCATTGACAGCCCCACCAAGGTGTCTGTTAAGAGTGGTTTCGGCTCCAAGTACTGGGAGTACGACGAGGAGTCCGGCACCGTCACCTATACCGCCTTGGTTAAGAACCTGACCAAAGAGATGAAGGAGACGGATTACATTGCCCGCGCTTATGTAAAGGTGGAAAGCAACGGGAAGGAATACGTGGTGTACAGCGATGTCAGCGCCGCTTTTAACGCACAGAAGCTGTACGATTCCACCGCCGCCATGTTCGAGTCTCAAGGGTTAGAGCCTCCTACCTGGTTCAAGGATAGCAGTATTGATGACGGTATCATCGACCTGACCTGATCACCATAAAAGAAAAGGGTACGTTCCATTTTGAGGAACGTACCCTTTTTGAGAGTGTCAAAAAACTTTCGCCGATTCAGAAAACGGAGGGAAGGAGTGTGCGGGGGGACTGTCAGGGTTCCCCTGCGCGTCGAGCGGGTGTAAACCCGCGGATACCCCCCCGCAGGCGGCAAAACGGAGAAAAGCGCATGCGCTTTTCTCCGTTTCGTTTCAGCCTATCAAGAAAGGGCGGCCTACGCCGCCCTTTCTTGATAGGCTGTTTTTTTACAGCTCGTTAATATTCCCTTCTTGACGTGCGATGTTGATCTCCAGGTTGCCGTTGCGGCAACGCAGAGCGTCGATGAACTCTTTCTCCTTGGTTACGTCTCGCAGGGTGACGCGGTAGCTCAGCTTGAAGAGACTGCCAAGGTTGGCGGTCTTAACGCTCATTAGCTCTGCCGAGGAGGTGAACTTCTTCAAGGGCTCATCAAACACAGTGGTGTAGTTTAGGTCCTCCGGAATGGTAATGCGCAGGATACGGTTTTTGCCGAGGGAGGTCAAGTGACGAACACTGATCCACTGATACAGCACCCAGATCGTTCCCATTATCATGGCAAACAGTGCCGCATAGCCCAACTGCCCCATGCCGGTCATCAGACCGGTGGTCATCGCTAAAAAGATGGCGGCGATCTCTTTGGCGGTACCGGGTACCGAGCGGAATCGCACCAGGCTAAAAGCGCCTGCAACAGCCACGCCGGTGCCCACGTTGCCATTGACCATGAGGATGACCATGCACACGGCGGCAGGCAAGATAGCCAATGTCAGCAAGAAGCTCCCGGTGCACTGGTTGCGGAAACGGTATACCGCCGCTACAAAAAGGCCGATCAGTAGGGAAACGCCGATGCACAGCATGAACTGGGAGATGGTGATGGCCCCATAGTTGTTAGGATCAAAGATGGTAGTGAAGAACTTGTCAAACATAGTGGTATCCTCCTCTTATTTTATCCTCTGCTGGATAATGGTATACGCGTTTCCGTATTTGGAAAAGGGCGTTTTGAAAATCTGCTCTTGGGTAAGCACCTCGGTGAGCCACAAGGGGAGTCCGGTGACCGTCTTGACCTCCATCATGATGATGTCGTCCGGCAACAGCCGTTCCCCCCCGGGCGGGCTACACAGGCTGAGCTCTGTCTCACGCCAGCGGATGTTGTCATCAAAGGTGATGCGAAAGCCGCTGTCTGCCCGATCATAGAAAGCCTCCCGATCATAACACAGATACATGGCGGGCTGTAGGGGGGCGTAGTAGTTCATGAAGTAGTCGATCTCTCGCATGATCTGCGTATTGCCCACGGCTTTTTCACGGGATAGGTAGGCAGTCGCTTCCGCTTCCACCAAGGAGATGCGCCGCTTGTAGACGATAGATTTGTATTTTTTCTTCAGCTCCACAAACACTGTGCTGTCCGGGCTGGCTTGCCCATAGCTGCGGATACGTAGCTTTTCTTTGTATACCGGCTTTTCCATGGAACGGCGTATAAGCCGAAAGTCCGGGGTGTCGTAGTAGACGTTGCAGACGGTGCTGCGCCCATACGGATCCCCTTTCATGTGCGGATCCATAACCTTCAGCAGGGTCTCCATTTGCCGGCGACTAATCCGATATTTGATCTCATATCGCTCGAAAATGCGTTGATACCCCATGGGAGACCTCCTTTCTTTACCGGTATACCGTGTCATTGTGGCGTTCCTGTATGTTTTTCGCAAAAAAAGGAAATACATTCCTTTTTGTATTTTTCGTTGACAGGCGTCAAGGTCTGTGCTATACTAGATTCAGAACAAATGTTCTTATTTGCGAGGTGATACAGTGGAACGGCAGATCCTGCATGTGGATTGTAACAAGTTTTATGCGTCGGTGGAGTGCAGCCGCCGCCCCGAACTGCGGGATAAGCCGGTAGCCGTAGGAGGGAGTGAAGCCTCTCGTCATGGTATCGTGCTTACCAAGAACGAGATCGCTGCCCGGTATGGGCTAACCACTGGAGAGCCTTTGTGGTCTGCCCGGCAGAAGTGCCCCGGGCTAGTGGTGGTGCCCCCCGATTTTCCTACCTACACCCGGTATTCCCACATGGTGCGGGGGATCCTGTCGGACTATACCGACAGAGTAGAACCCTTTGGGTTGGACGAGGCGTGGCTGGATCTGACTGGTTGTGCCGGTGACCCGGTGGAAACGGCACATACCATCCGCCGCCGTGTCAAGGAGGAGCTGGGCATCACCGTCAGTGTGGGGGTCAGCTTCAACAAAACCTTTGCCAAGCTGGGTAGTGATTATAAGAAGCCGGATGCCGTTACCGTGTTCTCCCGGGAGAACTATAAGAAGCTAGTGTGGCCCTTGCCCGCAGGGGATCTGCTGTATGTAGGGCGGGCTACCCGCCGCAAGCTGGCGGAGCGGTACATCTTTACTATTGGGGATATCGCCTGTGCTCCCCCGGCATTGTTGCGCTCGTTGCTGGGAAAGTGGGGGCCGATGCTGCACGCCATGGCCAATGGGCTGGATCACCAGCCGGTGATTCCTTCAGAGCAGGCAGCGGCTGTGCAATCGGTGAGCAACGGCATGACCACCCCGCGTGATGTGATGAATGAGCAGGAAGCCCGGGTGGTGCTGTGCGTATTGGCAGAAAGTGTAGGCCGCCGGCTGCGGGAGCAGCATTTTGTCGGCAAAACGGTGGAGCTGCAGGTGCGGGATAACACCTTGGCGACCCAAGGTTTTCGCGTGACGTTGGATCACTATATCCAGTCCACCGAGGATATTCTGCATGAAGGGCTGGCACTGTTACGGCAGAAATATCGCTGGGGCAAGCCGTTGCGCAGCCTGACCTTGGGGGTGTCCGGCCTGGAGCCGGATACCATGCCGTGCCAGTTGGATATGTTGGATAGCGCCGACAGAGCAAAACGGGAAACGCTGGATAAAACCGTGGATGCGCTCAAAAAACGCTTTGGTGACGGCTGTGTGCGTCGCGCCGTGGTGCTGGAGGATCCGGACTTGGCCGGGTTGAGCTTGTATGAGACCCATACCGTGCATCCCACCGGCTTTTCTGGCAAGGTAGAGCCATAAGAGGTATAAACAATGAACTGTAAAGTGTATGTAGAGGTGACCGCCGCCTTTTCGCCGGACGGCGGGGTGATGCCCTTGAGGGTGCGCTGGCAGGACGGCACCGTCTATGAGGTGGACCGGGTGCTGGATGTGCGCCCCGCCGCCGCGCTGAAGGCCGGTGGCTGTGGCATCCGGTATACCTGCCGTATCCGGGGACAGCAGACCTATCTGTTTTTGGATGGGGATCGCTGGTTTGTGGAACAAAAAGACAGACAGGCTCACAGTGTATGAGAACGCTGTGAGCCTGTTGCACTTTTCGTTATGGGGAGGCTCAGCGGGCGCTCAGAACCGTCTTCTCGTAGTCCATTACCGGGGTGAGGTAATCCGCCTCCACGCCACAGCGGGACAGATACTCATTCCACACGTCGCCAAAGGGCATGGTCTTGAGTTCCTCCTGCAACACCATCAGCTTGGTGGTGTTGTGACTGTTCTGCAGAGCCTTCATTTCCGCGTGGGGCTGCAGCAGGGCGTTGAGCAGAGCCTTCTGCACACTGCGCACGCCGGTGATCCAGGCGGAGATGCGGTTGATGGAAGCGTCGAAGTAGTCGGTGGCGATGAACACCCGATCCAGCGCGTCGTGAGCGACGATCTCCTTGGCGATCTCCCGGGTCTCGTCGTCAAACAGCACCACGTGGTCGGAGTCCCAACGGACGGGACGAGTGATGTGCAGGGCGATCTTCTCGTGGAAGAGAAGCAGGGAGGCGATCTTGTCGGAGACCATCTCGGTGGGATGGTAGTGGCCGTTGTCCATCAGCGGGGTGATGCCCTTGTAGCCGGCATAGCTCAGGCAGAACTCCGCCGAGCCTACGGTATAGCTTTCCATACCGATACCAAACACCTTGGATTCCATGGTCACGTAGACCTTACTCTTGTCGTAGGGGATGGACAGGATCTCATCCATGGACTGCTTAAAACGAGCACGGGGGCCCATGCGGTCAGCGGGGATGTCCTTGTAGCCGTCGGGGGTCCAGTAGTTGACAACACAGGGGACACCGGTCTCGTTGGCAAAATACTCCGCGATCTCCAGGCACCGCTTGCCGTGCTCCACCCAGAAACGGCGCACTTCCTCGTCAGGGGAGGAGAGGGTTAGGTTGTCCTTCACCATGGGGTGGGAGAAGAAGGTGGGGTTGAAATCCAAACCCATGCCCCGTTCTTTGGCAAACTTGACCCAAGGGGCAAACTGGGCGGGACCGATCTTATCCCGATCCACATGCTCGCCGGGAGCCATGATGGCATAGCAGGCGTGCAGGTTGAGCTTTTTCTTACCGGGCATCAGGGAAATGGCCTTGTCAAAGTCGGCCATTAACTGTTCCGGCGTGGTGGCTTTTCCGGGGTAGTTGCCGGTGGTCTGAATGCCGCCGGACAGCTCCTCGTCGCCGTCAAAGCCGATGACATCGTCGCCCTGCCAGCAATGGATGGACACGGTGACGTCCTTCAGCTTTTCCAATACGGCGTCGGTGTCCACACCGATGGCCGCGTACATTTTTTTCGCTTCTTCGTAACGAGACATAACACAATCCTCCCAAAGATATAGTTTACCTTATAATAATAGCACCGTCAATAGCGGTGTGTCAATGGGGGGAATGTGCTGAAAATCCCGCTTAAATATGGTGAAATTTCACAGTGAGATCGGTGCCGCAGGGCAGGGGGGCGGGCAGGGTCAGCCCATGAAGATCGGTGGCACGTTGTTCTATAGCGAACACCGCCTGTGCTTCTTCACTCAACGCGGTTATGCGGCTGGGGCGGGATAGTACCGGCAGGGGGGGGGTAGCCGCCGCCAGGATCTCCCGCCCCCGCTCATTCATCCCCAGCACCCGGATATAGGGCGGGGTCTCCTCCATGTCACCGGAAATCTCCAATAAAGCTGCCCACAGGATGCGACGAAGCCGCGCCAGCGGGTATCGCTTGGTCTGCAGAGCCTCCAATAGTGCCGGATAACTGCCGGCGGTACGGCTTTCTCGATACAGCCGATGGTGTAATCCTTCCGACAGATAGGGTAGAGCCTCCATCTGTGGCAGGGTCATGGTACGCAACCGAGTCAGCAGGGCGGTGTGCAGGCGGGTGGGATCGCTGGGGGCGTGCCCGTCGGCTATGGCTTTTTGCAGAATATCCCCGCAAGCGGCGGGCATGCAGGCGGTGGCCTCCTCCGCCTTTCCCGCCCGCACCCATTGCCTGAGCAGACTGGCGGAGGCATAGCCCTCGGTGGCTGTGTCGGCGTTGTGCATCGTTCCTATGCGCTTGCATGTGCAGAAGGTAAAACCCGCCTCCAATCGTGTGGCGGCGCGGATATATTCCAGCCCCAGCGTGTTGTTGGGATGTGCGAGTAACGCCCCCTCTGCTTCGCCGCACAGAGCGGTAACGGCGGCCTGTCGTGCCGCGGCGTAGGAAATCCCCTCGGACAGCTTTTTCCTCAGCAAGGCGTTATGCTGAGGGGTATCCAGGGCCGCCGCCAGACGGCATAAGCGGTCAGCGTCCCCGCACTCACTGCCGAAGGAGAGGGTGTGCACACAGCCAAGGGCTTTTAGCAAGGCGACCCCGCCGGTGGCGAAGGCTTCTGCCGGTGCCATGGCCCAGGGCACCGGTAGCTCCAGCACCAGGTCGATCCCACCGACCAGTGCCATCTGCATCCGTTGCCACTTAGAGAGCAGCGCCGGCTCTCCCCGCTGGGTGAAGCCGCCGCTCATGACCGCTACGATATGGGTGGCACCGGCGGCGCGGGTTGCCTCAATATGAGCGGCATGCCCGCAGTGAAAGGGATCGTATTCCGCGATAATTCCGGCAACCTGCACGACGGCTCCCTCCTTCTGTAAGTTTTTTGCAAAATATGGTTGAAATTTTTATTCAAATCAGTTATTATATAATACGCTGTTTTTAACAAAAAATCAATGAGGAGTCGAAAAAACATGAAAATTTTGGTTATCAACGCCGGTAGCTCGTCTCTGAAGTATCAGCTCATTGACATGGAGGGTGAGCAGGTACTGGCAAAGGGCATCTGCGAGCGCATCGGTCTGGACGATGGGATCTTTACCCATAAGGCCTACGGTAAGGCGTGGAAGTCCGAGGTTACCATGCGTAATCAGACGGAGGCCTTTGCTCAGATGAAGAAGGCTCTTACCGAAGGTGAGGGTAAGGTCATCGACGACCTGTCCGAGGTGGGTGCCATCGGTCACCGTGTGGTGCAGGGCGGCGATCGCTTTGACAAGTCCGTCATCGTCACCGAGAAGGTGAAGAAGGACATCGAGGAGCTGGCCGCACTGGCTCCTCTGCATAACATGGGCGCTCTGGCCGGCATCAACGCCGCCACGGCCACTTTTGGAGAGGATGTTCCTCAGGTGGTGGTGTTCGATACCGCTTTCCATCAGACAATGGAGCAGAAGGTGTTCATGTTCGCTCTGCCGTATGAGTACTATGAAAAGTATGGTGTGCGCCGCTACGGTGCCCACGGCACCTCTCACCGCTTTGTCAGTGCTCGTTGCTGCGAGCTGCTGGGCCGTACCGAGGGTACCCGCATCATCACCTGTCACCTGGGCAGCGGCTCCTCCATCTCTGCCATCAAGGACGGCAAGGTAATGGATACCTCTATGGGTCTCACCCCCCTGGATGGCTTCATGATGGGCACGCGCACCGGTGGCTTCGATCCCTCTGCCGTGACCTATATCATGGAGAAGGAAGGACTTACTCCCAAGCAGATGGACGATTTGATGAACAAGAAGTCCGGCACCCTGGGCATCTCCGGTCTCTCCAGCGATGACCGCGACATCGAGGCGGCTATCGCGGAGGGTCATGTGCGTGCTAAACTGGCTTGGGATATGCGTACCTACCAGATCACCAAGATTATCGGTGGTTACATTGCCGCTCTGGGTGGTTTGGATGCTCTGGTATTTACCGCCGGTATCGGTGAGAATCAGCCCCTCGTCCGTCAGGAGATCATCGAGGGTCTGTCCTATCTGGGCATGAAGTTCGACGCGTCTGCCAACAACGTCCGCGGTGAGGAGCGCCTGCTCACCACCGCCGATTCCGCCATCCCCGCCTGGATCATTCCCACCAACGAAGAGCTGGTCATCGCCCGTGACACCGCGGCCCTGGCGGCGGCTCTGTAAGCCTTTCGGTAAACCTAAAAACGCCCCCAAACCCCCGGCATAATCCGGGGGTTTTCAACTTTTTATTCGCTTTAACGATTAAAAGCACAGAAGTGGTTGACTTTGTGATTTTTTTGTGCTACACTGTCTCACATATTCAAGAAAGAGGCGTGTCTTATGCAGTTAACCAAGGACAAACAAATACTCATTGTGGGTCTTGGCTTGATCGGCGGCAGTTATGCCCGCGCCTTGACAGGGGAGGGCTATCGCGTCACCGCCATCGACTTGAGCGAGGAAAGCATCCGCTATGCGTTGCGTGAGCGTATCATCGCCGCCGGGTCTACCTGTGTGGAGCCTCAGATAGTGGGGGTGGCAGACATGGTAGTGTTTGCCCTGTACCCCCACGTGTTTGTGGAATGGATCCGCCAGCATCAATCGTTGTTTAAGCCCGGCGTGGTTATCACTGATGTAACCGGTGTTAAGGCAAGCGTGGTGTACGAGGTGCAGGCCCTGCTGCGGCCGGATGCGGAGTATATTGCCGCGCACCCCATGGCCGGTCGGGAGGTCTACGGCGTGGAGAATAGCGACCGCCGTATTTTTTATGGGGCAAACTATATTGTGGTACCTACCGATAAAAACACCTCCACCGCCGTGGAGCTGTGTCGGGATTTAGGTGAGGTGCTTGGCTTTGCCCGCATTTCCGTGTTGTCTCCCGAGGAACACGATGAGATGATCGGCTTTGTTTCCCAGCTGACCCACTGCATCGCCGTCAGTCTCATGACCTGTAGCGACAACCGCCACCTGGTCAAGTACACCGGCGACTCCTTCCGGGATCTGACTCGCATCGCCCGCATCAACGATGCTATGTGGAGCGAGCTGTTTATGCTCAACAAAGAGCCGCTTTTACGGCAGATGGATACCTTTTTGGGGGAGTTCACCGCTCTGCGGGATACCATCGCGCAGGGGGACGTGGACACCCTACGGCAGAAGATGCGCCTGTCCACTGAACGCCGTGCCTTGTTTGACAAAAGCTAATTGGTAATCTATAGGAAAGAGGTCCTTTACATGAACATGATTTTCGAACGTAAGCTTACCATCCCCAAGGAGATGAAGGAGCAGTTCCCTCTCTCTGAGGAGCTGTCTGCCATCGTGCAACAGCGCAACGCCGAGGTGAAGAAGATCTTCTCCGGCGAGGAGGACAAGGTGATCCTGGTTATCGGCCCCTGCTCGGCTGACCGGGAGGACAGCGTGCTGGATTACATCAGCCGCCTGCGTACCGTACAGGAAAAGGTGGCGGATAAGGTGTTTATCATTCCCCGCATCTACACCAACAAGCCTCGCACCACCGGCGACGGCTACAAGGGGATGCTCCATCAGCCGGATCCCAATGAAAAGCCGGATATGTACAAGGGCATTGTGGCCATCCGTGAGCTGCATATGCGGGCTCTGCAGGAGACAGGCTTTTCCTGCGCCGATGAGATGCTGTACCCGGAAAACTACCGTTATTTGGACGATCTGCTGGCTTATGTGGCGGTGGGCGCCCGCTCGGTAGAAAACCAACAGCACCGCCTGACCGCCAGCGGCCTGGATGTGCCGGTGGGTATGAAGAACCCCACCAGCGGCGACCTGTCGGTGATGATGAATGCCATCACCGCCGGCCAGCATAAGCACACCTTCATCTACCGCGGCTGGGAGGTACACTCCCAGGGCAATCCCTTCACCCACGCGATTATGCGTGGCTATGTGAACGCCCAGGGCCAGTCCTGGCCCAACTATCACTATGAGGATCTGGCCTGCCTGTGTGAGACCTACGCTAAGACGGAGCTGGCCAACCCCGCCGTCATTGTGGATGCCAACCATGCCAACTCTGGCAAGCAGCCTTTGGAGCAGGTGCGCATTGTTAAGGAGGTGCTGCACAGCACCCGCCACAACGCTGACATTAAGCGGCTGGTCAAGGGCTTCATGATCGAGAGCTACATTGAGGACGGTTGTCAGAAGATCGGGGAGGGCGTGTATGGGAAATCCATCACCGACCCCTGCCTCGGCTGGGAAAAGACCGAGCGCCTTATCTACGATATCGCCGATCTGGTATAATTAAGAAAGGCCCGGATGCACACGCCCACACCCCGCAAGGCAGCATTTGTTTTTCGAACAAAAATCCCCTGTACCGTTGCCAAAAGCCTCGCAAGGCGCCAGCCTTGCTGCGTTTTTGACTTAGTTACAGGGGGTTTTTCTGTTCTACAAAACTGCGAAGCACCTTAAAAAGAAAATTTTCAGTGCGAGAAAAGGCAAAAGCGCCCGATAATGCTGTCGCATATCGGGCGCTTTTAACGCATTATTGTGCTGAAAATTTCACTTTTTAAGGAAATACTGCCTTACGGGGTGTGGGCGTAACATCCGGGCCTTAATTTATGCCTTTTTCGGTTTGCAGATCAGCTTGAGCAGGAAGTGGAGTATAAGCCCCACAGCGATGGCTACCACCAGATCGAAGATCACAGTCAGCAGGAAGGTGACCACCAGCACCAGGGTGTCGGTCCACCGAGAGGTCTTAACGACATCCCGGAAGTGGCGCCACTCGCTCATATTGTACGCCACCATAAAGAGGATGGCGGCGATGGCGGGCATGGGGATGAGCTTGGCATAGGGCATCAGGAACAGGAGCACCAGCAGCAGGACTACCGCGTGCACCATGCCGGCGATAGGGGTGCGCCCGCCGTTCTTGGCATTGGCGGCGGTGCGGGCAATGGCACCGGTGGCGGGGATGCCCCCGAACATCACCGACAGCACGTTACCGGCACCCTGAGCCACCAGCTCTGCGTTGGGGTTGTGCTTACCGTTCACCATGCCATCGGCCACCACACAGGATAACAGGGATTCGATGGCCGCCAGCACCGCGATGGTCACGGCATCCGGCAGGAGGGTGAGGATCTTGTCCATGCTCAGCTCGATGCCGGTCAGAGTAAAGGAGGGCAACCCGTTGGGGATATTCTTATACAGTTCCCCAATGGTGAATACCTCCTTGCCAAGCCCTGGGATGAATTTTACCATCAAGGCGCCCACCACTACGGCGATGAGGGAGGGGGGCACCCGCTTTTCAAAGTGCGGGTAGACGATCAATATGGCGAGACACACCAGCCCCACCAGCAGAGCTTGCCAGCTGAAGGTGGACATAGAAGCGATGTTGGCCTCGATCTTCTCGAAGGTCTCGATGGGGCGTATGCCATCCGCATACTGCAGACCCAGGAAATCCTTGATCTGCCCCACCAGGATGGTGACGGCAATGCCGGAGGTGAAGCCCACGGTGATGGTCATGGGCACATAGCGGATGAGCCCGCCCAGCTTGCATACACCCATGATGGCCAGCAGGATACCCGCCATAACGGTGGCGATGATCAGCCCTTCCATCTTTTGGGTGGCGATGATGCCCGCCACGATGGTGGCAAAGGCGGCGGTGGGTCCCGCGATCTGGATATTACTGCCGCCTAGCAGGGAGACGGTAAAGCCCGCGAAAATGGCGGTGTACACTCCCTGTGCCGGCTCGGCACCGGAGGCCAGCGCCAGGGCGATGGACAAGGGCAGGGCGATGATAGCCACAATGATACCCGCCACCAAGTCCTTCATAAACTGCTGTCCGGAGTATCCCTTGAGGGACGACACCAGCTTGGGCTGGAGATAGAACGTTTTCATTCTCAAAACACTTCCTCACACAAACTGCAGTATACTGTAGCACAGTTTGTCTTTTTTTGCAAGGCTTACAGCCGGTTTTTTCGATAGGCCGTGGGTGTCACACCGTATCGCGCCTTAAACAGGCGGTTAAAATAGGTCACGTTGTTAAAACCGCAGCCGGCGGCTACGTCGGTGACCGATTCGTTGCCGGCCCATAGCCGCTCCCGGGCTCGTTCCAGCCGTCGGGTGTTGACGTATTCCCGGATAGCCATGCCGGTATGCTGTTTAAATAACCGGCCGATATAGCTTTCGTTGTAGCTGAAGACAGAAGCGATATGCCTCACGGAAATATCGCCGCAAAGCCCCTCCTCGATATAGTTGCGGATGTTGGTGATCAGCAGTGTGCCCTCCTGTTGTGGGGTGCTCTCCAGCAAGGCTTGGATATGGGCATCAACAATGGCACAAAGAGCCTCGCCGTGTCCGTCGGGCGGTGTGCGTTCAAACGTATCCAGGTACGGCTGCTGTGCGTCGGTGGGTACCCCTTGCAGGATGTTCCCCGCAAAGATTACCGCCGCCACGTCGCCCTTGTAGATGACCGGGTGGCAGTATTCGTACACACCGTTGACACAGTACCCGGCAAAGGGGCGTCGTTCCTTGACGGCCTTGTCGAGGGCTTTGTTTCGGCATTGGTAGCAGCGATCCAGCCCGGCGGTGGCTTTCATGTATTGGCAAAAGGGCGTATTGTGTATAGTTTGTTCCTGCGGCAAAGCGGTGGCCTCGTTTCCGTAGTGCTTGAGGAAAACCACGCACAGGTGGATGTTCGTGCCGTATTCCAGGCAGATAAGTAGTGCGGATAACGGGATGTGTTCCACAAGCAACACCTCAACAAATAATAGTTTTAACAAAACAATACTATCATAAAAGTATCATCTGTTCAAGTTAATAGCGGGTTTTTTATAGTTTTTTTGTGTGTATACGATATAATGAAAGCATCAACATATGAGAAAGGGTGCTTTTTGTGAAAAACACGTTTGATCTGATCGTTGTGGGCGGCGGCTTTGCGGGTACCGCAGCGGCTATTTCTGCGGCCAGGCAGGGGGTGGACGTGCTACTCATCGAGCGGTACAACTGCTTGGGCGGGGCGGCGTCTATGGCGCTGGTGACCCCCTTTATGCCGTATTGGACGGTGGATCCGGATACCAAGGAGAAGCGGTTCCTCAGCGGCGATCTCTTTCGGGAGATGGTGGAGGAAGTGAAAAAGATGCCCGGAGAGGATGACAGCATCCAGCATTTTGACGAGGAACACCTTAAGCTGGTGTTTAACCGTATGGCGGTGGCCGCCGGTGTGACCCTGCTGTTCGATACCACGGTGACCGCTGTATCGGCGGCGGACGGTGTCATCCGGTCTGTGACGGCGATGAGCAAGGCCACCTCTGTGGAGCTGTTTGCCAAGCATTTCATCGACGCCACCGGTGATGCGGAGCTGGCGACACTGGCCGGCTGTGCCTCTACCTTGGGACGGGAGCGGGATGGCCTTTGTCAGCCGATGACCCTGTGCTTCCGGATGGATGGGGTGGACAGAAAGATCTTCCGGGAGCATCGTGGAGAGCTGCAGACGCAGTACAAGGAGCATAAGGAAAAAGGCCTTATCCGCAATCCTCGTGAGGACGTGCTGGTGTTTTGGAACAGTCACGAGGGGGTGCTCCACTTCAACACCACCCGGGTGGTTAAGCTGGATCCCACCGATCCCTTTGCCCTGACCCAGGCGGAGATCGAAGCCCGGGAGCAGGTGTTCGAGCTGCAAGCCTTCCTGCAGGAGAACGTACCCGGCTTCCAGCGGGCGCAGGTGCTGTCCACCGCTATGCACATCGGTATCCGGGAGAGCCGCAAGGTGGAGGGAGAGTATACCCTCACCCAGGAGGATCTGCTGGGCCTTGCCCGGTTTGAGGATGCCATTGCCGTGGCGAACTACGACATTGATATTCATAACCCGGAGGGAAGCGGCACCTCTCACCACTTCTTTAAGGCGGGAGAATGGTACGAGATTCCCTACCGCTGTCTGCTGCCCAAGGGGATGCACAACCTGCTGGTAGCGGGGCGTTGCATCTCCGCCACTCACGAGGCGCAGGCCTCCTTCCGCATTATGCCTTATTGCGCCGAGCTGGGGCAGGCCGCCGGTACCGCCGTGGCGGTGGCTTCGCAGACCGGGAGCACGGTGCGAGAGGTGGATATACAGTAGGTACAGGCATGCTTGCGGGGTAATCATTTCTGCATTTAATGCGGCTTTTTTTACGGTTGCTTTTTCCTTTTCCGTGTGCTACATATTAGGTGAATATGACCGCGGAGGTGCCTTATGCTGTTTAACAAGATCACGCCGGAAGAGGCCGGTATTTCGTCCCGCCACGTAGAGCGGTTTATCAAGACCCTGGATCGCTGGGGCCTCGTCAACCACGGCGTGGTACTGATGAAGGGGGATAGTATCTTCGGCGAGTATTACTGGGCGCCCTATACCCAGGATACTGTCCACCGTATGTACTCCCAGACCAAGAGCTACGTGGGCATTGCCATCGGTCTGCTGCTGGAGGATGGCAAGCTGACATTGGATGACAAGATCGTGGATCATTTCCCCGAGAAGCGGGATGGGGAGCCCAAGCGCTTTCTGGAGGATCTGACCATCCGTGATATGCTGACCATGTCCACCTGTGGCGAGAATCCCTATTGGTTTACCTACGGAGATCCCGATCGCACCCACTTGTATATCAATGAGGCTGGTGGCAAGGCCCCTGCCGGTATGCGCTACCGCTACGATAGCTCCGGCAGTCAGGTGCTGGGTGCTCTGGTGGAAAAGCTTTCCGGACAGAGCCTGTTCGACTTCATGTATGAGCGCATTTTTAAGCACCTGGGCACCTTTAAGGACGCGACCATCCTCAAGGCTCCCAATGGGGACAGCTGGTGCGATTCCGCCCTGGTGTGCACCCCCCGGGACATGGCCTCCTTCGCCCGTTTCCTGATGAAGGAGGGTGAATGGGACGGCAAGCGCCTGATGAGCGCGGGCTACATCCGGGAGGCTACCTCCGCTGTGGTGGATAACCACGAGGACACGGCCTTTGACGGCTTCTATTGCCAGGGCTACGGCTATCAGATCTGGCGCCTACCGGAGAACGCTTTTGCCTTTAACGGTATGGGCTGCCAGTTGACCGCTTGCCTGCTGGATAAGGATCTAACCTTCGTCATCACCTCGGATAACCAGGGCTATGCCGCCTCCAAGGCACTGATCCTTTCCGCTTTCTACGAGTGCATCGTGGATAATATGGGGGTGGAGTCTCTGCCGGAGGATCCTGAGGCCTATGCGGCGGCATTGTCGGCAGGGAAGAACCTGCAGCTGGCGGTGATGAGTGGCAAGACGGATTCTCCCTACGCTGCCGTGCTCAACGGCAAGGTTTACGAGTGCGAGAAGAACCCGGCCGGTATCACCAAGTTCTCCTTTGTGTTCAAGGGGGACGGCACTGGTGAGTGGCACTACACCAATGCCCAGGGGGATAAAGTGCTGCCCTTCGGATTGGGCAAGAACGTGTTTGCCAAGTTCCCCCAGTTGGGCTATTCCGATGAATATGGTGTGACCCCCACCACCAATGGCTTCATGTATGATTGCGCCACCTCCGCAGCCTGGGGTAACGAGCAGAAATTGTTGCTGCGTGTGCAGGTCGTTGACCGGTATCTTGGCAATATGTTTGCTATATTCTCCTTCAAGGAGGATTATGCCAGCGTGACTTTGCGCAAGAATGCCGAGGCGTTCTTGAACGAATACCAGGGCGATTTTGTGGCGCATTTAGAGGCGTAAAAGTAAAGAAACCCGGCATCCTCACTGGGATGCCGGGTTTCGAACATAGTACCTGCCGGGCTGAACACCCGGCATTTCGCCTGCGGCGAAACCGTCCGGCTTTGTGTGCGTAGACGGTAGTTCGTACAGACCCTGTGTTTTTTCTACGCAAAAAAACGAGCGAGTTCATGAGTTGGGCGCAATCCGCCGAAGGTCGCCAAACCCGGACTTGCCGGGCTGAACACCCGGCATTTCGCCTGCGGCGAAACCGCCCGGCTTTGTGTGCACAGACAGTGGTTTGTACAGAAAAAAAGTAGCCGCTAAAACAAAAACACCACCCGGATGGGTGGTGGCACAAATGCGGGAAATGGCGAAACGAGACTGATTAAAGCACAGAGTGCGACGCCGTGCGGCTGACGAGGCTTCGACTTCGGCGCAATCCGCCGAAGGTCGCCAAACCCGGACTTGCCGGGCTGAACACCCGGCATTTCGCCTGCGGCGTAACCGTCCGGCTTTGTGTGCGCAGACGATAGTTTGTACAAACCCGGTGTTTTTGCGTAGCAAAAACACGAGCAAGTTCTCGTCCCCGTAGCCGCCAAAACAAAAGCACCACCCAGATGGGTGGTGCTTTTGTTTTGGAGCGGCTGACGAGGCTCGAACTCGCTACCTCCACCTTGGCAAGGTGGCGCTCTACCAGATGAGCTACAGCCGCACATCTTGACGGCGAGAGCTATTATAGCAAATCTCCTTGTGCTTGTCAAGAAAAAATTGAAAATTTTAAAGCTGAAAATCTGCGGCTTCAAATTTTTCTAAAGCCGGCTGACGATAAGGCACCCGCTTGAGAGGGTCGTAGCGGAATCCGCGACAGCGGTGATACAGCGGGACGATCCCCCTTTTATTGCAGAGCATGACGCGCCCATCGGCGGCACGCCGGGCGCGGGCGCAGTACTCGCAGGAGGGGGTGATGTTGTTCCCATATAGTTTTCGACGCATGGTTGCACCTCATTTTCCCTGTCATCCTATATATCATAGCATATCTTTTTGTGTTTTTCCAGTCTTTTTTGCAGAAAAGGTGAGCATTGCCAAAAAACTTAACAGAAGCAGCATTGCCGAGCTACCTGCAGATACGGAATAGGGGATGGCGGTGGTTTGTCCACCCATCGTAGGCAGGTCAGCGGGGAATAGCCGGAACAACAGCAAGGATACCAGCCCGCTAGTAAGACCGTGGAACAGCCTTCCGTATCGAAAGCCATCCTCAAACACCCGCTTGTCGGATACCGCCGCCATCAGCTGCCCTTGCACCGACAGCCCGCCCCAGCCCATACACAGGCAGAGCCACAAGGGAGCCAGCTCTCCGGTGCCCGCCAAAGCGACGCAGCCACAGCTTACCTCTAACAGCCCTGCCGCGACGGCGCTGAAATGGGTGGCGTATACGCCGGTGACCTGTTGCAGCCATAAGGGGATGCCCGAGGATTCCAGCAGGGAGAGCACCGCTGCCGCCAGTATTACAAAGCCGCACATGGTAAGCAAAGCCCCACAGGTGTCGCTGACGATGGTGGCTATCGTGCGGCGAGGCGGCAGAGACTCTTGTGTCGGCTCCCACCGGTCCCGGCGATGTCCTCGCGCCAGCCATAGCCCGGTCAGTACCGATACGCCCACATGGGCACAGAAAAGCAACACCCCGGCCTTGGTGCTTCCCATCAGACCACTCCCCACGGTGGCGATGACAAACCCTGGCCCACCGTTGACACAGAAGCGGGTCATGCGCTGCGCCTGTTGTACAGAGATCTGTCCTTGTTGCCGCAAGCGCCCGATGGCGATGGCGCCGGCGGGATAGCCACCCACCATGCTGATGAGAATAGCGGGGCCGCAACAGCCGGGGAGACCGAACAGTCGGCGGGTGATGGCAGAGCTCAACCGCCCGGGGGTGCGACACAGGGGCGATTCGGTCAACAGCCCGGATAGGATCATAAAAGGGTACAGTGTTGGGATGATGACCCCGGCGCTCACCGATAATCCCCGGCTGATTCCGGTTGCCAACGCTTGGGGGCGGCAAAGAAACCACACCGCCGTCACCGTAAACCCCAGCAACAGCCCAAGTGACTTTATCCGTTCTTTTCTCAGTATACGTATAAACAACCCCATTCCCTCCTTGCCCCTTCATTTTTATGCGGTAACAAAAGTGCTTATGCCGGCATGAAAACCGGCCCTTAAGCATACAGTAGCAGAGATAGGAGGGCGTGTTATGGGGCGTAAACAACAACTTGGGCGGCGCGTGGAGAGAGCCATGGATTTTCCGGCCGGCACCTTGGCGGCTATGGCGGTGCTGGAGGTGGAGAGCAACCGACGTGTGGTGATCTCCGGCTGTCAGGGCATCGTATCGTATACGGATGACAGCATCTGCCTGCGTACGCCGGAGGGACAGGTGTCTTTTCTCGGACGAGATCTGGAGATGGGCTGTCTGTCCCCGGACGGTGCTACTGTCACCGGAGTGTTGCAGCGTATCGAGTTTATATCGTGTTAGGAGGAGGCATCTATGACGTTGTCGGGAATTTTTCGCTGGTTTCCTGGCTGGGTGCGGGTGGAAACAGAAGGCGGCTATCCGGAACGCTTGCTTAATGAGATCGCCCAACAGCGGCTGTCGGTGTGGGGAGTGAGACGTCGTGAGGAATATACACGGTTTTCCTGCTTTGCCTTCGACTATCGTCGTCTGCGTCACCCCGCTCGCTGCGCTTGTGTGCGCATGCGAGTAAGCCGCAAGCATGGGTTACCCTTCCTGCTGCACCGCTACCGCCACCGTAAAGGGCTGTTGGTGGGGGCGGCGCTGTATGCTGTCCTGTTGGCATTGCTGGCACCTCGTATATGGGCGATACAGGTGGTGGGGTGCTCCCTTGCCGATAAAGCCGCCATTTTGGAGCAGGCGGCGGCGGTAGGGGTAAAGATCGGTGCCCGCATGGATGCCATCGATATTAAGGCTTTGGAGATCAAGGGGCTTAGTTATCTGCCGGAGCTCGCCTGGATCACCGTTAACCCCAGTGGCAGTGTGGCACGCCTGGAGGTCACCGAGCGTGAGCCTACCCCACAGGTGTTGGATCTGTCAAAGCCGTCGGATATGGTGGCATTGCGGGACGGTGTGGTGTTGTCAAAGACGGTGGTCAGTGGACAAAGCACCGTCTTGGTGGGCGAAGCGGTCAGTGCCGGCACCGTGCTCATTTCCGGACGAGTGGAAACCGAGATGGGGGAGAAGCTCTACCGTGCCTATGGTGAGGTGTGGGCGGAAACAAAGCGGCAGATTACCGTGTCGGTGCCGCTGGTGTATGAACAGGTGGTGGCAGAAACCCCGGTAGTGGTACGCCCCACCTTGACCTTTCTGTGCTGGTCGATTCCTCTATATGCCGGTGGGACGGTGGAGGAGCCGCATCTGTATCGCAAACAGGAGCATTTTCTCACCTCCGGCGACTTGACCCTGCCGCTAGGGTATACCAATGAATATTACATCCCCACCACCCGGGTGCGGGCAATACGTACCGAGGAGCAGGCGGCGGCACTGGCAAAACAGCAGCTGCAACAGCAGGAAACAACGCTTTTTGCCGGCTGTGAGTACACCGAGACCCATCGATCCGAAGGCGTAAAGGGGGATACCTATACACTGATGGTCAGCTACACCTGTCGGGAGAATATCGCCGTGGAGGTGCCCCTTTCGCCGAAAAGAGAAGAAAGTCAATGATTTTTTGTGCAAATCCGCTTAAAAATGTTGATTATTTTGGGAATATGATATAAAATATAAGAGGAGGGCATGGGGCTCTCCTCTTTGTCCATTTTACAAGATAGGAAGATGTTATCATAGAACAGATTATTAATGTAGAACGCATGGAACAAGCGGTGTCCTTGTTTGGTAGCTTTGATGCCAATATTCGGCTGGTGGAGCAGGAGTTCCAAGTGACCGTGCTGGCTCGCGGCACGGACATCAAAGTCAGCGGTGAGCCTGAGAATGTCTCCCGGGCCGTCAAGGCTATCGATGGGCTGTTACAGCTTCTCAACCGGGGAGAACAGTTGGGCGAGCAGAATGTGCGGTACGTGATCACGTTGGTCAACGAAGGGGCGGAGAGTGCCATCTCCCAGTTGTCCTCCGACAGTATCTGCATCACCTCTAAGGGCAAGCCTGTCAAGCCCAAGACCTTGGGGCAGAAAAAATACACCGACGCTATCGCACAGAATACCGTGACCCTGGGCATCGGTCCAGCGGGTACCGGCAAGACCTATTTGGCGGTGGCCATGGCGGTACGTGCTTTCCGCGCCAAGGAGGTCAACCGCATCATACTCACCCGCCCGGCGGTGGAGGCCGGCGAGCGGTTAGGCTTTCTACCTGGCGATCTGCAGAGCAAGGTAGACCCCTATCTGCGTCCCTTGTATGATGCCTTGTTTGATATGCTGGGGGCAGAGACTTACCAACGGTATCTTGAGCGGGGGGACATCGAGATCGCTCCGCTGGCGTATATGCGCGGACGCACGCTGGATGACAGCTTTATCATTCTGGACGAGGCGCAGAACACCACCCCCGAGCAGATGAAGATGTTTCTTACCCGCCTTGGCTTCAACTCCCGCATGGTGGTCACCGGCGACGTGACCCAGATCGACCTGCCGGATGGAAAAATGAGCGGTCTCAAGCAGGTCATCAAGGTGCTCAAGGGCGTGGAGGACGTGGCCATTTGCCACTTCAACCAGAAGGATGTGGTGCGGCACCAGCTGGTGCAGCGCATCATTGCGGCTTACGAAAAATACGATCAAGCACGTACAACGGAAAGGAAAGGTGCCAAGAATGGATAAGATCAAAGTAACCATCGTCAACCAGCAGAAGACCGTGAAGATCCCCACGGGATTGCGCCTTCTTATCCGCCGCTGTTGCCACGCGGTGCTGGAAATGGAACGCTTTGACGGCTCCGCTGAGGTAGACGTGTCGTTGGTTGACAACGATCAGATCCATCGCATCAATCTGGAACAGCGGGGCATCGATATGCCCACCGATGTGCTGTCCTTCCCCCTGGGCGAGAATGGGGTGTACGACCATAACCCCGCCACCGACGCTGCCATGCTGGGGGATATCGTTATCTCCCTGGAACGTGCAGAGGCGCAGGCGGAGGAATATGGCCATTCCTTCCAGCGGGAGGTAGGCTATCTGACCGTCCATTCCATGCTACATCTGTTGGGCTACGACCACGTGGATGGCGGCCTGGAAGCAGTACGTATGCGAGAAAAGGAAGAAACCGTCATGACCTCCGTGGGGCTTCCTCGCGGCGGTAGCTATGTAATGAATTAACGAGGTAACGCTCATGGATACAGTATCGGCATTTGTGGCCATCGTTGGTCGCCCTAATGTGGGAAAATCCTCTCTGCTCAACGCCCTGGTGGGGCGCAAGGTGGCTATCGTCTCGGACAAGCCTCAGACCACCCGCACCCGCATCATGGGCGTGGTCACGAGGGATAAGACCCAGCTGGTGTTCCTGGATACCCCCGGCAACCACAAGCCTCGCACCCGGCTGGGCGACTTTATGGTACGCTCCATCGGGGAGGCGGTGTCCGGTGTGGATGTGGGGATGCTGGTTACCGAGCCCCGCACCGCCGCCCGGGAGGAGGAAACGGCGCTGCTGGAGCAGCTGGAAAAGCAGAGGCTACCTAAGATTTTGGTCATCAATAAAATCGACACCCTGGAGAGCAAGGCCGCTTTGCTGGAGGTGATCGCCGCCTGGCAGGAGCGGGCAAGCTTTGACGCCATTGTACCGGTGTCGGCTCTGACCGGGGACGGTTTGGAGCAGCTTTGGGAGGTGCTGGCGGGCTTTGCCTTTGAGAGCCCCCATTTCTTCCCGGAGGATGCCACCAGCGACCAGACTGAGCAGGCGCTAGCCGCCGAGGTCATCCGCGAAAAAATGCTCACCCTCCTGCGGCAGGAGATCCCTCACGGCATCGCCGTGGCGGTAGAGCGTTGGGGCGAGCGGGAGACCGAGCGCGGGGTCATCCTGGACATCGAGGCCTACATTTACTGTGAGCGGGACAGCCACAAGGGGATGGTCATCGGTAAAAAGGGCACTATGCTCAAGCAGATCGCCACCCTGGCTCGCACCGATCTGGAGGAAATGTTTGGCACCAAGGTCAATCTGCAATGCTGGGTAAAGGTCAAGGAAGACTGGCGTAATCGGCAGGGCTTCCTCAGCGGCCTTGGCTACAAATTGGACTAACAATTATTGCCGCGCACAATGCTCCTTTCTTCGGATATGCTATTCGAGGAAGGAGTGTGGCGGCGTGGACGAGAAGACATTGTGGAGCATTTTTGAAAGCACCGGACGGGTGGAGGATTACCTGCGATATCGCGCCTCCGCTTCCGTAACAGGGGAGGGGAGCGACCATGGCAGCCACCAGACAGCATCTGATGACCGACGGTCTGATCGTGCGTGATTACCAGACCATAGCGGAAACCGACCGCTTTGTGGCCATCCTCACCCGGGATAAAGGCATTATCCGCGCCGCTGCCCGGGGTGCGCGGAATGTAAAAAGCCGGGCCGGTGCCGCCACCCAACTGCTGTGCTACGCCCGCTTGAGCCTGATCCCCGGTCGGGACAAGTACATCATTGAGGATGCGCAACCTCAGGAATTGTTTTTCCCCCTGCGGGAGGACGTGGAGAAACTGGCACTGGCGCAGTATTTCTGTGAGCTGGCGTTGCACCTGTGCCCCAGCGATGCTCCGGCACCGGATCACCTGCGCCTGCTTCTCAACGCTCTGCACTATCTCAGTGAGGGCGGCCGGGAGCCTCGCCTTGTTAAGGCGGTGGTGGAGGGACGGCTGTTGTGCCTGGAGGGGTACATGCCGGAACTGACCGGGTGCGCCCGGTGCGGCATAGCCGAGGGGGAACGCTTTTGGTTTTCTCCGGCGGCAGGTACCCTTACCTGTGACACCTGCGCCCGGGAGCCGGATGCCTTGCCGGTGACAGCGGGGGTACTGGCGGCTATGCGCCACGTGCTGTGGGGGGAGTTTGCCCGCTGCTTTGCCTTCTCCCTACCGCCGGCGGATATGGCGGCATTTGGCCAGCTCATGGAGCGGTTCCTGCTGGCGCAGGTGCAACGCTCCTTTAACACGTTGGATTTCTATCACACACTGCATACATAAGAGGGTATTTATGGAACGCGATCATCACGCACTGGAACTTGATAAGATACTGGATCTGCTGGCGGGCCAGACCTGCTGTGCAGATGCGGCGGATATGGCGCGCTCTCTGCGCCCGGCAACCGAGCTTGCTCTGGTGCAACGCCTGGTACAGGAAACGGACGATGCTTGCCGCCTGATGGCGGGCTTCGGTAGCCCCTCCTTTGGCGGGATGACCAATGTGGTCAACCCTCTGCGCCGGGCGGAGGCCGGGGCTTCTCTTACCTTGGGAGAGCTATTGCGGGTAGCGGATACCCTGCGGTCTATTCGCACCGTCAAGGAGTGGCGCGCCCATTGCGAAGGGGTGTCCACCGTCCTGGATGACCGCTTTGACGCCTTAGCTCCCAACAAATATCTGGAAGAAAAGATTGCCCTGGTGGTAGTCAACGAGGAGGAAGTCGCAGACGGTGCCTCCCCGGCTTTGGCGGACATCCGTCGCAAGATGCGGGCGGCCTCCGCCCGGGTGCGTGAACAGCTGGATCGACTGGTGCGCTCTCCCGCTTATCAAAAGGCGTTGCAGGAGCCCATCGTCACCATCCGCGGCGATCGCTTTGTGGTGCCGGTGAAGGCCGAGCACCGTGGCGAGGTGGCGGGTCTGGTGCACGACACCTCCTCCTCCGGTGCCACGGTGTTCATCGAGCCTATGGGCGTGGTGGAGGCCAACAACGAGCTTAAGGTGCTCCGGGCGAAGGAGAAGGCGGAGATCGAGCGCATCCTGCTGGAGCTGTCTGCCGAAGCAGGAGGCTTTGCCACCGCCATCATCGGGGATTACACTATCCTGCTGGAGCTTAACGTGATCTTCGCCAAAGCCCAGCTTGCCTACAAAATGAAGGCGGTGAAGCCCCGCTTGACAGCGGATGGCCACACCCTGTTACACCACGCCAGGCACCCCCTCATCGACCCCAAAAAGATTGTCCCCATCGACGTGGAGTTGGGCGGCGAATACGACACCTTAGTAGTCACCGGCCCTAACACCGGCGGCAAGACGGTGACCCTCAAGACCTTGGGCCTGCTGACCCTTATGACTATGTGCGGTATGTTGCCGCCGGTCAGCGACGGCAGTCAGATCGCGGTGTTTGACCGGGTGCTGGTGGATATCGGTGACGAGCAATCCATTGAGCAATCCCTGTCCACCTTCTCCTCCCATATGGTCAACGTCATCCGTATACTAAAGCAAGCGGATGACCGCACCCTCGTCCTATTGGATGAGCTGGGTGCCGGTACTGACCCGGTAGAGGGAGCGGCATTGGCTATTGCGGTGCTGGAGCGGCTTCGACAGCAAGGGGCGCGCATCGGTGCCACCACCCACTACGCGGAGCTAAAGGCCTATGCCATCAACACCTCCGGTGTGGAGAATGCCAGTTGCGAGTTTGACGTGGCCTCCCTGCGCCCCACCTACCGGTTGCTCGTGGGGGTCCCCGGACGCTCTAACGCCTTTGCTATCACCGAGCGATTAGGAATGGATGGGACACTGGTGGAGCATGCCCGGGCGCTGGTGTCGGGGGATGACCGCCGCCTTGAGGATGTGGTATCCAAGCTGGATGCCCGCCACCAGGAGCTGGAGGAAAAGCTGAGTGAAGCCGAGACGGCTCGCCATCGTGCGGAAGAGACCGCCCGGTTGGCGGCACAGAAGCTGGAGGATATCGAGACTCGCCGGCAGAAGGAGATGGACGCGGCGCGGCAGCAAGCCCAGCGCATTGTAGAAAAGGCGCGTGCCGAGGCCCAGGCGTTGATGGATGAGCTGGATGCCCTGCGGCGGGAAAAGGAAGCGGCGGATTTTGCCCAAAAAACCCGGGAGGCCAAAAGCCAGCTGCGTTCCCGCCTACGTCGGCTGGATGATGCCATCGACCCGGTAGCTGAGCTGCCAGACAGCGATTACCAGCTACCTCGTCCGCTGGTAGCGGGTGACCGAGTCCAGTTGATGGATATGGGTCTGCAAGCTACGGTGGTCAAGCCGCCGGATGCTAAGGGCGTGGTGGAGGTGCAGGCAGGGGCGATCCGCACCCGCACGACGGTAGATAATCTGCGCTTGTTCGAGTCCAAGCGAGCGGAGAAAAAGGGACGCTCTGTTCCTGCCGCCCGCCAAAGCGGTACGGGACTGCAATCCCGCATGGAGCGCTCCGCTACCACCGACCTTGATTTGCGGGGGCAGACGGTGGAGGAGGCACTGCTGGAGGTGGATCGCTTCCTGGATAATGCCGTCCTATGCGGCCTGGAGCGGGTCACCGTTATCCACGGCAAGGGCACCGGCACGTTGCGTGCCGCCGTTCACCAGCACCTGAAGGGACACCGTCAGGTCAAAGGCTTTCGCCTTGGCGTCTACGGCGAAGGGGAGACCGGCGTAACAGTCGTGGAGCTCAAATAAGAATATCGACCCTGACAGGATGTGCTTAACGGTACATCCTGTTTTTTTGTTCTATTCCGTGGGACAAGACCATATACATGGGACAAGAGGTGAGGGCTTGTATGGAAAATTGGGATATCCTGCGCCCCTATCTGCCCGGGGAATGGGTGGATGCGCTGGCGCATCTACCGCCAGCGGATGGTGTCGTCGTGCAGGAGGTGCGTCTGCGTGCCGACCAGCCGGTGATGCTTTCCACCCCCATGGGCGAGCGGTTTTTGGCCACCTCCGGGTTGACAACGCTGGAGCAAGTAGGGGTGTATAGGTGCTCCGCTTTACAGCTCGAGCGGTGTTTCATGCGCTTTTGTGAGGAATCCCTATATGCTCACGAGCAGGAGCTGCGGCAGGGCTTCATCGCTGTGCCGGGCGGTATTCGTGTAGGGGTGGTGGGTACGGCTGTGTCGGGAGAAAACACTGTGCGAGCGGTGAGCTGTGTTACCGGTTTATGCGTGCGTCTTCCCCGCCAGCATCCTGGTTGTGCCGCCGGTCTACTACCGCTGGTACTCGACGGGGACGCCTTGCACAGTACCCTGCTGGTGGGGGAGCCCTCCAGCGGCAAGACCACCTTACTGCGGGACTTGGCGGCGAGGCTGGCCGCCCGGCGGTGGCGGGTGACCGTGGTGGATGAGCGGGGAGAGCTTGGCGGTGTGCGAGAGCTCCCCGGTTGCGACGTACTGCGAGGGTATCCCAAGGCGGTGGGGATCCGTCAGGCCATCCGTTGCTTGGCGCCTCAAATCATTCTATTTGACGAGCTGGGGGGCGAGGAGGAGATGCAGGCGGTAGCTGCCTGTGCCCATGCGGGGGTGGCGGTGGTTGCCTCTTTACATGGGCACGACCCAGCTTTGCTGGGGCAAAAGCCGGCTATCCGTCAATTGGTCATGGGGCAGGTGTTCGAAAACTGGGTGTTCCTTGCCGGACGGCGCGCACCCGGTCGATGGGTGGCGTGCTATTGTCCGGAGGTGAGTGAGGATGAAATACATTGGTATGCTTCTGACGGTGGTAGCCGGGATCGGTCTCGGTCTGCATTACTCCCACGGATTGACCCGGCGGGTTCGGTTTTTGCAACAGTCGGAGCGACTGCTGGAGGCTCTGCTACAACGGCTTACTTACACCACCCGCCCGCTGGCGACGTTGTGGCGGGAACTGGCGGCTGGCGGCGTGTTCGGTGAGTTTTCTTTGTTGACCGATACGGTAACCGGTTTGCAGACTATGCCCTTTGAGGAGGCCTTTGCCGCCGCGCTGGAACGAGCGGTGCTACAAGAGTCGTTACAGCCGACGGATCGACAGCTTTTGCTGGAGTTTGGAAACGGTTGTGGTCGCACCGACGTGGCTGGTCAACAGGCGCATATCCGTGCCTACCGCGAGCAGCTTGCCTTGGCGCGGCGAGAGGCAGAGCAATGGGCCGCCTCCCGGGGGCAGGTCTATCGTATGATGGGGGTTGCCGGTGGCGTAGGGCTGGCGTTGCTGATGCTGTAAGGTGGCACGAATAATCCGAACCTGCCTCAAAGGCATCTATTTCGGCACTTTTTGCCCTTTTTCCCTTGACAGGCGACAGCCTGTCTGCGGAAAAGAAGAACAAAAATCACTCGAAATATTTTCCCTTTGAGGTCGGAGATTTTAAAAAGAGCGGATTTTCGGAGTAACCGAGGCAAAAACACAGCGAAATATGGGGCAGCATCTACGGAGAATGTCGCAAAGCGACATTCTCGTGAGGGGGCAACGTAACTGACGGTCTGCACTACCTGCGAGCCCCCCGTGTATTCGCGAGTATTTTAACGCAGAGTGAGCGAGAATCCGCCTTTTTAAAACAAGTTCGGATTATCCGTGTCACCTTAAGTGAGGATAGGAGTAGAGCAATGGAAGTGGATCTCATCTTTAAAATCGCCGCCATTGGCATCATTGTGGCAGTGCTTAATCAGCTCTTGGTACGTTCCGGGCGGGAGGAACAGGCCATGCTTATGACTTTGGCGGGGCTTATCGTGGTGCTATCTATGATCGTTATGCAGATCAGCGATCTGTTTGCCACGGTGAAATCCGTGTTTGGCTTATGACCGCCGTTTTTGTAGGGGCGATGGGGCTTTTGCTTTGTGCGGCGATGCTGGCGGTGGTATTACGGGGACAGCGCCCGGAGCTGGCACTGGGGTTAAGCTTGGCGGCGGGGGCGGTGGTGTTGGTGGCGTTGCTGGGCCAGCTGACCCCTTTGCTGTCATCTGTTCGTCAATTACTGCAAAGCGGTAGTATCTCTGCTCAGTACGTAACTATAGTGCTGAAGGCGACAGGCATTTGCTTGCTGACCCAGTTGACAGCGGATACCTGCCGCGATGCCGGAGAGACGGCGTTGGCCGCTAAAGCCGAGCTGGCAGGGCGGTTGCTGCTGCTGACATTGACGGTGCCGCTGTTTACGGATATTCTGTCGTTGGTGACGGCTCTTGTTGAGGTGAGCGGATGAGGGGACGGGTCTTGGTGTTGACGGCATTCCTGTTTCTTTTACTCGCCTTGCCAGCCGTGGCGGATACGCGGGAGATGTACGAGGAACAGCTGTCTGCTTCCGGGGTGGATGCGCTCACACAGCAGTTGCCGGCCAATGTGCAGGAATTATTATCGACACTCAAACTGGATGTGACCTTCCCTGATAGCTTTACAGATCTGTCGTGGGATCGGGTTCTGTCTATGCTGTCCTCTCTGCTGCAGAGACAGAAGACCGGGCCGTTACATGCAACGGTGGCATTGCTGGCGGTTGTGGTGCTGTCTGCCATGTTCAGTGGCCTTGAAAATGCCGCTGATAACCCTTCCTTGCGACAGACCTATCATACCGTGTCGGTGCTGTCGGCGGCCGCTCTGCTACTGACGCCGCTAACCGGACTTCTACGGCAGGTGTGGGCGGCAGTGGAGGGCGTGACAGTATTTATGTATAGCTTTATCCCCGCATACAGCGGCATCCTGGCTGTGTCCGGCTCCGCTTCTGCGGCCGTGTCCTACCAGACGACCTTGCTGGCGGCGGCAGAGCTGTTGACAACACTGCTACGTGGCGTGGTGTGGCCGGTGTTGACGGTATCCCTTGCCTTTGGCTGTACCGGCTCGGTAACGGAAGGCTTTGGCCTGGATGCCATCAGCGCCTCGTTGCACAAGGCACTTCTATGGGGAATGGGGCTGTTTTCAACCCTTTTCACATGGGTGCTGGGTATGCAGCAGATGGTGGCACGCGCGGGGGATACGCTGGGGAGTCGGGCATTGCGATTTTCTCTTTCCAGCTTCGTGCCGGTAGTGGGTGGTGCCTTGAGCGAAGCCTACTCTACGGTGCTGGGGTGTTCCGGATTGCTACGCTCCACCGTGGGTGCTTTCGGCATAGCGGCGGTAGTGGTGACGATCCTGCCATCCCTTGTGAGCTGCGTGTGCTGGAATTTGTGCCTGCATGTGGGTAGCACCGTGGCGGGGGTGTTTCGCTTGGGGGCGCTGGATAAGCTATGCAAGGCCGTTGCCGGTGCGGTGCGGGTGCTCATCGCCGTGCTGGCGGTGTTGGCCCTGCTGATGCTGATATCTACCTCGGTCATCGCGTTTGCGGGAAAGGCGGCATAATATGGGCTCTCTTAAAAGCTGGGCGGTGCTCGCCTGCACGGTGGCGGTGGCGTGCACGCTACTCTACCGTCTGTTTCCCGATACCTCTCTCGGCAGACAGGGACGGATGCTGTTGCCCTGTGTGTTTCTGTGCATCCTTCTGTCGCCCCTGCTGTCGGCTACTTGGGCGTTGCCGACCGGTATGGACTCGACGGTGCAGGCGGTGGATCCGGCGGTACTCCGGGCACGCTTTCGTCAGCAGACGGTGGAGCAGGTGAACACAACCCTGCTGGCTATGGTGAATCAGGCGTTGGAAAGCCATGGCTACAGGGCAGAAAAAATCATTACCGATATGGATATTACCGAGGATGGCCGCATAAGTATGGGACAGATCACCGTCTATGTGGACGAGGAGGCCGCTCGTCGCTCGTCGCTGGTCAAGCAGGTAGCCCAGCAACGCTTAGGCATGACGGTGACCGTGGCGCAGTTGGAGGCGTATAACGGATGACACAGCCAAACCGCGGCTGGCTCAGCCGCCTACATCGATTGGGAGATAAAAAATACCGTTGGCTCATTCTGCTGGGGTTAGCCGGCATTCTGCTGGTGGGATTGTCCGAGTGGCTGACCACGGGGACAACGAGAACGCCTACGGCTCCTGCGACGGCGTCGGTCAGTGCCGCTACGCTGGAAACGGCGCTGGAGGAACGGATCACTACCCTGCTCAATCAGGTGCAGGGGGTGGGGGACTGTCGGGTGATGGTTACCCTGGAGCAGGGGATACAGCAGGTCTACGCCACCGACAGCAGCCGTTCCTCGGCGGGTAGCAGTGAGCAGACGCTGACGGTGACCACGGATGCGGGGCCGATGGGGCTTCTTCTTACCGAGGTACAGCCTATGGTCAAGGGCGTGGCAGTGGTGTGCGACGGCGGTGGCGACCTCGCGGTATGTGAGCAGGTGACCGAGCTGATCGCCACGGTTTTCAATATCTCATCACGACGCGTGTGCGTCGCCATGATGAATTAATGCAGAAGGAGAGCATGCTATGAAAAAGTTCTTTCAGAAAAAACAATGGATGATGGTATCTTTGGTGGCGGCACTAGGTGTGGCAGTGTATCTTAACTACTACTTTACACAGGAGCCCGCCTTGGGAGCCGCCGATACCTCCACACCGGTTTCGGATAGCAGTGAAAAGGATACCTTAGGGGACGCCGCATTGGTGGGCAACACCGTCTCCGGGGTAGAAAAGCCGAACAACAGCGCGGGCACCGGTACCGAAAGTGCGCGTGATTATTTTGATTCTGCCCGCCTTTCCCGCACAGAGGCGCGGGAGGAATCCGTCCGTCTGCTGGATGAGGTGCTGGGAAACGCAACGGCCGGTGAGCAGGAGAAAAAAGCCGCCACCGAACAGGCGGCCGCTATCGCCGCTAACATTCTGCAGGAGAGTAATGTGGAGAATCTGGTTTTAGCCAAGGGATTCCCGGATTGCGTGGTCTTTATTAGTGGGGAAACCTGTCAGGTGGTGGTAGATGCCGCTGAGTTGCAGGCACAGGAAAGTGCACAGATATTGGAGATCGTACAACTGCAGACGGGGATTCCAGCCAAAAATGTGAAGATATCTACCCCGAAAGAGTAAAAAAATCGCAAAAACCGTTGCTAATTTTGAACTTTGTGTTATAATAGACTCAATGATGTATGATTTTCCACATCTTAGCAATACTATAGACGCGAAGGAGGGCTTAGCAATGGAAGCCAATGAATTCAAGACCGCTGAAGGTACCTGCATCATCTCCGGTGATGTGATTGCATCGATCGCGGCTACGGCGGCCAGCGAGATCCCGGGAGTGGCGGGTCTTGCCAACCGGCCGGCGGATCTGCGCGGTATCGTGACCAATACCCCGGCTAACAAGTCGGTTCGGGTACTCAACAACGAGAACGAGACGGTGCTGGATGTGTACGTGGATCTTCTGGAAGGTGTTAAGATTCAGGAGGTTGCCTCCAAGGTGCAACAGAGCGTCAAGGTGGCCGTCCAGTCTATGACCGGCAGACCGGTTACCCGCGTTAATGTTCATGTGCAGGGCATGGCTTCTGCCGAGGACAAGAAAATTTGACAGCTTGCAAGGCGGGCCCTCCGCAGAGGTGGAGGGCTTTTTTCCTATGTTAGAGTGCATAATTATACGAAAAATGAAACTTGAAAGCAGGAGATGTACACAATGACCAGACGGGAATCGCGGGAGCAGGCATTTGCGCTGCTTTTTGAGAAATTGTTCAATGATGCGCCGGTGACGGAGCTGGCGGCAGCGGCGGTGGAAGCACGGGATATCTCTACCACCGGCTTTGCTATGCAGCTGGCAACAGGGGCGGAGGGACGCTTTGAGGAGCTGGATGCCCGGATAGCTGCCTGTTCCAAGAACTGGAACAAGGAGCGGATCTCTCGGGTAGCGCTTACGGTGATGCGTCTGTCTATTTATGAGATGCTGTACGAAGCGGAGATCCCGGTGAGCGTGTCCATCAATGAGGCGGTGGAGCTTGCTAAGAAATACGGCGGCGATGAGGACTCCGCTTTTGTCAACGGTATTCTCGGCAGTGTCGCCCGGGGGTTGCCTCCTGAGGCACAGGGATGAGCGGCTATTTGGGGCTTGACACCAGCAATTACACCACCTCGGCGGCGTATCTGGATGCCACAACCGGTATCGTCACGCAGCAAAAGCGGCTGTTGCCGGTTAAGGCGGGGGAGATGGGCCTGCGTCAGAGCGACGCGGTGTTCCACCACACTCGCCAGTTGCCGGATATGGTAGAGGAGTTGACGGAGTCATTGTCCGGCGGTGTGCTGGCGGTGGCGGCGTCTGATCGCCCCCAACAGCAGGAGGGCTCCTATATGCCCTGCTTCCTGGTGGGAGCGGGTGCGGCGCGACAGTTGGGTGCGGTGCTGGGCGTTCCGGTATATCACTTTACCCATCAGCAGGGGCATGTGGCGGCAGCCCTCCTGGGCTCGCAGAGCCTGGAGCTGTTGTCTCGCCCCTTCTTGGCGTTCCACGTGTCCGGTGGTACTACGGATGCGTTGCTGGTGGAGCCTGACGCGCAGGCGATTATTCGTTGTCGGGTGGTGGGACATTCGCTGGATCTCAAGGCCGGACAGTTGATTGACCGGGTAGGTGGTATGCTTTCCTTGGCTTTTCCTGCCGGTCCGGCACTGGAGGAGCTGGCGTCCAAGGCTACCGGCACCTATCGCCCACGACCCACCCTGCGGGGATGTGATTGCCACCTGTCCGGGGTGGAAAACCAATGCCGTGATCGGCTTGACCGCGGCGAGCCCCCCGAGGAGATTGCCCGCTTTTGTATGGAAAGCGTCAAAGCGGCGGTGGATGGAATGACCCGGGCACTACTGGCGGAATACGGCGATCTTCCACTGGTATATGCCGGCGGTGTCATGTCCAACAGACTTTTGCGGGAGCATTTTGGCTCCGTATACGGCGGGCGGTTTGCGCCACCGGTGTATTCAGCGGACAATGCCGCAGGTATCGCGTGCTTGTGCCGTATCGCCCACGAGAGGTGAAATCATGAAAGTCATATCCGTAGGACAACTCAACCGCTATGTAAAAAACCTGCTGGAGGGGGATGCGAACCTGGCGGCGGTGTACATCGGCGGTGAGATATCCAACTATACCCTTCACTACAAATCGGGGCATATGTACATGTCCCTTAAGGATGAAACCGCCGCTGTCAAGGCGGTGATGTTTCGCGGCAACGCCTCCAAGCTGGCCTTCAAGCCGGAGGATGGCATGAAGGTCATCGTCAAGGCCCGGGTATCTCTGTATGAGGCCGCCGGTGCTTTTCAGATCTACATTGAGGAGATGCAGCCGGATGGTGTTGGCGCCTTGCAGATCGCCTTTGAACAGCTTAAAAAGCGGCTGGCGGCGGAAGGGTTGTTCGAGGACAGCCGCAAGCGTCCTTTGCCGGCCTATCCCACCCGTGTAGGCGTTATAACCTCGCCCACCGGTGCGGCGGTACGAGATATCCTCAATGTGCTTGGACGCCGCTACCCCCTGGCACAGGTGGTGTTCTGCCCGGTGCTGGTGCAGGGTGAAGGAGCGGCTGCCTCCGTGGCAGATGCCATCCGACGCTTCGGCGAGAGCCGGGCGGCGGATGTGCTCATCGTGGGACGCGGCGGCGGCTCTATCGAGGATCTGTGGGCTTTTAATGAGGAGATCGTCGCCCGGGCGGTGGCCGCATCGCCCATCCCGGTTATTTCCGCCGTGGGTCATGAGACGGATTTCACCATCTGTGACTTCGTGGCCGATCTGCGTGCCCCCACCCCCTCGGCGGCGGCAGAACTGGCGGTGCCGGATCAGCACCGTCTGCTGGCGTCACTGGATACTCTGCGGGGGCGGCTTACCATGGGGTGCCGGTCTCGTTTGCAGACCTGCGAGCAGGAATTAAAGCGTCTGCGGGACAAGCGGTGTCTTTCTGCCCCGCAGTACTATACGGAGGAACAGACCATGCGGCTGGATATGCTGACCCGCCGTTTTGCCGCCGCATCACAGCAGCAGTTGGGTGTGGCTGACCGCCGCCTGACCGCCATGGCCTCCAAGCTGGACGCTCTCAGCCCTCTTAAGGTGCTGGGGCGCGGCTATGCCATCGGCTATGGGGCGGATGGGCAGGTGCTTTCCAGCGTATCTCACACCAAAGTGGGGGATACGGTGCAGCTACGCGTATCGGATGGTATATTGGATTGTCAAGTGCAGAACATACAGGAGGCGTAAAGAATGGCAACCGAATGGACTTATGAAAAAGCGATCACGCGTCTGGAGCAGATCGTAGCCGCTCTGGAAGGCGGCAAGTGTACCCTGGATGACTCTCTCAAGCTCTTTGAGGAGGGGACAAGGCTCACCGCCTATTGTCAGAAGCTTTTGCGGGAGGCGGAGCAGAAGATCGTCAAGCTTACCGATGCTGAAAGCGGTAGTGACGCACAGGCGTTCACCGACCGGCAGGGCGAGGATATGGGCGAACAGCTTTCGGAGGAATGATCCCTGATACAGGAGATGACAGTATGTATTCTTCACAGTTGAAGCAACATCACGCGCGTTTCGAAGACGCCCTTCCCGGCTTTATGCCCCGGACAGGCGATCTGCAGACCACGGTGGCGGAGGCGATGGCGTATGCCTGCGAGGGTGGCGGCAAGCGTATCCGCCCGGTGCTTGTGATGGAGTTCTGCCGTCTGTGTGGCGGTGATCCCGAGGCGGCACTGCCCTTTGCGGCGGCTATCGAGATGATCCACTCTTACTCGTTGGTGCACGATGACCTGCCGTGTATGGACAACAGCCCGATGCGCCGGGGGCGTCCGTCCACCCATACCGTGTATGGGGAGACCATGGCGTTGCTGGCCGGGGATGGGTTGCTTAATTTGGCCTTTGAGACGATGCTGCGCCCCGAAAACATTGCCGCCTTGCCAGCCCCCCGCGTACTGGGGGCAGCTTCCGCCTTGGCGGATGCCGCAGGCATTAACGGCATGGTGGGCGGCCAGGTCATTGACCTGGAAAGCGAGGGTAAAGCCATTGACCTTGTCACGCTTGAGGCGTTACAGCGGGGCAAGACCGCCGCATTGCTCACTGCCGCTTGTGTCATGGGCGCTCGCCTGGCGGGTGCCGGTGCGCAGGAGGAGGAGGCCGCTCGTGTCTATGGCGAGAATATCGGCCTGTCCTTCCAGATCGTGGACGATATTCTGGATGTTACCGCCACCGCTGAGCAGCTTGGCAAGCCGGTAGGCAGCGATGCCGTCAATGAAAAGGTCACCTACGTTTCTTTGTTGGGATTGGAGGAAGCCCGCCGTCTGGCCGGCCGGCGCACCGCCGATGCGGTGTCAGCTCTCACAGTGTTCGGCGCGCGTGCGCAGTCCCTTCGTCAGCTGGCAGAAGCCCTGCTCACCCGAGATCATTGAGAAGGTGTATGTATGACAAAACTCGAGGATATTCACTCCCCCGAGGATGTACGAAAACTGCATAAAAGCGAATTGCCTAAGCTGTGTGACCAGCTTCGTCAAAAGATGATCGACACGGTATCGGTCAACGGTGGACATCTGTCCTCCAATCTAGGTACCGTAGAGCTGACGGTGGCGTTGCACCGGGTGTTTCATCTGCCGAAGGATACCGTGGTGTGGGATGTGGGACATCAGTGCTATGCCCACAAGCTGCTTACCGGACGGTACGACGCCTTTGACACCCTGCGCAAAAAAGGCGGTATCTCCGGCTTCCCCAAGCCTTCGGAGAGTGCGTATGACGCCTTCATCACCGGTCACAGCTCTACCGCGATTTCCGCGGCAAATGGTATTGCCAAGGCGAAGGCTCTCACCGGGGATACCAGCTATACGGTAGCGGTGGTAGGGGATGGTGCTATGACCGGCGGTCTGGCCTATGAGGGGCTGAGCAATGCCGGGCGTAGCGAGGACAAGCTGTTGGTTATTCTTAATGACAACAACATGTCCATCAGCCAGAACGTGGGCTTTGTGTCCCGCTACCTGTCGGGTCTGCGTACTAAGGTGCGGTATGTGCGCTGGAAACAGCGGGTATCCACCACCCTACGTAGCATCCCGCTGGTGGGGCGTCCCTTCAGCCGGTTGCTGGAGAATATCAAGAATAAGATGCGTCGCTCCCTCTTTGTGGACACATCCTACTTTGAAAAGATGGGCTTTCACTATCTGGGGCCGGTGGATGGCCACGATATTGATGACCTGTCTCAGGCGATGCTATCAGCCCGCAGCATCGGACGTCCGGTGCTTCTGCATGTGACCACCGTGAAGGGCAAGGGCTACTCGGTAGCGGAAAAAAGCCCGGATACCTTCCATGGCATCGGCGGGTTTGATCCCCTTACCGGTAAAGCGTCTGCCGGTGGGGAGAGCTTTTCCTCCCATTTCGGCGATATGCTGTGCCGCCTGGCAAGGGAGGATGACCGTATCGTAGCGGTGACCGCCGCCATGAAAAAGGGCACCTGCCTTGATGACTTTGCCAAGGAGTTCCCCACCCGCTTTTTTGATGCCGGTATCGCGGAGGGACATGCTGTCACCTTCTCCTCCGGCATGGCCTGTGGTGGCCTCCTGCCAGTTTTTGCGGTGTATTCCACCTTCCTGCAGCGTAGCTATGATCAGTTGCTCAATGACACCTCCATTATGAATAACCACATTGTGCTGGCGGTGGATCGCGCCGGTGTGGTGCCGGATGATGGGGAGACTCACCAGGGCATCTACGATGTGGCGATGCTGCGCTCCATCCCCAACACCGTGATATATGCCCCCAGTTGCTTTAAGGAGCTGGAGCTTAACCTGCGGCAGGCGCTGTACGACAACACCGGTATTGCCGCCGTGCGATACCCCAAGGGCGGGGAGCATCTCGTCCTCAAGGATTATGACCCCAGCTACAAGGAGTATGATTATATCGACGGTAAACGGCGCACCTTACTGCTGGTGACCTATGGACGTCCCTTCGGAGACGTGCTGGGATTGAGCCGTCACAAGCAACGCAATGGGGAGCACGTATCGGTGCTTAAGCTCAATCGCATCCACCCGCTGGACGAGGACGCGGTGGCGATTGCCCGGGAGTATGATACTGTACTGTTTATTGAGGAAGCTGCCCGGCAGGGTGGTGTGGGGGAGTATCTTGGTAACCGCCTGGCGCAGACCGGCTTTACCGGTCACTACGCGGTGCGCGCCATCGACGTGACACTGGGTGCCTGCACCACCGCCGAAGGGTTGGCGGAGACTGGCCTGGATGCCGCAGGAATCGCGGCTTTTGTGGAAGAGAATACCTCTTTAGGTGGCTGATATGGATGTGCGTATTGATGCCTTCCTGGTGCAGGAGGGCTATGCCGGAGGCAGAGAAAAGGCTAAGGAGCTGTTAGCCGCCGGGTATGTGACGGTGGATGGACGTCCGGTGACCAAGCCCTCGGTACATGTGACCGATGGGCAGACAGTGGTTTGCTGTGCCCCCGCACCCCGTTACGTGGGGCGGGGCGGCTACAAGCTGGAAAAGGCACTGTCCATTGCCAACCTTTCTTTGACCGGGCTCACCTGCATGGATGTGGGTGCCTCCACTGGCGGTTTTACCGATTGTATGCTGCAGAACGGTGCCGCCCATGTGTACGCGGTGGATGTGGGGCATGACCAGCTCCACCCTCGCCTGCGGGCGGATGCCCGGGTAACGGTGTTGGAGGGCACCGATATTCGCAGTGACCAACTGGCGGCTACCGTCTCTAACGGCTCCTTGGATGTTGCTTGCGTGGATGTGTCCTTTGTGTCCCTCGGGCACGTACTCCCGGCAGTGTTGCCCTACATGGGGCAGGAGAGCACCCTGGTGTGTCTTATCAAACCCCAGTTTGAAGCCGGAAAGGCTGGCGTTGGCAAAAACGGCGTGGTTAAGGACAAAAAAGTCCACATCCGGGTGCTGGAGCAACAGCTTTTTCTGTTCCGCGAGCACGGCTTATCTGTAAAGCATATGACCTTTTCACCTATAACCGGGGGAGAGGGAAACATTGAATATCTGGCGGTGCTAGGCTGTCACACCTCTGTCCCCGGGGTCAGCGTTTACCCGGCGGCGGTGGTGGAGGACGCTTTTGCCGCCCTCAAGAGGTGATACGGATGCGTATAGCGGTCATCCCCAATCTTCATAGTGATGCGCTGGCAACGCTGTACCCTTGCGTGTGCCACCGGCTACGCCAGGCGGGTGCCCAGGTGTTGGAGGTTGCTACTCCCGACACCCTACCCACCACAGCGGCCATTGCCACCGCGCTCAAAGAGTGTGATGCGGCGGTAGCCGTGGGTGGCGACGGTACCCTTGTGCACGTGGCCAAGGCCGCGGCGGCATTGGAACGTCCGGTGTTGGGAATCAACGGCGGTCATCTGGGCTTTTTAGCCGGCCTGGAGAAGGACGAGCTGGATACCCTGCCCCTTCTTCTTTCCGGTAACTACAGCACCGAGACCCGCGCTTTATTGGAGGTCACAGTACATAAAAAAGGCCTCTCTCATACCTACCTTGCCATGAATGAGGCGGTGGTGTCCCGGGGTGCCTTGTCCCGGCTGTTGGATCTGCATGTGACCGCCGATGGCAAGGATATCCTTGCTTGTCGAGGGGATGGGGTGATTCTTGCCACCCCTACCGGCTCTACCGCGTATTCCCTGTCCGCAGGCGGCCCGGTGGTGGATCCGGCGGTGGATTGCCTGTTGCTCACCCCTGTATGCCCCCATACGGTGGCATCCCGCCCTTTGATCCTGCCGGCGACAGCTGTTGTGACGGTGCAGGCGGCGGCACCCGATGGGGATGACGCCTTCCTGACGGTGGATGGGGAGGAGAATGTCGCCTTTTCCGCCGTGGATCGCTTGACGATTCGCCGGGCAACGCAGGTGGCCCGGCTCATCCGGCTGAAATCCGCCACTTTCTACGATGTGTTGGAGCAGAAGATGCTCGGCAGGAGGATGTTATGAAAACGAGACGTCACGCCAAGATTCTGGAGATTATCAATAATAACAGTGTGGAGACCCAGGAGGAGCTACAGAGCCTTCTGCGGGACGCGGGCTATAACGTGACCCAGGCTACCGTCTCCCGAGATATCAAGGAACTGCGCCTTATCAAGACCCCGGATGCGGCGGGCGGCTACCACTACAGCACCGCTCGTGGAGGGGGGGAGCCCATTTCGGCCCGGTTTCACTCCATCTTTGCTGATTCGGTGGTCAATGTGCAGTACGCCCAGAACATTGTGGTGGTGCACTGTCTCACCGGTATGGCGCAGGCCGCCTGCGCCGCTATGGATTCTCTGCATTGGAAGCAGGTCATCGGCACACTGGCGGGGGACGACACCTTCATCTGTGTGGCTACCAGCGAGCGGGATGCGGAGGACTTGGTGCTGGAACTTAAAAAGATGCTCAGCGAAACGGAAAGGTAAGAGGACGTATGCTGCAAAGCTTACACATTGAAAATGTGGCGGTTATCGAAAAGGCGGATATCGCCTTCGAACAGGGCTTAGCTGTGCTCACCGGCGAGACCGGCGCGGGCAAGTCCATCGTCATTGACGCTATTAATGCGGTGCTGGGGGAACGCATCACTCGCGATGTGGTGCGCAACGGCGCGGATAAAGCGTATATCTCGGCGGTGTTCAGCGATCTGCCCGACGCGGTGGTTGCCGCCCTGGAGGAGCAGGGCTTTGCTCCCGAGGAGGACGGCACGCTGCTTATCCAACGGGGACTGACCGCCGACGGCAAGGGACAGAGCCGTATCAATGGACGCCCGGCCACCGTGTCCTCCCTACGCACCATTGGCCGGATGCTTGTCAACATCCATGGCCAGCACGAAAACCAGGCCCTTCTGCAGGCGGAACGCCATGTGGAGTACCTGGACAGACTGGGAGAGCTGCAGCCGGTGCGCGTCGCTTATGAGGACGCTTATCATGAATATTGCCGCATCCGTCGAGCCATCAAGGCCGCCACGATGGATGAGAACGAAAAGGAATTTCGTGCAGCGCAGCTTACCCGGCAGTTAGAGGAGATCGACGCTGCCGCCCTGCAGCCCGGGGAGGAAGCCTCCCTGCTGTCCCGCCGGGAGATGGCGCGCCATTCCGGTAAGCTGGCGAGTGCCTTGCAGGAGGTGCGTGTCGCCATGGATGGGATAGGGGACGATACCCCCGGTGCCTTGGCGATGCTCACCAATGCGGTGGCCGCCCTGCGCTCGGTGGGGATGGTGTCCGCCGAGCTTGGAGAGCTGGCCACCCGCCTGCAAAGCGCGTTGTACGATGTGGAAGCCTGTGGGGAGGAAGCTCGGCAGGTGGAGGAGTCCCTGGCCTTTGACGTGGATGCCCTGGCTCAGATGGAGGATCGCCTGGCGGTGATTCAGCGGGTGGTGCGCAAATACGGTGTAGACGAGGCGGACGTGCTGAAAAAGCGGGAGGATCTGCAAGGGCAGTTGGATGCCATCCAGTCTAACGACGCCTATCTGGAGGAGCTGGAACGGCAATCGGACGCGGCGCGGGATAAGACCATCGCCGCCTCGGAGAAGCTCACCGCCGCTCGTCGTCAGGCGGCCACCCGGTTTGAGCAGGACGTGTGCCGGCAGCTCAGCTTCCTGGATATGCCCCATGTGCGGCTGGCGGTGTCTATCGAGCCCACGTCGCTGACCGTCACCGGTGGGGATAAGGTGGAGTTTCTCATTTCCTCCAATCCCGGTGAGCCTCCTAAGTCCATCGCCCGCACCGCCTCCGGCGGCGAGCTGTCCCGCATTATGCTGGCTCTCAAGAGTGTGCTGGCGGATGTGGACGATGTGGACACTCTGGTGTTTGACGAGGTGGATGCCGGCATCTCCGGTAGAGCCGCCACTAAGGTGGGCGCGCTGTTGCGGCAGATCGCCGGTCATCGGCAGGTGTTGTGTGTTACCCACTTAGCGCAGATCGCCGCCTGCGGTCACACCCATCTGCAGGTGAGCAAGAGCGTGGCGGATAGCCGCACCTTCACCCGGGTGGATACCCTCGCGGAGGATGCCCGCCTGCAGGAGCTTGCCCGCATCATTGGCGGCGAGGTCACCGACACCACCCTCTCCACCGCCCGGGAGATGCGTCAGCGGGCGCAGACATAAGCTGGTACGATAACAGCGGCAGGGATACCTGCCGCTGTTTTTTTCTGTGAGGTTTTGCGGAGAAACGTCGTGTAATAGGTGAGAGCTCTCAAATACGATAAGGGAGGTGATGGCAGTGGACAACGGTAGCTATCATTACCAACGCTTTTTGGACGGAAACGAAAGCGGTTTGGTGGAGATCATACGTGAGTATAAGGACGGACTTATCCTGTATCTGCATACCATCGTCAATGATCTGTATACCGCTGAGGAGCTGGCGGAGGATACCTTTGTAAAGCTTGGGGTGAAGAAGCCCCGCGACAACGGCAAAGGCGCCTTCAAAACATGGTTGTATACAATGGCACGTCATCTGGCGATTGATCATCTGCGCCGGCAAAGAAAGTGCGAGACGCTGTTTCTAGAGCCGGAAATGGCCGCTGACGAACATTCCTTGGAGGAGGCCTTTTTGCACGACGAACGCAATCGGATCCTCCATCGAGCCATGCGGCGTTTAAGGCCGGAATACGGCCAGGTCTTATGGCTTGTATACTTTGAGGATTTCTCGCTTAAGCAGGTAGCCAAGGTGATGAACAAGAGCGTGCATGCTACGGAGACGCTTGTGTACCGTGCCCGGCTATCCCTTAAGACGGAACTGATAAAGGAGGGCTTTGATAATGAAGAACTATGAGCATATGGCACGCGATGTTTTACAACGCATCGAGATGATCGAAAATGCGCGCACTCGTCGGAAAAAGCGGTTTGTTCGCGGGGTGGCGGTTATGACTTGCGTGGCGGTGCTGGTTCTGACCGGTGTAATGATGACGGGCAAGGACCGGTTGACGCCGTCGGTTTCCGATGGTGTCGTCACATCACCCGGTGAGGACTGGGTATCTGCCAGCATCATGCAAAAGGTCTATCTCAGCAATGGAAACAAGCAGGTAACGGCTATGTCGGTGTCTCAGGGTATCCAATACCGCTTGCAGGTGGTCGATTTACGCGGCTTGACACAGGCACAAAGAGAGGCGCGGTTTGACGAACAGCGGCAGTTGATAGTGGCTCAACAGGATGCGTGGTTGGATCAGGGGACTGCCCTAAGAGGCTCTGTGCAACAGATGGATAATGTGCTTGTGTCCAGCCTGTCTACCACCGGCTTTGCGCTGGATGTGGGGGATTGGACAACGGTCACACAGGTGAAAGGCGCGTGTAGCACTGGCTATGGACAGGTGGAGCTGGCGTTGTATGCCCCACATCTTGCCGGACAGTCTGTGGAGTATACGCTTTCTTCAGAAGACGGCGATCACCGATTGAGCAAGCCGGTATACGGCACCGGTAATTGTTGGGTACATGGGCGAGCTGTGGCGTTATCCGGAGAATGGTGTCGTAAGGGCGGATTGACGATCATGTGGAAACCTGGCGGGGCGTTGCTGGAAGCCTTAGATGCCGAGCCGGCCACGCCCTTGTCTGCGTTTTGCGATACGCTGACTATAACGGTGTCTTATCAAGACGGTACCGCTGAGGAGCACACCGTTCGTGTTCGGTTTTCCGATGATGGCGTGGTCGATGCGGTGTATGAGGGCGTCACTCTTGGCGAATAATTATCGGGTGGATATATTTCCTGCAAAAAATACGGTAAACAGTTAACGAACGGCGGATGTCTCCGCCGTTCGTTGATTTTCTGAGGGAGAGCTTCCTCAGTGAAGTTTTATATCGTTTTCGGAACGTGCAGTGTTTCCTTTACCATCTATATCGGTGCGCGTTCGTTATGGCGTGTGTTCCCCTTGTTTGCGGTATTGGAGCGGGCTCATACCGGTGTGCCCACGGAAAAGGCGGCTGAAATAGAGGGCGTTGTCGTACCCGACCAGCGTCGCTACCTGTGCGACGGAGCAGTCGGAGTGGGTGAGCAGTTCTCGTGCGCGCGCAACCCGCAGGTCGATGACGTATTGTAGTGGAGTCACCCCCACGTAGTGGCGAAACTCGCGGATAAACCAGCCGACGGTGAAATGCCTCTCGGCGGCGTATGCGCGTACGTTGATCGGCTCGCGGTAATGCTCCGTAAAATACGTCCGCGCGGCGGAGATTTCCGCGCGCATCGTTTCGGCGGTATCGCCCATATTGTGCAGACGGCGCCGCACAAGTAGCAGCATTTCCTGCAGATAGAGGGCACACAGCTCCTCAAAGCCCTCCTGTTGCCGTTGCAACTCCTCGATGATAAGTTCCCACAGATGGGACATCTGTGGGACAGACCCCACCGTCATCAGTTGTGGCATGTCCGACGGTACCAAGGAGGCCGCCGCTGCCCCCGTGAAGTGGAGCCAATACACCTGTGTGCGGTCAGCAGCATGATAGTGGTATGCCTGATAGTCCCCCGGGCGGTACAGCACGAGTTGTCCCGCCGTGACGGTATTTTCCGTTCCGTCAATGGTAAAATACGCCTGCCCGTTCGCTACGTACAGCATCTGATAATCCTGTCGATTGCGATAATAGTTGTAATATCGTGAAACCGTTAGCATCCGATAGGTGCCCGCGCTCGCCACGATATACGGACGGCTCCTGTCGTAGTATTCGGACTGTGGTCCTTTTCGGTATCCCGCATTTGCATACATCGCCGTCACCTCACCGTTATTGTATCACCTTCCTGCTCTGACTGTCAAACGGATTATATCATTTTATGCATAAAACAGCGAATTATAGGTATGGTTTATGGCGATTTTGTGGTATATAATGCATATTAAGGAACTGCAAAGGGGGAGCGTTAATATGCTGATACCGAAACACTATGAGGACATCACCGTACTGCACGAGGGCACGATGCCCATCCGTGCGTACTATGTACCCGCTTCGACGCGTCTCACCGACGCGGTGGAGCACCGTGAGGAATCTGACCGTTTTATGCTGCTCAGCGGCGAGTGGGCATTTCGTTACTACGAGAGCATCTACGATATGCAGGACGCATTCTGGGAGGCGGGGTTTCATACCGCCGCTTTTGACCGCATCCCCGTGCCGTCTACGTGGCAGAACCATGGCTACGACCGTCACCAGTACGTGGACGGCGAGTACCCCTTTCCGATGGATCCGCCCTATGTGCCGCACGAGAACCCCTGCGGCGCGTACGTGCGCCGCTTCGAGTATCGTCGTGACCCGGACGCGCCGCGTGCGTACTTAAACTTTGAGGGAGTGGATTCCTGCTTCTACGTGTGGCTCAACGGCGAGTACGTTGGCTACAGCCAGGTGTCCCACGCCACGAGCGAGTTCGACGTCACCGATCAACTCCGCGACGGAGAGAACATCCTCGCCGTTCTGGTGCTTAAGTGGTGCGACGGCTCGTATTTCGAGGACCAGGATAAGTTCCGTATGAGCGGCATTTTCCGCGACGTGTATCTTCTGTTCCGTCCCGTGAGCGGCATTTATGATTATACCGTCACCACCACCCTCGACGGCGACACGGCCACGGTGATCTTCGCGTCGGAGCCCTATGGCGACGTGTGTGACGCAACGGTGACGCTCGAGAGCCCGATGGGGGAGGTGGTTGCGACGGCGACAATGGCCTCTGATGAGTCCGTCACCTTCGACGTGGCGGCACCGCTCCTGTGGACGGCGGAAGATCCGCACCTGTATACCCTCGTCATTGCCTGCGGCGGTGAGGTCATCACTGAGCAGGTAGGTATCCGCACCGTCGCGGTGATCGACAACGTGGTGTGTATCAACGGCGCGCCGGTGAAGTTCCGCGGTGTCAACCGCCACGACAGCGATGCCAAAACGGGATTTACCATCAGCCTGGAGCAGATGCACGACGATCTGATCTTGATGAAACAGCATAACCTGAACGCCATTCGCACCAGCCACTATCCGAACGCACCGCAGTTCTATCAGCTGTGTGACCGCTATGGCTTCTACGTGATGGACGAGGCAGATATGGAGGCAGAGGGCCCTATCCACGCCCATCGCCGCGATGCGTCCGACGCGGAGCGTCGCGCCCACTGGCACGAGCGCATCATTGACGATCCGCGCTATTGCGAGACGGTGCTCGATCGCGTTGAGCGTTGTGTCATTCGCGATAAGAACCGCCCCTCGGTCGTCATCTGGTCGGCGGGTAACGAGAGCGCCTACGGCATCACGGTGGAGCGTGCTCTGCAGTGGACAAAGGCGTACGATCCCACTCGCCTGACCCACTACGAGAGCGCTCTTTACCACACAAAGGAGCGCGACGTTGATTTTGACTGCATTGACCTGTACAGCCGTATGTACCCATCGGTGGCGGATATCCATCGCTATTTTGCCGATGGGCATACAAAACCGTATATTCTCTGCGAGTACTGCCACTCGAAGGGCAATTCCAACGGCGACTTGCAGGATTATTTTGAGGTCATCGAGCAGTATGATGGGGTGTGTGGCGGCTTTGTCTGGGAGTGGCTCGACCACGCCGTCTACAAGGGTAAGAATAAGGACGGACGCGACGTCTATTATTACGGTGGCGACCATGGTGAGTTCCCGCACAGCGGCGACGCTTGTCTCGACGGTATGCTGCACCACGACCGCACCCCCAAAAGCGGATTAAAGGAGTTCAAGAGTGTACACCTGCCTATCCGGCCCGTTGCGTGGGACGAGGCGGCGGGGACGCTGACACTTCACAACTACCGCGACTTTGACAATGCGGCAGATTTTGCTATCATCGACTGCGTGTTGACGCGCGACGGCGAGGAGATCGCCCATGTTGCACTCGGCTCGCCGAGCATCCCGCCGCATAGCGAGACAACGGTGGCGCTCAAGCTCGACCTGCCGCCGACGGGACGGTGCTTTCTGCGTGTCGGCGTGTCGCTATCCCGCGCCGAGGGATGCTTGCCTGCAGGATTCTTGCTCGGCTATAACGAGCTTGCCGCGAGCGGTGAGCGCCGTTATGATGGTGCTCCTGCTCATCCGATGACGTCCGGCGGCGACATTACCGCGACCGAGAACGACCGATATATTTTTATCAAAAACGGCACTTTTAGCTACACCTATAACAAGCTGACAGGCCTATTCGACGAGATGATCTGCGGCGGACGGACGCTGCTCACCCGGCCCATGGAGTATAATCTCTACCGTGCGCCGATGGGCATCGACCGCCCGAACGGCAGTGCGTGGTGGCGCGCGGGTTACAGCCGTGCCGTGGCGCGGGCGTACGAGACCTCGCTCGCCTACAACGGCGGGGAAGCGGTGATTACTTCGACGGTGTCCCTCACCCCTGTATCACGGCAACGCATTATGAACATTGTCGCCGTTTGGCGCATCGCCCCCACGGGTGCCGTCACCGTTACCCTCGACGTGAAGAAAAATCCCGAGTATTATTCCTCCCTGCCACGGTTCGGTTTGCGGCTGTTCCTGCCGCAGACGATGCGCGAGGTGGAGTATTGCGGTCGCGGTCCGTATGAGAACTATTTCGATAAGCACCGTCTGTGTTACCACGGCATCTTCCGCACCCGCGTAGAGGATCTGTTCGTCAACTATCTTAACCCGCAGGAGAACGGCAGTCGCGGTGACTGCGATTATGTCGTCGTCGGTAATCGCGAGCGGTCCCTCTGCGTGACTGGTGAGCAACCGTTCAGCTTTAACGCCTCCGACTACACGCAGGAGGAGCTGGCGCGTTGCGGCCACAGCCACGATCTTGTCCCCAGCGGCGATACGGTGCTGTGTATTGATTATCGGCAGCATTGCCTCGGCTCGTCGAGCTGCGGTGTCGGGCAGCTGGAGCCCTATCGTTTCGACGAGACGGCGTTCACCTTCACGGTAACACTGACCCCACAGGCGTGACATAACGGACGGCGGCGAACAAATCTGCCCCTTGACAAACCAGCGTAAATGTGGTTAAATAACCCCAATGGCTGTGATGGGATCCCAGTAAGCGCCAAGACACCCTTTTTCAGAGACCTGCCGGTTGCTGCAAGGCAGGAAAGGCTTGTCGCCCAAGTACCTCCCGGAGCCGCGAACCGAACTGCCCGCCGGGCACAGTAGGGGAGCCGTATGCGCCCGTTACCGCGCCGGACAGCCTGGCTGTCCCTGAGGCACGCTTTCGCGTGTAAACAGAGGTGGTACCACGATTTGACTCATCGTCCTCTGCGGCTTTTGCCGCAGAGGACTTTTTTTGGCTCCCTCCCGGAGGGAGTAAACTATACCATGTTAAAGGAGAGATACCCATGACCGTATACGAGGAGCTGGTTGCCCGCGGCCTTATCGCCCAGGTGACCGACGAGGATCAGATCAAGGAGCTTATCAACACCGGCAAGGCCACCTTCTACATTGGCTTTGACCCCACCGCCGACAGCCTGCACGTGGGCCACTTTATGGCTCTGTGCCTGATGAAGCGTCTGCAGATGGCGGGCAACAAGCCCATCGCCCTCATCGGCGGCGGCACCGCTATGATCGGCGACCCCTCCGGCCGCACCGATATGCGCTCGATGATGACCCGTGAGACCATCCAGCACAACTGCGACTGCTTCAAGAAGCAGATGGAGCGTTTCATCGAGTTTGGCGAGGGCAAGGCTCAGATGGTGAACAACGCCGACTGGCTGCTGGATCTCAACTACGTGGAGGTCCTGCGGGAGGTGGGTGCCTGCTTCTCCGTCAACAATATGCTGCGCGCCGAGTGCTACAAGCAGCGCATGGAGAAGGGCCTCTCCTTCCTCGAGTTCAACTACATGATCATGCAGAGCTACGCCTTCTACGCACTCTACAAGAAGTACGGCTGCAATCTGCAGTTCGGCGGCGATGACCAGTGGAGCAATA
>JAZSOW010000065.1:0-7155 GCA_045537135.1 Acutalibacteraceae bacterium
GGTGGTGCACAACCTGCACTTCTACAATGAACTGACCATGAAGATCCGCGAGGCTCTTGACGGCGGATACTTTGAGGAATTCTACCAGAAATACCGCAAGATCCTCGGCGAGCGAGTCGAGGATTGAGTAAAAAAGAGGAAGGAACTTTCGGGGAAAGTTCCTTCCTCTTTTTGATTTTGCACCGCACATCAAATCTGATCATCCCCCACGTGCGAAAGTTTTTTGAGGGGGTGCAGGTGAACTTTTTTCAAAAAAGTTCACCTGCTGTCTTTTTCAATCAAACTGCGCATTGTACAGCCCATAGTACGCGCCCTTTGCGGCCATCAGCTCTTCATGATTGCCCTGCTCCACGATGCGGCCGTCGCGCACTACCAGAATGGTGTCGGCGTTCTGGACGGTGGAGAGACGGTGGGCGATGACGAAGCAGGTCTTGTTCTCCATTAGCCGGTACATGGCCTCCTGGATCTGCACCTCGGTGCGGGAGTCCACGTTGGAGGTGGCCTCGTCCAGGATGAGCATTGGCGAATCCGCCAGCATTGCCCGGGCGATGGTGATGAGCTGCCGCTGTCCCTTGGAGATGTTCACGCCGTCGTCGGAAATGACGGTATCATACCCCTCGGGCAGACCTTCGATGTAGCTGTGGATGCGGGCGGCCTTGGCGGCGGCGATGATCTCTTCCACGGTGGCGTCCTCCCGCCCGTAGCGGATATTGTCGGCAATGGTGCCGTGGAACAGCCAGGTATCCTGCAACACCATGGTATACGCCCGCCGCAGGGAGGCGCGGGTGATCTCCCGCACGTCGGTGCCGTCCACCGTGATGCTCCCCCCATTCATGTCATAGAAGCGCATCAGCAGGCTGATGATGGTGGTCTTGCCCGCTCCGGTGGGACCCACGATGGCCACCGTCTGCCCGGGCTGCACGTCTACCGTTAAGCCATGCAGAATGGTCTTGTCCGGCGTGTAGCCAAAGGTTACTCCCCGGAAGGTGACGTTCCCCTTCACATCGGTAAGGGGGGTAGCCCCCTCGGCATCCGCCGGCTCCGGTTCCTCGTCAATGATGCGGAACACCCGCTGGGCGGCGGAAAAAGCGGACTGGAACTCGTGCAGGATGTTGGCAAACTCGTTGATGGGCCCCGCAAACTTGCGGGAATACTGCACGAACTGCGCTACTCCGCCAAGGGTAATGAAGAACAGGGAACCGACCTTTACCGCATCAGAGGCGGAGAGCATATACAGCACGCCCCCCAGGATCATCACCAGGGATAGGGAAAGGTTGTTGATAAAGTTGATAATGGGGAACAGCGCACCGCCGTAGTAATCTGCCTTATAGTAGGCGTCCATTGCCTCCGTATTGCGTCCGTTGAAACGCCCGCCGATCTCTTCTTCCCGGTGATAGGCCTGGATGGAGCGACAGCCGGAGAGCATTTCCTCCGCATAGCCGTTGAGCTCTCCCAGCTTTTTGGAGCGGGCGTGGAACAGGGGACGCACCTTCTTAGAGCGGTACCGAGTAAACAGGATAGAGGCGGGTACCGTGATGGCAAACACCGCAATGAGGGGCTTGGAGATGTTCCACATAAAGATAAGGGAACCCACAACGGTGTACAGGCTGGTCATCACCTGCACCACATCGTGGGACAGGGTGCTGTTGATGGTGTCGATGTCGTAGGACAGATGGCTGATGATATCTCCCGTAGCGTGGGTGTCAAAATATCCCACCGGCAGGGTGGTCAGCTTTTCGAAGAGCTGACGCCGCATGGTGTACACGATCTTTTGGCTTATGACGATCATCAGGGAGGCCAGCAGATAGCTGAGCACCGCCGACAGCACGTAGCACAGCAGCATCTTGAGGACGTTGTCCCACACGGCGTCGTATTGTACGCCGCTGGTGGCGGCGATGGCATCGATGGCTTCGCCGGAATACAGGGGTCCCAGCAGGGATAGCTGGTTGGATAGCAGGGTCAGTCCGATAGCCAGCAGGAACAGCGGCCAGTAATGCAGGACGTATCGGCATAGGCGGCGAAACACCCCCGCTGCCGTCTTGCGGTCAAGCTTTTGCTCTCCCCTCTTGCGGGGATCGGCGGGGTTGGGAACGGCGCCGAAATTTCCTTTACTCAACGAAGGCACCCCCCATCTGTGAATCGCTGATCTCCCGGTATTCCGGGCAATGCGCCAGTAGGTGCTCGTGCTTGCCGGCACCAATGATACGCCCTTCGTCCAGTGCCAGGATCAAGTCACAGTCCTTTACAGAGCTGACTCGTTGAGCCACCGTCACCACGGTGGTGTCCGTCATATTCTCTCGCAAGGCACGGCGCAGTGCCGCATCGGTCTTGTAGTCCAGGGCGGAGGAGCTGTCGTCCAATATAAGGATATCCGGTCTGCCGGCGATGGCCCGGGCAATCAGCAGGCGCTGCTTCTGCCCACCGGAGATGTTGGTGCCCTTGGAGGCGAGCGGATGCCCGTAGCCGTCGGCAAAGGCGGTGATAAAGCCGTCTGCCTGAGCGATCACGGCGGCCCGCACCACGTCCTCGTGGGTGAGATCCCGCCCGAAACGGATGTTTTCCTCAATGGTGTCTGCATATAGGAAATCCTGTTGCATGGCGGTACCGAACAGGGCGTACAGCCTCTCCTTGTCGATGGTGCGGATATCCTGTCCGTCTACGTATACCGCCCCGGTGTGGGGGTCATAGAAACGTAGTAGGAGTTTTATCAGAGTGGATTTACCGGAGCCGGTGGCACCGATGATGCCAAGATGCCCACCCCGAGGCAGGGCAAAGTCAATATGGCTTAGGGCATCTCGCTTGCCCTTATAGGAAAAGCATACGTCCCGGAACAGAATGTGGGCGTCGGTATCGGTGGCGGGGTAGGCCTTTTCATCCCCTACCGGTATGTCCTCTCCGGTGTTCAGCACCTCGGCGATGCGTCGCGCAGAGGCGGCACACTTGGTGTACATCACAAATATGCGGGTCACCGACATCATGGCCATGGAGATGAGGGTGAAATACTGCATAAAGGCGATGACCGTCTCCGGGTCGGAGAGTCCCCGCTCCACCCGGGTGGCGGAAAGTGCTACCACCGCTACAATGCCCACGTTCATCAGCAGGGTCATGATGGGATTGACCGACCCCATGGTGATGCCGGCGCGGGTCTCATCTCGCACCAAGCCACTGTTTACCGTATCATAGCGGCGGTGCTCGTAGCCGGTTTTGGACAAGGCTTTTATCACCCGGATGCCTTGAATATCCTCTCGCACTACCCGGATCATCCGGTCAACCGCCTGTTGCACCTTGCTATACAGGGGCACGCCCTTGCGTGAGATGAAGTAGACGGTAATGAAGATCAGCGGTAGCATGGCCAGCATGGCCAGCGCCAGATAGGCGTCCATCAGCAGGGTGATGGCCATACCGCCCAGCAGCATGATGGGTGCCCGCACGCCCATGCGCTGCATCATGTTGATGAAGCTGTGCGCATTGTAGGTGTCGGAGGTGATGCGAGATTCCAACGAGGGGATGGTAAAGTGGTCGGTCTGCGCCGCGCTCAGCCGCAGGGTGCGGTCAAAGAGATCCCGCCGCATATGCTGAGCAAAATCCGCGGATACCCGGGCGGCCATGCGGTTGGCAACAATGTTGCATACGCAGGCGATGCCGGCAAAGAGGATCATCGCTCCGCCCCACAGCAGAATGAGCCGCACGTTCTGCGAGACCACCACATTCTTGAGAATGTGGCTGAGGATGTAGGGAAGCATCAGCTCCGCCAGTGTTCCCATCACCTTGACGGAAAAGCCCAGCATCATCCGTCCCCGGTAGGGGAGCAGATACCGTAGCAGTGTTTTCACAAGCTGTCCCTCCTTTTTACCCAATTCAGTGGTATTCTATCATATTGCGCCGGGATGGTCAACTTTTTCGGCACAAAAAATCCCCAACCTACGGCGGGTGCGGATGGGGATGGAGCGGAAAAGGCTTCCCCTTGGGGGGAAGCTGTCGAGACGACATTCGGCTAACGCCGAAGTCGGCGAGACTGATGAGGGGTAGCCACTGTGGATTACAGCGAGCTGAACACCGGCGGATTGCGCCGGTGGGGCACATCGCAACGTGCACTACGAAAAGCGCCTAACCACAGCGATGTGCTGGTGGCGTTATACCTCCGTTTCCCCTCATCCACCGCCGTTCGGCCTTCCCCCTTCCCCCGAGGGGGAAGGCTTTCGCCTCCCATCAATCTGTACGAAACGTAAGGCACTATGTATCCTTCAAGATACATAGTGCCTATTTTCATCCCTATCTTCACCCACCCTAAAGTGGGGGTTTTTGCTTACTTCTTTTCCCGGCTGAAGATGGGATGGATGATCGCCGGGTCAAACTTCGGCTGACGATCGTAAGTGTATAAACCGTTCTGCTCCTGCTCTATGTCGGTGAGCTGGGTGTAGCAGAAGGCGGTGATGCAGGGGTTATCGATGAGGGCATCGGTGAGTCCCTTCAGGCGGGTAAGAAATTCCTTTGGGGTCTTAGGCACGTTGCCGTAGCCCCAGGCGTGCTCATCCTTGTTCCAGGCGATGCCGCCGTACTCGCTGATAAAGGACAGGGCAGGGTCGATAGGCTTTTTTTCGATCCAGTCGGGGAAGAGGGGACTCTTTCCTTCGGTCAAGGGCGCCAGCCCCTTCTGCAGGGTCTTGGGATCTCCCTCGTAGGTGTGGGCGTCCACCACCTCCGTTTTGCGATGGCACCAGCCGGAGCAATCAATGAAAAGACGGTAGGGATCATAGGCCTTGGTCATGTCATACAGCATATGCACCAGCCGGTTGTCCTGATCCGCCTGGGTCTCGTTGAGAGGACACCAGCCGATGATGGCGGGGTGGCTGTAGTCGCGTGTGAGGATATCCAACCACTCCGGCAGGAGACCCGCCCAGGCGGTGGGACGGGACAGATCCAGTCCCCAGTTGCCGAGCTCCCCCCACACGATGTACCCCTTGCGGTCGCAATGGTACAGGAACCGGGGCTCGAACACCTTCTGGTGTAGCCGGGCACCGTTGAAGCCCATGGCCAGGGAGCGGTCAATATCCGCCTCCAGCTCGCTGTCGCTGGGAGCGGTCCAGATGCCGTCGGGGTAGAAGCCCTGGTCCAGCACTAGCCGCTGGAACACCTTTTCCCCATTGATCACCAGCCAGCGGCCGTCATAGTGTACGTCCCGCAGGCCGAAATAGCTCGTCACTGTATCCTCTCCCAGGGTGAGGGTCAGGTCGTACAGTCGGCCACAGCCCACCTCCCACAGGTGCTTTTCCGTCAGCGGGACGGTCACCCGGGCGATGGTGCCGGTGACGGTGGCTTCTCCGCTGCCGGTGGGAGTGCCCTCATAGGCGGTTTCCACCGTCAGAGTCATCCCGTCGGCGCCCACGCAGGTGATCTCGCAGGTCACCCGACCGTTGGCGGCATCGGGGGTGTACTTGACAGCCGCCACGTACGCTGTCGGTACCTCCTCCAGCCACACCGTCTGCCAGATGCCGGTGGTGCGGGTGTAGTGGCAACCGGCGGAGTGGTAGGCTGCCGATTGCTTACCTAGAGGTTGGCAGCCGGAGCGCACGTCGTCCTCAGCGCAGATGGTAATGAGGTTATCCCCCTCCACTACCTTGTTGGTAATATCGTGGGTGATGGGGGTGCTGCTACCGTAGTGCATACCGCAGGATTGTCCATTGACCCATACCTCAGTGGTATAGTCGCAGGCGTCAATGTGCAACAGCAGACGCTCGCCGATCTTCTTGAGGTTGACGGCACGCTTGTACCACACCGCGTTCATATAATCCACGTTGCCTACACCGGAGAGGGTGCTTTCCGGGCAGAAGGGCAGGGTAATACTGCCGGACAGGGTGGGGGCTTCCACCAGTCCCCGGGCGCGACCGGAGCGGCCGTTGTCGATCTCAAACTGCCAGGTACCGTTAAGGCAGGTCCAGTTGTCCCGCACCATCTGCGGGCGGGGATATTCACAGCGAGGGATATTCATAGGGTAGCCTCCTTAGCGAGCGTTTCTGTTTTCATTGTATCGCCATTTCAGCCGGTTTGCAACAGAAAAAACTTGTGATTTACGCGCAAAAAATTGTGGTATACAAGTGAGTGCCCGCTATAGTACAATAACGGAAGAAAAGTTAGAAATCGAAAGAGGTGTTGCCCTATGTACCGCGTCGCTTTATCGACAAATCAAAAGACCATCAACGAAGCACTGTTCGCCGCCTACCGTGTTGCCGGCATTGAGGCGATGGAGATCACCGGTGATCTGCACGATTACGACTGCCCGGCCCTGGTCACCTGGGCGGAAAAACACGGGGTGGAGCTATGGACCTACCACATCCCCTACGCCCCCTTCGACCGCATTGATCCCTCCTTTTTGGATGAAAACAAACGGCAGGACTGCGTGGCGGAGCTGGCTGCACTTATCCACATGGCGGCGGAGATGGGTATAAAACGATACGTCATCCACGCCAGCGGCGAGCCTATCCCGGAGGAGGAACGCCTCGCCCATATGGCCCAGGCCAAGAAGAGCCTCAAGGAGCTGGCTCAGGTGGCAGACGAGTGCGGTGGTGTGCTGTGCGTGGAGGATCTGCCTCGTACCTGCCTTGGCCGTAACAGCGACGATATGCGGGAACTTCTTTCGGCGGATGACCGCCTGCGCTCCTGCCTGGACACCAACCATCTGTTGGGAGAGGATCTGCCTGCCTATATTCGCCGGATAGGAGATAAGATCGTCACCGTTCACGTGTCGGACTATGATTTCATTAACGAGCGGCATTGGCTCCCCGGCGAGGGCGGCATCGACTGGCAGGCGGTGCTTTCGGCACTGAAAGATATCGGCTATACCGGCCCCTGGTTGTACGAGATCGCCTTCGATTGCCCCAAGACCATCCACCGTGACCGGGACCTGACCTGCGAGGATTTTGCCCGCAACGCCCGGGAAATCTTCGAGAACAAGCCCCTGACCACCATCCACACCCCCAAGGCTAACTTAGGCATGTGGGGGTAATGAAAAAGCCACCGTAGGGTGGGTGTGCGTAGGGATTTAAAGAGCCTCCCCTGTGTAAGGGGAGGTGGCCGAGCGTTAGCGAGGTCGGAGGGGTTGTTTGGGCTAAATCCCCTCAGTCACGGCTACGCCGTGCCAGCTCCCCTTATACATTA
>JAZSOW010000053.1:0-10348 GCA_045537135.1 Acutalibacteraceae bacterium
GGAGAAAAGGCTCCCCTTAATGTATAAGGGGAGCTGGCACGGCGTAGCCGTGACTGAGGGGATTTAGCCCAAACAACCCCTCCGACCTCGCTAACGCTCGGCCACCTCCCCTTACACAGGGGAGGCTCTTTAAATCCCTACCCACACCCGCCTTACGGCGGGCTTTTACTTTAATCGTGACACGCCGGGCAGGGGGTGTAGCCCTCCTGCTGGGCGGCGGACAGGTTGTAGATCCAGAAGGTTTGGGTGTCCAGATTTTCACAGCCGTGGCGGTGGTATAGCTTGGAGTTCTCGGTGATGATGACCGCGTAGGTGTCGTAAAAATCCAGATGGGTCTGCTGCTCGCTGTGCTCTGTCTTTAGGTCGTTGAGCTCATCAACGGTGTCATCGTAATCGTCGGTGAGCTGGGAATGGGTGTCCTGAAGCTCCTCATGGTTGAGGAACAGGACGGCGTTGAGAGTCAAGGAAGCCAAAAACAGCACGCAGATCAGTCCCGCCAGCCAGATGAACAGACTGCCGGTGCTTTTCCACCCGCACCGGGTACAGCGAGCGTTTTTGGCGGATAGCGGGATGCCACAGTGGTGGCAGAAGGCGGCACCTTTCCTGCTGGCGGTGGGCACAGGTGCCGCCTGCGGCACAAAGGGGGCGGTGTACGCCGGTGTCACCGGCGCGGGTGCTGTAGCCACCGACGTTGTGGGGGCCGGTGGGGTCACCGGGGTAGCAGGAGCGGGAGCCGCTACCGGCGCTACCGGGGCCATGGGCTCCACCGGGGCAACAGGGGTGGGTGTCGTCACCGTTTGCCCGCAATAGGTGCAAAAGCGGCTATCGTCGTCTATGATTCGTTGACAATGCAGACATTGCATGGGGAATTCCTCCGTTCTTTCCTTCCACGTAGCGACCTTGCCGCTCGTTTTTTGTCGATTTCTATTATAGCACAGATTTCCGAAAAAGCAACCCGGAATGAACGTGCCCCCCACAACCGCCGAAGGCACACAAGGCTCCCTCTTTGAGGGGGCTCCGCCAGAAGGGCGGTGGGGGAGTGCGGCGTGGATAAATCCACGCCCTACAGTGAGGTCTGCGCGAACCGCCGGCGGGTGTAGGGGACGGCGTTTACGACGTCCCGCCCGCACGAGAAAAACCCCGCATCCAAACGGATGCGGGGTTTTGTACAAGTACAGAGGTCTGCACAATTTCCAAGTTTTAGCGCTTGGAGAACTGGGGAGCGCGGCGGGCCGCTGGGGCGACGCCGGGTGCGTCTGGTTTGCCGGTGCGTTCCTGTCGCCCCCCGAATAGGCCGCTGTGGCGGCCTATTCCCTCCTTTCAGCCGATACATCCGCGGCTCGCACAAGAAAAGACCACATCCCAAGCGGGATGTAGTCTTTGTGCTGTCTTGTAGTGCGTACAGCGACTGAATTTTAGCGCTTGGAGAACTGAGGCGTGCGGCGGGCCGCTGGGGCGACGCCGGGTGCGTCTGGTTTGCCGGTGCGTTCCTGTCGCCCCCCGAATAGGCCGCTGTGGCGGCCTATTCCCTCCTTTCAGCCGATACATCCGGCCGCTCGCATGAGAAAACAAGCACACCCGTTTGGGTGTGCTTGTTTGTGCGTACAATGAGTTCCAACGTAGCCGATATAATCAGCGCTTGGAGAACTGGGGAGCGCGGCGAGCGGCCTTCAGACCGTACTTCTTACGCTCCTTCATGCGAGGATCGCGGGTCAGGAATCCGGCCTTCTTCAGGGTGGAGCGCAGGCCCTCGCTGTCGTACTGCAGCAGGGCGCGGGCGACACCGTGACGGATGGCGCCGGCCTGGCCGGTCACACCGCCGCCGGCGACGCGGCACTCGATGTCAAACTTCTCGGAAAGCTCGGTCAGAGCCAGGGGCTGACGGACGATCAGCTTCAGGGTCTCGAGACCGAAATAGTCGTCAATGTCACGACCGTTGATGGTCACCTTGCCGGTGCCCTGGTACAGGCGCACACGAGCCACGGAAGACTTGCGGCGGCCGGTGCCATAGAAAAAGGGTCTGGTATTGTAATCCATGTTCATTAGCCTCCTTCGTCAATTACAGCTCGTAAGCTTCGGGTTTCTGGGACGCGTGGGGGTGCTCGGCACCGGCGAAGCAGTGCAGACGAGTCTCAGCCGCGCGGCCGATGGTGTTGTTGGGGATCATACCGCCAACAGCCAGCTCCATCGCCTTCTCAGGACGCTGCGCCATCAGAGTCGCATACTTGGTGGTCTTCATGTTACCGATCCAGCCGGTATGACGCTGCCACTTCTTCTGCTCCAGCTTGTTGCCAGTCAGGACAGCCTGAGCGCAGTTGATGATGATGACGTTGTCACCGCAATCCACATGGGGGGTGAAGGTGGGCTTGTGCTTGCCGCGCAGCAGAACAGCCGCCTGGGCAGCCACACGACCGAGGGGTTTGCCGGCGGCGTGGATGGCGGACCACTTACGCTCGACCTGTCCGGCCTTTGCCATAAAAGTCATAGTTTCTTCCTCCTAATCATAGTTGGCACCACATTGTGCCTTGCCGGGCGACTCTTGGGTTAAACCCGCCAAATAGCCGGCGGAGAGCCGTTTTTCCCGAAAGCCTGTGTATCATACCACAGCCGTTTTCGGTTGTCAAGCCCCAAATTCCGGATTTTTTAATTTACATCCCTCAATCTCTCGTTTTCTCTCGTTTTTGCTCCGTTTTGCTCTGTTTCTCGTTCTTCATTTCATTTTTCGCTCTTGCGTCAGGAGCGGGGGTATGCTATCATGGAAACCACAAGATCACCCGCCCGGAAAGGAGCATTCTATGGCACGCAAGCTGTTTTGTGAAATAAGTCCCCTGACCTATCGCATCGCCACCGCCCGGTGCATCCTCACCCGCCGGGTGCGGGATGCCTTTTCCCGGGCCCGGTTTGCCCGGGTGCGGGGAGAGGGGCCGTTGCCCTGCGTGGTCTACCGGCACAATTCTCTTATCCGCCGCCGGCTGGGGAACGTGGATATGCGCTTGCAGGAAAACAAGGCGGTGAACCTGGGACTGGCGGCTCCCCGCCTTGACCGCATCCTCATCCGCCCGGGGGAGACCTTTTCCTTCTGGAGGCTGGTGGGGCCCACCACCGCCCGCCGGGGCTACCGGGAGGGGCTGACCATTGCATCAGGGGCGGCCTCCAGCGGCATCGGGGGCGGCATGTGCCAGATGACGAATCTCATCCATTGGATGGTGTTGCACAGCGAGCTTACCATTGTGGAGCACCATCACCACAGCGGGCTGGATCTCTTTCCCGACCATGGGCGGGTGATCCCCTTCGGCACCGGCACCTCGGTGGTGTACAATTACTTGGACTACCGGGTGTATAATCTCACCGAGCGCACGTATCAGCTACTTATCCGCACGGATGGAGAGTACCTGCGGGGGGAGCTGCGGGCGGATGCGCCTCAGCCCCATACCTACCACGTGGCGGTGGAGGGGGAATATTTTGCCCGGGAGGGGGAGGACGTATACCGGCATGGAGAGGTCTACCGCACCTGTGTGGATCCGGTTACCGGCAACGTGCTTTCCCGCAAGCTCATACAGCGTAACCACGCCCGGGTATGCTACGACACGGCGGGGCTTGCCGTGATAGAGCGGTGACCCCTGTGTTTTGGAGGTTGATTTTTAAAATAGGGTATGCTATAATAGCCGATAGACAAAAACCGCGCTTTCTCGCGTGGTGGCAAGAGGAGGACATAGCATGGCCTTAAAGATCGAAAGTGGGTTTGTGTATTGCGACGAGCATCCGGTATCCACCCTGCAGCTTATTGAGGTGGATATCCTGCGGCAGTTCGTCAATTTTTGTGAGGAACACGGTCTGCGGTACTACCTGGTGGGTGGCACCCTGATCGGCGCGGTGCGGCACCAGGGCTTTGTGCCGTGGGATGACGACATGGACGTGGCAATGCCCCGCAAGGATTTTGAGCGGTTTCGCGAGCTGACCGCCGATGGTCGCCTGGGAGATTACAAAATCCGCTCCATCATCCACACCCCGGCGCTTCACGCCCGCCCCTTTGACCGCATTGTGGATGAGCGGTACATGACCAGGACCAAGGTGGTGGATCAGCCGTTGTTGCCGCCTTGGCTGGACGTGCACGCCCTGGACGGCCTGCCCACTGACCCGATCAAGAACAACGCCCATTGGAACGCCGCGAACAAGCTCAAGGGGGCCTCCAAGATCGCCCGCACGCCCTTAAAGGCGACTAAAAACCCCATCAAGCGGATCTTTAAGGCTGTATGGTGCTTGCCGATCTACCTGCGCGGCCCCATCTACTACGCCAAAAAGCTCAACGAGCTGGCGGCGACCTACGACTTTGACGAATCGGAGTACATCGCCGCCTTTGTGGCGGGCTACGGCCGCAAGGAGCGTATGCACCGCTACTACTTCACCGATGGCGAAAAGAAGCTGTGGTTTGAGGGCATCCTGTGCTCGGTGCCGCCCCATTATGACCTGGTGCTCAAGCACATGTACGGCAACTATCTGCAGCTTCCCGGTGCCGCCGGGCGTACCGCCCACATCAAGAAGGTCTGGTCGGTCATCCGCCCGGGAAAGGAGGAGAAGTGACGATGAACACTGACATGAAGAAAACGCTGTGTGATGCCTATCACCGCCTGGCGGCGGCTGTGGAGGGTCCCTACGGTGACCCGCTGGTCACCGCTAAGCTGGAGGACGGCTTGGTGGCGGTCAAGCGCGCCGGTGTGGCCGCCGCGAACGTGACACCGGAGGATATCCTGGCGGTGAACAGTGACAACTTAGCCGGTGCCGATCCCAGGGTAGCTATCCACCTGGCGCTGTATGCCGCCTGTGACGGCATTGGGGCTATTGCCCAGACGGATTCCCGCTGGAGCAGCATCTGGGCCCAGAGCGGTGTGGTGTTGCCCCCCACCTCCTTCCTGCATGCCGCCTATTTCTTTGGCGAGATCCCCTGCACCGGGTCGGTGACCTTCGCCCCCGGCGAGGATATGTATCAGAACGCCGGTGCCCTGGCGGTCAAAGCGCTGTCCCGCAAGGGTATCCACCCCACCTCGGCGGTGTTTGTGCGCAACGCCAGCGGTGTGGTGTGCGATCCCACCGTGGAGGGAGCGGTCACCCGTGCCCTGGCGCTGGAGGAGATCTGCCTGCGAGCTTACTACAGCGGCGTACTCAACGAGGGTTGCCACAGCTACGTGGCCATCGAGGCCGCCGAGGCACTGATGCCCCGATAAAAAACCATATAAAGAGCCGGGAAGTCCAAAAGGACTTCCCGGTTCTCTTTTTACTCAAACAGTAGCCTTAAAAACAACCCGCCCATCACCGTGCGGTGACGGAAATACCGCTGATGGGTGGTGTCTGCGTAGTACCAATCGGTCAGCGGCACCCGATCGTGGGTCACGTGATAGGACAGCCACAGCCGATGGGTAAGATCGGCAAAAACCTCCCGATCCTCCGCCATACAGGCCACCCAGTGCTCCCAGTCGGCCTTGGTGTAGGTCTCCCGGCTGTCCAGGGGAACGCCGTAGGGGAGGGCTTCCCGCTTATACCGGGCGATCTCCCCGGCAAAGAAGCTGTCCGGTAGCAGACCGGTGTGCCACAGGCGATCCCACACGGCGTTGTATTTGAGGCTGAAGGTGTCGGGGCGGTCGTAGGCCAGCCGGTAGCTGCCGTCTCCGTTGGCGGCCCGGGTGAGGAAGGAGGCGGCGTAGGCCCTGGCGGTGTCCATGGTCTCCTCCGCTTCCGCCCCCCGGCCCATGGCTTTCAGGATGCGGGCATAGCCCGCCAGCCCCATCACCGCCTTGAGGGACAGGTTGCAGTTGTGAGCCAGGTGCCCGGCAAAATCGTCGGTGCACAGCTGGTTTTCCGGGTCCTCTCCGTACCGGACCAGGTAGTTCTTCCATCGCTCCAGCAGATCCATGTTCTCGGCGGCGAAGGCGTAGTCCCCATCCCGCTCGCACATAGCGGCCACCAGCACAATGATATTGCCGCATTCCTCCACCGGCATTTGGGCGCTGTGCACGTAGCTGTCCCCCTCCAGGCCGTACGCCTGCCGGTTGAGCAGGGGATACTGTCCCACGTCGTGGGGAGCAAAATCGTATGGCCACATCTCACTGCGGGCGAAGCGGAATACCGGGCGGAGCATCCCTCGCAGGAGCTCGGTGTTATAACATAGGTACATAGGGGCACTGGGATAGGTCACGTCCACCGTGGCGGCACAGCCGTTGGAGTTGCACTCCTTGGAGATGTACAGCACCTGTCCCTCGTTGTCCACCACCAGCTTATGCCCCGCCATCACCTGCCGGTAGGCAAGCTGCAGGAGCTCCGCGTATTCCTCCCCGCCCTTTTGGGTGGCTTGTGCCGCCAGCCGGGCGGCAAAGGCGTCGCAGCGGGTCATCAAGGCATCATACTCCGCCGCCGCTTCCTCCATCGCCTCCCGGATGGTCTTACCGTCCTTCTTCCAGTAGGCGGGCAGGTGCTCGCCGAAATACTCAATGGAGGCGATATCGTCATAGGCGAAGAGGAACAGAGCCTCCCGGTCTACCGGCGCCTCGGCGTACACGGCGTACAGCCGCTCGTCCAGCACCTCGTTGCCCACGGCGGCGTTACCGGTGGCCGCCAGGTACAGATAGCCCCAGTCGATGCGTATGAGATCGCCACTGCGCCACAGCACCTTTTGGGCGCCGGAGCCCATCCGGATGGCGGTGAGCCCCTCCATCGGCTCCTCCCGGGAGCAGGCGCGCCCCTCCCCGGCGGCACCCAGCACCAGCTCCTCGGAGCAGGAAAGCTTGGCAGTGACGGTGTGCGCCCGGCCGTCCAGGGGCTCCCAGCACAGCTTCAGGTAGGACACCGGTCGGGAGGCAAGATACAGATCCTCCGCCAGGATGGGGGTGGTAAACCGGGCGGTCAGACGGATGGTGTCGTTCTCAAAGACGGCCGTGGTGGTTAGGGCATCGGCATCCACCGACATCTGGGGAATGACCGACTCGCCGCCGTTACCCAGGAAGCGGTACACGGTACCGTCCACCGTCACCGTGCCCCGGATGGTGTTGGGGGCGCCGGTCCAATGGAATGGGTCGATGCCGTTGATGGCATCCTGGCTCCAGACGGAAAAATATGGGTCTACCGTGATAAGGGGGATCGCGGGCATACGTAGTTTCACAGAAAAACCTCCCATGCGCTTGTATTTTGGTCTTACTTGTATTATAATGGTTGAAACGGACGAATTCCATTGATAAAACAAACGGAAAGTTGAGGAATACACGTGAACGAGATCATCAAGACCTATCCCCGGCAGGCGCTACCCCTGTGGGTGCCCATGGCGGGCATCTCTTACTGCGACGGCAGCTACCGCATCGTGCGGGAGATGTCCCCCATCACCGTTATCGAGTATGTGGTGAAAGGGGAGGGCACCATCACCGTGGCGGGCGAGCCGGTGCCGGTGACCGCCGACCACGTGTATATCCAGCCGAAAGGGGAGCCCCACGACTACTATTCCTCTGCGGAGGATCCCTGGGAGAAGATCTTCATCAACGTGTACGGCGACCTGCCGCTTGTGTTGCTGGAGCAGTACGGTCTGCGCGGGCGGTATGTCTATGACGGCACCGGGATGAAGGAGCTGTTTCTGCAGGTGGCAGACATTGCCCGCCGCCAGCCCCGGGTGGCGGGGGAGGATACCCGGCTGGCGGCGCTGTTTTTCGAGGCGCTGACCCGGCTGGCTAAGGCCAATACCAGTGGCTCCCACAACTGTGAGGCGGTGCGGCTTAAGGAGTACCTGGATACCCACCCCGAGCGGCTGGTGGGCAACCGGGAGCTGGCGGGGGTGATCTACCGCTCTCCTGACTACTGCGTCAAGCTGTTCCGGCGGGAATACGGCACCACCCCCTACGACTATCAGATAGAGGAAAAGCTACGCATCGCCCGGCGGCTACTGCGGGATACCGGCCTGCCTGTCAGCGAGGTGGCCGCCCGGGTGGGCTATCCAGACCCCGGGTACTTTTCCGGCTTGTTTCGCCGGAAATGCGGGGTCTCTCCCCGGGAATACCGGCAACGCCATACGTAAAAGTACGTAAAAAGAGAACCGGGAAGTCAACCGACTTCCCGGTTCTTTTTGCGCTCATAGAGGACGCAACCCAAGGCCACACCGCCCTCGATGGCGGCGATGGCCACCCAGGCCCACAGCACCGCCGACCAGCCGGCGCCCTCTGCCAGGTGGGGTAGCAGCCAGGCGGACAGAGCACTGCCCACGTACACAGCAAAGTTAATGCCGCCAGTGTACAGGGACAGGTGGGGGCTTCCCCGGAATGCCCGGGGGCAGAACACCGTCTGCAGGGTGTTGGTAACGTGCACCGCCATGTTCACCGGTGCCAGCAACAGCACCGATAGGAGGGCACTGCTGGTGGGGATGAGTACCAGCGTCAGCAGACACAGTAGCCCGGCACCACAGCAGGCGGTCATGCACAGGAAGACATCATCTTTAAACCGCCGCAGCAATGGGTAGGTGAACAGGCTACTGATAATGGGGAACACCTGCAACAGCGCCACCAGCAGGATGGAACGGCTGGCGGGCAGGTGCAGGGAATCGGTGAGCAGGGTGGGGATCCAGGTGGTCACCCCATCCCGATGGACACCCTGCAGGGCGGCCATCAGTAGCAGGGCGGGGAGCAGCGCCGTCATCACAAGGGCGGCTTTTCCCGCACCGGCGCCGGAAGGAATGACCTTGGAGGCGGGGGCGGGGGTTTTCCAGTCCACCCTTCCCAGCAGGCGTCCGGTGACCGTCAGCCACAGCACCGCTACCAGCGCCGTAAAGCCGGCGCACAGGTAGAACACCCATCGCCAGCCGGCGGTGGTGATGAGCAGGGGCGCCAGAAGGTACACCGCCAGGGTGCCCGCTGAGCTGCTTAGGCTGATCTTGGGTGCCAGGCGGCTGTATTGCTCCTCCGAGAGGGCGGTGTTGAGCAGACGCACCAGCGGCGGCCACAGGAAGGCCTGGGCCAGGCCGTTCACCGCCCACAAGGCTACCATCAACGGCACCTGGGGGGTACACAGGGGCAATAGCAGGTTGCAGGTCACCGTGGCAAGCAAGCCCCAGAAGATCAGCAGGCGGGGATTGAGTTTGTCCCCGATAAAGCCGCTGAGCAGCTGTCCACCGCCGTAGCAAAGGGTGGTGGCGGTGACCACCAACGCCGCCTGGGTGGCGGCCATGCGCTCCGCCGCCACGATCTCCACCATCACCGCCGCGTAGTTGATGCGGGTGATGTAGCTGCTGAAATACATCAGCAGTGCCGCGGCTTCCAACAGGCGGATCTGCCGTTTATCTCTCAGCATCGGTATCCCCCTCCCGGATGATGTCCATATCGGCCTGCAGGTACATAGCGTATACCGTGTCCGGCAATGCCCGGTCGGTGATCACCGTCATATCCCCGGTAAGGGGAGTCAGCCGGTAGGTGCCCGCTACCTCCAGCTTGCTGCTGTCGGCCAGCACAAACACCTTGTCGGCAATGTCCAGCATGGCCTGCTGTACCCCCAGCCCATCCTGCCGAAAGGCGGTGAAGCCGTGCCGTAGGGAAACGCCGTCACAGGTCAGAAAGGCCTTGGACACATGCAGGGTGCGGATGGCCTGCTCGGTGAGCATGCCACGAAAGGCATCCCCCTCCCGGTCGTATTCTCCGCTGCACAGGATCACCCGGAAGCCGGGCTTTTGGGTGAGGATGTTAAAGAGCCCCAGGGAATTGACCACCACCGTTAGGCTGTCAAACCGCTGGGCTAACACCTGGCAGAACACCGTGGAGGTACTGCCCGGGTCCAGGGCGATGGTATCCCCCTCCTGCACAAAGCCGGCGGCGCAGGCGCACAGGGCGTGTTTTTGAGGTTGCATCTGGGCGTGTCGTTCCTCAAAGGGGCGGTATTGCGCCGTTTTCTTTATGCTCATGGCACCGCCATGCACCCGGATAAGCTGTTGCCGCCGTTCCAGCGTTAGCAGATCCCGCCGCACCGTCTCATCGGAGCAGCCAAACCGCTCGCTCAGCTCGGTTACGGTGACGGCGCTTTTTTCCTCCAGCAAGGCGCGTATGGCGCGTTGTCGTTCCTCTGTCAGCATCCTGCTCACTCCTTTATTGACGGTAGAATACCACAGACTACCACAAATGTCAACACAAAACCACAAACGCGATCAGAAATGCGGCATCGCCCTTGCGAAACACGCGGATATCAACCCCCGCCGTAGGGTGGGTGTGCGTAGGGATTTAAAGAGCCTCCCCTGTGTAAGGGGAGGTGGCCGAGCGTTAGCGAGGTCGGAGGGGTTGTTTGGGCTAAATCCCCTCAGTCACGGCTACGCCGTGCCAGCTCCCCTTATACATTA
>JAZSOW010000016.1:0-75560 GCA_045537135.1 Acutalibacteraceae bacterium
TATTGTCACCGGCGGTAAGGTCAACCCCCTCATCGGCTCGGCGGGCGTGTCGGCTGTGCCGATGGCGGCGCGTGTATCCCAGAAGGTGGGTCAGAGCGAAAACCCCTCCAACTTCCTGCTGATGCATGCGATGGGTCCCAACGTGGCCGGCGTAATCGGCTCGGCGGTGGCGGCGAGTGTTCTTTTGACACTGTTCGGTTAATTCGTAAGATTTTTCAAAGAGGTCGGGCAAGGGTTTGCTCGACCTCTTTGTGACCAATGAGGTATGTTTATGTTGACACCACAAGACATATTGACCCTGCGACGGGCGATCCTCGACCGTCAGTTTGCGCGGATGAATCCGCCGCAACGACAAGCGGTATTTCACACCGAAGGGCCATTGCTTATTCTCGCGGGTGCGGGTAGCGGAAAAACCACGGTGCTGGTCAATCGCATTGCCAACCTCGTGCGTTTCGGCGGTGCGTATCATTCGGACGAGTTGCCCGCCTTTATCACCCCCGAACAGGAGGAGAAACTGCGCGCATGTGCGGCGGGACAAATCCCGCTGGATGGTGAGTTGGTTGGTCTGCTGGCGGTCGATCCTTGTCCGTCTTATCGCATCCTCGCCATTACCTTCACCAATAAGGCGGCCGGAGAACTCAAAGAGCGCCTGACACGGATGCTTGGTGCAGAAGGGGATGAGGTCGCGGCGAGTACCTTCCACTCCTTCTGCGCACGTATTCTTCGCCGAGAAGGGGAATACCTCGGGTATTCCCGTCATTTCACTATCTACGATACCGATGACAGCCGCCGTTTGATGAAGACGTGTATGAAAGAGCTGAACATCGACGAAAAGACATTGGGACACAAGGCAATCCTCGGCGAAATCAGTCGCGCCAAGGACGAATTGGTGGATCCGACGGAGTATGCCGCCCGCCATGCAAACGGGTTTGATATTCGTTTGCGTTTGGTCGCGCGCGCCTATGCCGAATATCAAAAACGGTTACGCGAAGCGGATGCGATGGATTTTGATGACCTGCTTAACCGCACGGTGGAGCTGTTTCGGAAATTTCCTGACGTGCTCGAACGCTATCAGAAACGGTTTCGTTATTTGATGGTGGATGAATACCAAGATACTAACCACGCGCAATATCAGCTTATTCATCTGCTGGCAGAGAAATCGGGTAATCTGTGTGTAGTCGGTGATGACGACCAAAGCATCTATAAATTCCGCGGCGCGACGATTGAGAACATTCTCAACTTCGAGGATGAATTCAAAAACTGCCGTGTCATACGGTTGGAGCAAAATTATCGTTCCACGGGTCGTATTCTCGATGCCGCTAACGCGGTGATCGCCAAAAACGTCGGGCGAAAGGGCAAGACCCTCTGGACGAAGAATGAGGAAGGGGATCCCATTCGCACCGTGGTGGTGGATAATGCCGAGGAGGAAGGCAAGTTTATTGCCGACACCATCCTCACCGGTGTGTCGCAAGGACGTAAATTCAGCGAATATGCGGTGTTGTATCGTGCCAACGCGCAATCCAATGCGATCGAACAAGCGCTCGTTAAGAGCGGTGTGCCGTATCGCATCATCGGTGGGCATCGCTTCAACGACACCAAGGAAGTGCGGGATGCGATGGCCTATCTGCGGGTGATTAACAACCCCGATGACGAGGTGAGTTTACGCCGTATCATTAACGAACCCAAGCGCGGTATCGGTGACACGACCATCGATAAGGCGGCGCGGATCGCTGCGGGGCTGGGCGATTCGTTGTATGCGGTATTCAGCCGCGCCGCAGACTATCCTGAGTTGAGCCGAGCAGCCGGCAAGCTCACTGCCTTTACAGAGATGATGGATGAGTTGCGCCGTATGGCGGAGGACCCGGAGAACTCCTTGCATTTGTTGTACACCACGATGTTGGAGACGACGGGGTATCTCGCGATGTGGCGAGTGCAAGGCGACGCGGAAGCCGGCCGTGTGGAGAACTTGGAGGAATTGTCCTCTTCCATTCAGCAGTATGAGAAGAACTGCGGCGAGGACTTTGCGGAGCTCTCCGGTTTCTTGGAGGAGCAGGCGCTGATGACCGACATCGATAACTACGATGCCGATGCCGATGCGGCGGTGCTGATGACGATGCACGCCGCTAAGGGCTTGGAATTTCCTGTGGTGCTGCTCCCCGGTTTTGAGGATGGTATTTTCCCCGGTTATCAAACGATGTTTGACCCGAACGAACTGGAAGAGGATCGTCGACTGTGTTATGTGGCGATCACCCGCGCAAGGGAAGAGTTATATATCACCCGTGCGCAGAGCCGTATGTTGTACGGACAAACCAACCGCAACGCACCTTCCCGTTTTATCGCGGATATTCCCGGCCATTTAACGGAGCTGGTGGATCGCCGTCGCCCGACGATGGATTTTGGCGGTAGCATGGGTGGTTCGCGCTTCGGTGGGTATGGGCACAGCAACTATCAAGGACAAGGGTATACCGCAACCGCGGCACAGCATAGCCATGATGCATTCCGCTCGACGGGGGAGCGTCCGACGGGTAGTCGCGTTACCGTCGCGAGCACGGTAAAGCCGACGGCTGTCGCTTGCCAATGGAAAGTGGGGGATCGTGTGTCCCACGCAAGTTTCGGCGATGGAGAGATCGTAAATATGACCTCAATGGCGGGGGATACCTTGCTGGTCATCCAATTCGATAACGTTGGACAAAAGAAATTGATGGCGAACTACGCCAAGTTAACCGCTAAATAACCAATGCCAACCAGGGCTTGCAGATGTTATCTGCAAGCCCTGGTTTTTGATTGTGAGCCGATTCTAAAAACGCGTGAACAAATAGGTGCGGGACGGCATACATTGATATTGAGACAGCGTCGGGCGGCTCCGCGCGCCGTGCGACACGCTCGAAAATCAGAATAGGAGGAATCTCTATGGCGGAACCCAAGTTTATCCGTGACAACGGATGCAAAGAGGCCGTCTGTGTGGATGCCGGTCGCGTGTATGACAGTTGTTGTGAACAACTCCCGACAAGCGCGAATTATTCCTTTAACACGATTTCCAGCGAAAACGCGCGCGGCGGCGCCTGGGAGTCCTTTGTGTAGGTGATTTTCTTAATGAACATACGCAGAAACGCGTTCTTTGCAGCGGCATCGGAGTGTCGATAGGCCGTTTCGGTAGGGATAGGGTCATCGGCTCGGATGGTGGGTTGTGGTGTCGGCAACGCTTCGAGTTGCCGACATACGGCATCCCGCCGATGGGCAAACTCCTTTGGGGTATACACGCCCTGTTCGACGAGCGGGTACAACCGCGCCAGTTGCTGTTCGAGTTGTCGCCTCCGCAACAAGGTCGGATCGGATGGTGGTGAAACAGGTGGAGTCGGTTGGATGTGTGTGGGTAACAACGGCAACACGGCGGCGAGGACGGTCTCCTCGACCGCATCCAATCGATCCGCAACATTGCATCCTCGCTTGGGACAAGCAATACATTCTTGCCGCCGAGTGCGAGAGGCGGGCAAGCGTTGCATCGGCGCGCCGCAATAGCCGCAGTACAGTAGCCCTGCCAATGGGTTTTGCAGTGTGCGTGCGGCGGTTGGCGGATGGGCGCGTTCGCGGCGAATCGCTGCCGCGGCGGCAAATTCCGCCTCGCTGATGATGGGAGGGTGCAACCCTGCCACGTCCAACGTGACGTCGGCGCATTGCCTTTGTACGCGCCCACAGTAAACGGGATTTGCAAGAATATCCAACACGGCCGTTCGCCCGAATGTCGCGGCGCGGCGGGGAAGAACCCCCATGGCATTGAGTCGTTCGGCGATTTGTTGACTGCCGAGCCCGTCGTGTGTGTATAAACGAAAAATGAGGCGCACGATCTCTGCTTCTTCTTCGATCGGAAGCAAGGAGGGGTGCTTTCCGACCGTGTCGCGCCGATACCCGTAAGGCGGCAAGGATAAAAAACCGCCCTCTTGTGCCGTGCGCCGCATCCCACGTTGCAACCGCCGTTTGATGAGCTTTAATTCTTGCCGAGCCATAAAGCTTTCAAACTCCGAATACGTTTCATCCAAGTCGTTGTTTAGGTCATAGGTTTTTCGCGGTGTGACGATGCAAACGTGCGCTGTTTTCAACGTGTCGAGGATATATCCCTGCTCCGCCATTGACCCGCGCCCGAGTCGGTCGATGTCCATACATAACACCCCATCAAACCGTCGGCTCTCGCAATCGTGAAGCAAGCGTTGCATTTCGGTGCGACTGTGCAGACGGTCACCCGAAATGACTTCGCGGTATACATCGATCAAACAGATGCCTTCGCTCTCCGCCAACTGCCGCAAGGTATCCTCGTGCCGCTGCAACGTGACCTCGGCCGCTTCGTGCGGATCATCTGCGCGGCTTTTTCGCAAGTACATGACCGCATTCACTGTCATCACCTCCGTACAGCATATGCAAATTTTGGAAAATTTAGGTAAACATCTTGACAATGAACGTTTGTTCGTGTATAATTAAATTGTACACAGAAATAAGCAGCTGCGTGGGGTGAACGCGGCTGCTTTTTCATATAGTGTACTGAGGTGAGAGGTGTGAAACAAAGCCAAAACAACCATACGAAACAGAACGAAACAGGGAGAAGAGAGCCGTCGGTGCGCGTTGTCGTACCGACGGCTCTTGACACCCTGCAACTGCAAGCAAGTCTGGATCGTTGGTGGAACGAAAGAAAGGAGAAATGCAATGATCACGTTACGCGATTGGGTCGCGGTCATTCCGCCGGAGGATAAGCTGGTGGCTTACGCCGGGGAACACGCGACAAGCAAACGCTACTTTTTTCTGCCGGATCTGAACTATAAGGATTATGATTTTTATTTAGATCTGGCTTTTGATATGTCGACGGTCACATCCCAGGCGCCTCCGAAGCAGATCGTCAATACAAACCAAACGGTCTCCGAAGAATTTGACGGAGAAGGCGGGTTGGTGACTTCGACCGATCGAACACAGCGGGAAAGCTATACGCAAACCGAGACCGTTGTGGATTACGATGAGGACACGGACATCGTGCCGCTTGCGAAGGTGGTGGAAGCGGACGGTATTCGGTTGACTTGGATTGTGATGGCGCATCATACACAGTTGCCGGGTCTTTTACGTGCTACGTTGCGTGCGGTGAAGCGCACGGGTGATGTGAAAAAGTCGGCGGTGATGTTCTTCACAGTGGCGCCCGCCGTGCGGGCAACACCGGCCACTCCCATCTCCAAAACTGAGTATGAACAGATGGAAATGGCGATGGCAGAAGCCCTCGAACAATCGGCGGCGGCGACGTATGCTGCGTTTGAGGAAAAAATGGACGAAGCTATCGGCAGTTTGGAAGAGGTGAGTACGCTTGTTAAAGAGCGGACAGCTCCTGCTACGCCGGATGTCTATGGTACGATTCGAGCGGAAAACGATGTAATCACCGCCGGTATGTTTGGTGGTATCCGTATGCGAGAGGACGGTTTGTTGGAGACAGTGGCTGCGAGTGAGCTGGATATTGATTTCCGTTGGAATCCATATACGCCAATCGTGCCTGCCAATCTGGATTATGCCGTCAGGTCGGCCGGCGATGGGTACTTTGCCTTAAAGTCTGACGTGGAGAGTGTGTCGAAGACTGTTAAGACCGTTGAGGCGAATGCGACTGCTTACACTGACAAAAAAACCGCGCCGGCAACGAGAGATGTCTATGGTACGGTGCGAGCATCGACGGAAGAAGACGAGGCGCGAATCAACGGGGCTATTTTGCGGCGCGGCGATGGTGTGTTGACCATTGTGGCAGCAAACGAAGCCGCCATCGACGGGCGCGGCAATCCTTGTGCGCCGATTGTCCCTGCCAACCTTGAATACGCCGTCAAATCAGTGGGCGATGGGTATTATGCAAAGGTTGGCGAAGCGAGCGCCGATATATCCGGATGCGAAGTCCTCGAAAACAAAGTCGACGTTGTCGATGAATGGGACGATGATTTGGATGATAAATATCCCAGCGTGAAAGCGGTGGTCGATTATGTCGGCGGTCGTTTCCAAAACTACATCCCCCCCAGCGTGGAGATTCCCACCGCAGACAGCGAAACCTATGGTACGGTAAAGGTTGCTGATAATAAGGGTATGGCTTCATTTTGGGGAGGTATTTATATAGATGGCAACGGAGCACTTACAATTGCACCAGCATCCGAGGGAGCTATTGATGAAAAAATTAATACTTACAACCCGATTGTCCCCGCCAACCTTGAATACGCGGTCAAGTCGGTGGGCGATGGGTATTATGCCAAAGTGGGTCAAGCCGGCGGCGGATGTGCGCCGAAGACGTATGAGGAGATCGCTACCTTTACCGTCACGGCAGATGAGAACGGTACTTTGCCGCAGCACGTTGTTTTCACGCTTGACAGTCAAGGCGACTCCTTCCGTTTGTCCGATTTTATGGTGAAGGTGTACGGCGGTTTTGTGGATGGCAACAAGTCGAGCTTGTATATGGCCGTAAATAACCAGCTGGTGATTGCAAATGGCGAGATTGGCTCGATCGATTCGTCGCTTCGTGGCTTTAATATCTACTTTCGTGTGGATAACGATGGATTTAAGCGGGCGGAATACACGTCGAGTTTGGCATCGGAGCAGTTGTTCAATGCGCAAGCAAACGTGCAGGGAACGCGTATTGTTCCGCCGATGATCGACTATGCGAATCCGCCAATCACCAAGATTGATTTGTATATCGGCACCGGTACCACCAAAGCGTGGGTGGAAGGAAGTACGTTTACTTTGTACGGGGTGAGAACGCATGACGAATGAGGAATTAGCTGTTAAGGTGCAACGGACGGAGGATCGATCCAAATCCAATGCACATCGCTTGGACGAGGTCGAAAAGAAATTGACCGACAACGAGAAAATGCTCGCCAGTATCGCTCGCTTGGATCAGCGACAGAAGGATATGGATACCGATGTCAAGGAAATCAAAGCAGACGTTAAGGTGCTGGCGGGTAAACCCGCCAAGCGGTGGGAGACCGTCGTAGAAAAAACGCTGATGGCAATTGTGGCCGGGATTGTCGGCTATGTGCTCATCAAACTTGGATTCAGCTCGTGAGAAAGGAGTGTAGTATATGGAAGGTATTGTTTTGATTTTAGTGATGGCCATTGTGGTGGAGGCGCTCATTGAGTATGCGAAAACCATCGGCAGAGCATTTGTCAACGGCGATTGGAAGGTTGCGGTGACGCAGATCGCGGCAATTGCGCTCGGGGTACTGCTCTGCTTTATGACCGGCGGCGATCTGTTTGCTGTGGTTGGCATCGGATTTGTTTGGCCGCGGCTTGGGGTGTTCTTGACCGGCATCCTCATTTCTCGCGGTGCCAATTATGTCAGTGACTTTGCCAAACGGTTACGCGGAGTAAAAGGAACGGAGGAATAATATGGCGAAAAAAATCTATCTGTCGGCGGCGGCGCACGGCACGGATAATCCCACCAAGTGCCCGTCCAAATGTGGTGAAAATATCCACTGCAACGAGTATATGGATATCGTTGAAAGCCGTTTAAAAGCTCTCGGCTTTGAAGTTAAGCGAGGCGACAAGAGCAAGGTCGGGGGTCCTGCGTTGCAAAGTCGTGTGCGTGAAGCAAACAAATGGGGTGCCGATCTCTATTATGTCGCGCACACCAACGCGGGTGGCGGTCGCTATTCAATGACGATGTGCTGGAATAACGCCGCAAGCTTGGAAAAGGCGCGTGTGTTCAAAAAGTATCGTCAATGCGTCAAGTCGCACAAGGTGGTGGCTAACAACTCCTTGTATGAGATCAAGGCGACCAATATGACCTGCTTGTATGATGAGTTGTTCTTCCACGACAATGCGGAGGACTGCGCGTGGTTCCACAAAGACGGAATGAGACTGCTCGCGGAGGAAACGGTGCAGGCGATCTGTGAGATCGAAGGTGTGCCGTACAAAGCGCAGGAAGCGCCGAAAAAGGAAAAACCGAAAGAGGAAACCTCGTCGGCGCCGAAGGCGGGCGACGTGGTGAAGCTCTACAAGGACAAGTTGTATACCTCGGCGCGCGGATCGGTGTCGGTGACCCGCACGGGCACATATTACGTTTATGACGGGGTGGCGGTGGACGGCCGCTATCGCGTTACCAATGCTAAGAGCCGTGTCGGAAAAGCCCCGATCTGGCTCAACGTCAGTGGCTGGGTAGTGATCTGACCGAAGTCGCATAAGCAAAAAGCCGAGGGATTTCCCTCGGCTTTTGCTTTTTGCCTTGCCTTGACACGGAGCATTGGGTTTGTAATAATATGAGTTCGCGCTTGTCGGGTGTTGTGATAAAGACTGTATAGAAAACATGCGGCTGTTTTTCACCGAACGCGATCAGATGATCGTGGATCACGCAAACGGCATTCGCACCAAGAAAGCGGAAGTGATTACAACCTACATAGACGTTGAAGCGTTGCCCTTTAATCGCGGGTATTATTCTTGCGATTTGACCTTCTACTTTAATGTAGAGGTGGAGGTGTACAGCGGGCACGGTGTGCCGTGCACCACCGTACAGGGTGTCGGTGTCTTCCGCAAAAAGGTCATTCTTTACGGCAGTGAAGGGCACGTGCGTGTGTTCCACAGCGAATATCGCCCTGATGAGTGCGATCGTCAGGAAATGCCGACGCGCAATATGCCGCATTGCTGTGTGCAGGTTGCCGAGCCGGTTGTGCTGGATGCACGACTGGTCGACTGTTGTGACCGTTGCCACTATGAGTGCGGCGATTGCGGATGTATCCCCGCGAAACTCTGCAACCGCTACGGCGGTAATTTCGTCGACAGCGCCGATTGCCGCATCGTGGTGGTCACGCTCGGTATCTTTACCATCGTTCAGCTCATTCGCAATGTGCAGATGCTGATGCCGGTGTACGATTATTGTATGCCGAACAAGGAGTGCACGCCGACGAGCGAAAATCCCTGCGACTTGTTCCATAAAATGAGCTTCCCCGTCAACGAGTTCTTCCCGCCCGCAACGGAAGGGGACGGCGGCGGATGCGGCTGCGGTGCGCCGACAGGCGGCAAACCGCATGGCGGATGCTAATTGATTAAAAAACAGCCGACGGAGTGTTCCGTCGGCTTCTTTTTTTGTCAAAAAAACGCTTTTTTGTCACAAATTGTCTTGTGTATTTATGTGATGGCGGCACACAATAGGGTTGCAAACGCAAATGAATTTTCGGCGGCAAAACCGCTGAGTGACAGTGAGGTGTAACACATGAACAACAAGAGCATCGTTCCGGAGGCCCGCGAGGGTCTGAACCGCTTCAAGATGGAGGCCGCTAACGAGGTTGGCGTGACCTTGAAGCAGGGTTATAACGGTGATCTGACTTCTCGTCAGGCCGGTTCTATCGGTGGCCAGATGGTGAAGAAGATGATCAAGGCGTACGAGGAGAACAACCTCAAATAAGCCAAATCCCATTTCGCCGTCCGGGGGAGTGATCCCCCGGATGTTTTTTATTAAAATTAATGATAAAACTTTGGAAAAGCACTTGACAAACCAAAAAAATAGGGTATAATAAAACCCGTTCCAAAGGAATATTGCGGAATTGTGTAAAGGTAGCACGACAGTCTCTGAATCTGTTTGTCTAGGTTCGATTCCTAGTTCCGCAGCCAACGCAAAGGACGCCAAACGGCGTCCTTTTTGCGTTGGCTGGGGCACTCGTCGCTTCAAAGCTCGCTCTGCGAGCGAAGCGACGCAGAATTAGGTTCGCATTCGAGCCGAAAGCCGACGGGAGCTCGCTCACGAGAGGCTCGGCGAAGAATCCTCGCCAAAGGCGAGTACCCTAGTGCCGAGCACAAATTTTCCTTTACACTTTTCTGAATTTATGTTATAAAAATCTCAACAATTAATTTTCAAAAAATTTTCTTGAAAAAAGCTGTTAGAGGATTATTATAGATGGCTTGACAGCAGGCGAAAAGGATAACGAAAGGCGGAATGTTTATGCGTACTAAAAAGCAAATAAACGATATTGATTCAAATTACACAATAACACTTAATTCAAACAACGGAGACGTTGAATACGACGATATCTCAGTTTCATTGGTTGCTGAAAGCGATAGTATCGACACCCATTTTTCCATGTCGGTTGAGTTTACCAAATGGGAACAAAATGCATATATTTTTATGCCTGCATGCACGTACAAAGGAAATGCGTTTCAAAAGCTCAAATGTAGTTATCCGCCTATGTACCGTAAGGAGGACTGCAAAAAGGATGCCCAACCTATCATAACCGATGTTCCCGCGTTAAATTCTGACGGAAGTGGGAAAATAGAAGTTACCTCGGCAGATATGTCGGTTCCTTGCTTTGGGGCTTTTTTCGAAAAAAAACAAAAAGCTTTTTTCATTTTTACGGAGCAGGCGTGCAAGGACAAAAATATTGGATTTACCGTCGAAAGCGGAAAGGTTACTATAACATTTCCCGCGCTCCGCTCAAAACGCTATAAGATGTGCCGTACCGATGTGCCGTCAGACGATAGCGGAATTTCCGTAACTAAAGGTGAACGTGTCTCATCGAAAGTGTTGATAAAAGAATTTGATTGCAAGGATATTCCTGAGTTTTTTGAGGTGTTTTTCAATAATCGAAAATGTCTGCTCTGCGACTCTCCCGCGCCAAACGGTTATACTCAAGATTTGTGGAACATTATGGAAAATCATATGAACAACGACAATTTCAGTGGAGAATACTATGCTCAGATGTCGAAAAAATGGCAATGCGGTTGGGTTGGCGGCGGAATGTCTTCACTTCCATTGCTTAAACACGGAAACTCTCTTTCGAGGGAACGAGCTATAAAGACGCTTGATTTTATGACGTCAAACGTGGCTTCAACGGGCTTCTTTTACACTATGATCGTCAAAGGAGTCATTGAGGATGACGGTTATGGGAAAGAACATATGAAAAATTGCGCTCTTGTAAGAAAGATCGGCGATGCCCTTTATTTCCTTTTTAAGCATTTTGACGTGATTACTCCGAAAGAAAGCTGGGTTATCGCAGCAAAAAACTGTGCGGACGCATTTGTGGAATTGTACAAAAAGTATCAAGACTTCGGACAATTCATTAACATTGAAACCGGGGATATAATATATGGTGGCACGACGTCCGGTGCTTCTGTCATCAGCGCATTGGTACGAGCATGGTACTATTTTGGAAATGAAAAATATATTGAAACCGCAAGGCTTGCAGGGGAAAAATATTACAATGATTTTGTAGCTCGCGGCATTACATACGGCGGCCCTGGAGAAGCGCTTTGCGCTCCCGACAGCGAAAGCTCTTATGCTATGGTCGAAAGTATGGTTCTTCTTTACGAGGCGGAAAAAGAAGAAAAGTGGTTAAGATACGCAAAAGACAGTTTACACCTGCTTTCAAGCTGGGTTATGCCGTATTCATACGTGTTCCCAAAAGGAAGCGAATTTGCAAGACTTAACATTAACACCGTTGGAAGTGTTTTCGCAAATGTGCAAAACAAACACTCCGCACCTGGTCTTTGTACCGCATCGGGAGATGCCATATACAAGCTTTACAAATATACAGACAAAAAGGAATATCTTGAACTTTTGCGTGATATTGTCTTTTTCCTTCCGCAGTGTGTATCTACTGAAGAACGACCTATATTTTCATGGGATAAGGAGCCGATAAGGCTTTTACCGGGTTATATATGTGAGAGAGTCAACACAAGCGATTGGGAAGATCGGGAACGTGTAGGTGGTGTATTCGCCTTGTCATGTTGGTGCGAAACGTCAATTTTGTTATCCTTTTCCGAATTGATATGGAACGAGGAAATCATTAAACAACTTTAACTTGATAACGCCGAAAGCTTATAGAGTCCGTATCTTAAGGCAAAATAATGTGTCATCTATTTCGGTCGCCAACCACAAAAATGCGCACCGAAAAAGATATCGGTTCGAAAAACCCCGAAACCACAGCGGTTTCGGGGTTTTGTTATACCATTTTTCAAGGTAGAATTCAAAAGATATCATTTCTCCAAAACGACCTTTGGGGAGAACTTGAACTAAAACCCAAGGCTTTTAGGGGCAGATCTTACGATTTAATTTAGCTTTGCTTTTTTTAGAGCATTGACAAGGGCTTCCTTGGAAAGATCGGTGATCAGGTAGCGCTTTTTGCCAAGAGGCAGGCAAAGGGATGCACCATCGGTTTTAATGGGGAGCTCCTCTCCAAAAAGTTCATCCAGATAGCGAATGCCTTTGCTCTTAAGAGGCAAAGAAAGGATTCCATCCCCCCCATTATTCCAAAGTGCGGCGCAGTTTTTTTCCTTGCGTTCAAAGAAAAAGGCAGAAATCTGCGCATCGGCGGTGGGGATCTGCTCCCAGGTACAGAGTTCCGGAGAACCCTCTTCATTGATTAGGAGGGTATGCTCGATGGCGGTGTTTTTTAACTCGTCTTTGATTTCTTCAGTGAGAAATCCGCTTTGGCGAACCATCTCCCAGCGGCGGAAGGTTTCCAAAATATCATCGGTGCGAGGATGAGCAACAAGTTGCTCGAGGGAGGCGATGAAAGCACCGGGGCAATCCCATGCAGCAGCCAGCGCAGTACCGTATTCAAAAATATCAGGGCGCTGATCTAAGGAAAGGTGCCACCAACCGAAATTCACCCGAGTAAAATCCTTTTGCATCTGGGGTGCTTCTCTGAAGGGGTGCAGCACTGTCATTTCTTTAAATTTCTCGGTCGGGAAAACATCAAAGGCATTTCCCCCACTGAGCATATGCCAAGAGAAATGGGATTTGGCTGCGCCCTCGCAGAAGGTCGGCTTTTTGGAAAGCTTATTATAGACCCTCCATTGAGCAAGACCAACGTTGATATCCGAGGGAGGATTGATCCCTTCGGAACCATCGAAATAGAGAAATTCAAAGCCGGCATCGTAAAGATCTGCGATCTCCTCAGCAATTTCATCCTGCAAGGAAGTTTTTTGATCGATGTATGCGCTTTGGGCGCAAAATTCGCTGACTTCCAAAAGGCCACCGATGGTGCCGATCTCGTGAATCTTCGGAATTGTACCGTTATAGCCCCGCTTGCAACCCTTGAAGCAATATGGGCGTTCTGAGGAAATGCTCTCATATTGGATCAGTTCTCCCATAAATTTGAGCACCCGCAAGGGTTCATGCTCCGGCACCCCCTCGGGATTTTCCTCCACATAAAGGGTGGTATCCTCGGGGGAGCAGCCTTTTGCAAGAGTGAAATGGCGGGTGAGATTGAGGCGATGATCGGCAACAGGGGTTAGATAGGGGCTCTTTAAGCCAACATGGGAATGAAGGATATGCAGCCCCGGGGTGATTCCTGCGGCTTTGATCTTTTCAAGGAGGGCAATTAGATCACTCTTTCCGTTTTTAAAGGCAGGGTTGATGGTTTTATAGTCCCCGAGCCGCCAAAAACCGCGGCCGGTATTTAGGAGCGCCGTATAATAAATCAAAAGATGGGTAAAGCCTCCCTTTTGAGCGGCGGCAATATAAGCATCGGCATTTTCAAGGGTAATATCACTAACCCAATAATAAGAGTGGTTGATAGTGGGCGCACGGCGGCTTTCTACCCCACGGGGCAGATCCCGTTCTACCTCCAAAGCCTCAATGCTATCAAGAAGCTCCTCTCTTGGAGCCACAATCAGCGCAACCCCTGCATTTTTTAGTTGAACCTCTGAAAGGGCTTCACCAAAAAGGATCTTATGGTCTCGCCGCTCTTCAAAACCGATTTTTGGGTAGGGACAGGCAGAAAGGACATTGACTGCCGCTTGATCATCCCATAGAGCATTGAGCCATTCTCCAAAATTTTCTCGAGGCTTCAGAGCAAGCTGCACCAAACGAAAACTGCTTACCGGCGGCAGAATGGGCTCCACTCCCACACCAAAGGAATCGGAATGCACTAAAAAATCCACCAAGGTAAATACTATGTATTGTTCCTTGATCTCTACCTGCACCGCCGCTTCAAAATGGATCTTTTCAAAGCCGATGATGAGCCGACCTCCCTCTTGGCGGAGAGCATTTGCTGAAAAGGTGGTGCGCTTCATGGGCTGAGCGAGCTTCACCTCATTATTATAGGGGCGCTCCTCGGTGAGGGTAAAAAAGGGGGTGTCTGCATTAGCAAGAAGCTCCTCACCGCTTTTCTTTAAAATAAGGCTCTCTGCTGCCCCCTGCGAAGAGAGGGCAAGGCGGAAATTTTTATTTTCAAGGATGATGGAAGAATGTTTCATGGGAATACCTCGTTCTCAATAACAAAATTCTTTAATGATGGCGGCTGATTGTTCTTGATTCATGCCGCATTTCATCTTTTCATGATAACTTTGTGTGGTGCTTTGAGTATACTACTTTTCTAATGTAATGTAAAGCGAAAAATTAACCGATATCTTTTTCGGTGCGACATGCCAGAAATCCGAGGGACACCAAATTGGTGTCCCTCTGATTTTTCGTTATGGATGGGTTTCCACCTCTATCGTTGGGCAAGGCATCCGACCGCCGCCGGTGGCGGATGAAGGGAGGATGGCTTGGCGCCGCGGTCAAAATCGGTAGTGACGATAGTCACGGCCACCGATTTTGGGCACCGCAAGAGGGCAAGCAAACGCGTGAGCGTTTGTGAGAAAAAACCGAAGGTCGGAAGTTCGAATCTTCCTCCCGCAGCCAAAAAAGGAGTAACTTTTGTCTACCAAAAGTTACTCCTTTTTTATCCAAGCCGCAGTCGTGTATATCATCACAGCAACACCGTATATAAATCCCCCACGGGGAGTGTGAAATGCCTGCGGGCGAAAAGCCTTGCATTTTCAGTCGATTCTGCTATAATGACGATAGACAACACCGTATGGAGGAGATCTGTATGAAACTGCTGATTTTGGGCGATATTTGTCCAGTGGAAAACAGCGTGCCTTTGTTTGCTGCCGGAGAGACCGAGGCCCTGTTCGGGGACGTAAAGAGTCTGTTTGACGCGGCAGACTACGCCGTTGTCAACCTGGAATGTGCCATCACCGACAGCGATAATGCTATCAAGAAGTTCGGTCCCAACCTAAAGGCACCGGCGGCCACCGCCCGGGTGCTGAAGGAACTGGGGGTGGACTGCTGTGGGCTGAGTAACAACCACATCTTTGACTTTGGCATTGAGGGTGCTTTGGACACTATGCGCGCCTTGGAGGCGGAGGGTATCGCCTACACCGGCTTCGGCAAGGATTACGAGGATTCCCGTCGCAACCTAACGGTGGAAAAGGACGGCCAGCGCATCGCCATTGTGGCGGTGTGCGAGCACGAATTTTCCTATGCACTGGAGGATCGGATGGGCTCCCGCCCCTATGACGTGTACGACACCATCGCGGACGTGCGCCGCGCCAAGGAGACCCATGACCGGGTGATCGTGCTCTACCACGGCGGCAAGGAGCTGTGCCGTTACCCCTCCCCCCGTGTGCGCAAGCTTTGCCGAGCGTTGGTGGATAACGGCGCCGACGTAGTGGTCGGCCAGCACAGCCATTGCGTGGGCACCTACGAAGCGTATCACGGCGGTCACATTCTCCACGGCCAAGGCAACTTCCACTTCACTGGCCTTGGCACGTATGAAGGCTGGTTCGACTGCACGGCCCTCACCTACGACACCGTCACCGGGGAGGCCACCTTCACCCCCATCAAGGCGGATGGGTGCAGCCTCCACGTAGCCCAGGGTGAGGAGGCACAGGCGCTGACGGACGCCTTCCAAAGCCGCAACGAGGAGCTGGCAGACGGCCGCTGGAAGGACGGCTGGCATCGGTTCTGCGTGGAAAGCACCTACTACATTGACCGGCTGGCCCCCGTCGCCACGTCGGGAGCTACGCAGGAGCAAAACGACCTGTTCGGCCACTATCTGGACTGCGAGGCTCATACCGACGTGTACCGCGAGCTGTTCCCCACCTATAATCTAACCAACGAAAAGTAAACGAAGAAGCCGACCGATAGCATCTACTGTCGGTCGGCTGTTTTATTAGATTTCCCGCCTGGCGCGGCGATAGGCGTGTGCGGTAGTGCCCGTCACCTTTTTGAAGGTGCGGGAAAAATAATTGTAATCACCGAAGCCGCACTGCGGGGCAATGTCGGTCAGAGAGCTTTCGGTGGTCAGCATCAGGCTTTTGGCCATCTCTATGCGCTGCACCGCGATGAAATCGAACAGCGGGATCCCTGCCTGCTCGGAAAAGAGGGCGCAACAATAATGCGGAGACAGGTGCACGGCGGCGGCAATCTCCGACAGCGTCATCGGCTCGGTGAGGTGGTGGGAAACGTAGCGCTTGATGTGCTTTACGTGAGGGTGCTCGTTGTGGACGGCAGTTTCCGCTAACTGGTGATAAAGGTACCAGAACAGAGCAACGCATTTCTCGTTCTTATGATCGGTCAGTGCCGTGGAGCACCGTTTGACCGACGTCAGTGTCTCAACGGTATCGCTGCGCAGACTGTTGCGCAGCACCCCCTTGCACAGTACGGGGAAATCCGCACCGTAGCTAACGTTGAAGCTGCAGTACAGCGCCGGCTTATCGGTGGCCAGCCGCTGACGCACCGAGCCTTGGGGGAACAATATCGCGTCCTCTGCCTGCAGCACCACCGTCTCGCCCTCGTACACGTAATGCATCTCCCCGCTGACACAATAGGTCAGATCCATATACGGGATACGGGTAGGCGGTAATGCCATTACACCGTCTCGCTTCTCATAGCAAAACCGTATGAATTGAACATCCGGGAACAGCGCCATGACAACCACGCTCCTTACGCACCCCAGTATAACAAAAGGAACGCTTCAGTGCAATCGAAAGTGAATAATCTATCATAATATTATGCTAATTTACCGTTTTTAAGGTAACGACACAACTATTATAAAGAAGCCGCGCCTGCTACAATAAATGCAATAAAGGAGGGAGTTTTATGGAACCGAAGCTTTTAACCACCCTATCCGGTAACCCCGTTACCACTAAGGAGGACTGGGAGCGCTACAGACGCAATGAATGTATGACCCTGCTGACCGAATACGCGTACGGTCGTGCCCCGGCCTACCTGCCCGATGATTTGCAGTTTTCCTCGGAGATCGTCAACAACGATCTGGAGGGGCTGATCCTCAAGAAGATCACGGTGTCCTTTAAGGGGTATTCCTTCACCGCAAGAGCCTTCTACAAGCCCTCGGACAAGCCGCTTCCCACCTTCCTTTACTACATGCATATCAAGGAAGAGCAGGACATGGACACCGACATTGAAAAACGCCCCACTACCGAGAACATTCCGATCCGCGACATCGCTGAGCGCGGCTATGCCGTGATCGTGCTGTATTTCACATCCATTCACGTGGACGATCTGTGCCGCACCAACTACGAGACCAGTATGTTCAAGGTCTTCTCTCCTCCCCGCCCGGAGCGTGATGAAAGCGAATGGTCGGCTATTGGCGCGTGGGCGTGGGCCTCGTCCCGACTGATGGACTACATCGAAACGGACGACACCTTTGACCGTGACCGCGTAGCTATAGTGGGCCATTCCCGTGGCGGCAAGACGGCCCTGTGGGCTGGCGCTTTGGACCAGCGGTTTGCCTTCATCGTGTCCAACTCCTCAGGCTGTATGGGAGCTGCCATGCTCCGCGGCAAGACGGGAGAGCACCTGGCCTACATTACCTCCCACACAGATTGGCTGTGCAAAAAGCTCAACCGCTTTATTGAAAACGAGGATATGCTGCCCATCGATCAGCACATGCTGCTCGCCTGTATTGCTCCCCGCCCGTTGTATGTGGAAAGCAACTCTCTGGACGAGTGGTCCGACCCGGCCAGCGAACGGCGCGGTGCCATACTGGCCAGCGAGGTCTATGAGCTCTACGGTCAAAAGGGCATCGTGATCCCTGACGAGCCGGAGATCGGCACCTCCTACCACGAAGGTATGATCGGGTATCACGTATCCGAAGGCACCCACAAGATCCGCAAGCACGATTGGGATAAGTTTATGGATTTCTGGGAGAAAAAGCAAGCAGAAAACTAACAAAGAAGCCGGGAGTTGCCTCCCGGCTTCTTTTCAGGTGAAACGGCGCTTATTTCAGGTTGTTCTCCTCATAAGCTTTGATCATCTTCTTCACCATCTGGCCGCCAATAGAGCCGGCCTGACGGGAAGTCAGGTCACCGTTGTAGCCCTGCTTCAGGGTCACGCCAACCTCGTTGGCAGCCTCCATCTTGAAGCGGTTCAGGCCCTCGCGAGCCTCAGGAACGATGTTCTTGCTGGTCATAACGTACACCTCTCTGTCACACGCAGCGGTTTTGCCGCCGCAAAATCTTTCGCGTTTGCAGTAGTATTGTTCACCGGCAAAGCGCGAATATTGATGACAATTTGTGACAAAGAAACGAGTTTTTACCATGAAAAAGCCGGACAGCGTGCACTGTGCTGCTGTCCGGCTTTTGGGCTTGTTCTTTTGTTTAGCGCTGGACGCGACCGGAGCCGTCACCGCCGGCCAGCTTTTCCACTTCCTTGACACCGACGCGGTTAAAGTCGCCCTCGATGCTGTGCTTGAGCGCGGAGGCCGCCACGGCGAACTCGATGGCCGCCTGGGTGGACTTGCCGGTCAGCAGAGAGTAGATCAGGCCGCCGCCAAAGCTGTCGCCGCCGCCCACGCGGTCAACGATGTGCAGGTGGTAGCTCTTGGAGAAGCAGTAGTTCTCTCCATCGTACAGCATACCCGCCCAGTCATTATCGTTGGCAGAGATGGAGGAACGCAGGGTGATGGCCACCTTCTCAAAGCCGAACTTATCCGCCAGCTGCTTAGCCACAGACTTGTAGCCCTCGTGGTTGAGCTTGCCGCCGGTGATGTCGGTGCCCTCGGCCTCGATGCCAAACACATCCTTGGCATCCTCCTCATTGGAGATGCACACATCCACGTACTGGCACAGCTCGGTCATCGCGGCACGAGCCTGCTCACGGGTCCACAGCTTGCCGCGGTAGTTCAGGTCGCAGGAGATCTTGACGCCCTTCTTCTTGGCGGCGATACAGGCCTGCTTGCAGATCTCCACCAGGTTCTCACCCAGAGCGGGCGTGATGCCGGTGAAGTGGAACCAATCGGCCCCCTCAAAGATGTCGTCCCAATCAAAATCCTCGGGAGTGGCCATCTGAATGGCAGAATAAGCACGGTCATAGATGCAGACACTGCCGCGCTGGGAAGCACCCTTCTCCAGATAGTAGATACCCACGCGCTCGCCGCCACGGACGATCTTGGAGGTATCCACACCGAAGTAGCGCAGGGAATCCACCGCCGCCTGGCCGATGGCATGGGCGGGCAGCTTGGTCACGTACACGCTGTCAAAGCCATAGTTGGCCAGGGACACGGACACGTTGGCCTCGCCACCGCCGAAGGTGGCCTGCATCTGGTCGTTCTGGAAGAAGCGGTAGTAGCCGTTGGGGGCCAACCGCAGCATGATCTCACCGAAGGTTACAACTCTTGCCATGACTTATTTCCCCTCTCTTGCTTCACGAATGTTCTTGACAAACAGAGCAGCGTTGGCTTTGACATCGCCCTTCATCAGGCTACTGCCGGCACCCACAGCCACCGCGCCGGCACGGATCCAGTCGCCGGCGTTCTCGGCGGTAACACCGCCGGTGGGCATGATCTGCACGTAGGGCAGCGGGCCGCGGATGTCCTTGATGAACGCGGGGCCAAACAGATCACCGGGGAACAGCTTGAGCACATCCACACCGGCCTCCATAGCTTCCACCGCCTCGGTGATGGTCAGGATGCCCGCCATGCTGGCCTTGCGATAGCGATTGCACACACGAGTGACCTCGGGATTAAAATGAGGAGATACGATGAACTCCGCGCCGGAAAGCAGAGCGATTCGTGCCGTCTCGCTGTCCAGCACCGTGCCGGCACCCAAAATGATCTCCTCCCCATACTTGCGGGAGATATCCTCAATCACCCGGTGGGCGTAGGGCACCGTAAAGGTCAACTCAATAGCCTTGATGCCGCCGTCAATGCACTTTTCCACGATCTCCATAGCTTTTTCGGAGGTCTCGCCGCGGACCACCGCGACCATACCGCTCTCTTTAATAGCGAGCAGGACTTCTTCTTTTGTACGCATGGTTCCTTCACTCCTGTATGTTTATTTTGATCATGTAAGGGCTTACACAATCTGTCAATTCCTATTGTACACAGAACAAAAAACAAAGTCAAGATGTTTCCCGGTTTTGTTTTGGAAAACCAAATAAAATTTTGGATTACCTATTGCAATTTGCCGAAAAAGCAGTATACTGTTTGTGTAAGGGCTTACATGATTTCCCTGTTTCAAGGAGGTGCATTCGTGAACATATATGACATTGCGGCTAAAAGCGGCGTATCCATCGCCACGGTTTCCCGGGTGCTCAATAACGCACCTAACGTGCGGGAGCAGACGCGGGAAAAGGTGCTGCAGATCATGCGGGAGGAGGGCTTCACCCCCAACAACTTTGCCCGGGGGTTGAGCCTTGGCTCTATGCGAATGGTAGGTATCCTGTGCACCAACATCCGTGACCCCTTTTATTCCACCGCGGTAGGCTACGTGGAGGAATACCTGCGACAAAAGAATCTTAACGCGGTACTGCGTTGCACCGGCCCGGATATTATGGATAAGAAGATGGCACTGGAGTACATGGTACAGCAAAACATGGATGCCATCATCCTGGTAGGCTCCTCCTTCATTGAGGAGACGGACAACGCCCACATCGCCCAAGCGGCTCAGCATATGCCGGTGATCATCATCAACGGCTATGTGGATCTGCCGGGGGTATACTGTGTCACCTGTGACGAGCGCTCTGCCATGGCTGAGGTGACAGGGCTCCTGCTCAGCCGGACCCGGCAACGAGTGCTTCTTTTACACGGTGCCATGACCCAAAGCTGTAAGCAAAAGCTCGCCGGCTATGAGGACGCCCACAAGGCGGCGGGAATCCCCGTACTATCCTCTCGCATTGTGCCGGTGGAACGCCAACTAGAGGATATCAACACCTGCGTCAAGCACCTGCTGGTTACCGGTGTCACCTTTGATGCGGTCATCGGTACCGAGGATATTTTGGCGTTGGGAGCGCAAAAGGCACTGCAACGCATCGGACTAAACATGCCGGTGGTGGGCTTCAACAACTCCCAGCTGGCCCGTTGCTCCAGCCCGGAGCTGACCAGCATCGACAATGAGCTGGAGCATCTGTGCTCCACCGCCCTGCAGATGCTGGTGGATCTGCTGGATAAACAGGCGGTCACCGCCCACGTGACCGTTCCCGCCCGCCTGATAGAGCGGGAAAGCTTCCGTTTTAGCTAAAAAAGCACAACGATAAAGGAGTAGACACTGATGAAAGCATTTATGGACAAGGATTTCCTTCTCACCACCGATACCGCCAAGACACTGTACCACGATTATGCGGCGAAGATGCCCATTATCGACTATCACTGCCATATCAACCCCCAGGAGATCGCGGAGGATCGTCGCTTTGAGAACATCACCCAGGTGTGGCTGGGTGGCGACCACTATAAGTGGCGCATGATCCGCTCCAACGGTGTGCCGGAGGAGGAGATCACCGGCGATGCGGATGACCGCATCAAGTTCCAGCGGTTTGCGGAGGCTATACCCCGCGCCATCGGCAACCCCATGTACCACTGGACCCACCTGGAGCTACAGCGGTATTTCGGCTATAACGGTGTTCTGAACGGTGACACCGCCGAGGAGGTCTGGCAGCTGTGCAACAAGAAGCTGCAGGAGGATCCCAACATGACCGTGCGAGGGCTGATCCGCCAGTCCAACGTGAAGGTCATCGGTACCACCGACGATCCGGCGGATACCTTGGAGCATCACGCCGCCATCGCCGCCGAAGGGATCGAGGATTTCAAGGTCGTCCCCTCCTACCGCCCCGACAAGGCCGTAAACATCTACAAGGCCGGTTTTGTGGAGTATATCAGCAAGCTGGGTGCCGCCAACGGTGTGGACATCCGCACCGTCGCGGATGTGAAGAAGGCGCTGGCGGTGGCCATGGATCGCTTTGGCGCGCTGGGCTGTCAGGCGGCGGATCACGGTTTGGACTACGTGATGTACCGTCCCGTCACCGACGCCGCCGTAGAGGCTATTTTTAAGAAAGCCATGGCCGGCGAGGCTATTACCATGGATGAGGCGGAGCAGTACGTCACCGCCATCACCCTGTTCTGCGGCAAGGAATACGCCCGCCGCGGCTGGGTAATGCAGATCCACTACTGCGTCCAGCGCAACACAAACACCCGCCGTTTCACCGCCCTGGGACCGGACGTGGGCTGCGACTGCATCTCCACCCACGAGTGCGGCGAGGCCCTTACCGCCCTGTTGGATGCTATGGATCGGGAGGATCTTCTGCCCAAGACGGTGCTGTACTCCCTCAACCCCGCCGACAACGCCCTGCTGGGCTCCGTGATCGGTTGCTTCCAGGGCACCGGTGCCGCCGGTAAGATCCAGCATGGCTCCGCCTGGTGGTTTAATGACAACAAGACCGGCATGGAGCAGCAGATGACCGACTTGGCCAACCTGTCGCTGCTTGGCAACTTCATCGGCATGCTCACCGATTCCCGCTCCTTCCTCTCCTACACCCGCCACGAGTATTTCCGCCGCATCCTGTGCAACCTCATCGGCAACTGGATGGAGAATGGGGAGTATCCCGCTGACATGGCCGCCGTGGGTGCCATGGTGCAGGATATCTCCTACAACAACGCTAAAGCGTACTTCGGGTTTTGAGTGCTATGGTTATTAATAAAGGAATCTACCCCGAGGGGAAAAAGAAATGCCTCATCTTCAGCTATGACGATGACCTTGCAGATAATATGGAAGTAGCCGCCCTACTACGGCAATACGGCATGCGCGGCACCATCAACCTCAACGGCAGCGGACTCCTGGAAGACGGTACCCCGCAACCGGAAGGGAAAGCAAAGCTGTATAAAAGCCAAGTGAAAGAGCTTGCCCGGGACTTTGAGATCGCCTGCCACGGCTTCGTGCATCCCCCCTATGGGTATATGGATCCCGCCCAGTGCGTGGACGATCTCATCCGTGATCGCCGGACACTGGAGGATATCCTTAAAAAACCGGTGCGGGGCTTCGCCCTGCCCAGCGGCGTATACAGTAAGGAGACCATCGACGCATTGCGCGTTGCCGGCATCGTGTACAGCCGCACCATCGACTGTACCGACGGTTTTGAACTGCCCCAAAACTTCTTGGAATGGCATCCCACCACCAAGCACGACAACTTTGACCGTCTGTTCGCGCTGGGAGAAGCCTACCTTAAGGGTAGCTGGCGACTAAACACCTTCCTGAGCTGTATGCTGATCTACGGCCACTCCTACGAGCTGGCGGCCCCGGAAAAGCGGCGGCGGTTTGAGGAGTTTCTGCAAATGATGGCCGGCCGGGAGGACATCTGGTACACAAGCTGTATGGAGCTGTGCAACTACCTCAAGGCGCTGGGGAGCCTCATTATGACGGTGGACGGCTCCTGCGTCATCAACCCGACGCTGACCGACTTATGGGTCACGGTGGACGGCAAGCCGAAATGTGTCGAGGCGGGAGAAACCAAGTATTTCTAAGTATGCGAAGGCGACGGAACGGCTGTTCCGTCGCCTTTTTGCTTTTTAACAAACTTTGAATTTTCCAAGGATTTCTTGACTTAGCATTTATAAGTCCTTATAATAGTAACGCTGTTATTTCGGAAAGGACGCGACATATGATCAAACAATTGTTAAAGTGTGTGCGGGAATATAAAAAGCACACCTTATGGACGCTACTCATCATGGTGCTGGAGGTGATTATCGAGTGCCTCATTCCCTTTATCACCGCCGATCTGATCAACAAGATCAAGGCCGGCACCGACATGAGCGTGGTGGTACACACCGGTCTCCTGCTCATCGGCATGGCTCTGCTCTCCTTGTGCTGCGGCGGTGGGGCCGGCTTTGTTAGCGCCCGGGCGGCGGCAGGCTTTGCCAAAAACCTGCGGGGAGACATCTTCCACAAGGTGCAAACCTACGCCTTTCAAAACATCGATAAGTTCTCCTCCTCCTCCCTGGTCACCCGCATGACCACCGACGTGACCAATGTGCAGATGGCCTTCCTTATGACCATCCGCACCGCCTCCCGCGCCCCGCTGATGCTGATTTTTTCTATCATCATGGCGTACATCATGGGCGGTGGGCTGGCCGCCTGCTTCGTGGTGGTGGTACCGGTACTGGTCACCGGCCTACTAATGGTGGCGCGGTTTGCCATGCCCGCCTTCCGGCGCGTCTTCAAAAAATATGACCGGCTCAACGAATCCATTGAGGAAAACGTCCGGGCAATGCGGGTGGTAAAGGGCTTCTCACGCGAGCCGTTTGAAAAGGAGAAGTTTGACGCCGCCGCCGACAACATCCGAGCAGATTTCACCAAAGCGGAGCGCATCGTGGCGTTCAACTCGCCGCTGATGCAATTGTGCGTATATTTCAATCTGGTGTTTGTGCTGTTGGTGGGCTCTAAAATGATCATCGAATCCGGCGGCACGCAAATCGACGTAGGACAGATCTCCGCCATGCTCACCTACGGTATGCAGATCCTCATACAGCTGATGATGCTGTCCATGATCTATGTAATGCTCACCATGTCCTCTGAATCCATCAAGCGTATCGTCGAGGTGCTGGAGGAAACGCCCTCTCTGCAAAGCCCCGCCGATCCGGTTACCCATGTAAAGGACGGCTCCATCGACTTCAATGGGGTCAGCTTTAAGTATGCCGCCGAAGCGGAGAAGTTTGCCCTGGCGAACATCGACCTGCACATCCGCTCCGGCATGACGGTGGGTATCCTGGGCGGTACCGGCTCCAGTAAATCCACCCTGGTACAGCTTATCCCCCGCCTGTATGATGTGACCGAAGGCTCCGTGCGCGTGGGCGGCGTTGACGTGCGCGACTACGACATTGAGGCCCTGCGCGAGGAAGTGGCCATGGTCCTGCAGAAAAACCTGCTGTTCTCCGGCACCATCAAGGAAAACCTGCGCTGGGGCAATGAAAACGCCACCGACGAGGAGCTGGTGGAGGCTTGCCGCCTGGCCCAGGCGGATGAATTTATCCGCGCCTTCCCCGACGGCTACGACACCTATATCGAGCAGGGCGGCACCAATGTGTCCGGCGGGCAAAAACAACGGCTTTGTATCGCCCGGGCTCTGCTCAAGAAACCCAAGATCCTCATTTTGGATGATTCCACCAGCGCAGTAGATACCAAGACGGATGCCCTCATCCGAGCGGGCTTTGCCACGTATATCCCCGAGACCACTAGGATCATCATCGCCCAGCGGGTGGCCTCCGTGCAGGTGGCTGACCTGATCCTGGTAATGGAGAACGGCACCATCTGCGCTGCCGGCACCCACGAAGAATTGCTGGCAAGCAGTGCCATCTACAAAGAAGTATATGAACAGCAGACGAACGGAGGTGATGACCGTGAGTAAGAAGCCTCCCATGTCCAAAAAAGCGGCCATCCCCATCCTGTGGCGAGTGTTGAAGCTGTTGTACAAGGCCTACCCGGTGCTCATCCCGCTGACGGTGGCCTGCGTGGTCTTTTCCGCATTGGTCTCCTCCATCCCCTCCATCTTCACACAAAAGGTGCTGGCGGTGGTCACCAAGTGCCTGGAAACCGGCACCCTGTCCTGGGAGATCGCCAGGGTAGAAATCCTGCCACTCATCGGCATCCTCATCACCCTATACCTGCTGGCCATCGGCACCATCACCCTACAGACACAGCTTATGGCGTACATCACCCAAGGCTTCCTGCACAAGATGCGTTGCCGGATGTTCAGCGGGATGCAGAATCTGCCCATCAAGTACTTCGACACCCATAAGCACGGCGATATCATGAGCTACTACACCAACGATATCGACACCCTGCGGCAGTTGGTGTCCCAGGCCCTTCCCAGCCTGTTACAGTCCGGTATCATCGTGCTAACGGTGCTGTTTATCATGCTGTGGTACAGCGTATGGATGACCCTCATCGTGCTATTAGGTGTGGCGGCGATGTTCGTGGCTACCAAGGTCATCGGCGGTGGCTCCGCCAAGTATTTCGTGCGGCAACAACGCTCCATCGGCAAGGCGGAGGGCTACATCCAGGAGATGATGAATGGGCAGAAGGTCATCAAGGTGTTCTGTCGGGAAGAAGAAGTCAAGAAGGATTTTGACGCCATCAACGAAGAACTGTGCGAGGACAGCTACCGAGCCCATGCCTACGCCAACGCCCTGGGGCCCATCATCATGAACATCGGAAACGTTCTGTACGTCATCAGCGCCATGGTGGGCGGGCTGTTCCTGCTCACCTCCTTCCCTAACGTGAGCCTGTCGGGGCTTACGTTCTCCATCGATATGATCATCCCCTTCCTCAACATGACCAAGCAATTCACCGGCAATGTCAACCAGGTATCCCAGCAGGTCAACGCCATCGTCATGGCGATGGCGGGGGCCGAGCGCGTCTTTGCCTTGATGGACGAACAACCGGAGGCAGATGACGGCTACGTAACGCTGGTCAACGCCGCGGTGGCGGCTGACGGCACCATTACCGAAAGCACCACCCGCACCGGCCGGTGGGCGTGGAAGCATCCCCATGGAGACGGCACCATCACCTACACCCTGTTACAGGGGGATGTGCGACTCACCGAGGTAGACTTTGCCTATGAGGAAGGCAAGCCGGTGCTTCACGACGTATCGGTGTACGCCGAGCCGGGACAGAAGGTAGCCTTTGTGGGGGCTACCGGCGCCGGCAAAACAACCATCACTAATCTCATCAACCGCTTCTATGACATTGCGGATGGCAAGGTGCGGTACGACGGCATCAACATCAACAAGATCAAAAAAGCCGACCTGCGCCGCTCCTTAGGCATCGTCCTGCAGGATACCAACCTGTTCACCGGCAGTGTAATGGATAACATCCGCTACGGTAAGCTGGATGCCACCGACGAGGAATGCCGCCAGGCGGCCCGGCTGGTGGGCGCAGATGATTTCATCACCCGCCTGCCCCAGGGGTACAACACCCTGCTGACCAACAACGGTGCCAACCTGTCCCAAGGCCAGCGGCAGCTCATCGCCATTGCTCGGGCGGCGGTGGCCGACCCGCCGGTGATGATCCTGGACGAAGCTACCTCCTCCATTGATACCCGCACCGAGGCCATCGTACAGCGGGGTATGGATAAGCTGATGGAGGGGCGCACGGTGTTCGTCATCGCCCATCGGCTGTCCACGGTTATGAATTCCGACGTCATTATGGTGCTGGATCACGGCCGCATCATCGAGCGGGGTAACCACAACGATCTTATCGCCCAGAAGGGCACCTACTACCAGCTCTACACCGGTGCCTTCGAGCTGGAATAATAAGAAGCACAGCGGTATGGAGGTGATATGATGGAGCTGCACACAGAGATCTGTTTTTTGAACAGGCACAACACAAAGAACAATCCATTCAAGCTCCATTCGCACACCTGTTATGAGATCGTTTATTTCATCGCCGGAAAGGGAATTGTAGATTTCGCAAATAACCTGTAAATTTCAAATGTTAAATGCAAATATAAATCTCCTTGTTTTACAGATACTAACCGTACAAATTTGTAAGGCAACGGAATGCAAGGTGGAGAGATATTATGAAAATGTTTGCCGTTTCAGAAATAAAAACCGATAAACTTGTGAGTGGAAGTCCCCAATATCCTATGTGGACAAGCAAAGAACCCGATATTTATGTTTCTGAGATAGAATATAACGACGATGAATACAACAAAATACGTGCCGAGGCTGATCGTTGGAGAATTGACCTTAACTCATACCAGGACGATGACCACGGATATGAACAACAAAGTTCTCATAGCAACTCGCGCAATAGACCAATTAAAGATGAAGAAATACTCGTAAAAGACGGCTCTTTTTTTGGAATTATTACGCTTGTAGATCGGTCTTTTTATTCGAAGTCTCCTACTTTTCACAAAGGATATGAATATGTTTCGATAAATACAGCCCACATGAAACACGGCCTTTGGAAATATCATTATGGACACTCATCGGATAATGGTTCATCCTCCGATGATGAGGTATATTATCTTCACCCCTTATTTGAAGAGAAATAGATAGTAATTAGCATTTTCTATAAAATTTATTTCAAACAATATAAAACTCCAATGCTTACAGATACCAGAAGTGTTATCAAGTAAGCATTGGAGTTTTTATATATGAAAGCAACAGGGATTGTGAGACGCAACGAGGAATGAGGTATAATAACACCAAATATCTACATAGCAAAAGCGAGGTGAATTTCACCTCGCTTTTAAATTCCTCAAATACTGTGTAGGCGTGATTTTTAAATGATCTTTGAAGCAACGGTTAAAGTTTCGCAGTGACGAAAATCCACTAGTATAGGCACATTGTAAAATCGTTTGCTCGGTATTTTCCATAAGATAGCAGGCATGGCTCAAGCGATAGTTGGTTACGTAAGAATTAAATGAAATACCAACGATCTTTTTAAAGTGGCGTGATAGATAGGAGTAATCGTACCCTAATTTTTTCGAAAGACTTAATAAAGAACAATCGTTACAAAAATTTTCTTCTACAAAAGCAAAGATCTTATATAGTAGTTTATCGTGATCGGTTTTCTTTGCGGTATATTCGGATTGCTTATCGAACTGTCCGCACAAAGAATACAAAACCCCTTTTTTATCAGTAGAAGACGAGGCGGGGCTAAGATTTTCAAGCGCATCAATCAAATATCTATCCGGGCAGAACTTGTTGCTTTTTGGAATTTTGTCCGTTAGCTTTGTGATATATGCCTGTACAAGTCTGGGCGAAAAAATACACAAGACGTGCTTACTGTCTGTAGACTCCAACTCATGTATTTGGTTGGGGAAGATAAGCAGAGCTTCATTTTTCTCTAAAACAAACACCTGACCGTCTACGGCTATTTTCATTTGTCCCGAAAGAACAATGATGATTTCAAAGCATTGATGCAGATGGGGTGGAAAACTGAAGTTTTCGTTTTTCTCAATTTTTAAATAATCCGGTGAGCCCAAATGATTGTATTGATAAAACATAGTTCCTCCAAAAGTCAAATATTGTCTATATATTATAGATTATATTGCGAGAAAAGTCAAATTATTTGCGATATGCTAATAAAAAAGCAAAGGAGGAAAAGCGTGGAGTATTATATCGGTACCGACCTTGGGACGTCGGCTTTAAAATTATTATTGGTTGATTGCTGCGGCAAAATTGTCAAAGCTGCAACAAGGTCATATCCTGTTTGGTATCCAAATCCCGGTTGGAGTGAGCAAAATCCCGAAGACTGGTGGAATGCCTTCTTGTCGGGTGTAAAGGAATTAATAAACGAAATAGATGCATCACAAATTAAAGGCATAGGTGTTGGGGGCCAGATGCACGGACTGGTTGTCCTTGATGAAAATGATAGTGTAATACGCCCCGCGATCCTCTGGAATGACGGAAGAACAGATAAGGAAACGGCATATCTGAATGAAGTCATTAGTAAGGAAGTGTTATCAGAGCTTACTGCAAATATCGCGTTTGCCGGATTTACTGCGCCAAAAATTCTTTGGGCAAAGAATAACGAGCCTGATAATTTTGCAAAAATCAGTAAAATAATGCTTCCGAAAGATTTCATAAACTACAAGCTTACAGGTGTACACAGCACCGATTATTCGGATGCGTCGGGCATGCTTTTGTTGGATGTTAAAAACAAATGCTGGTCCAAAGAAATGCTGAATATTTGCTCGGTTTCGGAACAACAAATGCCAAATCTGTTCGAAAGCTATGAAACAGTTGGTACACTTCTTCCCGAAATCGCAAAGGAATTGGGCTTGCCCGCTGCAGTGAAAGTAGTGGCAGGTGCGGGCGACAATGCCGCCGCAGCAATCGGTACGGGAACGGTGAAAAACGGCAAATGCAATATTTCTTTGGGAACTTCCGGTACGGTATTTATTTCTTCCGACACCTTTGCGGTGGATGAACAAAATGCATTGCATTCTTTCTGCCACGCCAACGGCAAGCATCACCTTATGGCATGCATTCTTTCTGCGGCATCTTGCAACAAATGGTTTTGTGAAGACATTTTAAGAATCAATGATTATGCTAAAGAACAAGCAGAAATCACAGAAAATAAACTCGGAAATAACGATGTGTATTTCTTGCCTTATCTTATGGGAGAACGCAGTCCCATCAACGATACCGATGCAAGAGGAATGTTTGTTGGTCTTCGCATGGATACCACCCGTGCAGATATGGTGCAAGCCGTGCTGGAAGGCGTTGCTTTTGCTATTCGGGATAACGTGGAAATTGCAAGGCAACAAGGCATTCACATTACTACCAGCACGCTTTGCGGCGGAGGCGCCAAATCTCACCTTTGGCAAACCATATTATGTAATGCTTTGAACGTAGAGATCGTCATTCCCCAAACCGAGCAAGGACCGGGTTATGGTGCGGCAATGCTTGCAATGGTTGCGGCAGGTCGGTGGGAATCCGTTGCTGCCTGTGCGGAAAATCTTGTGAAAATCAAAAGCACCGTTTCACCGCAAAGCGATCTGGTAGCTCGTTATGAAGAAAGGTATAAAAGATTTAAAGAAATTTATCCCGCAGTAAAAGAACTTTATAAAAAATTGAAATGAGGTAACTAACGATGAGCGAAATATTTAAAAGCATCCCCAAAATTCAATATGAAGGAAAAAACAGCACCAATCCCTTGGCTTTTAAATTTTATGATGCCAACCGAATTATAATGGGAAAGCCCATGCGTGAGCATTTGCCCTTTGCTATGGCTTGGTGGCACAATTTATGTGCCGCAGGTACCGATATGTTCGGCAGAGATACCGCCGATAAATCCTTTGGCGCCGAAAAAGGCACCCTGGCACATGCAAAGGCAAAGGTAGATGCGGGTTTTGAATTTATGCAAAAACTCGGCATTGAATATTTCTGTTTTCACGATGCTGACCTTGTTCCCGAGGCAGACGATATCAAGGAAACCAACAGACGCCTTGATGAAATTACCGATTATATTCTTGAAAAAATGAATGCGACGGGTATCAAATGTCTTTGGGGAACCGCTAATATGTTCTCAAATCCGCGCTTTATGAACGGTGCCGGCAGTACAAATTCGGCAGACGTTTTCTGCTTTGCGGCGGCGCAGGTCAAAAAGGCGCTGGATCTTACGGTCAAACTCGGTGGCAAGGGTTATGTTTTCTGGGGCGGTAGAGAGGGCTACGAAACGCTGCTCAATACGGATATGAGATTTGAGCAGGAAAACGTCGCCCGTCTTATGCGTATGGCGGTTGATTATGGTCGTTCTATCGGATTTAAGGGTGATTTTTATATTGAACCCAAACCAAAGGAGCCTATGAAGCATCAGTATGATTTTGATGCCGCAACGGCCATAGGCTTTTTGCGTCAATACGGTCTTGATAAAGATTTTAAAATGAATATCGAAGCCAACCACGCCACCCTTGCAGGCCACACGTTCCAGCACGATCTGCGCGTATCTGCCATTAACGGTATGCTTGGCTCAATTGACGCAAATCAAGGCGACTTGCTTCTTGGTTGGGATACCGACGAGTTCCCGTCCAATGTATATGATGCAACCATGTGTATGTATGAGGTCTTAAAGGCAGGCGGACTTACAGGTGGATTTAATTTTGACTCAAAAACACGACGTCCAAGTTATACTGCCGAAGATATGTTTCACGCATTCATACTTGGTATGGATACCTTTGCATTGGGACTTATTAAGGCGGCAGAAATAATTGAGGACGGAAGAATTGATTCCTTTATTGATGAACGATATTCTTCCTTTAAAGTGGGCATCGGTCAAAAGATAGCCCAAGGAAAAACTTCCCTTTCAGAGCTTGCAAAGATTGCCGAGGAGATGGGTGCGCCCGCACTACCTTCAAGCGGCAGACAAGAATATCTGCAAAGCGTCATTAACGAAATTATGTTTAGATAAACAAAAACGATTGTTGTTGATAAATTCTGAAATTCTGATTGATTATAACCGAAATAGTGATATGATTATCAAAAAACAACTTGGATTGGAGTAAGCAAATGGAAACGATAATCTCGGCTAAAAATCCTATCATTCCGGGCAGGGGTGTCTGTGACCCGCATATACATATTTTTGACGGAAAAATGTATCTGTATGCCTCTCATGACGCAAATCCGTATGCAAGGAATTTCTGTATGCACGACTGGCAGATATGGTCTTCTTTCGATGCGGTTGAGTGGACTCTCGAATCGGTCGTTCATCCCGAAGAATTCTTTATGGGTCCGTCTGACAACTGCTGGGCGGTTGATGCTGCGAAGAGAAACGGCAGATATTACTTTTATTTTTCCGACGGAAATAACAGAATCGGTGTGGCTGCTGCCGATAATCCCGGCGGCCCTTTTAAAGATGCGCTCGGGAAACCTATGCTTGACGGCACTTTAACAAAAACAAGAGAATATGACCCGGCTGTGTTTGAGGATGATGACGGAGAGTGTTATCTTGTGTTTGGCGGCCCTGAATGGTGCTACGGCGAGGGCTGCGGATATTATGTCGCACGGCTCAATGAAGATATGATTTCTTTTGCCGAAACGCCGAGAAAAATCGCACTTGATCACTGTGGAGACGACAAAGCTTCGCTCAATAAATTTGGCGGAAAGTATTATCTCAGCTACGGCGGATTTTACGCGGTTTCAGACAGCGTTTACGGCCCGTATTATTTTATCGGCCATACGGCATCAACTATTGACCACAGCAGTTTCTGCGAGTGGAACGGTCAAATTTTTCAGGCAATTACCGTTAAAGAACATGAGATGTATCGCTCAAGCGGCCTGTGTTATGTGCATATAAAAGAAAACGGCGAAATTGTTACCGACCCGCTTATTGTAGAATACGGTGTCGGTCAGTATAATTCAGATTGGAACAGAATTGAAGCCGAGTGGTATATGAAAGGGGTAAATGTAAGAAAAAAAGAAAACAAGTGCCTCTTTGGCTTCCTGGTTGCGTGCACTGAAAAGGCTGTGCTGACATATCCGAAATTCCATAATCTTTCAGATAAGACCGGCTTTTCTCTCGATTACTACTGTGTCGGAGGCAAAGCCGTTATCGAGGTGAGAACCGGTGGAGAAAACGGCCCTCTCCTCGGTATGATTAAGGCAGAAAACCCGACAGATTCCTATGAATGGTACTGTCGCCGCAATGATTTTTTCCGCTTTGATACTAAGCTTGATGATACAGCCGATGTATTCCTCATATTAAGGCCAGAAAAGGGAACCGAGCTTTGCATTGACAGTTTTCACTTTATTAGAGAACCTGACGGCAAGAAGTGATGTTTAGAGAATAGCCTGAAAGTGATAGCGAGTTTTACACCCTTAAAAACTGCATACTTACTCCCTATATTGCAGGAAGCGCAGGTGACTGATAAGGTAGAATTGCGACAACACCTCATCCGACCTTGCTGACGCTCGGCCACCTTCCCCTCAAGGGGAAGGCTTTTAGAACTGTAAAAGAGATTTATATATGAAAGCAACAGGAATTGTACGCCGCATAGACGACCTGGGACGAGTGGGTATAGGCGCGGATACATAAAGGAGGCGGTGTGAATGCACCGCCTCCTTGTTTTTTCTATATTCCGTTTTTAAAGTAGCCTTTCCGCGATCCCGGCCACAGCATCGAAATATGCCGATGACCAGGGGCAACCTCCTCGTAAGCCCATATCCATTCAAAGACGGTGCTGTAGCACCTACGACGCTTCAAGAACGGCAGTTTCCCCAGCTCCCCTTTCAAGGGGTGCGGCCAATACCACAAGGCGATATCTCAAAAATGTTGACTCAGAAGGCAAAGTATGCTACAATAATAGCGGTGTAATGACATTGAGGGGAGCCAGCCGTCTGCAGAGGATGTTGGTTCCCTCACATTTTATTACAGTAATTTGGGTGTGTGTTTATGTTATGAAAAAACGACTGCTTACATTATCTACAACACATATTATACTGCTGAGCTTTCTGATCGTCATATTGATAGGTGCGTTTCTGCTCATGCTGCCAATAAGCTCTGCCAACGGAGAGTCAACGTCTTTCCTGGACGCACTTTTCACGGCAACCACTTCCACCTGTGTTACAGGCTTAGTGGTGGTGCCGACCGTTTCCTCCTGGAGCGTTTTCGGGCAGATCGTTATCCTCATATTGATTCAGGTCGGCGGTCTTGGCGTTATTACCATTATGTCAGGATTGATGATTCTTCTGCACAGGAAAATGGGCATCGGCGACAGACTGCTCTTACAAGATGCCTTCAATCTGAATTCCCTTTCGGGGCTTGTCCGATTTGTTAAAAGGGTGGTAGGCGGAACACTTATCATAGAAGGGGTTGGTGCCCTTTTATACATGACGGTATTTATCCCTGACTTTGGTATCAAAGGAATCTGGATAGCGGTATTCACATCGGTTTCTGCCTTCTGTAATGCCGGTATCGATATTATCGCCGAAAACAGCCTTTGCGATTATGCGCTGAATCCTATCATCAATACGGTTACCTGTGGGTTGATTGTTTTAGGCGGTATCGGTTATATTGTTTGGTGGGACGCACTCCGGGTACTAAAACAAGGCCGAAAAAGAAAAATAAAACTGTTCCGTGCGCTTACCTTACACAGCAAAATAGCCATCACTGCAACCTTAGTTTTGATTTTCGTGGGTGCGGCCCTCATTTTCGCTTTTGAATACAACAATCCACAAACGATAAAAGACTATACGCTGTTCGAGAAGATTGAGGTATCCTTATTTCAGTCAGTCACAACAAGAACGGCAGGCTTTGCAACCGTGCCGCAGGAAAACCTCACAAACGCCTCGTCGGTGGTGTGCCTGCTGTTGATGTTTATCGGTGGGTCACCCATAGGTACAGCCGGCGGAATTAAAACCGTTACCTTTGCTGTGCTTATCGCTTCGGCGTTTGCCTCCATCCGCAACAAAGAAGATACCGAGGTGTTTGGCAGACGGCTTACGAAACAGGCGGTCAGCAAGGCGGTAGCCGTTACCTGTATGTCTTTTATTATTATGTTTGCCGCCACGGTCTTGCTTTCTGTTGTTACAGACGCAGACGCCTTGGATATCGCTTATGAAACAGTCAGCGCAACCGCAACGGTAGGCCTTACAAGAAACCTGACCGCCTCTCTTGATAGTATCGGTAAGGTCATCATCATAATAACCATGTACCTCGGAAGAGTAGGCCCCATATCGCTGGCCGTTGCCTTTAAACGTAGCAAGGATAATCAAAACTTAGTAAGAAACCCCATTGAGGAGATCAGTGTGGGATAAGAAGGGATGATCGGTTGTGAGTATCAATAAGACCTATGCCGTGTTAGGTCTCGGCAGATACGGAAGAGCTGTTGCAGAGGAACTGGCCAACAATGGCGCGGAGGTGCTGGCGGTAGACATTGACCAAAATAACGTCAATAGTGCTATTGAAACGATCCCTCTATGCAAATGCGCGGATATTACCGAGCCGGAGACAATTAAAAGACTTGGCATCTCCAATGTGGATGTTGTGATCATTGCTATGGCGAGTAATCTTGAAGCCAGCGTTATGGCGGTAACACTATGTAAAGAAGTAGGTGTTCCCACCGTTATAGTCAAATGCGGCAATGAAATGCACCAAAAGATCTTAAGCCGCGTAGGCGCAGATAAGGTAATCATCCCCGAAAAAGAATCTGGAGCAAGGCTGGCCAAAAACCTGCTCACATCAGGCTTCGCGGAAATGATAGAGCTTTCCGATGAGGTCTCCATGGTGGAAATCGATGTGAGAGATGAATGGGTTGGTAAAACACTGATAGAATTAAGTCTGCGCAAAAAATACTCTGTGAATGTGGTGGCTATACGAAGCGGGGACACAATAAGCACAACGGTTGATCCTGCACTTCCACTTGAAAAAGGCATGCAGCTTATTGTCATTGCAAACACATTCAAACTCAAAAAATTAAAATAACACCTGGGACTTTCGGGGACTATTCCGCTTGCCTCCCCTGCTGTTATGCCGGGGGCGGCTGAGACAATAGCGGCGTTTGCCGCGCTGTGTAAAGGTGTAAACGAGGAGACGGTGCTGACAGCACCGTCTCCTCGTTTTGTTACCACACGAAGGGCAAAAGGCGGTATTTGACACGCTTTTTGTAATCGCTGTAGCCAGGGAGAGCCCGCTCCAACACCTGTTCCTCATTGCGTATGCGGGCGATCATCGTCACCGGATAGGGTGCCATACACAGCAGTGCCCACCAGGAGCCAAGGACGATGGGGATGGATAGGAAGAGCAGGATCGTTACCGCATACATCGGGTGGCGCACCACGCTGTAAAGGCCTGTGTCTACCACCTGTTGTCCTTCCTGCACCTCCACCGTCCTTGACAGCCAAGTATTCTCCCGCATCACCTCGGTGTACAAGCCGTAGGAGACCAGCAACAAAGCAGAGGCGACGATAACCACCGACGACGGTACCGATGACCAGCCCAAGCGGTGATCCAGTCCGGCTACAACGAAGCAGGCCACAAACAACAGCCCCGACAGTCCCACAACGCCTTTTTGGGTGGTCTCCTTCTCCTTGCCATCCAGCCGTTTTTGAAGCAATGCCGGCGCTTTAAAGAACAAAACAACGCCGAGGACGAGCATGGGAAGGAAAAGCAGGCCAAGGAACAGCCATCCGTTTATGTAGCCAAAACTGCCGGCAGGCAGAAACAACAAAGCCCCTACCAAAATCAAACCCACAGCGAATTTGATCAACGCATTGAACAGCAATTTCATACCGTTTCCTCCTGTGTCGTACGCCTCCATATTCTCTCTGCCGTCTCACCGATGTGGTGGCTCTCTTTCACTGAGCAGGTACGTAACCGGTGCTTTTTGGGCAGACCCCACACATGAAACAGCCGGGGGCCGATCCACTCATGATACCCGCACCCCTCAAACAGCCCATAAAGCAGGCTGAGAGCGGCTTTTTTCACCGGCATAAAGATCCATTTCATCGGGTGCTTGATGATGGCGAACAGCCAGGGCGGGTAATGGGCGGTGATGCCCGTGAAGGTGACCCCGGGATGTACCACCGACAGGGTGGCCTCTCGTTCCTCCCGAAACAGCTCGTACAGAGCGAACATCAGATGGCGCTTGGCGTTGCCGTACACCTGGCTTGCTGCCCGGCGGGTGGAAAAATCCACATCGGCGGGGTCGGTCTTACTATAGTTGTGAGCAATGCTCCCCACCGCCACCACCCTCCCCCGCCGCTGTCGCAACACAGGCAACAGCCGGCGGGTCATATAGTAGGGGGACACAAAGTTGATCTGAAACACGTTACCGTAGCCGGTATCGCACCGGTGGCGAGGGATGGCGTAAGCACCGGCATTAAGCACCAGTACGTCCACCGCCAGCGTCTCCAGCCGGTCACAAGCGGCGCGGACGGCGGCCATATCCTCCATATCCACCGTGATATGGGTCAGCTCCAGCGTGGGGTACGCCGCCATCAGTTCCTCGTGGAGAGCGGCGGCCTTGCGGGGGTTGCGGTCCAGCAGGATCAAGGACGCCCCCAGCCCTGCCAGGTAATGGCACAGGGCGGTGCCCAGCCCACCGGTGGAGCCGGTAACGGCTACCCGCTTGCCTGCAAGAGAGGTGGTATTCCGTTGTAGCCATTTGGGGTAGTTCATCATGGAGGCTCCTTACAAAACAAACGGACGCAGAGCGCCCGTTTGTTTTTGATTATTTAATGCCGTTGGCGGATTTCCACTCGATATAATCGTCGTAGGTCATCATCTTATCGATGAGCTTGCCGTCCTTGATCTCCATAATACGGTCCGCCACCGTCTGAATAAACTGGTGGTCGTAGGAGGAGAACAGCACGTTGCCGGGGAAGGCCTCCAGGCCGTTGTTCACCGCGGTGATGGATTCCAGGTCCAGGTGGTTGGTGGGCTGATCCAGCACCAGCACATTGGAGCCGTACATCATCATACGGGACAGCATACAGCGCACCTTTTCGCCACCGGACAGCACCCTCACCGGCTTTAACACGTCGTCACCGGAGAACAGCATCTTGCCCAGGAAGCCGCGCAGGTAGGTCTCGGTGTTATCCGCTGAGTACTGGTTGAGCCACTGCAGCAAATTCATATCGTTGCCGTCGAAATAAGCAGAGTTATCTTTGGGGAAATAGGACAGGCTGGTGGTGCCGCCCCACTTGTAGGTGCCCTCGTCCGGCTCCAGCTCCCCGGTGATGATCTTAAAGAGGGTGGTGGTAGCGATCTCATCCTGGCCCACGAAGGCGATCTTGTCCCCCTTGTTGACACGGAAGGAGATGTTATCCAGCACCTTAACGCCGTCCACCGTTTTGGACAGACCTTCCACCGCCAGGATCTCCTTGCCGGCCTCCCGGTCCATGGTGAAGCCCACGAAGGGATAGCGGCGGGAGGAAGCAGGCATCTCCTCCACCGTCAGCTTTTCCAACAGCTTGCGGCGGGAGGTTGCCTGTCGAGACTTGGACTTGTTGGCAGAGAAGCGCTGGATGAAGCTCTGCAGTTCCTTGATCTTTTCCTCATTCTTCTTGTTCTGCTCACGCATCACCCGCTGAATGAGCTGGCTGGACTCGTACCAGAAATCGTAGTTGCCTACATAGATGCGGATCTGGTTATAATCCACGTCCACGATGTGGGTACACACGTTGTTGAGAAAGTGACGGTCGTGGGACACCACGATGACGGTGCCGTCGTAATCCATCAAGAAATCCTCCAGCCAGCGGATGGAGTCGATATCCAGGTGGTTGGTAGGCTCATCCAGCAGGATGATATCCGGGTGCCCGAACAGGGCACGTGCCAGTAGGATCTTCACCTTCTGCTTATCTGCCAAAGTGGACATCATGTCGTACAGCAGGGAATCCTCCATACCGAGACCCTGCAGGATCTGCCCCGCCTCGGTCTCCGCCTCCCAGCCGTTCATCTCCGCAAACTCGCCCTCCAGCTGAGCGGCCAGCTCGCCGTCCTCGTCGGAGAAATCCTCCTTGGCATACAGGGCGTCCTTCTGCTTCATGATCTCATACAGGCGGGGGTTGCCCTGGATGATGGTGTCCAGCACGGTGAACTCATCGTAGGCATAGTGGTCCTGCTTGAGCACCGACATACGGGTGCGGGGGTCGATAATGACCTCACCGGAGGTGGGCTCCAGGTCCCCGGAGAGCATCCTGAGGAAGGTGGATTTGCCGGCGCCGTTGGCACCGATCACGCCGTAGCAGTTGCCGCCCACAAACTTTAAGTCTACATGCTTAAACAGGTCCTGTCCGCCGAAGTTAATACCGAGATCGGATACAGTGATCATAATGAAAAATCCTCCATTGCTTTGATACGCATACCTGTATAGTGTAGCAGAAAAGAAAAAATAATGCAACCTTTTTACCGAAAAATGCCCATAATAACCGCGGTATGGCTGGGAAAACTGAAATGGGGAGGAATGAATATGGCATTAGGAGAATACGAACTGGAGCTGCTGGGCAACATCTACCGCAATGCGGAAATGGGGCGGGACGGCTTATATATGGTGTTGCGCAAAACCGACGACACCACCTTTCGCAAGCTGGTAGCGACCCAACTGATGGAGTATCAGAGCATTATGGACGAGGCGGAGGACATGCTGCAGAAGGCAGGCTATGCCCCTACCGGTAACCCGGCGATGGCGCGGGCGATGGTGCGTATGACCGCCTGCCGCAAGGCGACCCAGGATAACACCCCCTCCGCTCTGGCGGATATGCTCATCCAAGGGAGCTGTATGGGAGTAACCAAGATCATGAAGCAGATCACCCGGTATGACAGCCGCAGCCCGGAGTGCCTTGATCTGGCACGGCGGCTACAGCAGACGGAGGAAAACAATATCCATCAAATGAAGCAGTATCTGTAAAGGGAAAGACCTCCGACTTACGGCGGAGGTCTTTTGTGATACCGATATTGTTTTACAATGATGCCAATGGTTCCATAGGTATTGGTTATTCAATCAGAGGATATTCCTTACAGCGTACAAGGAGTTTGGAACCGTTTTTCAGCTCGTAATAATACTCGTATTTGACACACGGCTCTCCCAAGTCGTTGAGACTGATCGCTTCGGTCTGCAGTATATAGTCCAGCCAATAGCCTTCGGCAAGGAGTTCTTCTTCAAAGCGTTGCCGAATGGCCGACTTGTCCACCGCCCCGATTTGGATGCAGTCAAAGAGATGGGGATTGGCCTCGTAAATAATCAATTCACCGTACATACTGATATAGATGTCAACCGTTTCCTGCGTGGGCATATCGCCGATATAACGGACGTATTGGAAATGGAAATCCTCAGCACCCCACGTTGCCTGGGTGGGAGGCTGATAATGGGATAGGTCGATATGTGCCCGAGCAAACGTCTGAGCTACCGCTTGCGCCTCGTCTATGGAAAGCTTTTTCTTTTTGCCTGTTGATTCTTCTTCCTGCATAGGGAACGGCCCAAAAAATCTGTCGTGCTTGTAATAGACCAGCTCGCCCCCCACCGCATCAAACCGAAGAACGTCGCCGTTATCGGCCACGTAGGCGTAGAGGGGGGTGGTGTTGGTCCATTCCTGAGATATCTTGCCAACATAGGTGGCGGTGACGGTCTTATCCGGCAGAGTGACAGTTTTGGTAGGCTCCGGCGTGAGCAGCGGCAGCTCGGAGGCCGCCTTTACGATAGCCCACGGCTTGGGCTTTGACTCCACCGGCGGCTGTGATTGGATGGGCGGCTCCTCTTCTTCCTGCAAGGTGTAGGAGATATTGGGTAGCGAAATCTCACTTTTCCCGGTGGGGGTCGGCGTGGGCACGCTGTTTGGAGCGGAGACTTCCGGCTGAACCGCAGGGGTGCCGGGAAACAGCAAAATGAAGGCAAGAAGAATAACGAACACCGCGCCAGACACCATAAAAATGACCGTTCTCTTCACACGCATCCCTCCTTATCTTCAATTATAGTATAGCATATATAGGAGGAACGTGCAAGTTTTCTACAAAAAGGCCGCTGTTCCGTGTGAACAGCGGCCTTTCGCTTTCATTATTTCAGTAGCTGCTCCACGGCGTCCACGGCGCCGATCAGCTCGTCGCAGACCACCCGCTCGATCTCGCCGCTGTCGCACAGAGCCGCCACGTTGGCGTCCATGGGCAGGCGCGCCAGCACCGGCAGACCCAGCTCCAGCGCCGCCTTATCCAGCGCCTTGCCGTCGCCGAAGAGGGGGATCTCCTTGCCACAGTCGGGACACTTGACGTAACTCATATTCTCCACAAAGCCCAGCACGGGGATGTTGAGCATCGCCGCCATCTTCTGGGCCTTGCCCACCACCATCTGCACCAGGGACTGGGGGGTGGTGACGATGACGTTGCCGTCCAGGGGGATGCTCTGGTACACCGTCAGGGGCACGTCGCCGGTTCCGGGAGGCATATCAATGAACAGCACGTCCAGCTCGCCCCACACCACGTCCGTCCAGAACTGGGTAACAGCACCGGCCACCACCGGGCCGCGCCATACCACCGGCTGGGTCTCGTCCTCCAGCAGAAGGTTGATGGACATGATCTTGATGTTGTCCATATGCCCTTCCTGGGGCAGAATGCCCAGCTCGTTGCCCAGTGCCTTTTTGGTAATACCGAAGGCCTTGGGGATAGAGGGACCGGTGATGTCGGCGTCCAGGATGCCCACCTTGTAGCCCCGGCGGGCCATCATCACCGCCAGCATGGCCGTAACGGAGGATTTACCCACGCCGCCCTTACCGCTACTCACCGCTACCACCTTACGGATGTGGCTGTACTGGTTGAGCTTTGCCCGCATATCCTGCTGGTCACATTTCTGACTGCAGGAGCTGCAATCGTGATTACATTCGCTCATAACTGAACCTCTCCTTTATATCGTGAACTACAATTTACTGTCATCATAACACGCCCGGACACCGCCGATGAACTTGGGGCGAGTACGAGCTGCTAACAGGGGGGCTTCCCCGATCTGCCGGGTAGCAAGACGCACCGGCACCGCTACCGCCCGCAGGTGCATCCCGATAAGGGTACCGCCGATGTCCAAGCCGGCGTGGGCGCGTACCGCCTCCACCGCTACGGGGTGCTCCATACGCTGCCACGCGGTGGTGGCAAAGGAGCCACCCGCCTTGGGCTGAGGCATCACGTTCACCGGCTCCAGCCCATAGGCGCGAGCCGCCGCCGCTTCCAAGATAATGGCCCGGTTAAGGTGCTCACAGCACTGGGCCCCCAGGTATACCCCCGCCTCACGCAACGGAGGCAGGATGCCGTCCATCACGGCGGCGGCGGCGTCCATGCTGGAGCCGGTGCCGATCTTCTCCCCCAACACCTCACTGGAGGAGCAACCCACCACCAGGATATCCCCGGGGGTCAGCTTTGCCGTTTCCAGCAGTTCTTTGACCGCCGCGGCGGCCTGTTCTTTGATCTTGTTCATCATATCGTCATCTCCACCGCTTGTGTAAACAGAGTGTAGAAGGGGGCTAACGCCTTGTAGCCCTTCTTGAGTTTCTCCACCAAGGTGCTGTCGGCGACGAAGTCCGCCGGCTCCGCCCGGTAGAAGCTCACGTTCTTATAGTCGTACAGGGGGCGCAGCAGCGCCGGGATGTCCGGGGTACTGCGAGGGCGGGCGTAGGGCTGTCCCACCATGGTAAAGCCGGCCCGATTGGCCTTGCGGATGGCCGCCTCCACCTGCTGGGGGCGCTCCATGGCGATCCCCCGCAGGGTCTGCATAATGGCGGGGGTGATGCTGTAGAAGCCCATGCCCCACTCCGCACCCTTGAGGGAAAAATCCATATAGAAGGCAGGCACACACCAGTTGTTGGCACGCTTGTCCCGCATAAAAGCGATCCACATATTCTCCCGGTACTGGGATTTATCGTGGGTATAGCGGTTGTCCCGCCGCACACGGCTGACACAACCATTCTTGAGAGGATCCACCACAATGAGCGGATCGATCTCCAGCATGGTAGGGGCCAGGTCGGCCACCAGGCACCGCAGAGGATGCACCACCCCGGCGTTGATGCCAGGCTTGTGCTCCTCATAAAACGCCTTACTGTCCTGAAAGCGGTTTTCAGCCAGCAGGAACAGCACGTCGGCGGAAATACCGGTAAACTGTGCCATATTATGCACGCTCCTTTTTCTTCGGCGTGGGAAGCTGTGCCAGTACAATAGCGCCGAACATCAGCACACAGCCAACGACCTCATACCCGCCCAAGGCGTTGCCGGCCAACCAGCCGGCCAGGGCACCGAACACCGACTCCAAGCTCATCAGCAGGGAAGCGGTGGTGGGAGCGGTATCCTTCTGAGCGATGATCTGCAGGGTGTAGGCCACACCGCTGGACAAAAGGCCCAAATACAGCAGTTCCCCTATATGATTCCCGATTCCGGCAAAGGTGGGTGTCTCAAAAATAAACATCAAGGGTAAATTCAGTATGCCCACAACCAGGAACTGCATACAGGACAGGCGTACCCCATCCACCTTGGGGGAGAAATGATCCACCAGCATGATCTGCACGGAGAACAGAAGAGCGCACGCCAGTAGCAGGATATCGCTGACACCGAAGCCGGTCTCCCCCATGGCGCACAGCAGATACAGACCTGCTGCAGCAATCGCAACCCCCAGCCATTGGAACAGGGTAGCGCGGCGACGGAGAAACAGCCCCAGGATAGGCACCAGCACGATGTACAGGGCGGTGATAAAGGCCGCCTTGCCCTCCGAAGCATCGTTGAGCCCAAACTGCTGCAGGTTGGTAGCGGCGAACATAGCAAGCCCACACAGCAGGCCGCCCTTAAGCAAAGCCTTACGCTCGGCGGAGGATGTTGCCTTGTGACTGAGCCCCAGGCGATCCAGCAAGGGCAACGCCAGTGCCAGCCCGGCGGAGCCGATAAGGGAGCGCAGGCCGATGACCGAAAGGGCGCCCAGCCCTTCGCCGCCGCTTTTTTGCGCCACGAACGCCACGCCCCATATGATGGCGGTGATCAGCAACAGGATGTTGCCCCGCATCCGACGCGCCGTCAACGAACTTTTCAACGTAACATCCTCTTTCCTAAATCTCTATAACCATCCCATCGTAGGCCACCGTAAAGCCTTTTTCGGCGGCAATGGGGACAAACTCATGGTATACCACGCCGTCCCCATTGTGGGAGAAATGGGTGAGCACCCACACCGTACGGTCATCGGCGGCACCACACGCCAGTAACTCCTCCCGCATGGCCTCACACCTCTCCAGAGAAAAATGCCCGGCGTAGTTGGAATGGGAGCAGGCAGAGGTGCAATCAAGGGAGATCATATCCAGTGGCTTTTGGAGTCCTCTGAGATATGCCATGCTTTCGGGCGGGTATTCCCCAGTATCGTTGGAATAGAAAAGACTCTTACCGTCCGCCTCAATGATATACACCACTGGCGTGGAGGCCGGATCGTGATTGGCCCGCAGGGCAGTCACGGTATACCGATCCACCGCAAAGGGGGTATACAGGGGAATTGGCTGTATCAGGACATCCTCATCGGACAGGTGCTTCGTCTCCTTGACCTCGTTGATGACCCGACATCCCGCCTCATCCGCATAGAATGTGATTGGGGACGGATCCTCATATAATTCACCAAACCACTTAGCGCGCATAGCCAGCTCCTCCGCGTACAGGTGATCCTGGTGCGCATGGGTGATAAGGCAATGCTTAATGCGGGTCAGCGGCAAGTCGTAGGTCAAAAAATGCATGTAGGTATCCGGTGGAAAGTCAATGAGCAGACGGTCATCCACCAGTGACTGACTACGAGTGCGGATGCTTCTGCCGCCCGCTTGGCGGGACTTTCGACAATTTTCGCACTCGCAGAAAATGGCAGGAAGGCCTTCGGCCGCCGTACCGAGATACTGCAGCTTCATATCCATCACCTCGCCTGGTACTATAGTCAATGGGAGTCAAACCCGCCACGCCTGACAAAGGCTCTTTTTGGTTGCGCCATTGCCTTCTCCCTCGGAATACGCCAGTATTCCGTCGCTCGTCGGCTTCACCGCAACACAAAAATAGTTCTTTGTCAGGTCGAAGAGTTGCTGCAGCCGATTTTTCTGGTCGGTGCAGTGCGAATTTGCCGCAAGGCTGGCGCCTTACAAAAACGAGCACAATAGCGACGAGAAAAAGCGGCGCATGCAACCGTAGCGTGTTCGGCTCCCATTGACTATAGCACAAATGCCGTCATTTTTCAAGGCTTTTTGCGGTTTTTAGGGAGAGGAACACGCTGGAACAGACCGATGATCTGTCCGGACAGCACCACCGTCAGCAATGACCATAGCAGACGATCCCAAGGGATGTACACGCTGGACAGCCCCAGCACCAACAGGTCGCTGACCAGGTACATCCATTGGATGGGTAAACGTGTCACGTGAGACAACGCCATGGCCAGGGCATCATCCCCACAGGGGGCGCCGCCCACACGGACGCACAGCCCCGCGCCTACACCCACGAACACCGCCCCCAGCACCGCCGCCGTCAGCGGGTGCTCATACAGCTGTGGCCACAGAGGGGGGAACTGCTCGCAAACCGCATAGCACAGGCTGAAGCCGCCGGCAGAAACGGCAGAATACAGCAAAAACTCCCGCCCCAACAGCTTGTAGCCAATGAGATAACACAAGGCGTTGAGAATAAAGCCGGATGCCGCCGGAGACAGTCCCGGCCAATGCTTCAGCAACAGTGTCAAGCCCAACACCCCACCCTCCGTTACATCGGCCAAAGCGTGGATATGGTACAGCCCGAAGGCCAGTATTCCGCTACCGCACAGAGCGGTCAAGCAATAGGTCAACCGAATGCCGCGCAGCATACCATCACCTCAAAGAAAAAAACGGCTGTGCCGCGGCACAGCCGTTTGCATAGAATCGTTCTTGTCGCCTTACATTCCAAAGCGCTCCGGACGTTTGATGTGATTCCAAGCGTCGTAGGCCTTGCGGCTATCTGCCTCCTCCAGCAGGAGAGTCTCCTCGACCTCCGCTGTTTCCTCCTCGTTGGCGATAACCGGTCGTTGCAGTATCCGATACACCTTGCCATCGTAACGGAAACGATAGTGCTTGCCGCCTGCGTCATGCTCGCCCAGTGTGAAAAACTCCCGGGGGGCGTGATGCTGTCTGTTGTTATTTGCCATGCCGTTGCCTCCCATCAGCCGATCTCCAGTGCCCGACGGATCAGCTCCACACAGCCATCCCGCCCAAGGCGGCTGCTGTTCACCGTCAGGTGATAGTTGCTAGGGACACCCCAGCTACGATCAGTATAATACTCGTAGTGGCGGGCACGGGAGCGATCCTTTTTCTTAACGACCTGTTCGGCGCGGCGCTCGTCCACGCCGCATACGTCGATAGCCCAACGCACACGATCCTTCATATCACCGCTGATAAAGACGCTGAAAACATCGTAGCCCTCTTTGAGCACGTAATCCGCACAACGTCCTACAATGACGCAGGAGCCCTGTTGAGCGACCTCCCGGATGGCATTGGACTCGGCGATAAACACCTGATCCGCCACCGCCTTGTCATTATTGTGACGGTATCCACCGGTAGCCAGGCTGAACAACAGGCTATTGATGAACTTCTGCTCCTCTTCCTCTACAAAATCGGCAGACAGGCCGCTGTCCTCCACCGCCTTGTCGAGAAAATTCCTGTCATAGTACGGAATACCCAGCGATGCCGCCAGCTTTTTCCCAATGTCGCTACCGCCGCTGGCGTATTCCCGGCTGATGACGATGATCTGCCCCTCTTTCATGTACTACTCCCCCACGCTATGCTTTGTATATATAATTTTACCTTGTTGCGAAAAATCTGTCAATATTGATTATCGATATATTTGTGTTGATAACATGTATTAACACTATATGATGCCGGCGTCGGTGACTTGCATGGTCTATGTGCTTAATTTCATGGTTTGTTTTCTCATTGAAAAAACCTCCTTGATACAATGGTAAATGGCTTGGCGACCGCATTACCCAAAAGTATCCAGGAGGTTTTTCTCGCACGAAGGTTTTTTATCTGCCCCGGTAGTCCCGGGAGCCATCATTGATCATTAATTGCAAACATAAAATTCTTTATTATTTGCTCAAGGTTTATGCGTTTTTCGGGAGGACATTTTCGAATCATTTCCATGACAGGCGAATTCATATCATCTTGTTTTGTCCCGAACAGTATATAGTCCACCGATAAATTTAAAACAGAAGAGATATTACACAAGGTCTGGATCGACATACCCTTTATTCCAAGTTCAATATCCGAACAAAATTTGGGAGTTACGGACAGCTTTTCCGCAAACGATTCCCGCGTAAATCCAAGATACTCACGCTGGCTTCGAATTCGTTTGCCTATGCCCACCCAATCCATCTTAATCACCTCTCATTTACAGTTTAACCCAAAAAGTTGTATTTTGAAATAAACTATCAGGGTTGACAAACATAAACTATTAGGGTATCATGATATAAACACACAGTTGTTGTGTCAAAATGCTGAAGAAAGCAAAAGGAGAGTAGAACTATGTCATTTTGCCCCAAATGCGGCGCGACCTTAAAAGAGGGCGCAACCTTCTGCACCGGTTGCGGTGCTCAGGTCAATTCAACAGCACAGCCAGTGGCTAATCCTGTACAGCCGACCCCCATCCCTGCGCAGCCCGGTTCCAACACGGCAGGCAGACTTCACTGCCCCAACTGTAAATCACACAACATCAGCATCTCAACCGAATCAAGCGTTACAGGTGCGGTAACCACCCACCATGGCGGTTTCTCAAGCACCCATGTTTCGAACAACCACAGAAATTATTGGTTCTGTGCCGATTGTGGTACAAAATTCAGAAACGTACAGAATCTCGAAGAGGAAATCAACAAGAGCAAGAGTACCCCGACGGTCATGTTTGTTTTGGCCGTAATTTCGGCTGCCATATTCCTGTACTTATTCACAAACATAAAGGATAATCCCCTTGCAGGACTATTTTTCGGTGTATTCACCGTTGGTGCTGCTGTCGCCGCTGTCGTATTTTTGATTCTTGGCTTCTATTACAAGGGACAGCTTAAGAAAATGCGCGACGAACTGGCACATCTTAAGGTCAATTGCTTTAACTGATCTACATTTTAGCCAACAATGCACCCGAAGAAGTCTTGTTCTTTTTCGGGTGATATTTTTAGATGTAAGGAGCAAAAAATGAAAAGGCTGATAAAAAAACCACTGACTTTTATATGTACATTTACGCTCATGCTTTCTCTTGCCGGTTGCGGCGGAGAAAGTGAAACAGTCGAAGCGAGCAACGCTTCATCCGTATCAAGCGAAAACGTAACCGCCGACGGCGACAACAGCCAGGCCCCATCCGTACAGATCTTAAAGGACGCACTTTTATACGAAGCCCAATTCATCGCAGGTTCCGATGCCGGATATGCCGTTGTCTACAAGGACGAAGCGTATGTCTGCTGCAACGGAAAGGGGGAAATCTTGGGTGAAATCGCAAACGGAGAGCCCTACGCCTGTACAACCTCCACAGGGCATACCCTGGTAGATCTTGGCGATGAGTTCGGCGTTGTCGATAAGACGGGTACGCTTGTTTTCTCGGAGTCCTCCTTGGGGGTGAGCGGCTTTACAATGCCCCAAAAGCCCGAAAAAACGCTTTGGTACGACTATGTCATCCCCTCTATGCAGGACGGCTATCTAATGGTTTACAGGGTTGAAGAAAACTATGAAAGCGTTGTATACAGTATTGGCGTTGTCAATATGAACGGTGAATGGGTATCTCCTCTGTCCAGCTCACACCCCATCCTGAAGACCAGCGATAACTGGAATGAAACGAAGATAAAGCGGATCGTGTATGCCGGATGCGATGCCTTTACCTTCTGCAACTACATAGCGCATCTCGATATTTACAACATAAAAACCAACAAGACCTCACGCGTAGAGCTCGAGCTTGGCATCTCTTCATTGGAGGAAAAGGACTTTAAATTTATAAACGGCAAAACCATATGGAAGAATACGTACTACCATGAAACGCAATATTACTATGCCGATGTAAACGGCAAGTCGGGATGTTTCCTTGTCGGCGAGGGATCGGGCCGCGGTGGCGAGCATTCCAAGTCGGCTCATATTGATGATGAATACTTTTGGATAGATGGCGAGCTATGGGACAGAAGTAGTTTAACTAAGCTTTCAAAGGATAAGTACAATCTACACTATGAGAAGAAATTCCTCGGCGGCTACGAGCCTGTTATCGTTGAAAACAGTGCCGGCACCGAATATTTCGGTCTTAAAAACCAAAACGGCTACAAATTCGAGCCCATAAAAACAAATTTTAGCGGTTACGGAGCCAGCTTCTATCCCGACGGAAACTACGTTCTTATCACGTTGCCGGGCACTGAAAACGAGGCGTTCATTTACGACTACAACGGCAACAAGATAAACCACTTCGACGGAGAGACCTATGCATCCTTCCGACTTAAAAACGGCATCGTCCGTCACTATCACGCTTCCTCCGGCGCAAAATACTTTAAGGCAACCGATAGCTTTGATCCCTATGCAGAGTAATCCATATTAAATAAGCAACATGAAAACCGGTTGATTTGTTTGAATCTTCCATCTAAAGTCTTGCACTTCGTTCGACAATTCATCTCCAAACCGAAAGACACCAAAAAGATACCGCCATTTGGAATGGCGGTATCTTTTTTACGATATCTTCAGCTCCAGGCGGAATTTGTCGGCAATCATGGCAATGAACTCCGAGTTGGTAGGCTTGCCGCGCCCATTATGGATGGTATAGCCGAAGTAGGCGTTGAGCACATCCACATCTCCTCTGTCCCAGGCCACCTCAATGGCGTGACGAATCGCCCGCTCCACCCGGGAGGAGGTGGTGCCATGCTTCTTGGCCACTGTCGGGTACAGCCGTTTGGTCACAGCGTTAATGATCTGCTCATCGTCAATAGCCAGCAGGATAGCATCCCGCAGATACTGGTACCCTTTGATATGTGCCGGCACACCCACTTGATGGATAATACCGGTGACGCGGATCTCCAACGAGCCATTTCCATGCGTCTCCGGCTCCCGCTTTACCGGCAAGCTGGGCTGGTCGCCGCACAGCTTCAGGATACGCTCAGACATCTCCCCTGCGTCGAAGGGCTTGAGGAAATAGTAGTCGGCACCCGCCAGCATGACCTCCCGCTCCAAGGCCGGGTTATCAAAGCCGGACATGATCATCACCTGTGGCCGCTTTTCCGGCTCCTGCTCCCGCAGATGGTGCAGAACACCCAGCGCATCCATGCGGGGCAGGAAGAAATCCATGATGACCACGTCCGGGCGATGCTGTTCGATAGCCTCCAAGGCGGCCTTGCCGTCCTTCGGCACCGTCAGCACATCCAAGCCGTGGGAGCGCATCACGTTGGCGCAGGGGTCGGCAAAATGCTTGCTGTTATCCACTAATAAGACACTGATTTTTCTTTCCATTGCTCTGTTCTCTCCTCGTTTCTTGATGCTATGGAAAGATATTACCATATTTTTCCAGTTTTAGCAAGATGGAAATTTCCAGTTTTTGGAAAATTTTCTTGAGAAAACCGCCATCCAACACGATATCTGTCGAAAACAAACGAAAAGCCCCCTTTCGCCGGCATCCGACGAAAAGGGGCATTGGTATCAACGGATAATGGTGTGGATCAGGGGCTGAGGCTTAGGAGCCTCCTGAGAGAAGGTCAGCGCCGCTACGTAGGCGTTGGCGGCTGTCTCCAGGGTTTCCTGCCGATTGGTGTACAGGGTACACAGGATGTCCCCTGCCGCCACTCGCTCCCCTGTCTTGCGGTATAGCCGCAGACCGGCGGCGGGATCGACGGTATCCTCTTTGGACAGCCGTCCTGCGCCCAGCAACACCGCCGCGTGACCGATGGCCTGGGCATCCATGGTGGTGATGGTGCCATCCGTCGGGGCCAGCACGTCCAGGTGGTAGGTCGCCTGGGGCAGGCGAGATGTATCCTCGATGCAACGGACATCCCCACCCTGGGCGGCAATCCATTCCCGCATCTTATTAAAAGCGGCACCACTGTCCAGAGCGTCCTCCACCCGGGCGCGGGCTTCCTGTTCCCCCCAACCGTGGAGCAGGCAGGTCATCTCAGTAGCCAATGCCACACAGACCTCACGCAGATCGCCCCGGCTCTCGCCACGGAGCACCTGCACCGCCTCCTGCACCTCTAAGGCGTTGCCCACGGCCTCGCCCAGGGGCACATCCATGTTGGTGAGCAGGGCTGCCACCCGGCGGCCGCAGTCCTTGCCGATCTGCACCATCTCCCGGGCCAGGGTCTCTGCCTCTGCCGGGGTCTTCATAAAGGCACCGGAGCCCACCTTCACATCCAGGACGATGTTGTGGGAGCCCGCCGCCAGCTTCTTGCTCATAATGCTGGAAGTAATGAGGGGAATGCTGTCCACCGTGGCGGTCACGTCCCGCAGGGCGTACAGCTTTTTATCCGCCGGGGTCAGGTTACCGGTCTGGCCGATGACCGCCACCCCCACCTTTTCCACCTGCCGCAGAAAATCCTCCCGGGACAGGTCGGTGCGGTAGCCGGGGATGGATTCCAGCTTATCCACCGTGCCGCCGGTGTGCCCCAACCCCCGGCCGGACATCTTGGCCACCTTGCCTCCAAGGGCGGCGACCAGCGGAGCCACAATGAGGGTCGTCTTATCCCCCACGCCGCCGGTGGAGTGCTTATCCACCGACAGGGTGCCGAAGCAGGAAAGATCCAGCGTATCTCCGGAATGGGTCATGGCATCGGTAAGGGCCACCGTCTCCCGCCGGGTCATCCCCCGGAAGAAAATGGCCATCAGCAAAGCCGACACCTGGTAATCCGGCACCTCACCGGCGGTGTAGGCGGTGATAAAGGCGCGGATCTCCTCGTCGGTCAGCTCCTCGCCGTCCCGCTTCTTACGAATAATATCGTACAAATGCATTGCAAGCCTCCTTACTTTACGTGCTCCGGCGAAAACGCCGAAGGAAGCAACTGGGAAAGGGTATAGCGCGCAAAGCTGTCCTCCCCTGTAACCACCAACACCGGGAACTCCGGCGGGCAAAACTCTGCCAGCACCTGGCGGCATACACCGCAGGGCGGAAATGCACCATTCAGCACACCTCTCTGCCCGCCGGCCACCGCCAGCATGGCAAAATCCCGCTCCCCCTCGCTGACCGCCTTGAACACCGCCGTGCGCTCGGCGCAGACGGTGGGGGTGTAGGAGGCATTTTCGATATTACAGCCGGTGTATACGGTGCCGCCGGCTGTCAGCAACGCCGCCCCTACCGTGTAACCGGAATAGGGGGCGTACGCCCGCTCCATGGCGGCGATGGCTTGTTGACACAGGTCTTGTTCTGTCATTTTCTCATCACCTTTTCCATAAGATCTTCACCGGCGCCGGTGTACGTCACCCCCAGGTAGCCGGCCACCGTGGCGGCAATATCCGCAAAGGTGGGGCGGATCCCCAAGTCCACCGGGACGATAGGGGCGCCGTACATAAGCCAGGGGGTATATTCCCGGGTGTGATCGGTGTGATCATCGCCGGGGTCACAGCCGTGGTCAGCAGTGATCATCAGCACGTCCTCCGGCCCCATGGCTTCCATAAAGCCGGGAAGCCAGCGGTCAAAGGCGGCAAAAGCGGCGGCGTAGCCGTCCACATCCTGCCGGTGACCGTAGGCGGAATCAAAGTCCACCAGATTGACAAAGGCAAGGCCGGCAAACTTCCGGGACAGGAGCTTGCGCGTTTCTGCCATGCCTTCCTCGTTGGAGTGAGTAGGGATGCGCTCGGTCACCCCGCGCCCGGCGAAGATATCGCTGATCTTCCCCACCGCCAGCACGGTCTGCCCGGCGGCGGTGATAGCATCCAGCAACGTCTCTTTAGGGGGCTCCAGCGAAAAATCCCGGCGGTTGGCGGTGCGGGCAAAGGTGGGAGCCGCCCCTACAAAGGGGCGAGCAATGACCCGCCCTACCGCATGCTCGCCTTGTAATATCTCACGCGCCGTACGGCAGTAACGGTACAGCAACTCGGGCGGCACCACCGCCTCATGGGCGGCGATCTGGAACACGCTGTCGGCGGAGGTATACACGATCAGGTCGCCGGTGTCCATGTGCTGTTGGCCATAATCCTTGATGACCTCGGTGCCGGAATAGGGCTTATTGCACAGCACTCCCCGTCCGGTGGCCCGGGAAAAAGCCTCCAACACCTCCGGAGGGAAGCCGTCGGGATAGGTTGGCAGTGGTTTATCCGACACCACGCCAGCGATCTCCCAATGGCCGATGGTGGTGTCCTTACCGGCGGAGCGCTCGGTCATCCGGGCGTAAGCTGCCAGGGGAGTAGCCGCCGGAGGGACAGCGTCCACGCCGTCGATATTACCCAGCCCCAGCGCCCCCATATTGGCGGCAGAAAAAGCCGGCGACGCGGCAATGCGCCGCAGGGTGTTGCAATCCCTATCTCCAAAGGCGGCGGCATCCGGCATCTGGCCGATGCCGCAGGAATCCAGCACGATCAAAAATACGCGCTTCATAGCTCTCTCCTTATACTCCTTATAGCTTGACGGCGGTCTTTAATGCCAGCTCCATCATCTGGGTGAAAGAAGTCTGCCGCTCCTCAGCGGTGGTGGCCTCTCCGGTAATGAGATGGTCGGAGATGGTGCAGATGGCCAGGGCATTCTTACCAAGACGAGCGGCGTTCATATACAACGCCGCCGCCTCCATTTCCACCGCCATGACCCCCATCTTGCTCCAAGCGGCACGGGAGGTCTGCTCCTCGGACAGGCCAGCCTCGTCGTTGTAGAAGGTGTCGGAGGACAGGAGATTGCCCACGTGGTAGGCTACCCCCAGCTCCTCGGCGGTCTCTACGCAGGTGCGCAGCATAGCGTAGCTACAGATAGGAGCAAAGTCTCCCGGCAAGCGATATTGATGAGCAAAGCGGGAATTGGTACAGGCACCCATACCCATGACAATATCCCGCACGCGGATGTGGGGCACCATCGCCCCGGCGGAGCCGATGCGCATGATGTTCTGCACCCCGAACACGTTGTACAGCTCGTAGGAATAGATACCGATGGAGGGCATCCCCATGCCGCTGGCCATCACGCTCACCGGCTCCCCCTCGTAGGTGCCGGTGTAGCCCTGGATGCCCCGCACGTTATTGACAAGACGGGCATCGGTGAGAAAATTTTCGGCAATAAACTGCGCCCGCAGGGGGTCACCCGGCATCAACACGGTGGGGGCAAAGTCAGCGGGGGTAGCTTTAATATGCGGTGTGGGATACTGTGCCATTCGGATCATCCTTTCCCTGTTCTTTGGCAATTTTCACAATGCGGCTGGTACCCAACCGGGAGGCACCCAGCTTCAAAAAGGCTTCGGCATCCTCCAGGGAGGCGATACCCCCGGCGGCCTTGATCTTCACGTGAGGGGCTACGTTTGCGGCGAACAGCGCCACGTCCTCCTGGGTGGCGCCGCCGGTGGAGAAGCCGGTGGAGGTCTTGATGTATTCCGCCCCGGAGGCGGATACGATCTCGCACATCTTGATCTTTTCCTCCTCGGTGAGCAGGCAAGTCTCGATGATGACCTTGAGAAGGCGGCCGGCGCAGGCAGCTTTGACCGCCTTAATCTCCTGCAGTACGTCCTCATAGCGGCCATCCTTGAGCCAGCCTACATTGATGACCATATCGATCTCGTCCGCGCCATCCTCTACCGCCCGGGCGGTCTCGGCGCATTTCACCGCGGTGACGCTATAGCCGGTGGGAAAGCCGATGACGGTGCACACCGGCAGGCGGTCTCCCACATACGCCTTGGCAAAAGCCACGTAGGCGGCGGGGATGCACACGCTGGCAGTGCGGTAACGCAGGCCGTCGTCGCACAGGGCGCGGATCTCCCCCTCGGTGGCGGCGGGGTTTAGCAGGGTGTGATCCACCGTGCTCAAAATCTCTTGCAGGGTCATAGGTATCCCTCCTTGTTCTATTAGTATATTACCATATTTGGCAGTTTCCATCAATATATTTTACAAAAAAGAACGCCTCGACTCACGTCAAGGCGTTTTAGAAATTTTTATCCCACGGTCAGGACGACCTTGCCGATGTTCTCCCCACGGTACAGGATATCGTGGGCGGCTTCCGCCTCGGTGATGGGAAGCACCTTGTAGATGGTGGGCTTCACCTCGCCGGTAGTCACCTTGGGCCACACATCCCGCACCAGGGAGGCTAAGATCTGCGCCTTCACCTGTGGCGTCCGGGAGCGCAGAGTGCTACCGATGATGCGCACATTGCGCACGTAGATATTCTTCAGGTCGATCTGGGTCTGCTGACCGGCCAGGGCGGCAATCATAATCCAGCGGGCGCCGTGCTTTAAGTAATGAATGCACTTGCCCATAATCTCGCCACCCAAGCAGTCGATGGCCACGTCCACCGGATGACCCTCCGCCAACTGGACTTTGAGCACCTCCACGATGTCCTCGGTGACGGTGTTGACGATGATGTCGGCACCGGTCTTGGCTACCTCGGCGCGCTTGTCCTCGTCAATAATAGTGGTGATGACCCGCACACCAAAGGCCTTCGCCATTGGAATGACCACGCTGGCAAGGCCGCTGGCACCGGCATTCATCAAGAGGGTATCCCCCGCCTTAATGCCGCCTTCGATGAACAGATTGAGGTAAGCGGTAGCAAAGGCCTCGGGGATGGCCGCCGCTTCGATCATAGAGCAACCCTCCGGCACCGGCATGAGCATATCGTACTTCACGTTGGCATACTGCGCATAGCCCCCGCCGCCCAGCAAGGCGCACACCTTGTCACCCAGCTTCCAATCAGATTTTTTCGAAACCTCGGCGCCCATCTCCACGATGGTACCGGCGATCTCCAGACCCATCCACTCGGGGCAGCCGGGCGGGGGCGGATAATCCCCCTCCCGTTGCATCAGATCCGCCCGGTTGAGGGCGGCGGCCTCAATCTTCACCAGCACGTCCTCGGGCCCCACCATGGGATCCGGCACGTTGTCCCAGCGAAGGGAGCGGTCATCGTTGACTAATATGGCTTTCATAAAATGTCCTCCTGTTCCGGATCGTGGCAGTAAAGCAACCGCCACGGCCCTTCCTTATATGTATCAATGAATTGCTGACTCTTTTGCGGGTCACAGGATGACCCGGTAGGGACCCCCCGCTGTATACAGGCGGCCAGGTAACACTCGTCCCCTACAATAAGGCTATCCCCCGCCTGTACGATGCAGGAGCCGGCGGAATGACCGCCCCAGCGGATGACCTCTACCCCCTCGGCCACGGTTAGGCGCTCCGTAAAGGTGCGCACCAGCATCGTGTCCGGGATAAAGGACTTTGCCTTTACATGCTCCTCCTGCTGGATATAGACGGTGGCGTTGGCGAAATGCCCCACTCCCTCCACGTGATCGTGATGAGCATGAGTGATGATGACATCCGTGATATCGCCAGCGGTGACGCCGAAGCGTTCAATCGCCTTGGCCGGGGAGATATGATCCCGCATATCAAAGCCGGGCATGGTGTCGCACCCCGCATCCACCAGGATGCGTCGCTCCTCCACCTTGATAAGATAGAGGGTAAAGGAAATGGGCAGATACACCCCCGCTCGACCATCACGGAAAATGAGCCGTTCCTCCAACGTGGAGTAGGCATAGGTCACGGGGTGAATTGTAAGGGCTTTCATTCTCATTCACCCTTCTCCGTGTAAAGCTAAGTACGTGTCCATCCGATCGTTGACCGGATTGCGGGGCCACACGTCATCTGCAGGCAAAGCGGACAGCTCCCGCTTGAGCCCCTCCCGCAGGGGCATAAAGTCCTCCTGTCGTAGGCCGGTGGCCTCCAGCAGTTTACTATTGTCGATCACCCGAGTAAAATAGCGGTCATAGACCAATTGCTGGCGATCCAGTGGCTCCCGGGCGCTCCAAATGCCGAGGAAGGTCTCCGTGTCCACCGTGACATATTGGAGGCCGCCCAGCTCCCGGTAGAGCTCCGCGATCTCCCGCCAGGTGTGATGCTCGGCGGTGGAGACGGTATAGGTCTCCCCAAAGGCCTTGGGGTTGTGGATAAGGCGGGCTACCGCCTTGCCGAAATCCCCTGCCCAGCTTAGGGTGGCCTGTACGTCCATCGCCGGCTCCGGCAGGACAACCGTTTTTCCCAGCCGCATCCGGTACACCAGCACGTGGGCCTCCAGCACGGTGAGCTGGAAGCGGCGCTTGGAGTAGGTGATCGCCGGGCGCAGGATGGTCCAGTTTTTATAACCGGAGGCGCGGAGCATATCCTCCTGCTGGGCTTTGTAGATGCAGTAATCCCCACTGTGCAGCAGCACCTCATCCCGGCTCACGTCCAATAGCCGGGGGGCTGTCTCGGTGATGGGATGCTGCTCATCCGCATACACCCGGTAGGAGGAGAGAAACACGTAGTGGGCGGTGCTGTCCAGGTACAGCTTGCAAAAGGGCGCGTACTGCTCGGAGCTTGTGTAGATCATAAAATCCACCACCGCGTCGTAACGGTTTTTCAACAGCTCGCTCACCACGCTTATATCCAGGCCGTTTGCCTTGATGTACCGCAGATCCTCCCGGTCGGACAGCAGATCCTCCAGGCACACCACATCTACGGCGTAGCCCTTTGCCAGCAGTTCCTGGGTCAGGTAGACGCCCAGCGCACCGCTGCCACCCATTAACAAGGCTTTCTGTTTCATAAACGTACCTCTTAAAACACCATATTGTCCCGCACGGCCTTGAGGGGCGCGATCAGCGGCTGTATACTGGCATCCAATTCTCCGTGGGTGTGGACGCACAGATACATATGCACCCCCAGCGTGGGGCCGATCTGTCGGACGGTCTTGTGGCAGGGGCCGCCCACCAGGTACAGGAAGGGGGCGCCCAACTGCTTCTTGAGTAAGCCGATGGTCTCGATGCAGGTGGGCAAGCCATCCTCAGCAGAGCCATTGACGATCTTGCTGATGTCGGAGCCACGCTCGATCTGCGCACGTGCCAGCTCCAGGGTCTCCTCCGGGGTGAGGATGCTGCCTGTGTGAGCACTCATCATCACCTCGCCCCCACGGCGGTGGATCTCGGCGGTGAGGGCCTTCTGCTTTTCAATAGCCACCGGGTCCTTGGTGAACTCCCGGGGGGCGCTCCGATCAAACATATTTGTCTGAAAATCGCACAGGGTGGCACCGCAGTCCAGCAAAAACAGCAGATACTCGGCAACCTGCTCATCCGTCAGATCGGCGCTGCCGTCGCTTTTATAGCTTGTCACGTAGATGGGCTTACCTTGACAGGCCGCAAAGATGGAGGTAATGATCTCCCGGGTACGATACTGAGGCTCCAGGTGCTCCATCTGCAGGCCGATGGCCTCGGCGCCATCTGCTATGGACTTGCCGATGATGTCAATAAAGTCTTCCGGTGTACGGCGAATGACCATACCGGTCAGCAAGGGCTTATCATGGCCTAAAAATGTCGGTTTCATCAGCTTTGTCTCCTCATCGCGTTACGGCCACCGTCGATCATAATGTTCTCACCGTTGATAAAGGTACCGTGGTCGGAGCATAGATACAGCATAAAATCAATGATCTCCTGGGGCTCCGCGGCACGACCCAGCATGGTTTTCATCCCCGCCATACCGGGGCGCGTGAGCACCGGCCCGGGGGACACGCACACACAGCGCACACCGTAGCGGGCACCGTACTGGGCCAGGGACTTGGTCAGACCGTTCATGGCCGCGCTCTTGCAGGTGGAGTAGCCCACGTTGCCGCCGTCGCCCTCCACGCCGGTTACAGAGCCTACGTTGATAATGAGGCCGCTCTTCTGCTCACGCATGGGCTTCATCACCGCGTGGGCACAGTAGAACTGGCCACGCAGATTGACATCCAAACTCCAATCAAACACGTCAATGGGCACATCCGGGAACTCGCCGCTGACGTTCAGCATGCGCATTTCGGCGCCGCCGGCGGTGTTGAGCATCACGTCTACCCGGCCGAAGTTCTCCAGCGCCGCGTCACGAGCGGCACACACCTGCTCGTAGTCCCGCACGTCGCACTTGACGGCGATAGCACGACCGCCGTCCTTGGCGTTGATCTCTGCCGCCAGAGGCTCCAGTGCCTCCAGGTTGATGTCGGTCATCACCACATTGCCTCCCGCCGCCGCAAAGCATTGGCAAAAGAGCAGACCCATGCCGGACGCCGCGCCGGTAGCGATGGCGGTTTTTCCTGTAAAATCCATTTTGAACTCCATCGAACATAACCTCCTTACTTCCTTATGAGGTCATTATACGGCAAGGTAGGTGCCACGGCAATGCAAAAAATGGACCGTTTTATCTTTTTCGAAAGTGTTTTTGGAAATAATACTGGATTTATTTGCAAGTTTCGGTATAATAGAAAGGAAAGGAGTGTTCCACTATGAGCGTATTGGAGGGTATCACCGTCACCGCCATCAAGGAGGTCATCAACGTCGCTTCCGTCCGGTCGGCACCGCACCCCATCGTCAACCGAAGCACCTATGGGCTATCCTTCTGCACCGCCGGCGAGATCCGCTACACCCATCAGGGGCGCGTGTTCATCTCCCGCCCCGGCGTGGCTATCCTGCACCCTCAAGGCTCTACCTATATGCTGGAACGCACGGCGGATGGTCATTTTCCCCTCGTCAATTTCCTGTGCGAGGACGGGTTCCCCGCCGATGCGTTTACCGTCATCCCATTGCAGGAGCCGGAACGGTATCTGCGGCGCTTCCAGCGACTGCAGCAGTACTGTCAGGAGACCCGCAACCGGCACCGGGCCATGGCGGTCTTTTACGACATACTGGCTATGCTGGAGGATGAGCAGCGTATGGACAGCCTGCCCCTGCAACGGGCCATGACCTACCTACAGGAGAATTACAGTGAGCCCCATCTGCACATTGAGGACGTAGCCGCGTATGCGGGCATCAGCGAGGTATGGCTACGCCGCCAGTTTGCCGATGCCTACGGTATGAGCCCCAAGCAATACGTGCTGGAGCGGCGGCTAAGCAAGGCTCAACAGCTACTGACTGAAAGCGACCTTACCGTCACCCAGGTGGCGGAGGCCTGCGGCTTTGGTGGCATCTATCACTTTTGTCGCATCTTTAAGGAAAAGACCGGGTACACCCCCACCGCCTACGCGGCGCGGCAACGGCAATTGCCCTTATAAGGTCCCCAGCGTTTTCAATTCCAGGATAATGCCCTCCCGGATGGGGAGGAAATCCACCGCCGTCAGCCCGGTAGCCTCCAGCACCTTGCGATTGTCAATGGCCCGGTCATACAGACGGTCGCAGTACAACCCATACAGGTTGGTAGGATTGAGCTTTACGTAGGTATCGGTGTCCACCCACTCAAAACGGGCACCGATGAGCTCGGTGTAGATGTTCGCCACCTGATCCCAGGTCAAGTTTTGTGCCGAGGAGATGGTGTACGCCTGCCGGAAAGTGTGGGGCTTAAACAACAGATGTGCCAACAATTTTCCTGTGTTTCCCGCCCAATCCAGTCCGGCGGTGAGATAGCGAGCCTCGGCGGGCATAGTGAGCACCTCTCCCTTTTTGGCGGCCTCCAGCACCTGGTGGCTGTGGCGCATCACCACGTCCAGCCGGTACTGGGAGAAGGAGATCACCGGGCGCACCGCCGTCCAGTTGTCCCTGTGGGAGGCGGCCATATACCGCTCACACAGGGTCTTGGGTACAGCGTAGGTCTCTTTTGACAGGTATTCCTTGTCTAAGGTGTCCCAGAGAAGCGGTGCCTCTTCCGTGATGGGGTGCTGTTCATTGGCATACACCCGGTAGGAGGACAGGAACAGCAGGTGGTCGGTGTTATCCGTCAACAGCTCAAAGTAAGGAATGTATTCCTCTAAGGTGTTATAATGGATGAAATTGACGATGCCGTCATAATGCTTTTTGGCAAAGAGGTCGCCCAGCAGATCCTCGCTGACCATCGCCTGAATGAAGGTGAGGGACGGATGATGGGACGTCTTTTCCTCCGGGCAGATGATGTCCACCCGGCAGCCCAAAGCCAGTAATTCCTCCGCCGTGGCGGTGCCCAGGGTGCCGCCGCCGGCGATCAGCAGAACATTCTTATTCTCGTTCATCACACATTCTCCCCGCAGCATTTCAGTACGGTCTTGTACAGCTCCAGCTCATAGTCGGGAGTAAAGGGGTTCTTCTTCTCCCCCCGCACCATGGCGGCAAAAGCAGAAGTCATCGCCGTGTAGCGGTCATAGGGCGGCGTCACAGTATGTTCGCCCGCCTTGTGCCAGTCGGCAGTGTCGTATTTCATCCGCTCGGTGACCATACCGCCCTCCACGTACCATTCCAGGGGTTTCAGCTCCACCGTCTTTTTAGTGCCGGTGACCACCAGCTGGCGGCGGGCAAAGCCGCCCTTCTCCACGGCACAGGTCTTGACAAAGGACATACCCCGGTCGTATTCCAGCACCGCCAGGCCGTAGTCCAGCCCGGTCGTCCCCTCCACACCGGTGGCGGTGTTCAGCGGGATGATCCGGCGAGGCTTACCCTGCAGTAAGAGTACCAGATCCACCAGATGACAGCCCAGGAAAAACATCATCCCGCCAGGGAAGCCGGTGAGCCACTGGCGCACCTCCTTACCGTGGGGACAGTTCATCTGGGCTTCCACGCTGATGATCTCCCCCAGCTCCCCCCGAGCGTTCTGCTCCAGCAGCTCCTGCACCATAGGGTTATAGCGATACATATACCCGGTGTGGAACACCTTGCCGGTGCACTTCACCGTTACGATCAGCTTCTCGAAGTCCGGCAGGGAAACCCCGCCGGGCTTTTCCATATGGATATGCTTACCGTGCTGTGCCGCCATCAGAGCGTACTTGGTGGTGTACACCTCGTCGGTCTCCACGGTGACAGCTTCGATGGTATCGTCCTCCAGCACCTGCTCCAGGGTCAGCTCCGGATAGCCTTCAAAGCAGCTAAGGCGGTGGGCGATGCGCTCCCGCTCCCCCTTCGGCAGGACGTAGCCGGCGATATCGAACAGCTCCGGCTGTTTTTTAAGGGTGTTGAACACGTCGGGGGAATGGCTGTTTAGGTTCATACCAATGTGAGCGATCTTAATCTTGCGCATTACAGTAACCTCCAATCAAACTGTACGATGGGGAAGGATTTTTCCGTCACCAGCCGCTGATACACCGCCGGAGCTTCTTCGGGAGAATGGGTCTCCTCCACCAGAGTCTTCAGATCGATACGGCCACCAGCTACCAGCCGTAGCTGGGCGCGAACGTCGTCCTGTGTCGTCCACAGCGCGGCTGCGGATTCCACCTCCGGACGGGCGTGAGTGTGGGCGCCGATGAGGGAAATACCTGGGCCATGCACCTTGCGGTAATAGTCGATAGTAAAATCCGAGGAGCGGGTACACCCCAGCAATGCCACACGCCCCATCCGGGCGGTAGCATCCAGAGCGGTGTCCAGCCCGGCCCCAAGGCCGGTGACTTCAATGACGACGTTGGCGCCCTTGCCGGTGACCGCCTTCACCTGCGCGGCAAAATCTGACGCCAGCGGGTCAAAGTCATAGTCTGCACCCAGCCGCAGAGCCAATTCCCGCTTAACAGGGATGGGGTCGGCGGCGATGACCGGCACCGCCCCGGCAGCGCGCAGCTGCTGCACGGCCATGAGACCGAGAACACCCAGACCCATCACCAAGGCAGATTCTCCCACCTCCAGGCGGCATTTGCGGATGGCACCCAACGGAAAGGTGCCGATGTGGGTGAGTGCCGCCTCCTCAAAGGACAGGCTGTCATCCTCGATTTTGGTCACGTCGCACTCCGGCACGGTACTGTAGGCACTGTGAGTGCCCCAGGAGACCACCACCCGGTCTCCTACGGCCACTCTCGTCACCTTGTCCCCCACCGCCACTACGGTGCCGGCGGCACTGTAGCCGGCATAGCGGGGGAAGCTGACCTGGGTAAACACTTCAAAGGCGCTCACGTTCACATCTCCGGAGATGTTGGCACGCTCAGTGCCGCTGCTGACCGTAGAGACCGCCAGCCTCACCTGTACCTGGTCACCGGTAGGGGCGGTCATATCCACTTCCAATAATTCGGCGCAGTTAACGCCGGTAAATACGATCTGTCTATTTTTCACGCCAATCACCTCTGCCATTATCATAGCATATTGACAGCCGTTAAAAAACGCGCTATACTGCAAATAGCGCATACTATCCTATAAATTTTGTGGTGAATTTAACGTGGACAACATAAAATTCCGTAATTCCTTTCTGTTTGCACAGTACACCTTTCGCCAGTACCGACACAACCAGATCCTCCCCGGGGCGCCCTCCCACTACCTAGGGTATCTCCATGAGGGGTACGGCCGTCTGCAAAGCCGAGATGCCACACTAACGGTGAGACCAGGAGATCTGTTTTACATCCCCAAGGGGTGCGCTTATCATTCCTATTGGCACAGCGAGGGAGATATCCGCTTCGACTCCCTCGGGTTTCAGTATTTCCCCTTTCCCCCGGACACGGCATACCCCTTGCAGGTGATAACCGTAACCTCCGAGCTGCGTGTCCTGCTGGCAGAGCTGTCGGCGCACAAGGAGATAGATGGGCTGTCGGTAGGATGGCTATACCAGATCCTGCAACTGGCTCTGCCCACCATGACGGTGGTTCCCAAAGCTCCCCGAGATCAACTGGCAGAGGAAGCCGTTGCCTATATGCACCGCTACCCCCACGCACCCGCCACACAGGTTGCCGCCGCCTGTCAGATCAGCGAGAGCACCCTCTACAACTGTCTTAAGAGAGTCTATCGTAAGACACCCGCTTTGATGCGTCAAGAGATCCTGGTACAGCAGGCTACCGGTCTGCTGACCACCACCGACCTGTCGGTGGAGGAGATCAGCGACCGGCTGGGATTCAGTTCCGCCACCTATTTCCGTAAGGTGTTCAAGCAACACACCGGTCTGTCCCCCCGGCAGATGCGGCGGGAGCGGCCGGTATAGAAGAGAGTTGGACTATACCCTGAAAAAACGGACATTAAATAAACGAACCCCCTGTTGTTGAATTAAAAACTACAACAGGGGGTTCGGTAGCATCTGCCATCGGCGCTTAAAATAGGGACCGATGCACACTGCAGAGCGATCAATTGTTCTAAGTACTTCTTTTCTTAGTTTTCAATTTTCCAAATTGTTTGCATGATGACCGAGGGGTCCTCTACCCGCTCCCGGGCGTAGAACACCGTTAGCAGACTGCCGTCTTTGAGCTCGACCATGGTGGGATAGCCAAGGTCCGCGGAAGCGTCGTTTGTGTAGATGACGTGATCCTTGTCCCAGGTCTTACCTCCATCATAGGAAAACATGACCCGCAGGCCGTAAGGCACCTCACGGTAGCTATAGGCGGCAATGAGGACCCCGGAGGAGTGTTGCAACAGGTGCACCGGTGCGCCGCCATGGTCGGGGAGGAGCTTCTCCGGCACCGTCCAGGTCTTGCCACCATCGGTGGACATCGTTTGGAAGGTGGTAAAGGTGGGCTCCACACGGATGTGACAGATCAAAGTGCCATCCTTTAGCTGAATGGTGTAGGGCTCACAGGCCTTGCGCACGTTGCCCTCCTCCATGATCGGCGGTATCTCGCCCAGCTTATCCATGGTCCCATCCCGGTTGACACGGCAGGCGTGAATCGTATAGCCATCTACGTTGTCACGGCAGAAGGTGGATCCGACCCATAGAATGGAGCCGTCCTGTAGCTCAATGGGGCCGTGTGGATTGGTGACAGGGCTTACATACAAGGGTCCAAAGGTAATGCCGTTGTCGTAGCTGATCTTATAAGTGGCACCCAGCACCGCCTCCTGCTGTTCCTCCGTAACCGTATCCAGATAAGCGGCCACATACCTCTGCACCGCTTCACTGCGGGCATCCACGTGGCCCTTGATCATCTGCCGCTGGAAGTCGCAAGTATTGTTAAAGGAGGTAAGGATCAGCCCGGATTTACCAAAGGTACACAGACCGGTATCCCGGTCATCCAGCACCGTGTCGATGATAGCCGCAGGGCGGGTATAGGTCTTACCTTCGTCCTCGCTGAAGGCCAGGACAGATTTCCCGAAAGGACATATGTGGGACAGACGGTAGCCGGAAGCCCCCACAGCGATGCGCCCATTTTTCAGCCGTATGGCGGTGGGCCATCCGAAATAGCAATGTAGACTGCCAGGGTTATCCATAATAACCCTCGCCTTGTCAACAACTTGAATTTTCAAAAAATCGCCCCTTTTCCTATCGAAAAGACGTCGGTTTTGCTGTGTACTCTAATTATAGCAAAGTCGCGGTCTATGTCAATCCATCTATGCGACATATTCGTTGACAGATGTCGTTTGGGGGAATGCTTATGATTATTGAGCTACAAGTACAGATCGGGCCCGCCATGCGGCGGGTGTTCCTACCACACGGGACAAAAGGTCTTTTCCAACCATGTATCCACTCTCCACAGCCACTGCTTCGGTCACAGCACCTTGTAGCCAGCGGCTTCAATCGCAGTCTTGAGCACCGCGTCCGGCACAGCGGCGGTCAGGGTAACCACTGCGGTGCCCGCCTGATGGCTGGCGGTGGCCGATGCCACGCCGTCCAGAGCCTCTAAGGCTTTCTTGACGTGTGCCTCACAATGGGGGCACATCATGCCCTCGATCTTCAGGGTCTTTTCCACGGGTTTGTCCTCCTTTGCTTGTATAGTCTTGTTAAAGCGAAACAGATTAAGGCGTAGGGCATTGGTCACCACGCAGAAGCTGGACAGGCTCATGGCTGCCGCGCCGAACATGGGGCTGAGTTGCCAGCCAAGCAAGGGAATGAACACCCCTGCCGCCAGCGGAATACCGATCATATTGTAGATAAATGCCCAGAACAGATTCTGATGGATATTGCGCAAGGTAGCACGGCTCAAACGGATGGCGGCGGGCACATCTGACAAGCGGCTGTGCATCAGTACCACATCCGCCGCATCGATGGCAATATCTGTACCGGCGCCGATGGCGATGCCGGTATCCGCCCGGGTCAAAGCGGGGGCGTCATTGATACCATCTCCCACCATAGCGGTCTCCCCCTGTGCCATCAGGCGGCGGATGGCATCCTCCTTGCCGGCGGGTAATACCTCCGCTATCACCTCATCCACTCCGACCTGTCGGCCAATGGCAGCGGCGGTGCGGACGTTATCGCCGGTAAGCATCACCACACGGATACCCATGTCTCGCAGTTCCCGGATGGCGGCGGGGCTATCCTCCTTGAGCACGTCCGCCACGGCAATGACACCCAACAGTTCTCCATCTTGTGCGAAAAACAGCGGTGTCTTGCCCGCCTCCGCCAACTCCTCTGCCTGAGTGACTATTTGAGCGGGAAGGGATAAGCGCGTTTCCATAAACGCCCGGTTACCTGCGCACAGCGGCCTGCCATCCAAGGTAGCCTCCAACCCACTCCCGGGTAGAACACGGAAATCCGTCACCGGGGCTGCGGTAATCCCCCGTTCCCTGGCATAAGCACACACCGCCTGCGCCAGGGGATGCTCGCTCTTACTTTCCAGCGCATAGGCGACAGTCAGCAATGCGGTCTCCTCCACCGCATGCGGCCGGATGTCTGTGACATGGGGCTCCCCCTTGGTAATGGTACCGGTCTTATCCAGTGCCACAATGCGGGTGCGCCCTGTGTGCTCCAAGGAAGCGGCGGTCTTGAACAGCACCCCATGACGAGCACCCACGCCATTGCCCACCATGATGGCCACCGGCGTGGCAAGCCCCAGGGCGCAGGGGCAACTGATGACCAGCACGGAGATTCCTCGGGCCAGTGCAAAGCCCGCGCTTTCTCCCAACAACAGCCACACAGCTACAGTGATAACGGCCAAGGCGATGACCACCGGCACAAACACACCGGAGACCTTGTCGGCCACCTTAGCGATAGGAGCTTTGGTCGCCGCCGCGTCCTCCACCAGGTGAATGATGCGGGACAGGGTAGTATCTTCCCCTACGCGGCTGGCACGACAGGTGAGGTGGCCGGAGCGGTTGACGGTGGCGGCAGACACGGTGTCCCCCACCGCTTTTTCCACCGGCACGCTCTCCCCGGTAAGGGCGGCCTCATCCACCGCACTGCTCCCCTCCAGCACAACGCCATCCACCGGCACCGATCCGCCCGGAAGGACAGTAAAGATGTCTCCTACCTTCACTCGCTCAATAGGCACCACCGTTTCGGTGCCATCCACCAGCAGAGTGGCCGTCTTTGGGCGTAAATCTATCAGCCCTCGCAGGGCGTCGGTGGTGCGCCCCTTGGAGCGGGCCTCCAGCATCTTACCCACGGTGATGAGCGTCAGGATCATCGCCGCCGACTCAAAGTACAGGTCGTGCAGACCGTGTGCAGCGGTATGGCCACCGGCTGTCATAGTAAACAACACATAGGTGCTATACCCAAAGGCCGCACCCGCCCCCAGTGCCACCAAGGTGTCCATGTTGGGAGCACGATTCAGCAGTGATTTAAATCCACTAATGAAAAACCGCTGGTTGATCACCATGACGGCGGCAGTCAGCAATAGCTGAACAAGTGCCAGTGCCAAGGGATTGGCGGCTAATATCGTCGGTAGCGGCCAGTCCCACATCACGTGGCCCATAGACACATACATCAGCGGCAATAAAAAGCAAAGCGAGGCGAGCAAGCGTCGTCGTAGCTGTGGTGTAGACTTATCCTCTAGGGCATCGGTGGCTTTAGCGCTCTTTACCCCTTTCGGGGAGGCGCCGTAGCCGACTCCCTCCACCGCGGCGATAATAGCCGCCGGAGAAGCGGTGCCTTCCACCCCCATGGAATTGGTCAGCAGGCTCACCGAGCAGGCGGTAACACCGTCAACAGCCGCCACGGCTTTCTCCACCCGGGCACTGCAGGCAGCACAGGTCATACCGGTCACAGAATATTGTTTCATCATGCACACTCCTACATCAGCTTCTGCAATATGTCCACGAGTTCTTCTGCCGTAGCGGTATCTCCTCGTTGCAGATCCTGCGCCACACATCCACGGATATGGTGTCCCATGAGCTCCTTGTTAAACCCATTGAGGGCGGCGGCGGCCGCCGCCGGCTGGGTGGGAATATCCACGCAGTAGGCGGCGTTCTCTACCATCCGCCGGATGCCTCGGATCTGTCCTTCCAGACGGTTGAGCCGGTGGATGAGCTTTTTACGTTCCTCCTCGCTGCGGCGGGTCGTTTTTTCGCCACAACAGGTACAAGCTTCTTCGATCATGACGGTCACCTCCTTCTCTTGTATTATATACCCCAAGGGGGTATATGTCAAGAGGTAAAAAGTACCCCGCTTCCACGAAGGAAGCGGGGTACTTTTGGTTACATGCTGTGCGTTTACGTCAGATTACTCGTTGATCTTGGAAACAACGCCGGAACCGACGGTACGACCACCCTCGCGGATAGCGAAACGCAGACCCTCTTCGATAGCGATGGGGGTGATCAGCTCCACGTCCATCTCGACGTTATCGCCGGGCATGCACATCTCAACGCCCTCGGGCAGGCTGATGACGCCGGTCACGTCGGTGGTACGGAAGTAGAACTGGGGACGATAGTTGTTGAAGAAGGGGGTATGACGGCCACCTTCGTCCTTGCTCAGAACATAAACCTGAGCATGGAACTTGGTGTGGGGGTTCACAGTGCCGGGCTTGCACAGAACCTGGCCGCGCTCGATGTCCTCACGAGCCACACCACGCAGCAGGGCGCCGATGTTATCGCCGGCCTCAGCGTAATCCAGCATCTTGCGGAACATCTCGATACCGGTAACAACCGTCTTAGCGCGCTCCTCGGTCAGACCGATGATCTCCACTTCCTCAGACAGGTTCAGACGGCCACGCTCCACACGACCGGTAGCAACAGTACCACGGCCGGAGATGGTGAAGACGTCCTCAACGGGCATCAGGAAGGGCTTCTCGTCGTCACGAGCAGGGCTGGGGATGTACTCGTCCACGTTCTTCATGAGCTCGAGGATGGGAGCATACTCGGGAGCATCGATGGTGGTAGCGGCACACTCCAGAGCAGCCAGAGCAGAACCCTTGGCAATCGGGATGTCGTCGCCGGGGAAATCATACTCGCTGAGCAGCTCACGGATCTCCATCTCAACCAGCTCCAGCAGCTCCTCGTCATCGACCTGGTCACACTTGTTCATGAAGACCACGATGTAGGGAACGCCAACCTGGCGGGACAGCAGGATGTGCTCACGAGTCTGGGGCATGGGACCGTCAGCAGCGGACACAACCAGAATAGCGCCGTCCATCTGAGCAGCACCGGTGATCATGTTCTTGACGTAGTCGGCGTGGCCGGGGCAGTCAACATGAGCATAGTGACGGTTGTCGGTCTCGTACTCCACGTGAGAGGTGTTGATGGTGATACCACGCTCACGCTCTTCGGGAGCCTTATCGATGTTGCCATAATCCATGAAGTCAGCCTGACCGTTAATAGCCAGCACCTTGGTGATAGCGGCGGTCAGAGTAGTCTTACCATGGTCAACGTGACCGATGGTACCAATGTTTACGTGCGGTTTGTTGCGTTCGAACTTTTCCTTTGCCATTGTTATAGCCTCCTTTAATAATCAAAGATAATTGCTCGGTCTTGGGTATTATTCTACCAAGTCCCGGCATAAATTGCAAGTACTTTTACAAAGAAAGTGGGGGAATTTCCGGGAAGTTCGGCCAAAATCGGCCGAATCCCCTCGAAAATCACTCATTAACCCTCTTTGTTGGCACGCTTGGCGATGATCGCCTCGGCCACACTCTTGGGAATCTCAGAATAGTGGCTGGGCTCCATCACGTACTGGCCACGGCCCTGGGTGCCGGAACGCAGATCGGTGGCATAACCGAACATCTCAGAAAGCGGCACGTTCGCACGGATCTGCACAGCGCCGTTGATGTTCTCAGAGCCTTCCATCTGGCCACGACGAGAGGCGATATCGCCCACCACAAAGCCCATATATTCGTCCGGAACGACGACGACCACCTTCATGATCGGCTCCATCAGCACCGGGTCGGCCTTCTTCATCGCATCCTTGAACGCCATAGAACCGGCGATCTTGAACGCCATTTCGGAGGAGTCGACCTCGTGATAAGAACCATCGTACAGGGTGACCTTGCAGTCCACGACGGGATAGCCGGCGATGGTACCCGCCAGCATAGCGCCCTGGATACCGGCGTCAACCGCAGGAATGTACTCCTTCGGAATAGCACCGCCAACCACGGCGTTGATGAACTCGTAGCCCTTGCCGGACTCGTTGGGCTCCAGCTTGATCTTAACGTGACCGTACTGACCCTTACCACCGGACTGACGGGCATACTTGCAGTCCACATCGGCCAGGCGGCGGACGGTCTCCTTGTAAGCAACCTGGGGAGCGCCTACATTGGCCTCCACCTTGAACTCACGCAGCAGACGGTCAACGATGATCTCCAGATGGAGCTCACCCATACCGGCGATGATGGTCTGACCGGTCTCTTCGTCGGTGTAGGTCTTGAAGGTGGGATCTTCTTCGGCCAGCTTCGCCAGCGCAATACCCATCTTCTCCTGACCGGCTTTGGTCTTGGGCTCAATGGCCACACGGATAACAGGCTCCGGGAACTTCATGGATTCCAGGATGATGGGATGCTTCTCATCACACAGCGTGTTACCGGTGGTGGTGTTCTTCAGGCCGATCGCAGCGGCGATATCACCGGCGTACACCACATCCAGGTCCTTACGGGCGTTGGCGTGCATCTGCACGATACGGCCCAGACGCTCGTTAGAATCCTTGCTGGAATTGTACACAGTGTCGCCGGCCTTGACCACGCCGGAATACACACGGAAGAAGGCCAGCTTACCCACATAGGGGTCGGTAGCGATCTTGAAAGCCAAAGCGGCAAACGGCTCTTCATCGGAAGAAGGACGGGTCTCCTCTTCCTCGGTCTCCGGGTTCACGCCCTTGATGGCAGGAACGTCCAGCGGAGAGGGCATGAAGTCCACGATGGCATCCAGCAGCTTCTGAACGCCCTTGTTGCGGTAAGAAGTACCGCAGCAAACGGGAACCATGGTGTTCTCGATCGTGGCCTTACGGATAACAGCCTTGATCTCCTCAACGGTGATCTCCTCGCCGCCGAAGTACTTCTCCATCAAAGCCTCATCCTGCTCGGCAACAGCCTCCAGCAGCTTCTCGTGGTACTCCTCGGCCAGATCCTTCATGTCGTCGGGGATCTCCTCAACGCGCATATCCTTGCCCATCTCATCGTAATAAACGTCGGCGTTCATTTCGATCAGGTCAACGATACCCTTAAAGGTGTTCTCGGAGCCGATAGGCAGCTGGATCGGCACAGCGTTACACTTGAGTCTGTCGCGCATCATGTTGACAACGCGATAGAAGTCGGCGCCCATGATGTCCATCTTGTTAACGTAGGCCATACGGGGCACCTGATAGTCGTCTGCCTGACGCCACACAGTCTCAGACTGGGGCTCCACGCCGCCCTTGGCGCACAGTACCGTGACAGAGCCGTCCAGAACACGCAGAGAACGCTGCACCTCAACGGTGAAGTCCACGTGACCGGGAGTATCAATGATGTTGATACGATGCTTGTCAGAGGTACCCTGCTTGTCCCAATAGCAGGTGGTAGCGGCAGAGGTAATGGTCATACCACGCTCCTGCTCCTGCGCCATCCAGTCCATGGTAGCGCCGCCGTCGTGGGTCTCACCGATCTTGTAGTTAACACCGGTATAGTACAGAATACGCTCGGTGGTGGTAGTCTTACCAGCATCGATGTGCGCCATAATACCAATGTTTCTGGTCATAGCCAGAGATACGTCTCTTGCCATAGGGTGATCCTCCTTTTCCTCAGTGATGGGTGACGATTACCAGCGGAAGTGAGCGAACGCCTTGTTGGCCTCGGCCATCTTGTGGGTGTCTTCGCACTTCTTCGCGGCACCGCCGTTACCGTTCATGGCATCCAGGATCTCGGCTGCCAGGCGCTCCTTCATGGTGCGCTCGGAACGGCTGCGGGAATAGGCGGTCAACCAACGCAGACCCAAGGTCTGACGGCGGTCAGGACGCACCTCAATAGGCACCTGATAGGTGGCACCGCCGACGCGGCGCGCCTTAACCTCGAGCACGGGCATGACATTCTCCATGGCCTTCTCGAAAACAGTCAGGGGCTCCTCGCCGGACTTTTCCTTAATGATGTCGAATGCATCGTAGACGATCTTCTGGGCAACACCCTTCTTACCGTCCAGCATGATGTTGTTGATGAGCTTGGTCACCAACTTGGAATTGTAAAGCGGGTCGGGCAAAACATCACGTTTTGCGGTAAAACCTCTTCTCGGCACTTTACTTCCCTCCTTCATAATTATGATATCACAGGTACTCGAAAGCGACATACTTCCGTTGGCCAATAGAGAAGCAGGTTTTCTTCCGCAGCAAAAAAGCCCGAAATATATGAAAATCTGCTGCTACTATGTAGCCGCTGAGTGGATGTCTTACTTCTTGGCCGCACCGGCCTTGGGACGCTTGGCACCGTACTTGGAACGAGCCTGCATACGATTGGCAACACCCTGGGTATCAAGAGTACCGCGGATGATGTGGTAACGCACACCGGGCAGGTCCTTAACACGGCCGCCGCGAATCAGCACGACGCTGTGCTCCTGCAGGTTGTGACCTTCGCCGGGGATGTAGGACGTAACCTCGATCCCGTTGGACAGACGGACACGCGCCACCTTACGCAGAGCGGAGTTCGGCTTCTTCGGCGTGGAAGTCTTCACAGCGGTGCAAACACCACGCTTCTGGGGAGAGTTCTGATCAATAGCCGTGCGCTTCTTGGAGTTCCAGCCCTTCAGCAGAGCAGGCGCCTTGGCCTTCTTCTCCAGATCCTCTCTTCCCTTGCGGACTAACTGGTTAAAAGTAGGCATTCATTTCACCTCCGATTATAATGTATTTTAAAGAACTTTCGTCCTCTAAAACCGTAAAATGAGCGCAATAATCCCATGTAGGCATCGCGCCACAAGTACACATTTTAGCATAGTGTGTATATGGTTGTCAAGGGGTATTCTGTGATATTTTCCTTGTTTTATCCATTCATTTCCGTACATATTGCCAATACGATTAAAAGAACCGGAGGAAAGGCTCCTCCGGTTCTCTTTGTCGGTGATTATTCCTCGACCAGCTCGACAGACTCCTCGCTGTCCTCGCCGTCATCCGCTTTCAGCAGCTCATCCAGCACACTGAAGGCGTTCTTGGGAGCGCGGTGATCCTTGACGGACACCCCGGCATACTGCTGCATACCGGTACCGGCAGGAATCAGCTTACCGATGATGACGTTCTCCTTGAGACCCAGCAACGGATCCACCTTGCCCTTGATAGCGGCATCGGTCAGCACGCGAGTAGTCTCCTGGAAGGAGGCGGCAGACAGGAAGCTGTCGGTGGCCAGAGCGGCCTTGGTGATACCCAACAGGATGGGGGTAACCACCGCGGTACGCAGGGGCTCGCCGTCCGCGCCGGTCTCACCAGCGGCGATGCGGGCTTCCACGGCGGCGTTCTCATCGTACAACTCGGTCTTGTCCACGACGGCGTCGTTGACCAGATTGGTGTCGCCGGAGTCTTCCACCTTCACCTTGCGCATCATCTGGCGGATAATGACCTCAATATGCTTATCGTTGATATCAACGCCCTGGGTACGGTAGGTGACCTGGACCTCCTTGATCAGGTAATCCTGTACGGCGGATTCACCGCACACATCCAGCACATCGTGAGGGCTCATGGAGCCTTCGGTGATACACTCGCCCTTCTTAACAAGGTAGCCATCCTCGATGCAGGAACGCAGACGAGCACCGTAGGTGATCACATAGGTGCGCTCCTCGGAGCCATCCTCAGCCGTAACGATGACCAGGTTTTTCTTTTTCTCCTCGCGGCGCACGATACCAGTGATCTCGCTGATGATAGCCAGATGCTTCGGCTTGCGCCCCTCAAAGAGCTCCTCAACACGAGGCAGACCCTGGGTGATATCCTCGCCGCCGGCAACACCGCCGGTGTGGAAGGTACGCATGGTCAGCTGGGTGCCGGGTTCACCGATGGACTGGGCGGCGATGATGCCCACGCTCTCGCCCACGGTAACCAGCTCATTGGTGGCCAGGTTGGCACCATAGCAGCAGGCGCACACGCCCTTGCGGGAGGCACAGGTCAGCACCGAGCGGATCTTCACCCGCACCTTGCTATCGTCCACCTTGCCCTCAGCATCGGTAGCTGCCATACGCAGCACCTTGTCGATGATGGTAGCATCCTCATCGGTCATCTTGTGGTTACGATCCACCAGCACCTCGCCGGTAGCAGGATCGCAGAAATCCTCGCACAGGAAGCGACCCAGCAGACGCTCGGTGAGCGGCTCGATCACGCGGTTGCCATCCTTGATGTCGTACACATCGATACCCTCGTGGGTGTCGCAGTTGTGCTCACGGATGATGACCTCCTGGGACACATCTACCAGACGGCGGGTCAGATAACCGGAGTCAGCGGTACGCAGAGCGGTATCCGCCAGACCCTTACGAGCACCCTTGGCAGAGGTAAAGTACTCCAGAATATTCAGACCTTCGCGGTAGTTAGCACGAATGGGCACCTCGATGGTCTTACCGGAAGTATTGGCAATCAGACCGCGCATACCCGCCAGCTGGCGGATCTGGCTGATGGAGCCACGAGCACCGGAATCTGCCATCATCTGGATGGGGTTGTAGGGATCCATGTTACCCACCAGCGCCTTGGTGACCTTGTCAGTGGTCTCGTTCCAGGTGGCGATGACCTTCTCATAGCGTTCTTCCTCGCTCATGAGACCCTGGTTAAACAGCTCGGTGATGCGATCCACCATTTCCTCCGCCTCAGCGATGTAGATCTTCTTCTTCTCCGGGATGGTGGCATCACCCACAGACACGGTAAGAGCACCGCGGGTGGAGAACTTGTAGCCCTGCGCCTTGATAGCATCCAGAACCACAGAGGTCTTGGCAGCGCCATGCTGCTTGATGCACTCACCCACGATCTTGCCCAGTTGCTTCTTGCCTACCTTGAAGTCGATCTCATAGCCCATGAGACGATCCAAATAGGAAGCAGACTCCACGGTCTCTCCCTCGTGCAGGGTGCGATCCACAAAGCCCAGATCCTGGGGAATGGAGTGGTTGAAGATTACACGACCCACGGTGGTCTTGACCAGATGGGAGACCATCTTGCCCTCCACCTCCATGGTACGGCGGATCTTGATATCGTCGTGCAGATCGATGACGCCCTCATCGTAGGCCATGAGTGCTTCGTTCTCGTCACGATAGATCTTGTCGGTGCTCTCCTTGGCGGCCGCGGCCTCCTCGGGGGTATCCTTCTCATGCTTATCGATGGTCAGGTAGTAGGAGCCCAACACCATATCCTGGGTAGGTACGGTGACCGGCTTGCCATCGGAGGGCTTAAGCAGGTTACCGGCAGCCAGCATTAGGAAGCGGGCTTCCGCCTGTGCCTCAGCAGACAGGGGTACGTGCACAGCCATCTGGTCGCCGTCGAAGTCGGCGTTAAAGGCGGTACAGGCCAGGGGGTGCAGTTTAATAGCACGACCCTCTACCAGCACCGGCTCAAAGGCCTGGATACCCAAACGGTGCAGAGTGGGCGCACGGTTGAGCATAACCGGAT
>JAZSOW010000050.1:0-12077 GCA_045537135.1 Acutalibacteraceae bacterium
TGGAACAGATGACCGGACGCGATTTTGCGCAAGAGGATCTGCGTTCGATCCGAGGACTTCCCACCACCATTCGCCTGGCCAACGCACTTTACGGCGAAACCTATTCGGTGAGAGCAAAAGAATAGATTGGATCCTGCTTTATCGCGGTGATCGCATCGCTTGCGATAACGCATGATGGATAACGGAAGGACAGATTATGAAGAAATATATGAGGTCGGTTGCTATGGTACTGGTTTTCACCGTACTGCTGTCCATATTGGCAGGCTGCGGTCTTTTCGGCGGTGGCGAGGAGTCGGAGGTGTTTGACCCCCCGTATCTTGAGAATTACTATCTGAACAAGCACGAACCGATCATGAAAGCAGGCGGCATAGATGTATACAAATACGAAAACGCCAAGTCCTATAGCTTATCCATGGGCGGCAACAGATATCACGGCGGTGTATACCGTAGACCTCGGTAAAAACTGCGAAAGATTGCTCTTCTTCCTGGAATGCACATTGAAGGATGACGCCTCGCATACCTACGCGATCTACGATATTAAGCTGAACAAATAATCCGAGCGGTGTCCCGGGAAAGGAGAGTGTCATATGGCAATACATACTTGTCGCCACTGTGGGGCTATCCTTCCGTATGACGACTCACGTATCTGCCCCAATTGTGCGCGAAAGCGAGAAGCCGAAAAACAATGGCAGGAGTCGAATAAGCAATTCCGACCCAACGCTGCGGGAGCGGGGTTACTTAAGGCGTTGGCCAAGCCTTTGCTGAAGTTTTTGAAGATTTTTGGCGTATTTCTCATCCTTAGCGCCGTCATATGGGTGATCCTCTTCCTTGTGTTCGATGTGTACAAAATCGATTATACCGTCGTCAGCGAGTCCACCCGTACTGTGGACGGGTTTGCGTCCTTTCTCTTGGATATGGACAACAACAGGGACGTTTGGGAAGTTCGGTATGAGAAAAAGAACGCCGGCATATTCAGCCGTTTGGCGTTCTGGGATAATGATTTCTGTACTATTCGTTACAACAAAGGCGAAAACGCCGCACATACCACCTTCGTTTTTGAGGGAGAAAACCTGGGAACAGGGCTGCCGGACGGAACATACATCCTCACAAAAATCAACCGGGAGGATGTGCTGATCGACAAAAACAACAAGCTCATTTACAAAGCAGACAGTGAGTTTTATAAAACCAATGCCCCGGTGCTTGAGGAATTCGCACACGATGCGCTGATCGGCAAAATACTTGAGCAAACCGAAGGCGGTGAACACGGCTTGGTCGATACCAATCCGCCGACGGAGGCCATCTTTACAGAAAAGGCCGCCATCACCGCCAGGCTCGTGCGTAACAATCCGAACGTATTGATGGATCACGGATTTGAGGCACGATGTCAGATGGGAGACAGCAACAAGTGGGAGGTTTACAAGTTTACCTACCACTACTCGGGCGCTGTACATGATTTTAACATTGACGGCTATGCTTACGCCGAATAGGAGGTTTCGTTATGGCAAACAAAGAACTCACGCTTCTGAAACGCTATCAATTTGATAAGAGCGTAGCCCGCGACAGAGATGATGAGGAACATACGTGGAGCGCCTCGGAAGAGGTCTATGCGCTGGACGTGTATCAATACAAGCTCAATACCTATGTTGTGAAATCCGACTGGTACTACAATGGAAGCGGTGATATGGAAGGCTCCGATCACTATGAGTCCCTTTCCTTTACAGTATATCCCATTGCGCCCGACGACGTGGAGAGCGAAGAAGCGGTGCTTGCCATCGCATCGGGCAAGGAAGGTCACAAAACCGAAATCGGCGACAGACCGCAGGTGGATATCAAGAGCGAAGCAGCCTTTACACGCAGCATTCACGATCACGTGATCGGCGCCATCGATGCGTACCTTGCGGACAGAAAGAAAGCGGAGGCATCAGCAGAGAAACCGCTTCCCAACGCAGTTTATGTCAGCAAAAGGGATGCGCCGAAGTCCACCATCGTCTATGATTTTGACAGCCACGCAGGACTCGGCACAGTGTTTTATAACTGCACCTCTGTCGGCATAAAAGTGCTGGACGAAGAATCCCAAAAGAATCTGGGTATAGCTCGTCCTCTGTGCTACTATTATCCCGCGGATCGCGGCTCCATAGGCGTGTATATGTATATGAGCGAGAATAGGAAACAGCGGAACATTATCGTGTCCATGGGAAGCAAATTTCAGATGGGCAACGGTGCCGTCATTTGCGCGTATGTCAAGTGCAAGCCCGCACCGCTCACCATCGAAGAAGTAGAAAGAATTATGGATTTTCCAAACTAAGACGGTATGAATGACAATGTGCAACTTGATTTAAAAAGGAGCGCACGGAATGGAAAATTTGATACCCCAAAGGGAAGAATACCGCAATTACCTTGAAGGCAAAAACAAATAAGGAGGAAATACTGTGTTTGACGCTTTGAAAGTAAAAAACGATTGCGTGAACTGGATTCGCGACTTCTTCGCCGAAAACGGTCCGGACTGCAATGCGGTGCTGGGCGTTTCCGGTGGCAAGGACAGCTCCATCGTGGCGGCGCTGTGCGTGGAAGCCCTGGGCAGAGACCGCGTCATCGGTGTGCTGATGCCCAACGGCGAGCAGGCAGATATCGATATGTCCTATAAGCTGGTCAACCATCTGGGGATCCCCCATTACGTGGTGAATGTCCACGATGCCATCCAAGGCATCAAGGGAGCCATCCCTATGGAGCTGACCGAGCAGGCACGCATCAACCTGCCTCCGCGCATCCGTATGGCTACCCTCTACGCGGTGAGCCAGTGCTGCAACGGTCGCGTGGCGAACACCTGCAACCTTTCCGAGGATTGGGTGGGCTATTCCACCCGCTACGGCGACTCGGTGGGCGACTTTAGCCCCCTGTCCCGCCTGACGGTGCAGGAGGTCAAGGAAATCGGCCGCCTGTTGGCGCTGCCGGCCGAACTCATCGACAAGGTGCCTGCCGACGGTCTCTGCGGCAAGACGGACGAGGACAACCTTGGCTTTACCTACGCCGAGCTGGATCGCTATATCCGCACCGGCGAAATCGAAGATCCGCAGAAAAAAGAGCACATTGATTACCTGCACAAGAAAAACCTGTTCAAGCTGAAGCTGATGCCGGTATTTGAGCCGGATATTCCTTCCGCGTTAAAACTGTAAATAAGAACGGAGGCAGTATGATGAGCAATCAGGAATTTGACCTTAAAACGTTGGTGCAGGACGTTGAAAATCGTCCCGCGCCGGAAAGCTGCCGAGAAATCGCACGGCTGCTGTCCGACTTGCCCCTTTGGAGTTCTTTCATCAACACGTCCCCTAAGCCGGAGCAAAAGCAGGCATTGGAATTGATCAAGGAAATGGCCGTCTCCCCCACGGCAGAGGAAATTCGGTTTATGGCCGAGATCGGTTGCGGCAAATATCACCGCATCCGCAAGGATGGCGACTTTAAAAACTTTCATTCGGAAAAAGCAGAGCGGCTTTACAGACAGTACTATGAAATGACCGGTTGTCCTGAGGTGAAATACATACTTGACAATTTCGACCAATTTTCGCAGCTGTGCCTAAAAAGACTTTTGAGAAGGCAAAGGGATGATGACTTCGCTCCCTATCGTGGCGGCAACCTCTCCACATCCCGCGACCCCGACTCCGAAGAGTGGAAAAAGGGCGTCTGATCCGCACAATATAAAACCAAAAGTTACACGATAAGGCTCACCAAGCATTGACGGTGAGCCCATCAAGTCAGGAGGAACCTATGAGATATTTATCTTGGGACGAGGTCCGTGGATTGGAAAAATTCCTGGTGGAGGACAACGACGACGCCATGGGCCTCGAGATCCACACCGGTGTGTGTAAAATGGCAAGAACGGTCGAATACGGCCAGCCGGAAACCGTTACAGCGTATTCGCTGGAAGAATTGGCCGGCGGCGATTTTATCCAGGTTGGCACCCACACCTTGCGCGCTATGGTGAGTAATCGCCTGTATTACACGGATGGCCGGAATTGGGTCGAGAACACGGGTGAGGACGCCGTCTATCTCGGCGCTCGCCGAGATAACGGCTATGAGTACCAACGGGCCGTGCTGACCTTCCGGGAGACGTTGGAAAGAGTGCCTGACGAAGAAATACTTGGGTTGGAGCGCTTCCTGGTCAGAGATAACAAGCGAGTCCGGGGTCTGAGAATTCTGCCCGGCTATATGGGCATCGGCGGCTCCAACACCTCCGGTTTTTCCTCGGATAGCGAGCAGATTCGGGAATATTCCCTGGAAGCCCTCGATGGCGGCGGTTTCCTGTGGGTCCAGGGTGTTTGCATCCGGGCGCTGGTAGGCGACGTGCTGTATTTCTGCCGTAAGGACAGCGACGGAAACGGTACGGTGTTCACCCTCAATTATCGAGAGTGGGATATCCTCTTCCACGGGAAAGGCATCGCCTATGATACCATCTCCGCAACAAAAGTGTTACTGCTACTGAAATAAGTGTATAGGAGGAACGACAAGATGGCTTGGAATCATTACTACGTCAATTGCGATAAGCGGTACGATCTCAACGAGAGTGAACAAGACTGTTGCATCGTATATGAACTGAAAATCCCGCCGCACGGCAGCATCCGCGAAGAATGGACCACGGTAGGTATGAAGCACGGCACAGCCAAAATCCTCTTTGTAGAGTATCAGATGGAAGATGACGATATCGATGGCGTCTGGGAAGCCTACGGTATGAAGCGGGAATCGAAATACAGCTTTACGGTGAATGCCGAGGAGGCTGACCCGAAAAAACTGTTCGTCTATACCCTCTGCAAGGACGGCAGTTTGAGCACCGCATTTGATGTTGATACCGAACTGGCACGGTCTATTCTGGTGTTTGCCCAGCCGCAAAACATCACCGCGGAGCAACTGCTGGCCGTGACGGAAAAGGCCGAGAATGCACCGCGTTTTCTGGGCGCTGTGGAGGAAGTGGTTACGGAAGAATTGCTGGGCGGAAAAACCGACGTGATGTGCCTGGCCTTCTTTAATCGATAGACCGGTAAAGGAGTGAATACCATGCCTATCAAACATTACTTGGACCATTATGACGATTCGGAGAGTGCTTCCTGCGTACCTCAAGCAAAGGAGGAAGGTATGACGCCCCGCTTATATGCGGAAACGGGTTACATCCCCATGTTCGTTTGCCGGGAAGGTATGGTGTTTTCGATCTGCCTGACCACTCAGCAGGAACGTTTCATCTACGATATTTTCTGCCGCGTGTACGATCTCTTCGGAGAAGTCTGCCCCTATTCCGCGGAGGAGTTTTCCGTAGTGAATTACAGCGCCGGCGAGTCTGTGGACCTATCCGTCATCGCTCTGCCAACGCGAGATCTGCAGGAGGGAAACATCCTGAAGATGGTGTTCGTTCTGGATAAAGAGCACGCCAAGTGGTATTTTCTGCCGGTGTGTCAGGATGCGGACGGGCCGTGTGTTTATTACTTCAATCTCAACACCGGCGATTGGGAAGCGGAAGCCATTGCTCCTGCCGATACGGAGGAACTGTTGGGGCTGGTGCTGGAGATCCTGGATCAGAAGCAGCCCCCCTATCCGCATTACATTTCTGCCCGCTGCCCCATTTGCAACGGGGCCTTTAAGCTGGGGCTGACCGATGAAGAGAGCGAAGGCTACAAGCGTTACTGCAACGACGAAGAGGATCTTGAGGATGCCCTTCCCGCGCTGAATGCCTTTGAACGGGAATTCCTGCTCACCGGCATGTGCCCCGATTGCCAGTGCGACGTGTTCCGAAAGGAACTGCCGGAGGATGTCTCCCGCTGGGAGATAGAATAGAGGAGGATATATATGCGAAAAAGAGTTTTTTGCGCACTGTTGTGCGTGCTGATGATGGTATCGATGGTTGGCTGCAAGGGCCGGAAGAAAGCGGAGAATGCGGGTGCCGACACCTACACCTACCGCCAGGCCATCAGTGCCACACCCGCTAACTTCAACCCCCACGACCTGAGCGCCGACGGCGCATTCACGGTGCTGGGCTATACCTCCATGGGCTTTGTGGGTGTGGGCATGGATGCGGATAAGAAGTTCATCCGCACCTATGAGATGGCGGACAGCATTGAGGATATAACCGCCGCCTTTGACCGAAAAGAAGCCTACGGTATCGCCGAGGGCGAGAAGAACCGCGTCTGGGAAATCAAGCTGAACAAAAACGCCAAATGGGAAAACGGCGATATCATCAACGCCGACACCTACCTCTACTCGATGCAGCAGATCCTGGACATCAAAATGAAGAACCACCGTGCCACAGAGTTTACCGACGGCATCACCGCCATCTACAAGGCCAAGGACTATATGTACAGCGGTCAGTGGGCGCCGGTCTACCTTAATATGGGCGAAAATCAGAACACCGTTACGAACGGCAGAGCCTATGACGTCAACGGCAAGCCGCTGTACTATTCTCTGGAGGAGACCGTGCCGGTGCTGGGCTGCAGCCTGACGGAAAACTACGAGGCGTTTCCGGAGAAATTCCAGGCAGACGGTGTGGATTACTATCAGCTGCTGAAGAACAGCACCGAAAAAGAGCACGGCTTTTACGTTGCCACCGAGGAAACGGTAAATGCCCTGAAGGTGATTGCCGGCGGCTTGGGAAACAGCGAGCTGTGGTACGTGCTCACCTTTGCGGCGGTGGAATACAGCGCCGCTTGGGAGGATGTGGGCTTCTTCAAAACCGACGATTACACCTTGATCTACATCACCGCCTCCGCCATTGAAAAGACGGATCTGCTGGGCAAGTTCTCCACCTGCTTCATCGTCCATCCGGACACCTATGAGCGCTGCAAGACACAAATAGGGGATCTGCTGACCTCCAGCTACGGCACAAGTGTGGATACCTATCTCTCCTGCGGACCTTACAAACTGGTCTCTCTGGAAAACGATAAGCAGATCATCTTCACCAAAAATGAAAACTGGTACGGCTACAGCGACGCACGCTACGAAAATATGTATCAGACCACCGACATCCGCTGCGACGTCATCGAAAACCACGAAAGCCAGCTGGAAAAATTCCTGATGGGTGAGCTGGACGATCTGGTGCTGACCGCAGAGGATATGAAAACTTATAAGTATTCGGACTATCTTCTTAAGAAGGATGAGTCCATGGTCTTCTCCGTCTGCTTCAACACCAATCTGGAGGAGCTGATCGCCCTGGAAAACCGGGCGGGTGACGGCAAGAACAGACGGGTGGGTGCCTATGCGGAATTCCGGGAAGCCTTCTCTTACGCCATCAACCGCAAGGACTTTACGGAAAACGGCACCGCCGGCTCCAAGCCCCAGTACGGCATTCTAAATTCCATGTACTATTACGACATCATCAACGATACCAACAGCATTTACCGCAACACCGATATTGCCAAAAAGGTGATCGTTGACCACTACGGCATAGAATACGGCGAGGGCAAGACCTACGCCACGTTGGACGACGCTTATAAGAGTGTGACCGGCTTTGACGTAGAAAAGGCCAAGACCCTGTTCACCGCCGCCTACAACAAGATGATCGCTGACGGCAATTACACGGCGGGGCAGCAGATCCTGCTGACCTGTTTGGCCTCCGAGCAACCCTCACTGAATGCGGAGAAAAAGAGCCAGGAGGCCCTGCTCAACCAGTACGTGGCGGAGGCCACCAAGGGCACCGGCTTTGAAGGCAAGATCAACATTACATTCACCAACTCCCCCACCATGTACAACGACTTTGTCAACGGCAACACGGAGATGATCCTGTCGGTCAAGTACGGCGCGGATATGTCGCCCTATTATCAGCTGAGCAAGTACATCGACACGGGTAATTTCGTGGTACCCGAATCCAAAGCCTACAATCCGAGAGGCGTAGAGCTGACCATCGAAATTGACGGCGAAGCCGTCACCAAGACGGTGCACAGATGGGCAAAGAGCATCAACTCCGGCGGCGATTATGTCAACGCCTCCAACGAAGTGAAGTTGCTTATTATGGCAAAGCTGGAGGCTTTCCTCATCGATGAATACATTGACATTCCCATCTACAGCCGCTGTCAGGTATCGTTACACTCCAAGAAGGTGGTGCAGGGCAGCGACGTCTACAATCCCTTCTACGAGTTTGGCGGCATCGCTTATATGACCTATCGGTACAGTGATGCGCAATGGGAAGAATACGTAGAGAAATACCCCAACGGCATTTCCTACGAATAACAAATGGATAAGGAGGAAAAAGAGATGAAAACGTATTTGCTGAAACGAATCGGCTTGATGATCGTTACGTTTTTCGTCATCTTTTTCCTCCTGTTTGTTTTAATTCGTATGCAGGTAAAGCCGGAGGTAGTCTACGGACCGGAGCAAGGGCTGGAAGCGGCCAGACTGGAGGCGCTGGGGTATAACGAGAATGTCGTGACACAGTTCTTTATCTACATTAAAAATTGCTTGCACGGCGACCTGGGCGTATCTTTGAAAATCGACTATATGGCGCCGGTCAGCAGCCTGATGGCAGAAAAACTGGTTCCCAGCCTGCTGATCAACCTGTATTCCGTGCTTCTCTCCATTCCGGCAGGCTTTGCCCTGGGCGTGTATGCCGCCACCCACCAAAACAAGTGGCAGGATGCTCTGATCGGCCTTGGTATTATGCTGCTCATCTCGATTCCCAGCCTGGTGCTTGCCTTTCTTTTACAGTATGCACTCGGCTACAAAGGGGGATTCCCCCTCGTGGTATCCTCCCTATACGAGGCCGGCGACTTCTTCTCTTGGGAGATGATACGCTCCCAGTTTCTGCCGGTATTGACACTGTGCCTTCCCGGCATCGCCTTTTTGGCGAGAAACGTCCGGGCGGAAATGGCAGAAGAGCTCCAAAGTCCTCAAATCACGTTTGCGAAATCCTTGGGCGTCTCCAAAAGAAAGCTCATCTACGGGTATGCGTTGAAGTCTACACTGGTACCGCTACTGCCCCAGCTGGTGTCCATGACGGTGGGCATTTTCTCCGGCTCCTTTATCGTGGAGCAAATTTTCTCGGTGCCCGGCATCGGAAAATTGATGATCCAATCCATCAACCGACTGGATTACGACGTGTTCATTGCCTGCTCTATGTTCTACGCCTTGATCGGCCTGCTGTCCGGCATTGTGACCGACGTTACCTACCATCTGATTGATCCGAGAATCCGCATAGGAGGTAGAAAATATGAGTAATTTTCAGCCATCCCGTGAGGACTTTGTCATCGCCGATAAAGCAAAGCACCGTGAAGCCGCTCAAGCGGCCGCCAAATCGAAAAAAGCGGCCGGGCGGGTGATGTCCGACTTTCTGCGGAATCCTTCTACCGTCTTCGGCACGGCTATTCTTCTGTTTTTGTTCCTATTTATGCTGCTGTCCCTGTTCTTTTCCAAATTCGAGGTGTCGGACGCAGACCGGCCCTATGCCAATATGAGACCCAAGGCGGATATCTTCCGCAATACCGGCTTTTGGGACGGTACATACCGCAAAAAAGTAAATGAGAAGATGTATTACCAGCTGCTCGCCATCTCTGCGGAAAGCGGTGGCGGAGCATTCGATATGGATGCCTATGCCCACTCCCCCTACAACTGTCTCAAAAGGACGGAAAGGGCCTATACGGAGGATGGCGTCCTTTATCGGGACGTGGTGGTGGACTCCTACCTGGAGGTGGGCTTCCGATATTTGTATATCACCGACGAGGTACTGACGCAGATACGGGAATACGAAACCCTATCCGGTCTGCAGGTCCTGTTTCCGCTGGTGGACGAAGCTCATCCCTACGGCTCAGACGACCCCAACTGCTTTTATTTCGTGAGCGCCCACTATCCCTGCGATGCCAACGGAACATTCATCGACCGTATGTCGGGAAGCGCGGTGAGTTCGCCCAAGCAAGCAGACCTTCAAATTGTCCCTAACTATTTGACCGATGCAAGCGGTCAGCCGATGTATGCCCTCAAGATGCAGGGCAGTAACAAGGTGCGGGTGCTGTACCACAACTATTTCTCCTTTATGCAGTACACCAAAACCGGCAAGCGTATCACCACCCCCTCCCACATTCTGGGCAGTGACCCCATGGGTTACGATATCTTTGCCCGCCTGGGCTCGGCAATCGGGGTTTCCCTGTCCCTGGCGCTGTTGGTATTCCTGGTAAATTTTATTGTAGGCACCGTATACGGGGCTATCGAGGGCTACTACGGCGGCGTGGTGGACCTGATCATGAAGCGTATCAGCGAGATCATCTCCGAGATTCCCTTTTTCATTCTGGCGTCGCTGCTGCAGATCTATATGGTAGCCAGCGGTAAGTTGCACCCGTTTTTAGGCCTTTTGTACGCATTTTGCCTGACGGGCTGGATCGGCATCGCCAACACCACCCGTCGACAGATCTATCGGTTTAAGAACAGAGAGTACGTCGTCGCCTCGGCGATGCTGGGCGCCGACGACAAGCACATCCTGCTGCGGCACATCTATCCCAATTCCATTGGCACGATCATTACCTCCACCGTTCTGGCTATTCCCGGAGTGATCTTCAGCGAGACCTCCCTGTCCTTCTTAGGAATCGTGGACCTCAACGGAGCCCGCTACACCTCCTTGGGAACCATGCTGGCAAACGGGCAGGAATGCATCTCCACCGCCCCACACGTGCTGTTTTTCCCGGCGTTGGTCATCTCGCTTCTGATGATCGGATTCAATCTGATAGGCAACGGCCTGCGGGAAGCCACAGCCCCCAACTACCGAGGAGGTGTCCGATGATGCCGATTTTGGAAATCAAAAACCTCCACATCTCCATCGATACCCGGCAGGGACGGCTTCAAGCCGTCCGCGGCGTGGATATGGCCGTCATGCCCGGTGAAATCGTGGGCATTCTTGGAGAAAGCGGCGCGGGTAAATCCATGACCATGCGGGCGGTAACGGGGCTTTTGCCTGCCGGAGCCGGCATCGACGAGGGGGATATTTTCTTCAACGGACGCTCGATACTGGGCGCCACGGAACAGGAAATGATGTGTATACGCGGCACCGAGATTGCCTGTGTCACGCAGAATCCCACCACCTCCATCAATCCCATCATCACCATCGGCAAACAGATGACGGATGCCCTCATCGCAAAAAAGAAAGCCGCCAAGCTGGCGGCGAAAGCGCAGGTTCGAGCATTTGAAAAGAAGCATCATATCAAGCTTTTGCGCCTCTCTCTTGACAATGCAAAGCGGCAATTGACACAGGTTGGGGCTTCCGTCGATGGCATAGATGAAGCGCTGGAAACCTATCACAAAAAGTATACCAAGGCGGAACTGAAAGCAGAATGTCTCCGCATGCTGGAGCGGGTGGGCATCGATCATCCCCGCCTGCGCTACGGCCAGTATCCCTTTGAGCTGTCGGGCGGCATGAACCAGCGGGTGGTCATCGCTATGGCATTGTTCGGAAACCCTAAGCTGGTCATCTGCGACGAGCCCACCACGGCACTGGACGTCACCTCTCAGGCCAAGATCATTCAGCTGATCTCGGATCTGCAAAAGGAACTGCATTTTGCGCTGATCTTCATCTCCCACAATCTGGCGGTCATCGGCAAGCTGTGCAATCGCGTCTACGTGATGTATGCCGGCGTTGTGGTGGAGGAAGGCGGCGTGCGTACCGTCTACAATCAGGCTCAGCACCCGTATACCAAGGCACTGTTCGACGCGCTGCCGGTACTGGATAAACCCTATCGGTTGCGCCCCATTCCGGGGACTGCCCCCTCCCTGATCCACGTCCGGGATAGGGACCAGTTCGCCGACCGAAACCCCTATGCCCTTGAGATCGACTACAAGAAAGAGCCTCCCCTGTTCCAAACGGCCCCAAACCATAAGGTGCGCTCTTGGTTGGCACATCCTTTGGCCAAAGAACTGAGGCTGGAGATCCCCCGCGAGCTCATTCGGCGGCAGGTGGCGCCGCTTTCCGACGAAGTCATCCTCAAGGTCTGCAATGTGTCCAAAGACTTTACCAATCGCGCTGGCAACACGGTGGCAGCCAAGAATGTCAGCCTGGACATTCACAAGGGGGAAATCTTTGCCCTGGTGGGAGAAAGCGGCAGCGGCAAGACGACGCTGGGCAAAAT
>JAZSOW010000028.1:0-13079 GCA_045537135.1 Acutalibacteraceae bacterium
TGTTATGAATGTGACTATATGTTGTGCTGCTATGAGGATATCCCTTGTGCAGACTGTGTTGATCCTGATTCCCCACATCCCCCGCGCCATAACCCCCCCGCCCGGCCCTGACAGAGCCGGGCGGCATCTTACTTCTCCACCTTGTGTAGCAGTTCCCGGAAACGAGCGGCATGGGCACATTCGTCCTCGGCAAATTCCCGGAAGACCGCTACCACCTCGTCGCTGTGCTGGTCCTCTCCGGCATACAGCTGAAAATCCCGGACAAGCTCCATGGAATTTTGCCAGGCCCGTAGCAGCCGGTCGCGGGTGGTGAAACGGATGGGTTCTTGATTGGGCATACAATTGTCCCCCTTTTGTTTTTGGTTAGTATGCACCAACCGTCGAGGGATATACAAAAAGCACCCTGCGGATGCAGGGTGCTTTTTCAATCAACGGATTATTCCTCGTCAGCGGCTTCCTCAGCAGGAGCCTCCTCCACGAGAGCCTCCTCCACGGGAGCCTCCTCAGCAGGAGCCTCCTCGGGCAGCAGGGCGCGGATGGACAGGCTGATGCGCTTGCGGTCGTAGTCCACAGCGGTGATCTTCGCCTCGACCTCCTGGCCGATCTGCAGCTCATCCTGGGGTTTCTCCACGCGGCGGTTGGCGATCTGAGAAATGTGGATGAGACCGCCCACGCCGGGCAGGAGCTGGGCGAAGGCGCCGAAGGCGGTCATCCCCACAATCTTCACGGTGACCACGCTGTCCACCGGGTACTGCGCCTTGAAGATCTCCCAGGGATTGTCCTCGGTACGGCGGTAGCCCAAAGAGATCTTTTTCTTCTCGGGATCCAGGCCCTTGATGTACACGGTGACGGTGTCGCCCACGTTCATGACCTCGGAGGGATGCTTAATGCGGCTCCAGGACATCTCGGAGATGTGAACCATACCGTCCACACCGCCCAGATCCACGAAAGCACCGTAGCTGGTCAGAGACTTGACCGCACCGGTGTACTCCTGGCCGACCTCAGCCTGGGCCCAGAAGGCCTCCTCCTGCTCCTTGCGGGCGGCCTGAGCCACCTGGCGCACGGAGCCGACGGCGTGACGGCGATGGGCGTTGACCTCGATGATCTTGAGCTGGACCTCCTGGCCCTTCAGGGGGGAGAGATCCTCCATGCGGTTGACGGACGCCTGAGAGGCGGGCACGAATACGCGCACGCCGTTGGTGACGACCAGCACGCCGCCCTTGATGATATCGGTGACCACGCCGTCCAGTACGGTGCCCTCCGCCTCAGCGGTGACAACGGTATCCCAGCCCTTGAGAGCGTCTACGCGCTTCTTGGACAGCATGATGGTGCCTTCCTGATCGTTGGTGCGCATGATGAGCAGCTCCAGCTCGTCGCCGACCTTGACCAGATCCGCCGGATCGGCAGAGGGGTCGTTGGACAGCTCATCAGCGGGGATGTAGCCGGTCTGCTTGCGGCCGATGACTTCGACCTGGACCTCGTTGGGCGCGATAGCCACGACCAACCCCCGGACTTTATCATCAGTGGCGTTCTGCAGAGTCGCGTCGATGGCGGCGGCAAACTCTTCAGAGCTCATCTCCTCATAATTTTCGGGTGCGGTAGTGGTTTCCTTGTTGTTGACGATTTCGGACATAGTGCAATGTACCTCCTTTATAATATCGGCCGGCGTGGAAGCTCCCGCGGTGATCCCGACGGTCTCACCGGGTGCAAACCGGCTGCGGTCGATCTCTGCCGCCGTCTCCACCAGATGGGTGGTACAGTAGGGGGCGCAGATGTCCCGCAGCTTGGCGGTGTTGGAGCTTTCGCGTCCACCGACAATAACCATGTGATCGCACTGCCGGGCAAGGAGGGCTGCTTCCTCCTGCCTTTTTGCAGTAGCATTACATATTGTATCAAAGATTTGGAGATTTGTACAGAGTTTTTTTGCGATATTTGAACATTTTTTCCAAATTAAGGTGTTAAAAGTGGTTTGCGCCACCATAATGCAGGACGTCTGTTGGGGGAAACTGTCGTTTTCGAGACATTTTTCCAGTTCCTCCTCGTTGCCGAATACGTAGCTGGGGCCATTGCAATGCCCCCGGATACCGATGACCTCCGGGTGATCGGCGTTGCCGGCGATGAGTACCGTGTCTCCGGCAGCACTGCGTTCGGCGACGATGCGATGGATCTTGGCTACAAAGGGACAGGTGGCGTCACAGCACCGGATCCCTTTGGCAACGATGGCGTCCTGGGTGCTTTGCGGCACACCATGGGAGCGAATGACCAGCACCGCCCCTTCGGGGGTATCGGCGGGATCCTCCACGATGCGCACGCCCCGGGCGGCCAGCTCCTCCACCACCTGGGGATTGTGGATGATGGGACCCAGGGTGCACACGGTCTCTCCGGCATCCAGTAGCTGGCGCACTTGGTCAACCGCATTGTTGACGCCGAAGCAAAAGCCGGCGGTTTTTGCCAGATGAACAGGCATACGCTTACTCCTTATTTCAGTCTGTCGAGCACAATGGCTTTCATGCGTGCCACGGCTTCCTCCAGCGTATTTTCGCTGGTGTCCACCAGCACCGCATCAGTGGCGCGGCGCAGAGGGGAGGCGGCACGGTGGGTGTCGTCGTAATCCCGCTTTTCCATATCCGCCAGCACCTCCTCATAGGAGACAGCGGTGCCTTTTTCCAGTAGCTCCGCATGGCGGCGGCGAGCCCGGGCCTCGGGGGAGGCGGTGAGGAAGATCTTTACCTTGGCGTCCGGCAGAATGGTAGTACCGATGTCCCGCCCATCCATCACCACCGATTGGGTGGCGGCCATGTCTCGCTGTACTCCTAACAGAAAGGCGCGCACCGCCGGGATGGCGGAAACGGCGGAGGCCGCCATAGAGACCTCCGGGGTGCGGATGCAGGCGCTTACATCCTCGCCGTTGACAAACACCCGCTGTTCGCCCTCTGCGTACCGGATGGCCACGGACAGGCCCTCCAGAGCGGCAGTGACCGCCGGGGCATCCTCAATGGAGATGCCCCTTTGCAGCATATGATAGCCGACGGAGCGGTACAAGGCTCCGGTATCCACATAGATGAATTGAAGCTCCTTCGCCAGGATCCGGGCGATGGTGCTTTTTCCCGCGCCGGCGGGGCCGTCAATAGCAATTGCACATGCCATAAGTGTACACATCCTTACTCTATAATATGTGTAGGGTAGAGCGACAAATCCGAACACCGGATTTATTGCTCTACCCTACCGGCAGCCATGCCGGTAGAAAAGGCGATCTGCAGATTAAAGCCGCCGGTGTAGGCATCCACGTCCAGCACCTCTCCCGCAAAGGCGAGACCGGGCACCAGCCGGGAGGCCATGGTGCGGGCGTTGACCTCCTTGACGCTGACGCCGCCGGCGGTGACGATGGCCTCCGTCATGGGGCGGAACCGGCTTATCCGCACCGGCATGGCCTTGATAAGCCTGCCCAGTCGCCCTCGTTCCTCCCGGGTGAGGGCGTTGCACTTCTTGGCGGCGGGAATGTCGCACAGCCGTAGCATCACCGGGATGAGCAACCGGGGAAGCAGCTTGCCCAAGGCGTTGCCCAGATCCATGTTGCTACGCTCACTCATATCCCGCAGGATGCGGGCATCCAGCTGTTCTGGGCTGAGAGCGGGCTTCCAGTCAATGTGCAGGAGGTACCGCTCCGACTCCATGTCGTCCATGTGGGCACTGGCGCTGAGCACCATGGGCCCGCTGACCCCAAAATGAGTAAACAGCATTTCTCCCATATCCGTGTAGATGACCTTATCGGTATGGGTATCGGTGACGGTGAGGCCGCAGTTCTTGGGGGCAAGCCCCTGCATGTCCAGGCAGAACAGATCGGGGCTTTCCAACGCCACCAGGGAGGGGCGCACCGGGGTTATGGTGTGTCCCGCCTGTCGCGCCAAGGTGTAGCCGTCGCCGGTGGAGCCGGTGCCGGGGTAGGAACAGCCGCCGGTGGCGATGACCACCCGGTCAGCCACCAAGGTGGAGCCATCCTCCAGCCTGACGCCGGTGCACACCCCCTCCTGCAGGGTGAGGGCTGTTACCCGCCCTTGCACGAAGCGAGCGCCCCCCGCCTTGGCGTAACGGACAAGCCCATCCACCACATCCACCGCCTTGTCGGATACCGGGAACACCCGGTTGCCCCGCTCGATCTTAAGGGGGACACCCATATCCTCCAGCAGTGCCATCATATCCTGGGGGGTGAACGCCGTTACCGCGCTGTACAGAAAGCGACCGTTGTGGCGTATGTTGCGTATAAACTCCTCCACGGAGCAGTTGTTGGTTACATTGCACCGCCCCTTGCCGGTGATCATCACCTTGCGGGCGGGGCGGGGGTTGCGTTCCACCACCGTGACGGTGTGTCCCTGCCGGGCGGCCGCCCCCGCGGCAATACAGCCGGCGGCACCGCCGCCGACGATCAGTACAGTCATCGTTTAATTCCCCGCTTCATCCATGGTCTCATACACCCCATAGGTCTTCCACAAATACTCCAGCTCCTCCAGCTTTTTATAGTTGCGATCCATGGTCTTAAGAGAGATGGCCACAATGAGGGCGTTGATGACACTCAGGGGTGCCACCAGGGAGTCTACCAGGGAGGCCATATCGCTGTGAGCCAGGAGCAAGGAACTGGCGTAGGGGGCGATGGGGGAGAGAATGGAATCGGTGATGGCTATCACCGGCACCCCCTTGGAATGGGCGTAGTGCAGAGTCTTGGCGGCCTTGCTGGAATAGCGGGGGAAGCTGATGCCGATGACTGCATCCTGCTCGCTGATATCCAGCAGCTCCTCAAAGATTTCACTTTGGCTGGCGGCGGTGATGAGATGGGCACTGCCTCCCAGCAGCATCTGCAGGTAGTGGGTGAGGAAGGAGGCCAGCGCCTTACAGCTCCCCGCGCCGAACACATAGATGTGCCGTGCCTTCACCACCGCGTCCACCGCGCTGTCAAAGGCTTTGAGATCCATCTCCTCCAGCGTCTGCCGGATGTTGTTAATATCCCCGGTGGCCACCTCTCGTAGCACCTGTTCGTCGGTCACGCGGGCGCGGGTGACCTCCATGCGCTGTACAATGGTCAGCTTGGAGCGAATAAGCTCCTGCATGGCTTTTTGCAGCTGCGGGTAGCCCTCAAAGCCCAGCTGGGCGGCAAAGCGCACCACCGTGGACTCGCTGACCCCTACCTTCTCTCCTAAACGAGCGGCGGTCATAAAGGCCGCCTCGTCGTAGTGCTCGGTGATAAAGGCGGCAATGCGTCGCTGTCCCTTGGAAAATCCGTCCTCGTGGGCGGTGATCAGTGCGGAAAGGCTGCTTTTCATACACGGACCCCCCTAAGGTGGCACGGATTATTCGTGCCACCTTACTCATAATGGGGCTATTGTACCCTATTTCATCCTAAAATGCAAGTTGAAAATCCAATCTTGCAAAAATTACAAATGGAACAGCCGTCGTAACGGCCAACGCCAGCGGGTCAGGTACTGGCTGATGACTCGGGTGATCGCCCAATCGTAAACGACGAACACCCCATTGCCAGCCAGCAGAAATACCCAGGGCAGGGAGATGCCGCCGATGACGAAGCTGTCACCGTCCAGAGAGAAGAAGGTAAGCATCACCCAGTAGGCTGCCACCATGGCGACGTTGAAGACCAGGAGCTTAGCACCCCATTCGGCGGCGCGGGGTAAGCCGCGCTCCTCCAGCCACGCCTTGAGCACGGTGTAGTAGCCGAAAAAGGCGATATATAACCCCTTGCCCTCGATGGTGGGTACCAGCAGCAGGGATAGCAAACAAACCGCCACGTATTGTAGCAGGGCGGCCTTTTTGCCCACCTCGATCACCGTGGGGATGCTCACCAGTGCCGCCAATGCCGCTAGGGCGATGGTGGCGGTGGGAAAGACGGTGAGCAGCAGGAACACCACCGCCAGCGCGGCGGTTACCCCGAGAAAGGCGATTTTGCCGCTCTTATTGTTCATCATTGGTCACCTCATTTTCGGATAGGAAAAAGCCGCCCATGGGCGGCTTTACATCTTGACATCAGCAGCAGCGGATCAGGTCGCCGCCCATACATTCACAGCAACAATCCGCGCACAACAGGCCCTGACACATATCGCAGCCGTCACAGCCTGCGCCGGTGGTGGCCGTGCGGTAGCCGCCGGTCTGCCGGCTCATGGCCACCCGGTTGTAGGCCTGGCGGTATTCCATGTTGCCCGGATCCATCCGGCAAGCGGTCTCAAAGTGGCGGAAGGCCTCCTCCAGCCACCCCTTTTTGTACAGCACACTGCCCTTGAGGAAATACCACTCCCCATCCCGGGCATTGCTCGGCACGCCGTCCAGGACCATCTGGGCATCTACCAGGTTGTTCTGCTGGATCATCATCCGCACATCCCCATAGCGGGAGGAGCCGCTGGCATACCCGGTACGACTGCCAGCGTTGTAGCCGGCGGAGCCGCTGTTGCCGCTTTTGCGCATGCGCACGATAGCATCGTAGGCTTCGTTGATCTCCTGCATCTTTTCCTCTGCCAGCTCGGAGAGTGGGTTGTCGGCATAGTTGTCGGGATGATATTTGCGCGCCATTGACCGGTAGGCGGCTTTCACCTCATCGTCGGTGGCGGTGGGCTTAATACCCAAAACTTCATAGGGATCTCGGCTCATGAACGTGTTCCTCTCCGGATGTCACCTGCCGCTGGGCGGCGGGCATCCCTTCTTCTAATATATTACGCAATATACCGTCAAAGCGACGGATATCCAACAGATTGTAGGCGGCGACACATTCCGCCAGGCAGGCGTTGAGGCTGTACAGCGCCTCCGCTTTGGTGGTGCGCAGGGCGTCCTCGTCGCTCCTTTGTATGGCTTTGCTTAGGATATAGGGGTTGTAGCTCCCCTTTTTGGCATCCTCGGCCATGTCGTCCACCGCGTCGATGAGATAGACCCAGCGCCCCAGACAGTAGCCGAAGCGGGAAAGAATGATGCGCTGGCGATCATCGGCGGCGATGTCCTCCGCCATCCACTGGAGCAGTAGGGCAAAGGGCTCTGCCGCCTGGTCGATGGAGGCGGTTTGGGCGGCTTCCAGGGTGCGTTGGCTGTCCATCATCTTGGCAATCTGCCGGTCAGCCTCCGGCCATCGCTTGGTCGCCCGGTGGCGGTCAATGGCGGCAATGGGGAGCATAAGCACCGCCCCCAGCTTTTTGAAAAACCGCTCATCCGCCAGGGTGTCTCGCAGCTTGTGGTACGTTAGGAGGGCGCTCAGGTCTGCCGCCCGGTCGATGGGAGCGGTGTGTCCGCATTTGAGACACCGCTTAGTGGGGTTGAAGCTGCACCGCCCGGGGCAGAAGTCCGGTCCCTCCTCCGCTAATGCCAGATGCAGAAGGGCTAAAAAGGTCAGGTCATAGCTCAGGCTCATGCGGGCAAAGGGGCCGTACCGTTTGCCGAGCCGTCGGCACAGGGTGCAGTACACCCCGCGATATTGCTCGTATTCGCCCATCCGGATGGTGGGCTTGTGTAGCCGCACATAGCCAAACATTCTCTCTCACCCTGCTACTATTATACTTAAAAAAGTCGAAATGGTATGAAGAAAGTGTAAATATTGCGTCTGTTGACAAATGATTCTCATTTGGTATAATAAGGATGCTATATAGCTTTTAGGGAGGATGTCTCATGAAATCACCGATAAAATGGGATTGGCACTGGCTGTTATTTTTGCCGTTGCCGGTGGCGGTTCTTCTGTTAGCCATCGTGATCAATGTTGGCAAAAACGGTACTCTCACCGGGGATACGCGCACCTTGTTGACGAATTGTCTCATCATCCTGAGCGGTGCGATTGTGTTGCTGTTGGGCTATGCACTGGTATCGCTGGCGGTGGATCATATAGAAAGTGTGCGGGATGGTGAGCGCCGCCCCTGGAATATGGGGATGAAGGCCGTGCTTGGCTTGTGGCTGTTTGTGTTCTTCCTGCTCGCCGGTTTTCATGGGGATTGGGAGCTTGCCTCTTTGGATTTTTATACTACGGTGTTCATTGGTCTGGGTATCAGCGTGGTGACCTTTTGCATTTATTTTTTTCCATACATGCTGGCAAACGCCAGGAAAAATCTTCAGGAGTCGGCCATTCTCATTGTCAACCTGTTTGCCGGCTGGACGGTCATAGCGTGGCTGGGAGCCTTGGTGTGGGCGTTTATAAACGATGAGCAAAAGGTGCCGCCGGTGGACACACAGGCCGTCACCAACGAGGAACAGGTAGAGCGGCTGTACAGCCTATATCAGAAGGGTATCATTACCGAGCAGGAATTCAGCCAAAAGAAAAAAGAACTGCTTGGCTTATAAGAGAAGCGCGGATCGCCCGGGTCACCAGTGACCCGGGCGATTGTTTTTGCTTATTATCTCTCCAGCGCCTTTTTGAGATACTGCCCTGTATAGGATCGCTTGCAGGCGGCGACCTCCTCGGGGGTGCCGGCGGCCACCAGCGTGCCGCCCTTGTCGCCCCCCTCGGGGCCTAAGTCGATGATGTGATCCGCCACCTTGATAACGTCCAGGTTATGCTCGATGACAATGACGGTATTGCCCCCGTCGGCGAACCGCTGCAGCACGTCAATGAGCCGTTGCACGTCGGCGGCGTGCAGACCGGTGGTGGGCTCGTCCAGGATATACACCGTGCGCCCGGTGGCGCGGCGGGCAAGCTCCGTTGCCAGCTTCACCCGCTGGGCCTCACCGCCGGAGAGGGTGGTGGCGGGCTGGCCGATCTTCACATACCCCAGCCCCACATCCATGAGGGTCTGCAGCTTGTGGGCGATCTTGGGGATGGCGGCAAAGAATTCCACACCCTCCTCCACCGTCATATCCAGCACGTCGGCGATGGACTTGCCCTTATACTTGACCTCCAGGGTCTCCCGGTTGTACCGCTTGCCGCCGCACACCTCGCAGGGGACGAAGATGTCCGGCAGGAAATTCATCTCGATCTTTAAGATGCCGTCCCCCTGGCAGGCCTCGCACCGCCCGCCTTTGACATTGAAGGAGAACCGCCCGGGAGCGTAGCCCCGCATCTTGGCGTCGCCGGTAGCGGCGTACAGGTCGCGGATGTCATTGAACACCCCGGTGTAGGTAGCGGGGTTGGAGCGGGGACTGCGCCCGATGGGGGATTGATCAATGTCGATGACCTTGTCCAGATGCTCCATGCCCTCAATGGCCTCGTGCTTGCCGGGGCGGGCGTGAGCCCGGTTGAGATCCCGGGACAGCCGCTTAAACAGGATGGCGTTCACCAGAGAGGATTTACCGGAGCCGGACACACCGGTGACGCAGTTAAACGCCCCCAGCTTAAAGGATATGTCGATGCTCTTGAGGTTGTTCTCCGCCGCTCCCCGCACGGTGAGCAGTGCGCCGTTGCCGGGCCGGCGGGTGGCGGGCAGGGGGATGCGCCGTTTGCCGGACAGGTATTGCCCGGTGACGGATTCCTCGCAATCCAGCACCCCCGCCGCCGGGCCGGAATAGATGATGTTACCGCCGTGGATGCCCGCGCCGGGACCTACGTCTACGATCCAATCTGCCGCCCGCATGGTATCCTCGTCGTGCTCCACCACAATAAGGGTGTTGCCCAGGTCTCGCAGATGTCGCAGGGTTTCCAGCAGACGGTCATTATCCCGCTGGTGCAGACCGATGCTGGGCTCATCCAGCACGTACAGCACCCCCATCAGGTAGGAGCCGATCTGGGTAGCCAGCCGGATGCGCTGGCTCTCACCGCCGGATAGAGTGGCGGCACCCCGACCAAGGGTCAGGTAGGACAGCCCCACGCTGTTGAGGAAGCCCAGCCGCTCCCGGATCTCCTTGAGGATGCGGTCACCGATCATGTGTTCCCGCTCAGTGAGGGTCAGGCCTTCCACAAAGGTTAGCAGCTCCTCCACCGTCAGGTCGCACAGCACCATGATGTTGTGCCCGCCTACGGTGACCGCCAGGCTTTCCGCCTTTAAGCGGCGTCCATGACATTCCGGGCAATCCACCTGGCTCATATAGCCCTCCAGCTCGTCCCGCATGACCTCGCTGGTGGTCTCGTTATAGCGGCGTTGCAGGTTGTTCACCACACCCTCAAAGGCGGTGTAGTGAGTACCGCTACCGTATTCTCGGGTGTACTGCATCTTGATCTTTTGTTCTCCGGTGCCGTAGAGGATGGCGTCTATCGCTTCCTTTGGCAGTTCCTTCACCGGGGTGTCCAGAGAAAAGCCGTAGTGCGCCGCCAGGCCCTCATAGTACATCTGGGCGATGGTGCCGCCGGTCTTGTAGTTCCAGCCGGAGGCGGTGATGGCTCCCTGCCGGATAGACAGGGTGGGGTCGGGAATGACCCGCTCCGGGTCTATGGACATATAGATGCCGAGGCCGGTGCACCTGGGACAGGCACCAAAGGGGTTGTTAAAGGAGAACATCCGGGGGGATAGCTCCTCCACGCTCACTCCATGCTCCGGACAGGCGTAGTTGCGGGAGAAGGTCAGCTCCTCCCCGCCTACCACGTCCACCGTCAGCAGACCGCCGGACAGGTTGGTGGCGGTCTCCACGGAATCGGACAGGCGGCTGAGGATCTCCGGTTTGACTACCAAGCGATCCACCACGACCTCGATGGTGTGTTTTTTGTTTTTATCCAGGGAGATGCTTTCGGTCAGGTCGTAGATGCTGCCGTCTACTCGCGCCCGGGCATAGCCGCTCTTGCGGGCGGCCTCCAGCTCCTTGACGTACTGTCCCTTGCGTCCTCGCACAATGGGGGCCAGCAACTGGATCTTACTCCCCTCCGGGAGTAGCATGATCTGATCCACGATCTCATCCACCGTCTGCTGCTTGATCTCTCTGCCGCAGATGGGGCAGTGGGGGATACCAATGCGGGCGTACAGCAGACGCAGAGAGTCGTAGATCTCCGTTACCGTGCCCACGGTGGAGCGGGGGTTTTTGGAGGTGGTTTTCTGGTCGATGGAGATGGCGGGGGACAGCCCCTCAATGGTGTCCACGTCCGGCTTTTCCATCTGTCCCAAGAACATACGGGCATAGGAGGACAGGCTCTCCACATACCGGCGCTGTCCCTCCGCGTAGATGGTATCAAAGGCCAGGGAGGATTTTCCCGACCCGGACAGACCGGTGAACACGATGAGCTTGTCCCGGGGCAACTCCACGTCTACATTTTTCAGGTTATGGGCGCGGGCGCCCTTAACAATGAGCTTGGTTTCTGCCATTACTGTTCTCCTTGTAATTCCTTAATGCGGTCACGCAGGATCGCGGCGTGCTCAAACTGCAGCAGCTTGGAGGCGTTGTGCATCTCCTTGGTAAGCTGCCGGATGAGTTCTTCCCGCTCGGCGCGGGTGAGCCGCAGGCCCTTTTGGTTGCGGGCGGCCTTGCCCTTGCCGGAGGAGATCTCCAGCACCTCGTGCACGCCCTTTTGGATGGTTTTGGGCACGATGCCGTTCTTTTCGTTGTAGGCCATCTGGATCTGCCGACGGCGCTCGGTCTCGGTGATAGCCGCCTCCATAGAGGGGGTGACGCAGTCGGCGTACATAATGACCGCCCCCTCGGCGTTGCGGGCGGCGCGGCCGATGGTTTGGATGAGGGAGGTCTCGGAGCGCAGAAAGCCCTCCTTGTCCGCATCCAATATAGCCACCAACGACACTTCGGGGATATCCAGGCCTTCCCGCAGCAGGTTAATGCCTACCAGCACGTCGAACTCGCCCAGCCGCAGATCCCGGATGATCTGCATCCGCTCCATGGTGTCGATGTCGTGGTGCATATACCGCACCCGCACCCCATGGGTGTCCAGGTAGTTGGTCAGATCCTCCGCCATCTTCTTGGTGAGGGTGGTCACCAGCACCCGCTCCTTACGGACGGTACGCTGACGGATCTCCTCCATGAGATCGTCGATCTGCCCCTCCACCGGGCGCACGGATACCGGGGGATCCAGCAGGCCGGTGGGGCGGATGACCTGCTCCACCACCTGGGCGGCCTTCTGCCGTTCCAGCTCCCCGGGGGTAGCGGAAACAAAGATCGCCTGGTTAATGTGTCCGTAAAATTCCTCGAAGTCCAGCGGGCGGTTGTCGTAGGCGCTGGGCAGGCGGAAGCCGTAGTCCACCAGGCTCTTTTTGCGGGCGTGATCGCCGCCGTGCATACCCCGTACCTGGGGCAGGGTCACGTGACTTTCGTCCACAAACAGCACGAAGTCGTCGGGGAAGTAGTCCAGCAAGGTGCAGGGCATACTGCCCGCCGGCCGCCCCGCCAGCACCCGGGAGTAGTTCTCGATGCCTTTGCAGAAGCCGATCTCTGCCAGCATCTCCATGTCGTAGGTGGTGCGCTGACGGATGCGCTGTGCCTCCACCAGCTTGCCTTCGCTTTCAAAGTATTTGACCTGCGCCTCCATCTCGTCGTTGATGCGGGCAATGGCCTCCCGCATCTTGTCCTGCGGCACGATGTAGTGGCTGGCGGGGTAGATGGCTACGTGGCTGACGGTGTTTTTCAGCTCCCCGGTGAGGGGGTTTATTTCGGTGATGCGGTCGATCTCGTCTCCAAAAAATTCCACGCGGATGACCGTTTCTCCCGCGTAGGCGGGGAAGATCTCCACCACGTCCCCCCGCACCCGGAACCGGTTGCGGGTGAGGCTTAGGTCGTTGCGTTCATACTGGAGGGTCACCAGCTTAGAAAGCAGCTCGTCCCGGGATTTCTCCATCCCGGTGCGCAGGGAGATGACCATACTGCGGTAGTCGATGGGGTCGCCCAGGGTGTAGATGCAGGACACGCTGGCCACAATGATCACGTCCCGCCGCTCCGACAGAGCGGAGGTGGCGGAGTGGCGCAGGCGGTCGATCTCGTCGTTGACTGCCGAGTCCTTTTCAATGTAGGTGTCGGTGGAAGGGATATACCCCTCCGGCTGGTAGTAGTCGTAGTAGGAGACAAAATATTCCACCGCGTTGTCGGGGAAGAATTCCCGGAACTCGGAGCACAACTGCGCCGCAAGAGTCTTATTGTGAGCGAGAACGAGGGTGGGACGGTTGACCCGGGCGATGACGTTAGCCATGGTGAAGGTCTTGCCGGAGCCGGTGACGCCCAGCAGGACTTGCTCCTTGTCTCCGCGGTTT
>JAZSOW010000041.1:0-8806 GCA_045537135.1 Acutalibacteraceae bacterium
GCATGGCGATGAACATGGTGGGCACGCCGTGGAAGCAGGTGATCTTTTCCTTGTTGATGCAGGCCAGGCCCTTCTTGGGTGAGAAGGCGGGGGTGGGGCTCATGGTCACGCCGTGCGTCATGGAGGCGGTCATGGCCAGCACCATGCCAAAGCAGTGGAACATGGGCACCTGAATCATCATGCGGTCAGCCGTGGACAGATCCATGCGGTCGCCGATGCACTTGCCGTTGTTGACCACGTTGTAGTGGGTGAGCATGACGCCCTTGGGGAACCCGGTGGTGCCGGAGGTGTATTGCATGTTACACACATCGTCCTTATCCACGGCGGCGGCCATGCGATAGACCTCCTCCACCGGCACCTGGGAAGCTCGTTCCAAGCTCTCGTGCCACTCCAGGCAGCCCTTCTGCCGGAAGCCCACGGTGATGACATTGCGCAGGAAGGGGAGCCGGCGGGCGTGGAGAGGTTGGCCGGGCTTGAGGGTGCTAAGCTCCGGACAAAGCTTTGCTACGATCTCGCCGTAGTGGCAGTCCTTGGCCCCTTCCGTCATGATGAGGGTGTGGGTGTCGGACTGGCGCAGCAGATACTCCACCTCGTGGATCTTGTAAGCGGTATTGACGGTGACCAGCACCGCGCCCAGCTTCACCGTGGACCAGAAGGCGATGTACCACTGGGGTACGTTGGAGCACCACACGGCTACATGGGAACCCGCTTTGACTCCCAGGGAGATCAGCACCCGGGCAAACTCGTCCACGTCGTCCCGGAATTCGCTGTAGGTGCGGGTGTAGTCCAAGGTGGTGTACTTGAAGGCATACTGGTCGGGGAACTCCTCCACCATGCGGTCCAGCACGTCGGAGAAGGTGGCGTCAATGAGCCGGTCCTTCTCCCATACAAATTTACCGGTGTGGGCCCGGTTGTAGTATAGGGCTTTTTCGTTGCGGGAGGTATCCCCGAATTGCTTCATATACTGCACGAACTGGGAGAAGATGATCTCCATGTCGTCCAGCTCCTCGCACCAGGCGGGATTCCACACCAGGGAGAGGTAGCCGTCATAGTTTACCGAGCGCAGGGCCAGCATCATATCAGCGATGGGCAGTTCACCCTCACCCAGCAGGCAATAGGTGACCGTGTCACCCTCCTTCACGCCGTCGTTGATGTGCACATGGCGCACGTAGGCACCCAGATTCTTGATGATCTCGTCAGCGTCCTCGCCGGCACCGAAATAGGCGGCGGCTATGTTCCACAAGGCGGCCAGGTTGTCGCAGGCAAAGCGATCCAGCAGATCCCGCAGCTTGGCGGTGGAGCAGAACAGTCCGGCGGTCTCCACCAGCAGGGTGACCCCCTGTGCCTCTGCTTCGGGAAGCAGGCTCCCCAGCAGAGCGGCGGCGGTCTCCACAGCGGCCTCCTCGTCGGCGGCGGCCTCCGCCCGCAGGCGGATGGCGGGGATCTTCAGGTTGCGGGCGATCTCCATACACTGGCGGATCTCGGCGGCACAGGCTTCGGCGGCGGTCGGGTCGGCTACGTCGCCGATGGCGTCGATGCAGGGGATGGACAGCTTCATCTCATACAGCCGGCGCAGGGTCGCGGCGGCCGTATAGTCGTGGAACGCCCCATCCTTAGCGGTAAAGAGAGGGTTGTGGATGTTGTGTAGCTCGATGCCTTCAAAGCGCAAGTCCTGCGCCACATCGCAGAATTCTTCAAAGGAGCTGTTGTGCCAGCCCTTGGTAGAGAATGAGAGTTTCATTACTTACGCCTCCTCGTAGACGATCTTGTTGACAGCGCTCAGATAGGCGCGGATGCTGGCACCGATAATGTCGGTGGAGATGCCGTTACCGGAATACACCTTGCCGCCGGAGAGTAGCTTGACCAGGGCACAGCCCATGGCCTCCCGGCCCTCGGTTACCGACTGGATCTGGAAGTCGTCCAGCTCAAAATGCCGTCCGGTGATTTGCTCAATGGTGCGGAAGGCCGCGTCGATGGGGCCGTCACCGATGCATACCCCCTGCAGGGGTTTACCCTCCCGGGTCAGGGTGATCTGAGCACTGGCGGTCAGCACGTTGCCGGTGTTGATGACATAGCTTTCCAGCTTATAGGTGGCGGGCACCTGTAGTGCCACGCTGGCGATGATGGCGTCCAGCTCCTTGGCTCCCACGTTCTTCTTGGCGGCGACCCGCTGGAATTCCTCGTACACCCGGGTCTGATCCTCATCGGAGAGATCATAGCCCAGCTTGGCGGCGGCGGTGATGACGGCGGCCTTGTCGTCCTTGGCATCCAGATGCACGCCGTTGTCCTCACTGCTCACCTTAAGGGTGGTGTCGTTTTTGGCATTATCCGTTACCCAGTTGATCTGTTTAATAATACGGTGCAGCTCGGTGTAGCGGATGTTGCTGTCAAAGCCGTAGCTGTCGCCGCAGTTTTTCACCATGGTGGCAAAGGTCTCCAGCGGGACGGAGGTGCCCCGCACGGCGGTCTTGACCCCGGCGGCTCCTCGGCGCACCGCCAGGATGGCCTGGGCGGCGGAAAGGCCGTTCTTGTCGTCACAGCACACCATCACCGGCACCGGGGTAGTCTCGATGATCCCTGCCACAAAAGCGGCGAAATCGTCCGGCATCATTTCCGCGGCACTATCGCACACGCTCACCGTCTTAGCGCCGGCCTCCACCGCAGCGGCAATGGCGTTTTTGAGCATGGCGGCATCGGCACGGGTGGCATCCAGGGCGCAGAATTCCACGTCCTTACAGGTCTTGACGGCTTCGGACACTGCTTTGCTCACCCACTCCAGCATGGCGGCGGGCTTTTTTCGGCAGATGTATTCCATACCCACAGCAGACAGGGGCAGCTCAATGCGGATACGCCCATGGGCGGCGTTATTTAAAGCGGCGGCGGCATTCTCCACGCTGTCCGGGGCGATGCCGGCGGCTACCGACAGCACGCTCTTTTTAACAAAAGAGGAGATGGTGCGCACCAGCAGTGTGTCGGTCTTCCCGCCTGTGATCTCCGGCAGCTCGATCACGTCCACCGACAGCTTTTCCAGCTGGCGGGCGATCTCCAGCTTCTCCTTGAAGCTGTAGCTGTTCTGGGTGCTGCACAACGTGGTGTCAGCGATCATGATGTGGTTCATAACGTATCTCCTTTTCGTGTTAAAATGACAATAGAAAAGTCCCTGAAGCCGGTGAAGCTTCAGGGACGAAAAAACAATTTCCGCGGTACCACCCGAATTACCGCTATGGGTATAGCGGTCTCTCAGCAGAGCTCCAACAAGCTCCCTGCCATGGTAACGGGGCAAGCCGTAGTAGCCTACTACGCGAGGGTTGGGCCACTCTGCTCGGGAGCCAGAATCCTGTTCCCATCGTACCGCCCTTCCAGCAACGGCGGCTCTCTGAAACGATGTGAGGAAAAGAACATTCTCCGTCAACGCATTTTTCTAATATGCACTACAGTATAGCACCGGTCTGTGGCTTTGTCAACAAAAAAATTCACTTTTTTAAGCGGCATCCCCGGCGGCGGGGTCTGCCCGGGTGGGAGCGGGGGCAAAATCCTCCGCGAAAATGATAAATTTATACGCTTTTTTCAGCTCTCCCACTTTGATGTTGTAGGTATAATCATCCTTAAAGATGATCTGCTGCACCCGGTCGTTATCATCGTAGCGGATGACCAGCAGCCCATCCTCCAAAATATGGAAGGTGTGGCTGTTAGTGGTGGGGATGTAGGGGGACCACTGGATGAGCTGGGGATAGTCCTCTGCGGCCTGCACAATGGTGCGGCAAGCAGGGTCCACCATAAACACCTCGTTGCGCAGGTCGCCAAGCTGGATGTGCTCGAAGTCTGCCCGCTTGAGCCGCTGACCCATATACGCCCAATGGCTGTAGCTGTAGTCGGTGCCCTGCTTATCAAAGAATACGTACAGGTACCCGCCGTCGCCGCTCTTATATATAGCATACGCGCTGTCGGCGGTAGGGGTGCGCAGACATTGGATGGGGAACTGGTTATTGAGCCAGCTAAAGCCCAGCGGGTGGGTGGTATCCGGGCGGGTGAAGGGACGCAATATCCCATTGCGCCAGGCGGTCCACAGGGAGATGGGCTCGGTGAGCAGGCTTTCCTTGGGCTCGGAGGAATGCTTTTCAAAGCCGATGGCCGTGTCAGCACCGCCGCCGGACACCGGCGTTGATGTGGCAGAGCCGCCCCCACAGGAGCAAAGAAGCAGGCAAAGCGCCAGGAGCGCCGCCAGGAGTTTCATTTTCATAAAGCGTCATCCTCTCGATAGGCTGGTAATAGCATAACACATTTTTTGTCCCGGCGCAACTGAATTTTTCCCTATTGCTTTTTTCAAGCCGATTGCCTATAATTGACCTGAAGACGAAAAGCAGGAGGGATATGCATGATTCATTTGATACCGCAGGTAAAGCAACTGGATAGACTTCCCGGCACCTTGCAAGCTACCGCCGTCTGCTGTGACGGTCTTGTGTGCGATGAGCGGGTGCTGGCGGCCCTTTCTCTGTTGCCCCAAGCCCCCGACGGAGCGCCGGTGAGCGTGACCGTCACTGGGGATGCCGGGGAAGGGTACGAGCTATGGATAGGGCAGCGGGATATCCATATTGAAGCCCCCGGCCCTGCTGGCGCTTTCTACGCCGTGCAGACTCTGCGCCAGCTGTTTGCGGGCGGGGAGATCCCCTGCCTGTACATTAAGGACGAGCCGGATTTCCCCTTCCGTGGCTTTTATCACGACATTACCCGTGGGCGTGTGGCTACTCTGGCCTACCTCAAGACCATGGTGGATAAGCTGGCCTACTACAAGATCAACTCCTTCCAGGTCTACGTGGAGCACACCTTCCCCTTCAAGGAATTCGAGGATGTGAAAGAGCAGTTCGGCTACATCACCCCGGAGGAGCTGCGTGAGCTGGATGCTTACTGTCGGGAACGGTTTATTGACTTCATCCCCTCTATGCCCACCTATGGGCACCTGTACGAGCTGCTGCATCAGGAAAAGTACCGACACCTGCGGGTGCGGCGGGACCGGGAGGACGACCCCCATTTCTGGCAGAATCGGCAGGCAAACCATACCCTCGACCCCCTGCTGCCGGAAAGCCTCGAGCTCATCACCGGGATGATCGACCAGTATATGCCCCAGTTCACCTCCGACTATTTCAACATCTGCTGCGACGAAACGTACGACCTGGCGGTGTACGCGGAGCAGGGGTACGACGAGGGACGGCTGTTCGTGGATTTTGTTAAAAAGCTCATCGCCTACGTCACCGGACGGGGCAAAAAGGTGATGATGTGGGCGGACATTCTGTTGCAGCACCCCGAGGTTATTGACGAACTACCACAGGACGTCTGCTTCCTCAACTGGGAGTACAGCACGGTGCCGGCAGAGGATAAGATCACCCGCTTTGCGCAGCTGGGACGTCCGCAGATCCTCTGTCCCAGCACCCGCTCTTGGAAGCGACTGTGCGAGGACGTCAGCGTGGCGACGAGCAACATCGCCACCATGGCAGAGTACGCTAAGCGGCACGGGGCGCTGGGACTTCTCAACACCAGTTGGGGCGATTTCGGTCACTCCTGCAGCCCGGAGCTGATGATGTACGGTATGGTGCTGGGGGCCGCCAAGGCCTGGGCGGCGGATACCCCGGTGGATGACGCCTACAACGCCGCTGTCAACCGCCTGCTGTATGGCAGCGATACCGGCGTGCAGAGCCTGTGGGAGCTGTGCGGCCTGCACGGCTACGTCAACTGGCAGTGTGTGCTGGATGATTATATGGAGCTGCGGTATCACCTTAAGGGTGAACGCTACGAATCTCCCAACGTGGACGTGCCCGCCCTGCAGGAGCGGTATCGTGCCTTTGCCGATCGGCTGAACGGGGAGCGGTGGGAGCACGACGAGTTCCGCCGGGATATGCTCGTCGCCGCCGAGGGAATAATGGTGATGGCGGAGCTTGCCAAGCGGCTGCACCGTCTGCCGGTGGAGCGCATCACCGACACCGAGGCATGGCTCGGCCGCTTCCGTGAGCGCTGGCTGGCGGGTGCTAAGGAGAGCGAGCTTCCCCGCATCGAGGAAGCCTTCCGCTATATCGAAGCAAACGCATAAGACAAAAGCCCCCACCGTAGGATGGGTGGAGGTAGGGATTGGGAAAAGCCTCCCCACTGGGGGAGGTGGCACGGCGAAGCCGTGACGGAGAGGGAATCGTGCGAGCTCAAATCCCTCTCAGCCTCGTTACACCCGGCAGCTCCCCATCATTCTGTACAAAACAAAAGGCACTGTGTATCTTGAGTGGATACATAGTGCCTTTCTTTATCCCCGCTCCTACGGTGGGGGCTTACTTTTACGTTCTCTTGATCCGGATACGGCGGTGCATCACGTTGACCTTGTAGTGCGGTAGTGCAGAGGCGTTTTGCCGTAGGCTTTCTTAAACTCTTTTCCAAAATACGACACGGCAGTATACCCCACCGCCTCCGCGATCTCTCCCACGGTCATATCGCCGTGCTCCAGGTAGTTGGCGGCGGTCTCCAATCGCAATCGGGTGACGTAGGCAGTGGGGGACACCCCGAAGGTCTCTTTGAACAGACGGCGAAAATACACCTGACTGACGTGGCACAGAGCGGCAAGCCCCGCCACCGTCAGCGGCTCGGTATAGTGCTCCTGCAGGTAGGTCACCCCGGGGCGGATCACCGACGGCACGGCGGGGGCTGCCGTCGGTCGCGCCAGCTCGTACAGCACCGTCTGCAGCAGGATGCGGGAGCGAAAGGCCGCCAGCGGGGCGGCCACGCCGATGCGGGCCATCTCGTCAAACCATCGCCATAGTGTCCCGCAAGCGGGGAACACGGTCACGTCGTCGGTCAGCGCCAAGGCCTCTCTCTGTCCGTCAAAGAGCAGGAAGTTCACCCCCACGGTGCATCCCATTTCCTTCTGCGGGTGCATATCCAGCGTGTACTGCGCTCCTTGCGGTGCGTACATAATACTGTTTTCTTCTATTTTTATCTCCTGTCCGTCAGCGGTGCGCAGGTGGGCCGTGCAGTCGTGAAAATACACCAATATGTGTAGCTGCTTCGGCTTGCCGATACAGGAAAACCGCTTGTTTTTACGCCAATCCTGGCGCAAAGCGTTGATAAACCGTATGGTGGCATCCATATCGGAGCAGAGAGCGTCGATGGGTACTGTTTTCATACTACCACCTCCTGCCTTTAGTGTATCACAAGGTGGAGGACGGCGCAAGACAGTTTCGGAAAATACTATTTTTGTATTCGTTTGTCTCTTGAAACGGCGCCCGCGACACCGCATAATAGAGAAAAAAAGGGGGAGAGCGTCTATGAAAACCATTGCCATCCTGGGCTGCGGTGCCCGCGGTACCGTTTATGCCGAGCAGTTAAAGCAGCATCCGGCGGGGTTTCGTTTCACCGCCCTGTGCGATGAAAACCCGCTGCAGCTGACACGTATTCAGCAACGCTTGGGGTTTGAGGTCCCCACCTTCGCGGATGCGGAGGAGTTTCTAAGTGAAAAGCGGGCGGATGCCCTGGTCATTGCCACCCACGATCGATTCCACGTGGCGCAGGCGGTCAAAGCGCTGTATCTTGGCTACGACGTCCTGCTGGAAAAGCCGGTGTCCGATAGCCGCGAAGAGATCGACGCTTTGATGAAGGCTCAGGAGGAGACCGGCCGCCAGGTCATCGTCTGCCACGTGCTACGTTATGCTCCGGGATTTCGCAAATGTGCTGAGATCCTGCAGAGCGGCGAGCTGGGCAAGCTCTACGCCATCGACGCCTCCGAGCGGGTGGTGTTCTGGCACTGGGCGCAGGCTTACGTGCGGGGCATCGGCAACACCCTGGAGCACTCCCATCCGGCCATCTTGGCCAAATGTAGCCACGACCTGGATCTGATTCAGGCTTATGCCGGTAGTCCCTGCGATACCGTCACCTCGGTGGGTGGCCGGGACTTCTTTGTGCCGGAAAACGCCCCGGAGGGTGCCACCGAGCGCTGTCTGGATTGCCCTCATCGGGACACCTGCAACTACAGCGCTAAGCGTATTTACATAGACCGTTGGCACGCGTCGGGAGAGCCTACCCATTCCGACCCCTACCGGCGGGTAGACCTTGTTTACCCCACCACCGAGGCGGGGTTGCTACGCGCCCTGCGGGAGGGGCGGTACGGTATCTGTGCTTTCCGCTGCCCTCTAGACCAGGTGGACCACCAGCTGGTGCAGATGACCTTTGAGAATGGGGTCAAGGCCTCCCTCAAGATGGTGTATGCCGCCAACGCGGGCCGTCGGCTGACCTTCTACTGCACCGAGGGCGAGCTGATCTTTGACGAGCGGGAGCAGACCATTCAGGTGTTGCCCTTCTTCAAGGCAAAGCGGGTCATTGACGTCAAGATGATCCTGGAGCAGGGGGCCGCCCACGGCGGCGGCGATGCCGTCCTGTCCCGGGAGTTCGGGGATCTGGTGGCCGGCACCGCCGACTGCCCCACCACCCTGCGGGAATCGCTGGAGTGTCACCTGATGGGCATTGCCGCCGAGGAATCCCGCCTGCAAAACGGCGCTCTCGTACAAGTGCATACGTAACGCAGACCCGGCGGCTGTTTTGACAGCCGCCGCTTTTTTGGTGCCTTTAGGCGTGGAAATAAACCCCCAGTTTTACTGGGGGAAGATAAAAAGCTTTAGCATGAGAAAAACCTCCTTGATACAATGGTAAATGGTTTGGCGACCGCATTACCGAAAGTATCAAGGAGGTTTTTAACAAATGAGGAAAACAAACAATGAAATCAAGCACACAGCACATTCAAGTTACAGATGTCAATATCACATAGTGTTTGCACCGA
>JAZSOW010000002.1:0-7290 GCA_045537135.1 Acutalibacteraceae bacterium
CAAGATGTAAAAGGAAAAAGGTTGGATGTGGCATTTGCCACATCCGGCCTTTTATCTGTATCAGAACAGCTTAATGTTGTGAGCAGACAGCCAATCCTTGAGGAAGAAAATGTAGAACAGCACCAGTCCGATGGATAACAGGGTCAATGCGCCGATAAGCACGTAATGCTTCGTCTGTGGGCGTAGACGTTCCCCGTGACCGATAAGCTTAAGGCTGTGCAGGGCGGGGGTGGCGGCTCCCAGTACCACGATGAGTAGCATGGCCTCCAGGGGGAACATCACCAAGTTTTTCCCCACCCGTGCTAAAGTGATGACATGGTAGGCGGCAGCTTTTTCCACTCCGGAAAAGATATATAGATACCACTTATAGATCAAGGAGCCCAGGATGACGTTGCTTACCAGGTTGATCGTAAATTTGGCGGCCAGCACCCGGGGTACTGATAACGACCGCTTCCAAAAAAAGAGGGCGTAAATGAAGGAGCTGCTCATGTCCAATAACATATAGGGCAGGAAATAGGGGCCGCTGGGATGGAGTAGATACCCTAAAGGATCGCTGATGGTGGCCCCCAGTAGTCCCACCACCGGACCGTACACCATGGCCCCCATGGAGTTGAATATTTGTGCAATATTTAGGTTTAGACCGGGTCCCAAGGGGATCTCGAACATCTTGCACACAGCACGCAGAGCCACCACCAGAGCCGCCAGAACCAGCATGCGTGGGTTTTTCAGGTTATTAAAGGCCTCCACCCAGTAGGCGGCGGAGAAGATGCCGGGTTGCCTCAGCTTGCTTTCACACATAAATAAAAACCTCCTTTTATGGTACAGAATTAGCCCGTGGCCGTACACATAAAGAGAGGATTCCTCTGTTTGTATGTCACAGCGGGATGCAACCGACAGACCGCAAGAAGCCGCTGGCTTCTTTTCGTCCGGATGACAACTCCCCGTTCACCCGGCACTTGACGCTTGCCGATTTACTCTGTATCTTTCGGTATCATAACACAGATGAAAGCAAATGTAAAGAGGAAATGTAAAAGCCGGGGCGTTTAAAAACGCCCCGGCTCAAATTCATTACTGAAAACTGATATCCAGCAGGCCGCTGGCATCCTCCCAACGGTTATGCTCGGCCTCCGCGCCCATCACCACGGCGATGGAGGTCTGCCCCTTGCGAACAGCGGAGGCGATGAGGCAATACCCTGCTTCATCGGTGGTGCCGGTCTTCATGCCGGTAGCCCCCGCATAGGAGTAGGCGTTGTTTTCCTGTACCAGGCGGTTGGAGTTTTTCCAGGTTACCACCTGCCCGGAGAGCAGGCGCATATCCTCCACCATGGGCGTTGCTACAATGCGCGCGACAACCGGGTTGTTGAGCACCGCCGTGCCGATCTTGAGCATGTCGGCGGCGGTGGTATAATGGTCCTCCCGGTGGATGCCGTCCGGGTTGGCAAATTGGGTACCGGTGCATCCCAGTGTCTTGGCCTTATCATTCATCTTTTGACAGAACAAATCCAGCGCGGCTTGGTTGCTCAAGGTGGCGTCCCCGGCGATGATGCGCCCCACCTGCACCGCCACGGTATAGGCGGCATCGTTGCCGGAGGGGAGCAGCAGGGCCTGCAGTAGCTGTTCCATAGTCAACCGCGTTCCCTGTGTCAAGTAGGCACGGCTGGAGCCGGGGTCGATCATGTAGATCTCATTGCCCACCGTGATCTCCGTTTCGGCGGTGGTATAGTCCAACGCCACCAGCGCGGTCATCAGCTTGGTGAGGCTGGCGGGGAAGCATTTTTCGGTGGCGTTTTTGCTATACAGCGTGGCACCGGTGGTCACATTTCCCAAAACGATGTAAGGGGACGCCGTGTTGCGGTCAATAAAGCTTAAGGGCAGTGTCTTTTGCGTGACGGTCACCGCCGTGCCTGGTGCCCCAGGGCTGCTGTTGCCGCCGTAGCTGCCGCTACTATCGCCGCTGGTGCTGCTACCCCCATTGCTGCGGCGGATCAGCACCAGGAGTATGGTGCCAGCCGCTACGATGATGGCCAGCGCCACGGCCAGCGCGACAAGCCACACATAGGTATGTCTTTTTCGTTTGTGATGTAACGTCTGTTTCATGTTTGTTTGCGCCGTCCTTCTCTGTCCACGTTTGGGTCGGGGTCATATACCTATTTTAAAGGATATCGACGCAAAATGCAACACCCTTTTACGAAACCGTCACATCCGTGTAATAGTGCCGCAGGATCTCCACGTAGCTGTACCCTTGCCGTGCCAGATAATCCGCTCCGTATTGGCTCATGCCCACACCATGTCCGTAGCCCTGGACCGTAAAAGTGAATTTGCCCGCCTCGTACACCACGGAAAAGCAAGCGGAGCGCAAGCCAAGAGCGGTGCGTACCTGTCCACCGGTGAGGGTTTGCTCACAGACCGGCAGGGCGGTCACCGTGCCGGCGGCGGATAGGGTAGGGGAACCAAGCCACCCGGCAGGATCCTCTCCAAAGACAAGCTCCCCGTGGGCGGCCGAGAGCTTCTCCTTCAGCTCCTCCTTTGTAAAGGTAACCTGCGTCTTGCCATCGGGTGCCAGCAGATCTCCCGGGCTGGCTACCGCTTGCAGATAGGGGATCTCGGCTCCCCACACCACAGCGGCACTTTCTGTGCTGCCGCTGGATATGGCAAAATAACAGGCGTCGATCAGTTCACCGTTGTGGGTGATGGTCGTTCCCAGCACCGCGTCCACCGCTGTACAGACCTTGTTGTAATAGGCGTCGTAGTTATCGCCCCATTTTGCTTTTAATCCTACGGTGGTGTAGTTGCCGGGAAAGGTTTCGTCCGGCGTGGCAAAATCCGCTCCCTTCAGCGCCGGATCGGCTTGTGCCTTCTGCGCCTCCCGACGCCGCCCATAGTAGGTGTAGGCGGCTACCGCCTGTGCCTTTAGTGCCTCGGTATGGTAGGTGGGAGACATCTCAAAGGCCAGGGTACGGATGAGAAATTCGCGCTCCGGGAGCTCCACCACCGTGTCCCCCACCAAAATGTGAAACACCTCACCTTGGGCTGGCGTATCGTCGCCGTCCTTGTTGGGGATATCGTCGGCGATGGGCGGTTGGTTCTCCGTCTGCGATGTCAGCGGCGCGGTGGTGGCCGCTTGTTCTCGGGGAAGCGCCGGTAGTGGCAGGAGCAGAAGTAACACCGCCATCAGTAGCAGGATGATCGCGTATCCTTTCATATTCCGCACCCTTTCTTAGAGCGGCACGGATAATCCACTCGGATTATTCGCGCCTCCTTGTCTTGACTTAATGATAAATTCGGTCTATACTATAGTAGTTAGGCGGGTTTGTCCGCTTTCTGTAACAGATATATGCCGGCGTGGGACAAAACATGCCTTCCCGGGAGAAAGGACCTGTGAATATGAAACTGTCCAATACAGAGATCCGTGACCGGAACTATCGCGGCATCGTCCTGCTGGGTACGGTGATGACGGTGGTGGTTACCATACTGCGAGTGATATTGACCCCCGGTCTGCGGGATAGCGATAACGGTCGCTTTGCGGTGAGCATCGCGGTAATCGTGACACAGGTGATCACCATAGCCATCATGATGCTGCTGGCCTCTCGTGGTAATGCGCACCGGGTGGATATCGGCGGAAAGGGCGTTGTTCCCTTTTCGATGAGTGCGCTGTTCGCTGGTGCGGTGATCGCTGTCAGCGGCCTGTGGGACATGATCAATTTTGTTTTTTACAATGAAACACCTGCTCCCGCTACCCCCATCGTTTCGAGGGTGACGGTGGTTGTGCTGGTGCTGTCTATGCTACTTGCCATTGCTGCCGGTGTTGTGTTTATCCTTTTTGGCTTGCAGGTGGCCCGAGAGGGTGGCACCCGGGTGGGGATGCGCTCCTGGAGCGTTCTGCTACCTGTGCTTTGGCTGTGGTTTCGCCTGGCACGGTATGAGATGTCCTACGCCAGCGCCATCAGCCTGGACAAGAGCCTGTACGATTTCGGTATGTTCGTGTTGGAGCTGCTGTTCCTGTTTAAGCTGGCGCGTTTCACCTCCGGCATTGGCAAGACCCGCCCCGCTACGATGATGGTATATGCCATGAGCACAGCCATGATGGGCATTTCGGGCGCCCTCACTCGTTACGGTATGTACCTGCTGGGAGATACACAGGCGTATCTCGCCAGCCAGTTGGCAGGACTCCCGGATCTGGCTATCGGTGTGTTTGCGCTGGTGTTCGGCTGGACGCTATACAGCAGCCGTATGGAACGCCGGGCTCATTCCCCCTCGGCGTCGGATCGTTCCTCCGGCGATGGGTTGCTGTTTTCCTCGTCAGAGAGCGACAACCAGGAATAAAATCCTGTCCATAGAGGGGATAGTGTATCCCGGCAAAGCTCCTCTGCTGTGGGATAGTGGTACCGTTGCGTGTGGGTCGGCTCCTCTGTCCGGCTAATGGAGAATATCACGGTCTTGTCACATCGTGCCAGACTGCCGCCGTGCAGTCTGGCACATTCTTGTATAACCCGGCAAAGGGCTTGCGCATCCGGCACCTGGGCGGCGGTAGCGGACACCGTCAGACAGCTTTCCTGCTCCTGCAGGCGTACCCATACCGGCTGTCGCGGGGCGGCTTCACAGGCCATGCGTAGTAGGGTACACAGTGCTATGGACAGCAGCCGTGGATGAAGCATGGCGGTGAAGTCGATGCTGACCGCTTTGGCGGGAAAGAGTAGCAGTGGCTGCCCCACGCCCGCCGCCAGCCGTTGAGCGGCTGTAAGCAGGTTTTGGATAAGGGGCACCGGGTTACCCCAGGTCAGCGGTCGATGGCTTCCAGCGGCCTCCAACACCTCCCGGTGCTCCAGCTCTCCTAACCGCCGAAGCTGGCGAAGGTATTCCTTTTTCTGTACCGCACTTTGCTCTGCGTAAGGGGGCGTGGATAAAAAATACGTGGCCAGCTGCTCGCGTAAGCCGCTCTCTGCCGCGGGATGAGGGACGTTTTCATGAGGCTGTTTGTGCACCATAAAGGCTCTCCTTTTTATACATTCTGAACACACAGCGCGGCTGTTTTTGTCGCACTTTGTATAAATGGCCGAAAGTGAAAAAAGTAGGTTAAAAATTAAACAAACATCTTGCATTTGGAAGGATTTTCGGTTAGAATAATACAAGATCAAATAAATGGAGGTAATTTTATCATGGCAGTTAAAGTTGCAATCAATGGTTTCGGCCGTATTGGCCGTCTGGCTTTCCGTCAGATGTTCGGCGCAGAGGGTTATGAGATCGTGGCTATCAACGATCTGACCCAGCCCAGCATGCTGGCTCACCTGCTCAAGTACGATACCGCTCAGGGTCGTTACGATGGTCACACCGTCGCCGCTGACGACGAGGCCGGTACCATCACTGTGGACGGCAAGGTGCTGAAGATCTATTCCGAGAAGAACGCTGCTGACCTTCCCTGGGGCGAGCTGGGTGTGGACGTTGTCCTGGAGTGCACCGGCTTCTATTGCTCCACCGAGAAGAGCCAGGCTCACATCGATGCCGGCGCTAAGAAGGTCGTTATCTCCGCTCCCGCCGGTAAGGATCTGAAGACCATCGTCTTCGGCGTGAACGAGAAGACCCTGACCAAGGACGATACCATCATTTCCGCGGCTTCCTGCACCACCAACTGCCTGGCGCCCATGGCCAAGGCTCTCAACGATTTCGCTCCTATCCAGAGCGGTATCATGACCACCGTTCATGCTTACACCGGTGATCAGATGATCCTGGATGGCCCCCACCGCAAGGGCGACCTGCGTCGCGCTCGCGCCGGTGCGCAGAACATCGTTCCCAACTCCACCGGTGCTGCTAAGGCCATCGGTTTGGTTATCCCCGAGCTCAACGGCAAGCTGATCGGTTCCGCTCAGCGCGTGCCCACCTGCACCGGCTCCACCACCATCCTGGTGGCTGTTGTGAAGGGCAAGGATATCACCGTTGACGGCATCAACGCCGCGATGAAGGCTGCCGCTACCGAGTCCTATGGCTACAACGAGGATGCCATCGTGTCCTCCGACATCATCGGTGTTCGCTACGGCTCCATCTTTGATGCTACCCAGACCATGGTTGCCAAGATCGACGACGACACCTATCAGGTGCAGGTCGTTGCTTGGTACGACAACGAGAACTCCTACACCAGCCAGATGGTACGCACCATCAAGTACTTCGCTGAGCTGGCCTAAGTTTCTCAAGCGCTCAAACCGATCCCCGACGGGTCTTCCGTCGGGGATCTTTTTTTTGCGTGCAACAGTATCTTGCGCATTTTTTATGGCTTTTGACGTGGGAATTGCTGTGTCTGACGGCAAAATGTGACAAAAAAGAACGCCTGCAGATTGCCTGCAGGCGTTTGTTCGTTATCGTTACAGCTCCAGATCCTTGGCGATCAAGTCTCGGGCTCGTTCACTGATAGCATCGGTACGGTTAGCGGCGATATAGTCGGCATCCAGGATGTCCACCACGCGGATGTGGGCACGTCTCTTAAAAGGGAAGGTGCCGCTCTCGTATCGCAGGGTGAGTACCGCTACCGGGCATTTGGCGGCGGTAGCGATTTTGAAGCTACCGTTGTGGAAGGGGAGCAGTCCCTCGCCGGTCTTGTTGCGTGTGCCTTCCGGATAGATACCCATGCACAGCCGCCTCTCGGTGATCTGCTGTGTCGCCGTCTTGATGGTGGATACCGCATGGCGGGGATTCTCTCTGTCGATGGGGAGGAAGGCCGCATTGCGCATGATGGGGCCAGCTAAAGGAATCTTAAAGTTTTCCGGCTTCGATACGAAGGCTAAGGGCATGCTTCGTAACGCCGCCATGGTTACCAGTGGATCTAAGTTGGACAGGTGGTTGCTTACCAGCAGAAGAGGGGTACCCTTTGGTAGCCGCTTTGCGTTTTCCAGCACACAGCGGGTGCCACAAAGCATGACCACCCACTCGGCGGTGCGGGAGATCAGCCGATAAAAAAATCGACGACAGGCGGTATCCTCTGCTTTGCGCATAAAGTAGGAGAAGATCAGTACGCCCACCAGTTCCAGCACGGCACCGATAGCGTAGCCACCCACCAGTAGGAGTGGGCTCCACCAGGGAGAGAGGCAGGGGCAGAGGATAAGTAGCACGACAGTGTTAGACAGAGACAGTATCCATAGAAGACTATTGATCAGCATAGGGACCTCCAGCAGGAAAGATTGATATAACTATACACTTTTTCTGTGGTTTCGTCAAGGGAACAACAACAAAAGCCGCCCACCATCGGTGAGCGGCTGTTTGTTGACAATGATTAGTTCTCGCCCTTCATGGCAGCAAAGCACT
>JAZSOW010000054.1:0-5147 GCA_045537135.1 Acutalibacteraceae bacterium
GTCAGTAAAAATAGGTCACCGTCAATTGGTGCCGTGGGCTGATTAGTAGGGGGTGTAGATGTCTCTACCGTTGCAGTTGACTGCGAAACCGGACGTTCCACCCGCCTGCCGTACATGTCCACGGAGGTGTCCCCCTCCAGCCATTTACGATTCACGATGGCATTTTGGGAATTATTGTTGACTTTTGCCCTTGAATGTGTTACCATCCCCTTGGAAGTTCCTGCAAGATCATCGGCCGGTGCTGCTTTATTAAGCGATTTCAGCCGGAGGATAAAGTTTGCAGGAGCTTCGTTGTTTTTGTTGTAAAGGATTTTCCCTTTAAATATTGTGTTACTCAAATAGTTCGGCTGCGAATCAATGAATGTAACGATTAGATTGTAATCATCTGTTTCCGATTCCCCATCCTGAACTGTCGTCTGAAATGCACCAAATTCTATTGATACGATTACAGGCCGCTTCCCTTTGACAATAATTTCCGTAATTGCAATTATTCTACCATTATCTTGTTTAACTATATACAATGGATCTTGCAAAGCGTCCGGGATCTTTTTCATAACTTCAAGCCCCAAGCCATGGTAGTTCCCGGGAATATCTCCTGTTTTTTTCATTGCCAAATACGCAGCATCCCATTTGGTGATTAACTTTAAGTTTCTTGCGCCAGCCTTATCAATGTATATTTGCGGAGTATAATCGAGCAGTTCCAGATGTGTGTTTTCTTGAATGTTTAATGTTCCTGCATCAAGCTGTGAAAGAGCATCGTCGTATTTAAGGCTATACTCCACGTCACCCTCGTGGGTCACCTGCTCTTGTTCCAGGGCACGCATAAACAGCCGCTCCACCAACCTAAGGTTGGCATTGGCGCGGCTGTTTTTATTGCCCAGTGCCAGGCGCAGGCGGTCAATGGCGCGTACCATGGCATTGCCCCAATAACACCAAATTATCCCAAAATGTAAAATGTGCTTGACATTTTAGAGCGTGTGGTATATACTCAAATTGTAAAGCGAGCTTTACCTTTCGGGAGGCGATATCATGAAAAATAAAATCAAAGAGCTACGAAAAGAGCATAACGTCACACAGGAGGATCTGGCGTGTGCCGTAGGGGTAACCAGGCAAACGATCATTTCATTGGAAAGTGGAAAATACACCGCCTCGCTACAGCTTGCTCATAAACTGGCGCGGTATTTTGGCGCAACTATAGAAACAGTATTTATTTTTGAGGAGGAGTATTAATGGACTTCAGAAAAAAGCTAAAAATCCGATTATTCATTGCCGTTGGCTATGTTATTTTGGGACTTGCCATGATCGTCGTGTTTAATTTCGTCCAGACCGACAATGAGTTTTTGTCCTCATTCGGCTTCGCCCTCCTTGTAATTGGTATTGTTCAAGCGAGAAATTATCTTATGATAACGAAAAACGAAGAAACAATTAGAAAACGACAAATAGCAGAAACCGATGAGCGAAACATCGCTATTGCAAACAAAGCAAAGAGCATCGCCTTTATGATTTATGTCATGCTGGCGTGCGTGTCCGTTATTGCATTGGAAATATTTCAAAAAACTCAATTAGCAACCGTTCTTTCGGCAACAGTTTGTGTTCTGATCTTCATTTATTGGATCAGTTATTGGATCATAAACAGACGGTCATAACCTGTTGCTTTCCTAAGACAAGCAAAAGACAGCCCCATCCCAGGGGCTGTCTTTTGCTCTATCCATATAAAAGCTTATTCGCTCGTCGTTTCGCGCCTCACCTGCGTGGGGACACCGTTCTCGTCAAAAAAGGTAGCCACCATCTCCAAATATCGCTCCTGCATGGCGGGGAAGGCCAGCCCATGCCCCGCACCGGGGACGGTATACAGGGCCTTTGCCGTGGGGCAAGCCTCGTAGTTCTGCCGGCTCATGTCGCAAGGGACGAAATCATCCGTTTCCCCATGAGCAAAGAACACCGGCCGCGTACAATTCTTCAGAGCCGCCGGTACATCCGCCGTATCCGGGTCAAAGCCGCCATACAGCCGGGCACCCAGCCGCACAAAGGGGTAGCACAACCCCGCCGGCAGACCCATCTGCCGGATGACTTTCTTGATAATATCCCGGGCGGTGGTGTAGCCGCAATCCGCCAGCACCCCCACTACTTGAGGCGGCAACGGCTGTCCCACCGCCAACAGCACGGTGGTGGCACCCATGGAGATGCCGGTGAGAATGATGCGCACATCCTGTCCAAAATGGGCAACGACATGCTCCACCCAGGTAAGGCAATCCCGGCTTTCCCGCACACCAAAGGTGATAACGCACCCCTCACTACTGCCGCAACACCGCTGATCCACGATCAGTACGTTGCGTCCCATGGCGAAGCAACGCTGGACGCCGCCGCACAGATCCCGCTCCGCATCCCCCCGATAGCCGTGGAACATCAGCTCCATGGGGGCGCCGGGGGCGTACTCATAGTACCGTCCCCGCAGAGTCAGCCCATCAAAGCTGACCACCGCCATATCCTCGTGGGGCAGAGCGCGAGTCTGCCGGATCCAGCCACGCATAAGCTCATAATACGGCACGTAGATCTCCCCCGGCGGGACAGGGTATTCCTCCCGAGGCGGTTGCTTCTTAGGGGCGTAAAAGGCCATGCGAAAGCACACCAGTGCCGCCAATAGCGCCAGCACCGCAAGGCCGCCAACGATCCCAAGGGCCGTCCATACAACATTCACTGCCCACACCTCCTTTTCATTCATTTTAGCATTTCAAAGCATCGATTACAAGGCGCGCATCGAATTTTCTTGCATTTCCGACAAAAATCGGGTATGCTATAGTCGTTAGAGGAGGATGCCGTTATGGACGTAAACTACAAAAACAAAAAGCGGTATAACACCGCCCATTACCCCATCCGCCAGCCACTCATCATCGTGTGGCTGATCTGGCTGCTGTCAAAATTTGCCCTCATGGGCAAAAAGCACAAGGTGGAGCTTATCAACATGGACGAGCTCAAGCCCCCATACATGATGCTCAGCAACCACATGTATTTCATCGATTTCGAGCTGGCAGCCATGGCCACCCTTCCCCACCGGGTGAACAACGTGGTGAGCATCGACGGCTACTACCGTCGTCCCTGGCTTATGCGGCTCATCGGTGCCATCTGCACACGCAAATTTACCATGGACCTGCACCTGATCAAATCCATCAGCCGGGTGCTCAAGCGAGGGGACATCCTCTCCATGTACCCGGAAGCCCGATATTCTCCCTGTGGCACCACCTCCTATATGCCGGAATCCCTTGGTAAGCTCATCAAGATGAACAAGGTGCCGGTGGTGGCGGTGGTACACCACGGCAATCACCTGCACTCCCCCTTCTGGAATTTCCGTAAAAAGCGCCGCGTCCCCCTGCACACCACCGTCACACAGATCCTCACCGCCGAGCAGGTCAAGAGTATGACGGCAGACCAGATCAACGAGGCAGTACGCACCGCGCTGACCTACGACGACTACCGCTATCAGAAGGAGCAGGGCATTCGCATCACCGAGCCCTACCGGGCGGAGGGCCTTCACAAGGTGTTATACCAGTGTCCCCATTGTCTGGCAGAGGGGAAGATGGATTCCAAGGGCGCCGAGCTTTTCTGCACTGCCTGCGGCAAGCGCTGGGTGTGGGAGGAAACCGGCGATCTGCGGGCTACCGAGGGGGAAACGGAATTCTCCCATATCCCCGATTGGTTTGAGTGGGAGCGCCAGCAGGTGCGCCAGCAGGTGGAAAGCGGCACCTACCGCTTTGAGGATGAGGTGGAGGTCTATTCCCTCCCCCGCTGCTGGCGGTTTATGAGGCTGGGGCAGGCCAAGCTCACCCACGACGTGAAGGAGGGCTTTGTGTTGGAGGGGCACTACCGGGGCAGCGAATACCGCATCCATCGCACCCCTCTGCAGACAAACAGCCTGCACATCGAGTACGATTATTGCTACATCAAGCCCTTTGACTGTGTGGATATCTCCACCGAAAACGACTCCTTCTACTGCTATCCCACCAAGCCCAACGTGGTCACCAAGCTGGCCTTTGCCACCGAGGAAATCTACCAGAAGCATCTGCGGGAGGCCAGAAGGTAACATGAAACGAGCACCTTCTTGGCACACGTGACCGAAGCCGCCAGGCAACGGCATATCCCGGAAGAACAGATGCTTCATACCGTTCGGGAATGGGGCTTTGAAGCGCTGGAGCTGCACAGTGAGGCTCTCAACAAGGATACCGTCCGCCGCGTTTGCCGCGCCGGCTTTGCGATCTCCTCCGTCTACCGACTGTGTAACTATGCGCAGGCGGGAGAATGGGAAACCATCCGTCGGTTTTTACAGGATGCCGCTGAGGCGGGCAGCCGTCGGGTGATGATCCTACCGTCGGATATGACCGCGGGCGATCCCGCCCCTCAATTGGAGCGGTTAGCGGAGCATCTGCACCGCACCTGCGAAGAAGCCGCCCCTTACGGCATCACCGTGCTGTTGGAGGACTTCGACGGGGATAGCTCTCCCTGCTGTCGCTTGGAGCATCTGCAGTTTCTTCTAAATGCGGTACCCTCTGTGGGACTTACCTTTGATACGGGCAACTTTCTTTACAGCGGGCAGGATACGTGGGAGGCCTTCCTTCTGCTTAAAGGACGGCTCTCGCATCTGCACCTCAAGGATCGGTACCCGACGCCGATCACCGAGGGAGACCATCCCATGCCCACCCCCGATGGGCGCTTGCTCTACCCCTGCCCCGCCGGTGCGGGGATGCTCCCTATCCCGGCCATCCTGCGCGCGGCACGGGTGCAGAGCTACGACGGCTACGCGGTGACCGAGCATTTCGGCGCCGCCGACCAATATACCTATCTGCAGAAGGACACCGAATTATCTGTATAATGCAAAAAAGGGCGAGACTCTTGGGGTCTTGAAGTAGTCAATAGTTAGTAGACACAAAAAAGGAAAGAATTAAGCTGCCAGTTCAAGCCTGTATTGGACTGGCGGTTTTCTTTTAAGTTTTCGAACGGGACGTATGTAATTGAAGTAGTAAACGGTATCAGCAACGGTTTTATGTATGTCATCACACTTCCAATATTGGAAGTGTGATGACATAACGTCCTTGAATCGTCCGAAGAAGGATTCCATAACAGCGTTGTCATGTGGAGTTCCTGCTCTTGACATA
>JAZSOW010000079.1:0-2314 GCA_045537135.1 Acutalibacteraceae bacterium
AAACGGCTCGCAGGTCCAGCCGTGGCCGGTGGCATGGTAGTCGAGACCACGCTTGGCGATCTCCGGCTCCAACGCCGCCCAGATGTGATCTACGTCGTCGTTGGTAACGGTAGTGGCAGGATCATACACTTCGTCGTTATAATACCGTTGAAAGAAGGTACCGGGGGTGTGGAACTGCACAAAGTAGCCGTTCATCCCCACCTTGGGCAGCCAGTCGATCATGTTGTACACATGCTCGTAGCCCACGGATCCTTCAATGCAAACACTGCGATGGCGATAGGAGGCCGTCTCGTGTACCGAGACGGTCAAGGCCGCCGGGGTCAGCGTCATCGAAGGCACCACGTCCCCATCGGTGCCGGGAAACAGAAAACGGCATCCCAGCTCCTTGAGGAACCGATAGGCGGCCATCAGCACCACCCGGGGCGAGGAGCCGGTGATAATACCGGCGCCGTCCTTCACGTCGATGCGTATCTCATCCCGTTCTCCGGCCGGCGCCGAGCCGTCCAGACCCAGCCACAGCACATTAGAGACAGCAGGATCGTACGCATCGTAAGTGCGGCCGCTGAGCAGAAGCGAGGCGTCCATCTGCTTGAGATACCGGGCAAGCTCCTGAAAAGCGTAGGTGACGGTTTCATTTTTGCCAATGGTGGCGATAGTTAACACCATGATAATCACTCCTTATCACGTAATGCCATTAATCTAAGACATCGGAACAGCAAAGTCAAGCAAACAAAGGGAGGCAAGACATTTGATACGTGAGATGTCTTGTCAGATACTACCGACGTACAGCCGAAAATTGTAACCACGGAAATAAAGGGAGTCAAACACCGAGTGGATATAGGGGTGTGCCTGCTGCAGTCCGGCCAGCAAAGCTTCCCGTGCCTGCTTTTTGCCCTCGTCGGTCACGTTGGTACCCTTAAAAGCAATCAGGGTATCGGCGTACAGAGTAGCGATGTCCGCATGGTAGTAGAGATACCGCCAGAAGGGATTGGCATGGTCCTTGTCGTTCAGATACTGCGCACGGAAGGCGGCGATGACCTCTTTGGCCTCCTGCCAGGAGGCGGTCATGCCCTGAGGATCAGCCGGCTTATCCCCTCGCAGATAGGCCGGATCAAACAGCCGGGACAGGGTGGCCAGATAGGTCTCCACCGCCGAGGCATCCTCTCCGAAAGCGGCTGTAAAGTACTCGGCACTTACATCCTCAAACACCGACGTTTTATCCCACAGTCCAGCCGCCATGGCGTACATAGGCAGACCGGTGGGGAATGCCGCCCGCTGCAGCTGACAGCTGACCATGCCGTCCAAGCCCAGCTTATCCAGATGGGTCATATCCCTATGTAGAGTACGGGCGCAGGCATAGTAGCCGGGATCGCAATGGTGATCCCACATCAGGTGATAGTCAAAGGCGAAGCTGTCACCGCCTACCTGCTGTTTCCACTTGCGCAGGCTGACCACACTCTCTTCCAAGCAGGATATCTTGGCTACGTTGTTGCGCACATAAGGAGGGAACTCCACCGGGGCGGTCAGATCAGCATCCGCATAAGAATTGGTATAGCTGCGGCCGCAAGGGGCAAACATCAGCACAAACCGATCAGGGTTGGCGATCTGCTCCTTCTCCGGTGCCCAACGCAGATCGGTGTAGATAAGGCACACGACCTTGGTGTCGATGCCGGCGGCCGTGAGCTTTTCATCCAGCAGGTTGAGCATCATGACGTAGTAATCCGAGGGGATTTTTTTGACGCATTCGGGACATTCACAATGGTTGTTAGCGCCGTCTGCCAGCCAGAAGTGCAGATAGTCTACCGCCGGGTGCTCCTGGCAATACTTCACCACCGCATCGGTCATCCGTTCCTGTACCTCCGGCTGAGAATAGCACAGATTGGTGTTGAGGACGTAGTCGAACACCTTGCGCTCCCCACCCACCAAGGCGAAATGGCGGGAAATCTCCTCCGGGATCGCCTCGGTAGGAGGAACCCAGCTGGTGGCGTGCAAGCCGAACGGCTCGCAAGTCCAGCCGTGTCCTACCGCATGGTAATCAAGACCACGCTTGATGATCTCCGGCTCCAGCGCCGCCCAGATGTGATCCACATCCTCGTCGGTTATGGTGGGGCCGCCCATCTCGGCGTTGTAGTAATACTCGAAAAACTGGCCGGGTGTCTGGAACTGCAGGAAATAGCCGTTCATCCCCACCTTGGGCAGCCATTCGATCATGTTATACACGTGCTCGTAGCCTACGGAGCCTTCAATGCACATACTGCGGTGGCGGTAGGAGGCCGTCTCGTGTACCGAGACGGTCAAGGCCGCCGGAGTCAGC
>JAZSOW010000012.1:0-45676 GCA_045537135.1 Acutalibacteraceae bacterium
ATCATACCAATGGCGGCTTCGTCCGCAATGATGGCAGAGATGACTTCGGGTGCGGTGTCGCCGGGGATGTTGATCATGTCAAGACCCACCGAGCAGACCGCTGTCATCGCTTCCAGTTTTTCAATGCAGAGTGCCCCGCTGCGTGCCGCATCGATCATACCGGCGTCTTCGGTCACGGGGATAAACGCACCCGACAGACCGCCGACATGGGAAGAAGCCATCACGCCGCCCTTTTTAACCGCATCGTTGAGCATGGCAAGCGTGGCGGTAGTACCGTGGCAGCCGCACTGCTCCAATCCAATCTCCTCTAGAATATGAGCTACCGAATCTCCAACGGCCGGTGTAGGCGCCAGCGACAGATCCACAATGCCAAAGGGAGCATCCAGACGGCGGGAAGCTTCCTGTGCCACGAGCTGACCCATACGCGTGATCTTGAAAGCCGTTTTTTTAATAATATCCGCTATTTCGGTCAGGTTTTTATCCGGGCCCGCCTTCGCCAAAGCGGCACGCACAACGCCGGGGCCGGAAACCCCCACATTGATGACCCTATCCGGCTCGCCTACGCCATGGAAGGCACCCGCCATAAAGGGGTTGTCCTCCGGCGCGTTGCACAGCACCACCAGCTTAGCGGGGCCGATGCAGCCCCTGTCAGCTGTACACTCTGCCGCTTGGCGAACGATTCGTCCCATCAGCGCTACCGCATCCATGTTGATGCCTGATTTCGTCGAGCCCACATTGACTGATGCACAAATGTGATCCGTCGCCGCCAGCGCCTCGGGAATCGCTTCGATCAGTTCCCGGTCACCGGCGGAAAAGCCTTTATGTACTAGCGCAGAAAAACCGCCAAGGAAATTAACGCCGCATGCTGTCGCTGCCCGTTCTAACGTCAACGCCAGCTTGATGGCATCTCGCTGCTCACACGCCGCCAACACGATGGCAGCCGGTGTGATGGAGATGCGCTTATTAACGATGGGAATTCCAAACTCTTTTTCGATAGCCTCACCGGTGCCTACCAAATCCTTGGCAGATCGAGTGATCTTATCATACACCTTGCGACACATGGCATCCACCGAGCTGTCGCAGCAATCCAGCAACGAGATGCCCATGGTGATGGTACGCACATCCAGGTTTTCGTCCTGGATCATTGTGATTGTTTCTAAGATGTCTTTCGTATTAATCATGTGTATCTACCTCAAATGGTGTGCATAGCATTAAAGATTTCCTCGTGCATGCAATGAATGACCAGGTGATTGTCCTTACCGAGAGCATTCAGCTCATCCACCAGCGCCGTGAAAGGGATGTCGCACCCATCGATCTCCACCAACATAATCATAGCAAACATATCCTGCAGAATGGACTGGGATACCTCTACAACATTGATGCCGTGGAAGCTACAAACACCGGACACCTTCGCAAGAATACCTACCGCGTCTTTACCAACTACCGTTATGACCGCTCGCATACTGACTACTCCTCATTTGTTTTTTCCTATTTTAACACAAATAGCGCAGGAAGGAAAGGCATTTTGCAACTTTTTCTGTATAAATTTCTTCTCCACTGTGCATACTGTGCTTGTACACAGTAATCACACCGAAAGGAGCAACCATACTATGAACAAACTTGCGCTTATCATCACCATCATCGGTGCCCTGAACTGGGGCAGCATCGGCCTGTTTCAATTTGATCTTGTTGCATGGATCTTCGGCGGCGCGGGTACCCTGCTGGCACGTATCGTCTACACCGTAGTCGCCCTGGCCGGCATTTGGTGCATCAGCCTTCTGTTCAAGGACAGAGCGCACGTAGATTGATAACAAGCAGAAAACAGCGGTCAGTAATGACCGCTGTTTTTCTACAGCAAAAATCACCGCGTGTAACTTGAAAGTGTTACACGCGGTGATTTCTTTACAGTTCTTTTCCGCACTTGTTACAGTAAACGGCAGCCGCCTCGTTGACGGCACCGCACCGACAAGTCTTGCAGCCACGCATGACGTCGATATCTGCTTGTATCTTCTCATTGGCCGCAAGCAGTTCATCCACCTGAGTGATGAGCTCAGTAACGACATCCTCGTCCAGCACCGCATCCTCGTGACGACTATCATACAGCAGTTTTCCTAACGCACGCAGTGTCTCATTCTTCAGCTTATTATTTTCCGCTATTTCCAGCTTGAGTTTGGCAAGCTCTGCATAATCACAGGCTTTTCTCCCCGCCGCAACGGTCAAATCCTTCGCCTTAAATACGATATCCTCCCAAGACGTCATACATCACACGCTCCTTTACCGATTTGTGTCCCGATAGTTATTATACGACATTTCAATCGAATTTGCAATATCCTTGACAATGCTTCCTGTAAAAATCTAACACACCGTCCTTCCGGCGTAGCATTTCATCCAAGCCGGAGTTATACTCATAGGGGAATTTGTAATTGAATATCCGTTCTAAATAATCACTGTGCGGCTTCTTCAATTTGCTGACCGCTCCGGCACCGCATGCGAGAATGGTGTGGGTCTCATCCATGATATAGACATTGTAAAGACCTTCAAAGCCAGGTTTTGCCCAACCCACATTCTCTTGATTCCCCACCGTACGACTCTGGCGATACAAGTAATACGGTACGTAGCCAGCCAGCGGTAATTGCTGCGCGGTGTGCTGTACCATGCGTACTGCCTCATCCTGTATGCGGTAATCCGCCCGATGCTGCAGCATGATATTGGAGGCGCGTTTCATGGATAGGGTATGCACGGTAATGCTTTCCGGCGATAAGGCCCTGATGCGCTCCAGCGTATCGCAGAAGCCCTCGTAGGTGTCTCCCGGCAAACCGGCAATCAGGTCGGTATTGATATTCTCAAAGCCGGCACGCCGCGCCAGATCAAATGCATCATAAAATTGCTCCACGGTATGCCGTCTGCCAATAGCCTCCAGCACCGCCTGTTGTAAGGTCTGCGGATTAATGCTAACGCGGCCAACTCCTGCCGCTCGCAACACCGACAGCTTCTCCGAAGTCACCGTATCCGGTCTGCCCGCCTCTACCGTGAACTCCCGCAAGGTGGACAGATCAAAGTTCTCCTCCACCGCGTGAAGTACAGTTGCCAATTGCTCGGGCGATAAGGTGGTCGGCGTCCCGCCACCGAAATAGATCGTCTCCAGCTGTAGCCCCAGCATCCTTGCCAGCTTACCGGTGTACGCAATCTCACGGCAGAGCTGTTCCACATATACCGGAATGAGCTTCTTGGCCTGCACTACAGTCTGAGACACAAATGAGCAGTAGTCACACCGCGTCGGGCAAAAAGGAATGGATATGTATAAGCTAAAGGAATTCGGGCGGGACAAAGAAAGTAATTGATCCTCCTTCGAGAGGGTATCGCAACACAACTGCCGTTTATGTTCAGAAACCAAGAGCTTGTCACGGAAATACGCCAGTGCCCCATCTTCCCCAAGCTCCTGCGTCAGTCTACGAAGAAGCTTAACCGGACGAACGCCAGTCACCAGGCCCCAATCTTGTGTAAAGCCGAGCAGCTTTACAAGTAGACGGTACAGTAGAGTGCATAGTGCCAGCTCACAGGCATCCTTATAGTCCGGGGTGTCAGTGGGAACCGTAGCGGTCACGGTATTATCAAAGCTATTCAGACAAAGCCGGCAGGATACCAGTGCCTCATTCTCCGTTTCTGTCACATCGCAATACGCCGCAAGGCCGTCCGGAGCATCGTCCGGAAACCGGTGGACGACCAGCGGCACGATCTTCTCTTGGGGTAAAAAGAGACGACTGACATTTTCCAGCTCAAAGTGGAAGTCATTCCCCTTTAAATACAGTACCATGGTACTCCCTCAACTTGTCATAAAAGGATTGGTGGTGCGCTCATAGGAAAGTGTGGTAGAATCGCCGTGTCCGGGATAAACCACCCGCTCCCCCTCCAGCGCCGCCAGTCTTGCCAGTGAGCCATAAAGTGACAAGGTGTTACCACCGGGGAAATCGGTGCGACCGGCACTGCCACAAAACAAGGTGTCACCAGAAATCAACACGTCATCGGTTATAAGACAAATGCTACCGGGGGTATGCCCGGGAGTTTCCAAAACCTGTAGTTTTTTCACTCCCAGTGGCAACGTATCCCCTTCGTACAGCAAGCGGTTTGCCAACAGCATCAGAGTGGTTCCCGGAGAAAATAACTCCATCAGGTTGCGATGACCGTCCGTCAGCGAATACTGATCCCCCGCACCGACATACAGCGGCACGTGCAGCGCGCGACACACGGCATCGGCAGCCAGCATGTGGTCAAAGTGGACATGCGTCAGCACTACCGCCAGCACCTGTAGGGCGTTTTCACCTACCGCATCCAGGATCTCCTGCGCCTCATCGCCGGGATCAATGATATAAGCCTCTCGGCTGTTCTCATCATACAGAATATAGCAATTGGTCTGCAGGGCACCAACTACCAACTTTTTAATCTGCACGGTTACCCCTTCTTCCAGTCATCGGTGTCAAGAATCAGCGTCACGGGGCCATCGTTCAGCAATTCCACCTTCATATCGGCACCAAATTCGCCTGTCTGTACATCAGCAATACCGACGGCACGCAGTTCCTCCACAAACTTATTAAACAGAGGCTGAGCCAGCGAAGGGTGAGCGGCACCGAAAAAGTCCGGGCGGCGTCCGTGCTTTGTGTTGGCACAAAGGGTAAACTGCGATACCGCCAGGATAGCACCGCCTACATCCATCACAGACAGATTCATCTTGTCGTTTTCATCGCAAAAGACGCGTAATTGTGCCACTTTTTTCGCCAACAACGTCGCTTCTTGCTCCGTGTCACCATTGTATACACCTACAAGCAACAGCACGCCATCGTCTATCTTGCCGATAATGACGCCGTCTACCGTTACACTCGCGCGGGTAACTCGCTGATATACTGCCTTCATGTTAACTCCTTTTAGTTAGTTGCTCGCTCTACACTGTCAACGCCGTCAACGGCACGCAGCCGATCCATCACACTCTGCAGTTGCTCTACGCCATTTACAGCAATCGTCATCGTAACCACGGCGCTGTTATTCTCCGTATCTCTTGCGTTAATGGAGTGCACAGGAATGTGCAGATTAGCAAGAGTGGTGGCCAGTTTAAGCAGCAGATTCTCGCTGTCATGAGCCGTGATGTGGAGGTTAGCATGGAATTCCGTTTTAAGGCTCTCCTCCCACTGCACCCACACCCAGCGCTCACGGTTGGGAGCCTCCTCCAAAACATCGGGCACATTGGTACAATCCCGACGATGGATAGACACGCCATAACCGCGGGTGATAAAGCCGATGATGGCATCGCCCGGTACAGGATTACAGCATTGCGCGAACTTCACCAGACAATTGTCCATGTTGTCGATGATAACGCCGCCGTTGCTTTTACTGCGCTTGGTAGCGGGCGTCAGGATAGGTGCTGACGTACCGGCGGCCAGTTCCTCTTTCTGAATACGCGCATATTCCTCACGGATACGTGGCATTAGACGTGACAGCAGTACACCACCATAGCCAATGGCGGCGTAGAAGTCATCCATGGTAGCGCAGTGCTGCTTACGAGCCAGCTCCATCAGCATTGCTTCCATCTTTGCTTCCGACAAACGAATAAGGCCACGGGACAGCTCCCGCTCCAGCTCCGCGCGTCCCTGCTGAATGTTCTCTTCCCGCCGTTCTCTCTTAAACCAGTTGCGGATCTTATTGCGCGCCTCACCAGTGTGTACAATACTTAACCAATCGCGGCTTGGGCCGTGATCAGTCGCCGAGGTGGTAAGCACCTCTACGATCTCGCCGGTCTTGACACGGTAGTCGAGAGGCACAATACGCCCATTGACCTTAGCGCCTACCATACGGTTACCCACCGCCGTGTGGATAGCATAGGCAAAGTCGATGACCGTGCTTCCGTCCGGCAGTGTCAGCACATCTCCCTTAGGGGTAAACACGAATACGTCCTCCACATCGAGATCCGTCTTGATGGTGGCGACGATGTCCTCCGCATCATCCACATCTTTTTGGTTTTCAATAAACTGACGCACCCACGCCAGACGCTCATCCAGCCGATCCTTCTTTTGGATGCCCAGCTTATACTTCCAATGCGCCGCGATACCGAACTCCGCCGTATGATGCATCTCCCAGGTGCGAATCTGCACCTCAAAGGGAATCTTCTCCTTACTGACAACCGTTGTGTGTAAGGATTGGTACATATTCGGTTTAGGCGTAGAGATGTAATCCTTGAAACGATTGGGAAGCGGACGGAACAGATCGTGGATAATACCGAGAACGTTATAGCAATCATTCATATCGTCCACAATAACGCGCACCGCGTAGATATCAAATATCTCATCAAAGGCGCGACCACGGATATACATCTTACGGTAAATACCGGCTATACTCTTGACGCGTCCGGAGATATGCGCGGTCAAGCCATACTCCGCCAGGCGAGCACGAATACGCTCCTTAATACTCTGCAGGAACGCGGACCGCTCCTCCGCGCGCATAGCCAGATTATCCTCAATTTCCTTACAGGCTACTGGGTCGAGGATGCGTAGAGACAGATCCTCCAGCTCCTCCTTAATGGCACGGATACCAAGACGGTGCGCCAAGGGGGCGTAGATATCCAACGTCTCACGCGCCTTGTCTCGCCGTTTCTGCGGCTCCCAACCATCACTGGTACGCATATTGTGCAAGCGATCCGCCAGCTTGATCAGCATGACCCGCACATCACGGGACATGGCCAGAAGCATCTTTCGGACATTCTCCGCCTGCTGCTCCTCGCGGGTGGAAAAGCTCATCTTGGTAATCTTAGTAACGCCATCTACCAGCAATGCCACATCCTCGCCAAACTGCTCCCGCAGCTCGCCAAGCTCCATGCCGGTATCTTCCACCACATCATGGAGCAGTGCTGCAACGATAGCATCGCTGTCCATGCCCATTTCTACAAGTATACAAGCAACATGGAGCGGGTGACAAATGTATTCCTCGCCGGAATAGCGGCACTGTCCGTTGTGAGCCTTGGTAGCCACGGCAACGGCTTCGCGAATACGTTCCAGCTGGTAACCCTTGTCGCTTTCCGCCAATAGCTGTTCCAGGCGCGCAACAACATCACAGGATTTTTCCGGTTGTCTCATGGCTACTCTCCCCTTTCCATATATCTCCACAATGGCGCGGTAGTTAGATCGGCCTTACCGGTGGTCGGTAACAGTTTGATGCACAGGATCTCGCCCTGATCCTGCACAGAAATGAGTGCACATTCCCGCCACAGTTCGAGAGCCGACAATAGCTGAAGCGGTGACATGGATACGATCTCATCCCCATTACCGGCGCGACAAACGGCGTACAATAGCTGTTCCGGCGTACCAGACCACTCTCCACAGCGGTGGAGAAGGCTGTACAGCCGCGCCAACTGTTCGCGTGTCGGCAGACACAGTGCCGGGTCAGGACGGTATTCTCGACGAAGGATCGCTTCAAACTGTAGCATATCCTGCAGCAATCCCTCGCGATCGGCATCCGCATAGCTGATGTCTTTAATGCGGATACTGACACTAACATTTCCATGATAGTCATTTTTATCCAAGGCGACCACACAATTCACCAACGAGCCGCAAGGAATGGGAAACTGCGCCGGCGATATACCAAAGCGAACCGCACTAAGACGCACATTGTCGCGGCTAAGCGACAGGCGCATGTGTGCCCCATTACCCATAGCCGTGATGTTATCAAGACGCATGTTAAATAGCCCAAACAGCGGTGAGGGGTTGTCATTACCAAAAGGCTCCAGCAGCTCCATTAGCGCTAGCTTTTCCATATCGATCTGATCAGGACGCAGGCGGAAAGCCACAGGCAGAGCGGCCACCGGCATCTGTGGGCAGGACTGATACGCATAGGCATTAATCAGTGTACGGAAGGCATCCACATCATCGGCAGACAATGTAACACCCGCCGCTTGTTCATGCCCACCATAAGTTAGCAACAAGGAGGAACACGCCACCAGTGCATCGTAAAGGGAAAAGCCGAGCATACCACGTCCGGAGCCATGAGCGATGCCATCCTCCCCTGCCGACAGAACAAAGGTGGGTTTGCCGTACTTTTCAGCAATGCGCGCTGCAATAATCCCCAGCACGCCATTGTGCCAACCCTTTCCGCAGAGCACCAGCACGCGATCACGCAGATGCTCGGGATGCTGTGCCAGCTGCTCCTGAGTCTGTTGCAGAATAGCGGCGCTTACCGTCTGCCGCTGGGCGTTGCACGCCTGCAACTCCTGTGCGAGAGCTTGGGCCTGCTCCTCATCCTCCGCCAACAGTAGGCGCGCCGCGATATCCGGATCGCTCACCCGACCACAGGCGTTAAGACGTGGCACCAGAGAAAAGGCGACAGTGGAAGACACCATATCGTCTTTATCACACCCCGCCAGGCGGCGTAAGGCTACAAGGCCTGGACGCTGGCTTGCATTGAGCATCGCCATACCGCGACGCACCACATCACGCGTAAATCCGCGCAAGGGCATGGCATCTGCTAGTGTACCCAACGTCAGGAGGTCACCATAACGGGTGAAGATCGACTCTCCGTCCCCTTCCAGAGCACAAAGTAGCATAAATGCCACTCCAACGCCGGCGAGCTCTTTGCAGGTGCTCTCGCAATCCGCACGATGAGGATCCACAACGGCCACCGCGGCTGGTAAGGTCTCGGGTGGCTGGTGATGGTCCGTAACCACAATATCGATGCCCACCTGTGCCGCTTGCTCGATCTCCTCCGCCAACGAAATGCCTGTATCCACCGTGACGATCAGACGCACATGTTGCTCAGCAGCGTAGGCGATATCCGTGTGGTGCAGCCCATAACCATTCTCACGCAACGGTATACGATAAAGAATATCCGCGCCCAAAGACCTGAGATATGTATATACGGTCACCGCGGCGGTAATACCGTCCACATCGTAATCGCCAAAAACAAGTATTTTTTCGTGTTGATCCAGTGCTCGCCGTATGCGCTCCACCGCCTTGTCCATATCCGCAAAGGCAAAGGGATCCACTTCTTCCTCCGAGCCCATAAGAAAGCCCATAGCTTCCTCCGGCGCGGAAAACCCTTGCGCCGTAAGCAATAGCGCAAGGAAAGGATGCAGCTCACAGGTTTCTGCCAGTTCAGCTGCTGTTGACTTATCCGGTTGTGCCATTTCCCAGCGCTTCGGCAGCATAGCGCATCCTCCTTCGACAACATATTACAAAATACATAGAGTTATTGTATCATTTTCTTTTGAATTATTCAACTGGGATTTGCATATTTCACACAAAAAATACCCACAAGAGAAGATTTTCTTCTTGTGGGTACGTACATTACCTTTATTTACACATTGGCAGGCATACCTGTAGCCAGGTCAAGCAGATGATCGTGGAGGTCCCGCTCAATCAAACGGCCACGGCCTGCATCGTCGTATTCTGCTATCGTAACAGAGGCGTTGCTGACCCAGGGAATCGTGTGCATCTCCTCCAGCGGTGTGTTTGTCCATACACATTCCATCACTCGAATGGGGGTAGCGTGGGTGGCAACGCATACCGTCTCACCGGGATGAGCGAGAACAATATCCTTAACAACGGCACGAACGCGTTGCTGTAATTGTGCTACCGACTCGCCACCGGGACACACAGCCACCCCGATTTGTCGCATCCATACGCCGTAGTCATCTCGTTTCGACAGCTCATTAAAGGGCAGTGTTTCCCACTCTCCGGCGTTGATCTCCCGCAACCGTGCCGTCGCCTGCAGAGGCAGACCGTGTAGATCGGCCACAGCCTGCCCTGTAGCCGCCGCGCGCGCCAGGTCGCTGGCATAAACCGCTGTAAAGTTGACATTCTTTACAGATTCCGCTGTGCGCATCGCTTGAATATGCCCCAGCTCGGTAAGCGGAGCGTCATAATGTCCCGCAAAGCATGAGCGAAGATTTGCCTTGCTTTGCCCATGACGAATAAAATAGATTCTAGTCATTGCTGTGGCCCCCCGCATTTCTGTGTCCGACCATTATAAGCCCGCCACCTAAAAATGTCAATAGAAAAGCGCGCCACCTGACTTAGGCAGCGCGCTATCACAGAGAGGCATGAAATACGGTTATCAGACAATGTCGTGCTTCTCCACACCGGGGTGACGACCGGGCAGACCCATCTTTGTGCGCAAATCCATGAGCTTAAGCAACTGCTCATAGGGGATCTCCTGCACAGCGCCCAGCTCCCTGGCGTGCTTGCAGATGATAGCATTGAACTCCACCTCTTCCATGGTGAAAAAGGCGCGAGTCAGCGTGTTACCGACGGTGAGCGCACCGTGATTCTGCAATAAGAAGGCATCGTGCTCTTGGATATAGGGGGCCAGAGAATCCGGGATCTCCATGGTAGAGGGCGTACCGTACTCGCAGGTAGGCACCGTACCGATGGTCAGAATCGCCTCGGGAAGGATGTACTGGTTGAGGGGCACACCAGCCACGGTAAAGGCTGTAGCTACCGGCGGATGAGCGTGCACCACAGCGTTCACATCAGGGCGATCACGATATACACGCAGGTGCATCTTAATCTCAGAAGAGGGGTTGAGCGCACCCTCCAGCTTATTTCCCTGGCCGTCGATACGGATAATCATATCCGGTGTCAGATCGCCCTTGGACACGCCGGTAGGCGTGCACAAAAACTCGTTATCGCTGATCTTGACCGAGATGTTGCCGTCGTTGGCCGCCACAAAATTCTTGGCGTACAAGCGATGACCCACATCACATATCTGCTGTTTGATTTCCTCGATTGTCTGACTCATACTCTATGTTCCCTTCTAAATATAATGCTAAATATTTTGTACCGCCTCAAAACGAGCGTAGGCGTCGTCATACACCGCTGTGTTTTGCGGCTCGTAGTACTTCGGCTCCTCCGAAGCGGCAATGATCTGCCGTGCCCTCGCCAAATCACCGATCTCGCCAAGAGCCATAAGCTGTACCGCTACATTGCCGGTAGCGGTAGCCTCAATGGGGCCGGCAATCACGCGAGTCCCACAGGCATCCGCCGCCATCTGGCAGAGCAAACGATCTTTGGTACCACCGCCGATCATGTGTATCACGTGGTAGGGCAGCCCAGTCACCTCACGGATAGCCCGGAAGGTGTAGCGATACTTCATAGCCAGGCTTTCGTAAATGCATCGCATGATCTCCCCGCGGGTCGTCGGCACATACTGGCCGGTGCGGCGACAATATTCCTGCACCCGACGCGGCAGATTACCCGGACGAACAAAATCATCCGCATCGGGGTCAATGAAGCAGCGTAGCGGCTCAGCCTGCAGTGCCTCACGCTCCAGGTCTGCGTAGGAGACATCCTCCCCTTCTCGAATCCATTGACGGCGGGATTCCTGAATGAGCCACAGACCCATAATGTTCTTTAAGAAGCGGGTAGTGCGCCCATAGCCGCCCTCGTTGGTCAGGTTAAATCCAAAGGTGGTGTCGTTGATAACCGGAGCCTGCAGCTCGGTACCAAACAGCGACCAGGTACCGCAGCTGATGAAGATGAAGTTCTCCTCAGAGGACGGTACGGCTACCACCGCTGAACCGGTATCGTGTGTAGCCACAGCAATCACCGGCACCTTGGGCGCTCCCAGTTCTTCACAGATGTCATCAGATAACATCCCATAGGTACCGCCTGCATCGATGATGGGCGACAGAAGCCGCGTGGGGATATCCAGCCGCTCTAGCAGATCATACGCCCAATCGCCGGTTACCGGATCGAGACACTGGGTAGTGGATACATTTGTATACTCCGCACGCATCGCACCGGTCAGGAAGTAAGCAAACAGATCCGGCATAAGCAAGGCGCGCTCCGCCTGCTCCAACACATAGGGCTCATACCGGCGTAGATAGGCCAACTGGAAGATGGTATTGAAAGCAGCAAACTGGATACCAGTGCGCCCATACAGCTCTTCCTTAGGAATAGAATCAAACACCTTTTCCATCATACCGTCGGTGCGGGCATCGCGATAATGCACCGGGTTGTTGAGGAGATGACCCTTCTTATCGATCAGGCCAAAATCTACGCCCCAGGTATCGATGCCGATGGCATCAAACCCGCCGGCATGCACCGCCTTGGTAATGCCTTGCTTGATCTCGTGGAACAGACGCAGAACATCCCAATGGAACACGCCACACACATTGACCGGATCATTGCTGAAGCGGTGGATCTCCTCCATCTGGATGCGCTGTCCATCATAGGTACCCAAAATCGCGCGTCCACTGGATGCACCAAAATCAAAAGCCAGTACACGTTTACTCATGTCGATTGCCCCTTTCTTTTGATGTCCATACGGACATCTTACAACAAATTTTTATTTCTGTCTACATTTGGCGAAAACATCGATAAATTACCACTTGATTTTTGATAATTGATCATGTATAATCAAAAATGATCACAAAACGAGGTGAGAACTATGTTGCCACTGGAACGACAAAACCGCATATTGGAGATACTGACCGAAAAGCACGCCGTCACAGTAGATGAGCTGTGCTCTCGCCTGTTCTCAAGTGGTGCTACCATCCGTCGCGACCTAAAGGTGCTGGAAGGCACAGGGCTTATACGCCGCACCCACGGCGGTGCCGTATACATTGATACCAGCACAACAGATTTCCCTATGCCTCTGCGCGAAACAGAGAATCCCGAGAAAAAGGAGCAGCTTGTCAAACGTGCTTTACCGCTAATACGTGACGGATTGACGCTATTTCTCGATTCCAGCAGCACGGTCTGCCATTTAGCTAAGCACCTGGGCAGCTTTCAGCAACTGCGGGTGGTGACAAACAGCCTGAAAACAGCGAATATACTCGCAGAGCTGGACGGCGTTGAGGTATACTGCGCCGGTGGACGGTTACGCGAAAACGCCATGTCCTTTGTTGGAGCGCAGACGATTCATTTTGTACAGCAATTCTCTGCCGATTACGCCTTCATCTCCTGTCGCGGCATCCACCCACAGGCGGGCATCACCGACGCCGACGAAAACGAAGCCGAGATCAAGCGTCTTTACATACGGAATGCGGCTGACACCGTCCTACTCTGCGACAGTAGTAAGATCGGCATACGAAGCTTCTGCCGCATTGCCGCCCTACATGATATTCGTCATATCATAACAGATGGGGTACTTCCATCGGAATATTCCGAATAAGCAAAGGGAACAGACCGCTGGTTTGCCGCGGCTGTTCCCTTCTCATTTTATTTGCGCATACGGTTGCGCAGGGAGCGGAAGAAAGTCTTAAGCTGCGCACGACAGTCGTCCTCCAGCACACCGGTAACCAGCTCCGGACGGTGATTGTACGGCAATTCGAACAGATTGACCAACGACCCGCAGGAGCCGGCCTTCGGGTCTCTCGTCCCTTGAATGACGCGATCAATGCGTGCGTTGATAATCGCACCGGCGCACATAGGACAGGGCTCCAGCGTTACATACAATTCACATCCGAACAACCGCCAGCCACCGAGATGACGACAGGCGGCATCGATGGCCTCCATTTCCGCGTGAGCCAAGGCGTTTTTCCCGATCTCACGTCGATTACGGCCGGTGCCAATGACCTTGCCGTCGCGCACGACAACGGCACCCACCGGCACCTCACCCTCGGCAGCTGCCTCTTCCGCCAGGCGCAGTGCCAGACGCATAAACTCTTCACGCTGTTCCATTACAACGCCCCCAAAACCGTCAATGCAACAAAGGCGAGGACCGCTACCACAAACAGCGGCGAGGTCGCTAACACACCAAGACGCTGCCACACAGTCAGCATGGAGCGACGCGGCAACGAGCGAAACAGGTCACTGCCTCGCACGAAAAGGATAAGCAAGGACACGGCACCAACAACCCCAATAACTAAGAACACCATACTGACATAGAGGGATTGCGTCTCAGCCAGCATGCCAAAGCTGAAATATTCCAGCAAAACAGACATGGCGTTATTGGCAAAATGCACCGCAACCGGTATCCAAATATTTTCGGTCATGACATACAGCCAACCCAACAGAATACCCACCAGCAGTGCAAAGGGGATCTGCAGGATGTTACCGTGCATAAGGCTGAACAGGAGCGCGGATATCATAACGGCAAACCAGTCGCCGTACGGACGAAACGCCCGAAGGACATAGCCGCGGAACACCATCTCCTCAAGCAATGCTGGGAGAACCGCGATAGCCAGTAGGTTGAGCAGCAGGCTTTCCGGTGTATTCTCCAGTAGCTGCGGCGACATAGGCCTACTCCAGCCTTGCTCTTCAAGGAAATAGGATACATAGGTGGCGATATAGTTAGCGGCGATGCAACCACCCATCGCCCCTAGAATACCGAAGAAGGCATCACCGGCCACCACCCGGTTGGCAGGAGCCAGCGGGAAATGGCGTCGCTTACAGCAAATAGCTACAGAAATAGACGGTGCCAGAAAATTGAACACGTATATGCCGGCGTATAACAGCAAATATCCCGTGTTATCGAGACCGTAGTATACACCATAAGACCGTTCTTCCATGGTGACGACCCCAAAAAGCTGCAGGAGGTTGAGCGCGATGCTGAAGGTCAGCTCAAAAGCGATTGTCAGCATCAGCATCATACCACCAATATAAGCGGCATCGCTCCGCAAGCGCTTTTTCTCTGCCTGCTCGGGGCTCATCGGTGGCACGTACGGCTGATAATAAGGTTGATAGTATGGCGGCTGGCTGCCGGGGGTTTGAGACGGTGAAAACATAAGAATCCCTCACTTCTATGTCACATTCTACCACAAATTTCACATGTTGTATATAAATAAATTATAAATTTTTCCGTTGCACAATACTGAGGAATATGGTATCATATATTAGTATGCATACTTATGTATGCTGTTGGAGGTGGCAAGATGGATAATCGACCGATCGGCGTGTTTGATTCCGGCCTGGGAGGGCTGACCGTCGTACGGCGTCTTTTGGAGCTGATGCCAGATGAGGATATCGTCTATTTTGGTGATACCGGACGCGTTCCATATGGTACGCGGAGCGAAAACACCATTCGCCGGTACACCATGGAGGATGCCGCCTTTCTGCTTAATAAAGGAGTCAAGCACATCATTGCCGCCTGTGGCACCGTCAGCTCGGTTGCCAGCGATGAGCTGTCCCGTCTCCCTGTTCCGGCTATCGGTGTGGTAGAGCCTACCGCCGCCGCCGCGACTGTCGCCACCAAAAACGGTCGGATCGGCATCATCGGCACAGCCGCTACGGTGCGTTCCGGCGCCTTTTCCCGACAGCTTAAGCGGCTTGAGCCGACTCTTTCCATCACCGCTGTACCCTGCCCCATGTTTGTGCCGCTGGTGGAAAACGGTTGGATCGCCCCACAGGATGAGGTAGCGGTGGCTATGGTGCGCCGGTATATGAAGCCCTTCAAGGAAGCGGGTGTGGACACGCTCATTTTGGGGTGTACCCATTTCCCCCTGCTGGCACCGATCATCCAGCAGGAGCTGGGCGACAATGTTACGCTAATTGATTCCGGCAAAGAGACGGCTATCCGCTGTGCTTCTCTGCTCCGCCAACAGGACGCTGTGACCAACAGCAGCGGAGGACGCTGCCGTTTCTACGTTTCCGATCGTCCGGAGGGGTTTGCCAAGGTGGCACAGATCTTTCTTGGGCGCTCTGTGCAGGAGGATGTGGAAACCATCTCTCCGGATGTATTGACCATGGAGGAAGGCTGAACACTATGGACGTCCTGATACATATTAGTGGTACGCAAACGTTGGAGGGCGAACGCCCCGATACTATCGAATTGACTACCACCGGCACACTGGAAGCCACCGAGAATGGCTGGAGGCTGTGCTACAAAGAAAGCGAAGCTACCGGTCTTCCCGGTACTACCACCGCTGTCCATATTGCCCCGCAACGAGTGGTGCTGGAGCGTACCGGCACCAACGCCAGCATCCTGGTGTTGGAGAAAAATCGACGACACCACAGCAACTACAGCACCCCCTACGGTATGATGGACCTCGGCACCTATGCCACAGCGCTCAACTGCCGACTCACCCCTAAGGGCGGTACACTGGACTTTGCTTACACGTTGGGTTTCAATGGGGGGATCAACTCCTCCCATGTCGTACATATCGAAGTGGAGGAAAGCACATCATGTCTATTATCGTAAATAAAACCGAACAGCAGCTACGGGATATCCTCGCCGCCGCATTACAGGTCGCCATTGCCGAGGGAGAATTGCCCGCCGGTGAGCTCGGCACCTACACCATTGAAGTGCCCGCTGACCGAAGGAATGGTGACCTCGCCACCAATGCGGCCATGGTATCCGCCAAGGCGTTCCGTTGTGCGCCGCGAAAGATTGCGGATGCCCTGGCGGCACGACTCGTGCTGGAGGGAACCTATTTTGAGCGAGCGGAGGTCGCCGGTCCCGGATTCATGAATTTCTTCCTTTCCCCTACCTACTACGCCGATATCGTTTTGGATGTCGTAGAAAAGGGTGACAGTTATGGTCGCTCCTCATACGGTAACGGAAAGAAGATCATGGTGGAATATGTGTCTGCTAACCCCACCGGCCCCATGCATATGGGAAACGCTCGTGGCGGCGCGCTGGGCGATTGTTTGGCCTCCGTGCTGGATGCTGCCGGTTATGAGGTGTGGCGAGAGTTCTACATCAATGATGCGGGGAACCAGATCGAAAAGTTCGGCCTTTCCCTTGAGGTTCGCTACCTGCAGCACTTCCTGGGCAAGGAGCAAGTGGAATTGCCTGAGGATGCCTACCACGGTGATGATATTAAAGAGCACGCCGTCAACTATGCTACACAGTATGGGGACAAGCTGGTCAAAGCCGACTCTGCCGCGCGTCGCCGCGCACTTATCGAATACGCCTTGCCCCTGAACATCAAAAAAATGCAAGCGGATATGAAGAAATACCGCATCGTCTATGACCGTTGGTTTACGGAGTCCACTCTGCATGAAGATGGGGAGCTTAAGGAGATCATCAATATCCTGACCGAAAAGGGTCTTACCTATGAAAAGGATGGTGCCCTGTGGTACAAGGCCGGCGAATACGGTGAGAAGTATCAACCCAAAAAGCATCTAAATCGCGATGGCGAGGAAGAAGGCATTAAGGATGAGGTGTTGGTGCGAGCTAATGGCAATCCCACCTATTTTGCCGCCGATATCGCTTACCACCGCAACAAATTCCTACGCGGCTTTGACACCCTGATTGATGTATGGGGGGCTGACCATCATGGTCACGTGGCACGTATGAAGGGGGCGATGGACGCTGTCGGTCTCAAGGGCGAGGATCTGCACGTGGTACTCATGCAACTGGTGCGTCTCGTCCGTGATGGCGAGATCGTGCGTATGTCCAAGCGCTCCGGCAAAGCCATACAACTCAGCGACTTGCTGGACGAAGTGCCGGTAGACGCCGCACGCTTCTTCTTCAACCAGCGGGAAGCCAACACCCAAATGGAGTTTGACCTGGGACTCGCCATTGAGCAAAGCTCCTCCAACCCGGTATACTATGTGCAATATGCCCACGCGCGTATCCATTCCATCTTCCGCAAGATGAAGGAAAATGATGTCGCCATCTCCCGCGCCACCGCCCGGCAGCTCTGCCTGCTCACAGCCCCCGAGGAACGAGAGCTTATCCGGCATCTGTCCAGCTTGGAACGAGTGGTGGTAGAGTGTGCCCGCTCCTACGACCCCTCCGGTATCACCCGGTACGCGCTGGAGCTGGCAACCCTGTTCCACAAGTTCTACAATGCCTGCCATGTATCCGGCGTGGAGCCGGATCTGATGATGGCTCGCCTGTCTCTGTGCGATGCCACCCGCATTGCCCTGCATAATGTGCTGAGCATGATGAAGATCGATGCTCCCGAAAGCATGTAAAGGTAACTACCTACACATAGTAAAAGTCCTGCATCCGATTGGATGCAGGACTTTTTTTAATCTTCAATGATGTTTAGCAAAATCTCACGCAATTCCTCTGCCCCCTCACCGGTAACAGCGGAAAAAGGGATGCAGGTAATTCCTTCGAAGTCTGCCAATTCCTGTGCAAGGGCCTCCATACGAGCGACACGTTCCGTCTTATTGAGCTTATCCGCCTTGGTAAGTACTACCACAAAGGGGATGCCAAATTGCACCATGTAATCCAGCATCTGGTAGTCGTCCTTGCTGGGCGAATGGCGCATATCTATCAACTGCAGTACCAGCCGCATATCGCGATCCGCATCGAAATATCCTTCAATAAGCTCCATCCAACGGCGCTTTTCGCTGCCGGATACCTTAGCATAACCATAGCCTGGCAGATCGACCAGCCGCATAGATGGCAGACGATAGAAATTGATGGTTGCCGTCTTACCGGGCGTGGCACTGGTGCGCGCCAACGCCTTTCTGCTGACCAGGCGGTTAATGAGAGAGGATTTCCCCACATTAGAACGTCCGGAGAAGACAATCTCCGGCAGATCCGACACCGGCAACTGTGTCGAAACGCCAGCGGAAGTCTCATATACAGCAGTTTCCCAGCGCATGGCATCCCCTCCTTAATGCGCCGGATCCCGCACCAGCGCATTGCCGATGACGGTGTCCAAGCATTTAGCGGGAATAAAGCGGGTGTTCTCCTTCACGACCGAATCCACCTCACTCAGATCTGACAGGTTATCCTCTGGGATAATAACTGTAGACATACGATGGGTATATGCTGCCATAGTCTTTTCACGCAAACCACCGATGGGAAGCACCCGACCACGCAGAGAGATCTCGCCGGTCATGGCCACATTCCCCTTCACCGGGATACCGGTCAGCGCGGATACGATAGCTGTCGTCATAGTAACGCCAGCTGAAGGGCCGTCCTTCGGTACGGCTCCCTCCGGAACGTGGATGTGGATATCCTTGGTCTTATAGAAATCTGTCGGGATATGCCAATCCTCCGCACGGGAGCGCACATAGGTCACCGCCAGGCGGGCAGATTCCTTCATCACATCACCAAGATTACCGGTCAGCTCTACCTTACCGGTACCCTCAAGGATCGCTACCTCCACCGGCATGGTCTCACCACCAACAGCGGTCCACGCCAAGCCATTGACAACGCCTACCATATCCTCGCGACGGTCATCCTCCGGCTTGTACTTAGGGGTTCCCAGATAGCTTTCCAGATTGGACGGTGTCACCGCTACGGCGCTGCTACCGCCTTCCACCAGCTCTTTGGCGGTCTTACGGCAGATGGTAGCCAGCGTACGTTCAAGGTTGCGAACACCTGCCTCGCGAGTATAGCACTCAATGATCTTGGCCATCGCCGCCGGGGATACGCGCAGCTGCTTCGCCGAGATACCGTGCTTCTTGAGCTGCTTCTTGAGCAGGTGGTGCTTGGCAATGCGCTTTTTCTCCTCCGCCGTGTAGCTGGGTAGGTGAATCACATCCATGCGATCATACAGCGGTGCCGGGATAGAGGACGCATCGTTAGCGGTGGTGATGAACATGACCTCCGACAGGTCAAAGGGTAGATCTATGTAATGGTCACGGAAGGCGCTGTTCTGCTCCGTGTCCAGCACCTCCAGCATCGCGGAGGCGGGATCGCCGCGGAAGTCATTCCCCATCTTGTCGATCTCGTCCAGCAGGATCAGCGGGTTCTTGCTCCCCGCCTGCTTAACGGCAGCCATGATGCGCCCGGGCATAGCGCCCACATAGGTACGCCGGTGGCCACGGATCTCCGACTCATCCCGCACGCCGCCTAGCGAAACGCGGGTGTACCGACGCCCCATGGCCTCGGCAATCGAGCGGGCGATGGAGGTCTTACCGACACCGGGAGGCCCCACAAGGCAGAGCACCTGCCCCTTCATTTCGGTAGAAAGCTGACGCACCGCCAGTGCTTCAATGATGCGCTCCTTCACCTTGTCCATACCATCATGGTCGCGGTCAAGGATCTTGCGGGCTTTTTTCAGATCTAAGTGATCGGTAGTGGCGGTATTCCACGGCAGTGCCAAGCAAGTATCCAGGTAGGTGCGTACCACTGTAGCTTCGTGGGAACCGGGGGGCATCTTGCCCAGCTTGCGGCATTCCTTCCGAAGGATATCCGCCGTTTCGTCCGGCAGACTGAGATCATTGATTGCTTTCAGATATTCCGCGGATTCCTCCAGCGGATCATCCGCCTCGCCCAACTCCTCAGAAATAGCGCGAATCTGCTCTCGCAGATAGTACTCCTTCTGATTCTCGTCCATCTGCTCTTGCACCTTGGCTTCGATCTTCTTTTCCAGCTCCAGCAGCTGACATTCTTTATCGAGGATGCGCAGTAACGTTTCTGCGCGGGAGCCCACAGATAGCTCATCCAGCACCTGCTGTTTTTCCTCCGGCGGCATAGACAGATTGCTGGCAATGTAGTCCGCCAAATGTCCGGCGTCATCCTCGGTGGCAACGGTCATTTGCACATCCGGAGCAATGCCAGAGGTAAGCTCGCTATATCGCTCAAAGGCGGCGCGAAGCTCACGGACAAGGGCCTCGCTTAACAGAGCGGATGGCAACGGAATATCCAGCTCCTCCTGTGCGACCACGCTGTAGAAGGGCGCCGTCTGCAATATATCCGCCACGCCGGCACGGTATTCCCCCTCCACAACAATGCGGAAGTTGTCGTGGGGCAGCTTGAGGATCTGCTGTACGCGCCCCACCACTCCAATGCCATACAGATCATCCGGCCGGGGATCCTCCTGCTCCAGATCCTTCTGCGCTACCAGGAAAATGCGCTGATCCTTTTTCATCGCCGCGTTAAGAGCGGCAACGGACTTAAGCCGACCCACATCAAAGTGAATCACCGTCTCCGGAAAGCATACCATCCCACGGAGAACCAGCATAGGCAGGCTTTCATAACGTCTTGCTTGTATGACGTCCATCAATATCACCTCTTTATCTCGAAAAAATGATCGGTCAGGTGCCAAGGCGCCGACCGATCACATGACTCAACTGTTTACAGCTTTGCGCCGAGCAGCGGTCTTGGCTTTTGCCGCAGCCTTAAGCCGATTGCTCTTTTTGTCCGGGTTATACACGATCTCCGGCATAGTGCCCTCATTGACGCACGCAGCAGTAATCACAATCTTCTCCACCGTGGGGTCGGAGGGCACGTCAAACATCAGCTGTGTGAGTAGCCCCTCCATCACGCTGCGAAGACCTCGTGCACCTGTTTCGCGCTTGAGGGTCATCTCCGCTACGGCACGCAAGGCGTCATCCGTGAAGCTGAGCTGTACACCGTCAAGCTGGAACAACTGGATGTACTGCTTCATGATCGCATTCTTCGGCTCGGTAAGAATGCGCACCAATGCCGAAACATCCAACGCTTGAAGAGTGGTAATCACCGGCATACGACCAACCAGCTCGGGAATCAGGCCATACTTAACCAGATCCTGCGGGACGACCTGCCGTAGCAACGCCTGGCTATTCGCATCCTTCTTTGAGCGAACCTCATTAGCAAAGCCCAAGGAGCCGGAGCTGACGCGCTTTTCGATGGTTTGCGTTATGCCATCGAAGGCACCGCCCAGGATAAACAGGATGTTGGTGGTGTCGATCTGAATAAACTCCTGCTGCGGGTGCTTACGACCACCGTTGGGGGGGACGTTGGCAACCGTACCCTCCAGGATCTTCAGCAAAGCCTGCTGTACACCCTCCCCGCTCACATCGCGGGTAATGGACGGATTTTCGCTACGGCGGGAGATCTTATCGATCTCGTCCACGTAGATAATGCCACGCTGGGCACGCTCAACATCGTAATCCGCCGCTTGAATCAGGCGTAGCAGGATATTCTCCACGTCCTCGCCCACATAGCCAGCTTCGGTCAGCGTGGTTGCATCCGCAATGGCAAAGGGCACATCCAGTGCCTTGGCCAAGGTTTGCGCTAGGGCCGTTTTACCCACGCCGGTGGGGCCCAACAGCAGCACATTGCTCTTGCCAAGCTCCGCGTCCATTTCCGTGCCGTAGTAGATGCGCTTGTAGTGGTTATACACAGCCACTGACAAGACCACCTTAGCCTCATCCTGCCCGATCACATACTCGTCCAGCTTCTCCTTGATCTCTCGGGGGGTGGGAAGCGTCTCGGGCTTATCATTTTTACTTGCCGCGCGCCGGGGAGCAGGCGTCTCATCTGTGTCGAGAATACTACGACACAAATCCACACACTCATTGCAGATAAAGACACCCGGGCCGGCGATCAGCCTGTCTACCTCGTTCTGCGGCTTTCCGCAGAACGAGCAGCACACATGCGGCTGGTTGTCATCATTCATAGGCACATCCGATCCCTCCTCAGGCGCGCTTCTCCACGACCTTATCCACGATACCATACCGCACGGCGTCGTCAGCGGTCATCCAGTTGTCACGGTCAGTATCTCGCTCAATGGTCTCCAGGGACTGGCCGGTCATCTGAGACAGCAGGTTGTTCATGCGATTGCGCACATATAAGATGTGATCCGCTTGAATCTTGATATCTGAGGCCTGCCCTCTGGTGCCGCCCAGCGGCTGATGAATCATGATCTCGCTGTTGGGCAGAGCCAGACGCTTACCCTTCGTGCCGGCTGCCAACAGAAAGCTGCCCATGCTGGCCGCAAGACCGATACAGATGGTGGACACGTCACACTTGATGTACTGCATGGTGTCATAGATTGCCATGCCGGCAGAAATAGAGCCGCCGGGACTATTGATGTATAGGTGGATATCCTTGTCAGGATCCTGCCCTTCCAGATACAGCAACTGGGCCACCACCAAAGAAGCGGTAGCATCATTGACCTCATCGGATAGCATGATGATACGGTCATTGAGCAAACGCGAGAAGATGTCGTAGCTGCGTTCACCACGGCTGGTCTGCTCCACTACATAGGGTACAAAACTGCTCATAGAAAGGCCCTCCTTATATTTCGGTAAATAGGCGAATTTCCCCGCTCTGATAAGTATGAGCAGGGAAATTCGTTCTTAAACTGTGGGAATGGGATTATTCCTCGGTGATCTCAGCGTTCTCCTTGATCCAGGCCATCGCCTTGCTCACACCCAGGTCCTCTGTCAGAGCGGTGGAGGGGATGGCAGCCTTGACCTTGTCAATTTCCATGCTGTACTGCTCGGCAAACTTGGCGTATTCCGCCTCGATGTCTTCCTCGGTGACCTCAATGTTCTCCAGCTTAGCAACCGCCTCCAGAGCCAGGCGCACCTTGACCTGTTTCTCCGCCTGCTCGCGGAAGCCGTCACGGAAGGCATCCTTATCCATGCCGGTGTACTGCATGTACAGATCCATGCTCAGGCCCTGCGACTGCAGACGGTAAGCGAAATCCTGCACACGCTCGTCGATGGTGTTCTCAATCATGGCGGCGGGGATATCGGCGGTCAGACCGGCGATCAAACCATCCACCAGCTGCTCGTCAATGGCATCGGAAGCCACCTTCTCGCGCTGCTCCTCCAAACGCTTTCTCGCATCCGCCTTAAACTCCTCTACGGTATCGAAATCGCTACCGTCCTTGATGAGCTCGTCATCGATCGCGGGCAGCTCTTTCTTCTCAATCTTATGCACCTTGCACTTGAAGACCGCCGGCTTACCAGCCAGTTCTTCGGCGTGGTACTCCTCAGGGAAGGTCACGTTGACATCCAGCTCAGCATCAACCGTAACGCCCACCAGCTGCTCCTCGAAGCCGGGGATGAACTGGCCGGAGCCCAGCTCCAGCGCATGATTTTCCGCCTTGCCGCCCTCAAAGGCTTCGCCGTCAACAAAGCCCTCAAAATCGAAGGTGACGGTATCCCCCATCTCGGCGCCACGATCCTCCACGGACACCATGCGGGCATTGCGCTCCTGCAGATGGGTCAGTTCCTTCTCCACATCCTCGTCGGAAACGGCAACGGAGGGTTTGGTAACCTTGATGCCCTTGTAGCCCTCAACGGTAACCTCGGGCTTCACGGTGATGGTGGCCTTAAAGACCAGACCATCAGCCCCCACGGTCACCACATCCAGGTCGATCTTATCCTCCACGTAGGTGTAACCAGATTCTTTGATGGCCTCATCCAGAGCCACCGGATAGATGTCGTTCATCGCGGTCTCGTAAAACACGCCCTCACCGTAGATCTTCTCGATCATGGCGCGGGGAGCCTTGCCCTTACGGAAGCCGGGGACGTTCATTTTTTTAACATCCTTCTTGTAAGCGGCATTCACAGCGGCACCGAAGGTGGCAGCGTCCACCTCGATCTCCAGCTCAACACGACTATTTTCTTTTTTGGTAGCGGTTTTCAGACTCATTGTTCTTTCCTCCCAGTTTTCTTTCCAAAACGGCTGTTTTTACATAAAAACGGCCGGAATATGCCTGTATACACAAGCGCCGCGAAACATTATAGCACACACAAATGATTTTGGCTACTGTTTTTTTGAAAAAATTTATGTATTCTGCGGAAAAATTCGCTGCGGGCAAAAGTCTACCGCATCAGCAGAGAGCAGGCGATAGGTGATCCCATCCATTTCGCCGTTAAAAGCCTGACGGATGCCGTGGCTATGCACATGAGCGTAGTAACAGCGACGAATCCCTTCCTCCTGCAGTACCGCGATAAGCTCCGGACAGGTCTGCCCCCCATATACCGGCGGATAGTGCAGGAATACCACCGGCTCAAGTCCGGTAGCCTTGGCCGCCTGAATGGATGTGCGCAAGCGCCCAGCCTCTCTCATGAGCACCTTGCGATCCGCATCCTCCTCGGCATCAAAGAACCACCCGCGGCTACCGCACACCGCCATGGTGCCGTCCACTTCCACCGCATCGTTATGGACAATGCGCAGGGTGTCAAAGCCACATTCTTCCAAAAACGTGTCCATCTTGCGCCGGGTACACCACCAATAGTCATGGTTTCCCTTGAAGATGAGCTTGCGTCCGGGCAGGCGATGGAGAAATGCAAAATCCGTGTGGGCGCTCTCCAGACTCATAGCCCAGGAAATATCGCCGGCAATAACCACCGTATCTTCCGGCGACACCAACCGCCGCCAGTTCTTTTCCAAGCGCTCCACATACGCATCCCAACCGCTAAAGACCGTCATAGGCTTGTTGCCGTTCAGTGACAGATGAGTATCTCCTATGGCATACAGCGCCATTGCTTTTGCCTCCCGGTCAGATATGCAGCAGTCGATACACCGTCTCCTGCATACTGTCAATATTCTGCTCGCAACTATCTGTAAAGCGGATAGCCTTGCCACTTAGTGCAGCTAAGGGGTTCGGTACTGGTACCGCGGTCAGGCTGTTCAATGCCGTCAGCTGTGCAAAGGGTTGCTCCTCCGCCACGGTGCCTAGCGCCTCCAGTATGGCGGGAGCAAACTTGTAAGGGTTAGCGGTGGAAGCGATCACCGTGGGGGTGGCATCCCCTGTGCGTTGACGATACTGCTCATACACATGCATCGTGACGGCGGTGTGGGTGTCGCACAGATAGCCGCTTTCCACAAAGGTCTTGCGGATCACAGCGGCGGCCTCCTCGTCGGTGGCGCTACCGGCGGCAAACAAGGTGTTGGCCCGCTCTCGTACAGTGGCAGGCACGGTGTACCGCTTCTTTTCCTTGAGATCGTTCATCATATCGACAATGATGGTATCGTCGTTATCGCACAGATGATACAGAAGGCGTTCCAGATTGGAGGATACCAAGATATCCATAGACGGAGAGGTGGTAGTATAAAAAGGACGAGTCACATCGTACACGCCGGTTTCAAAGAAATCGGTCAGCACACGGTTACGGTTGGACGCGCAGATAAGCTTGCCCACGGGAAGACCCATGCGCTTGGCATAATACGCCGCCAAAATATTACCAAAGTTGCCGGTGGGTACAACAATGTTAATCGGCTCACCCATCGCCACGGCCTCTTTGGCAACCATGTCGCAATATGCCGAGATATAATACACAATCTGCGGTAGCAGACGGCCCCAGTTGATAGAGTTGGCGCTGGAGAAACGCATACCGTTCTCTGCCAGACGGGACTTCACATCAGGAGCGGTGAACAGTGCCTTTACGCCGGTCTGCGCATCGTCAAAGTTGCCACGGATAGCGCACACGCCCACGTTGGCACCCTCCTGCGTGATCATCTGTAGGCGTTGCATCTCACTCACGCCGTCCTGGGGATAGAACACCAATATGCGGGTGTCGGGTGCATCCTTGAAGCCTTCCAGCGCCGCCTTGCCGGTATCACCGGAGGTTGCCACTAGGATAACCGTCTGCTCACCAGGAGCCGCCTTCTGCACAGAAACGCGCATTAAATGCGGCAGGATCTGTAAAGCCATATCCTTAAATGCGCAGGTAGGGCCGTGCCACAACTCCAGCATATGTCTCCCATCGCCCAAATCATGCAGAGGTGCAATCGCCCGGGTGTCAAACTGCTCACCATAGGCAGCCTTTGTACAGGCCGATACCTCTTGTGCGGTAAAATCCGTCAGGTACATGGACAGCACCGCGTCCGCACGCTGCGCATAGCTCATGGGGATCAGCGACTTTAAGAATTCCTCCGAGATAGCCGGAAAGGTGTCCGGCACAAACAAGCCGCCCTCCGGAGAGATGCCGGTGGCAATGGCGCCGGCGGCGGTGGTAACGACCTTACGGTCACGTGTACTGGTGTACTTCATATGGTCTCCTCTTTCTGTATCTCTTTCTATATTTGAACATGGTTAAAACAAATCCTGTGCGTTAAAAGGCGCTGTGTAGGTCACCGGCTTCAAAAGCGCCCATGATATGATCCAGCTCTACCGCCTTCAAGGGCATACCAGGCACAGTGACCACCTCAATAACATCGAAACGGGGCTGTAATGAGCTTGGGTGGGTACTCATATAGAGTGCCGCCGTGCTCAGAAGGCGTCGCTGCTTACTAAGAGTAACGGCCTCACGCGGTGTGTACAGGCTCCCCTGCTGGCGTGTCTTTACCTCCACGAAGGCAAGATAGGTGCCATCTGTGGCTATGATATCCACCTCACCATGCCGGCAACGAAAATTGGCCGCAAGAAGAGTGTAGCCTTTGTCCCGCAAAAAGCGAGCGGCCAACACCTCACCGGCTGCGCCCTTGGATACCTCTGCCATCAGTGGTGCCCCCCTAAAATCTTCCCGAGAAAGCTGGGGCGGTGGATCGGGCTAATCCCCAGCTCGCGCAATGCGGTAATATGCGCCGCCGTGCCATAGCCCTTATGTACGGCAAAGCCGTAACCGGGATACACCGCATCCATCTCTTTCATCACCCGATCACGAGAGACCTTTGCCAGGATCGAGGCGGCGCCGATGGATGCCGACAAGGTGTCTCCCTTTACAACACTGATAGATGGGATCGATAGGTCAGGAGGAATCTTGTTGCCGTCTATTGCCACCAATTCCGGTGGCACAGGCAGCCCCTCTACCGCGCGCCGCATGGCGAGGAAGGTGGCTTGTAGGATGTTATACCGCTCGATCTCCTCCACAGAGGCAGAGGCTACAGAAAAGGCCACCGCGTTTTCACAGATCACATCAAACAGCTGTTCCCGTTTTTTCTCAGAGAGCTTCTTAGAGTCGTTAATACCGGGGATAGGGTGTTCCGGTGACAGGATGACCGCCGCCGCATATACCGGTCCGGCAAGGGGGCCTCTCCCCGCCTCATCCACGCCGCAGAAGCAGTCGTATCCCTTGGCGCGGATAGCGGCATCAAATTCTTCATTCGTCATGGTGCACACCTCCGGTCACAGGCTCTTCTAAGGTTATGCGGCCTAATTTACCGCCGCGATATTCATCTAACAGCATAATAGCGGCACGCTCGGTATGCACCTCGCCGCCGGACAGCAGCATCCCACGGCGACGAGCCACAAGCTTTAACAGCTCCCAGCTATCCTCAGGGATATCCCCCTCCAGCTTATACCGCTCTATCAGCAAAGGACGGTAGGAGGTGGACAGGATAGTCAGCAGCTCGCAGGCCATCTCCTCCATATCCAGCACCTGATCCTTGATAGCGCCGGTGAAGGCTAAATGCAGTGCTACCGTGTGATCATCGAATTTCGGCCACAACACGCCGGGAGTATCTAAAAGCTGCGCCCCCTCCACCACAAACCACTGGTTATTGCGTGTAACGCCTGGACGATCCTCCACCTTCGCTTTGCCGCCTTTTGTCAGGCGGTTGATAAAGGAGCTCTTTCCCACGTTGGGAATACCCACGATCATGGCGCGGATGGCACGATTCATGCCCTTGCTTTCCCACTTCTCCACACTCTCTCGCAGGAGCTCACGCAGTGCCGGCATAAAGCCGTTAAAGCCTCTGCCGCTCTTGCAATCCACCGCCAATGCAGGGATGCCGCGGCGGCGGTAGGCGGCAATCCAACGAGCGGTGGCGGCTTCATCTGCCAGGTCTGCTTTGTTGAGGATCACCAACCGAGGACGACGACCGGTAAGACTGTCAAGCTCCGGATTGCGGCTACTCAAAGGGATGCGGGCATCTACAATCTCTATCACTGCATCCACCTGGGACAGGCACTCCTGGATCTTACGGCGGGTACGCGCCATATGTCCGGGTAACCACTGGATGGTCTCCGGTGCGGCGGTGCGTTCCGCCTGCGCAGGTTGCTTATCCAGCGTAGGACGACGGCCTTTCTTATTCTTTTTGTGGCAATTGGATGGCATGGTGTTATTCTCCCTTCACGGAGCCGGCAGACGAAAACGGCGAAATGCGGTAGACAACCTCACCCAGCACCGCCTCCTCAGAAAAGGCTCCCAGCTCACGACTGTCCAAAGACCAGCAACGGTTATCGCCCATAACAAACAGACAGCCATCCGGCACGGTATACGGTTTATCGAGCCCAAAGGGGGGCGTTGTTCCATCGCGGATATACGGCTCCTGTAATACCTGATCGTTCAGGTACACTGTACCGGTCTCCTTGTCGATCCTCACAGTATCTCCCGCTAAGGCGATAACGCGCTTGATCAGCGGCTCCTCACCCTGGCGCTCAACCACAACGATGTCGCCGCGCTCCGCGGTATAGAAGCGCGTTATCATAATAAGGTTATCGCCGTGCTGTAGCGTACGATCCATAGAATCCCCGCTGACAGTTACCACGCGAAACAGAAAGGCGTACACCACCGCCACAACGATCAGCGCGCCAATGAGGGAGGCGATCCAGTCAAAGGCGGTGCGAAGGGCGCCGGAGGGTTTCGACTGTTTTTCTTCCACGTCATTCTCCCCCATTGGTTGTCAGATTATCGTAGATCGAGCCAAAGGAGGACAACGGCCATAGGCGAAAAATCGCCTTACCTACCACATCATCCATCGGTATGAGACCCACATCTATTGAGCGGCTATCCTTAGACACGGGCCGATTATCTCCCAGCACAAACAGGTAGCCGTCCGGAACGCGCATCGGCTCTGTAACGGCATTGGGATAGGTCGTTCCACGGGCGTATGGCTCCTCAAGCACTGCGCCGTTGAGATACACCTGTCCTTCGTCTGTGATCTCAATCGTGTCGCCCGCCACAGCGATAACGCGCTTGATCAGTGGCTCCTCGGTGTAGCGATCAACCACCACGATGTCACCGTGCTCAAAGATATCCACCGCCGTCAGCAAAACCAGGTGATCGTCATCCTGCAGTGTGTTGTCCATGGATGAACCATCCACCGTCACAATACGAATAAATAGCGTGAACAGGAGTACCGGCACCATCAAAGCAAAGATCATAGCGCTGATCCAATCATAGATAAAAGCTGCCGTACGACGACTGCGAAGACCCGCAAGTGCTTGCTTTGTTTTCTCATCCATGCCGATACCTCCTTTACTTTTTACTTTATTTGCTCATTATAGCACACATTTATAAATAAATAAAGCAAAAAAGGGACTTTTCAGCCCCTTTTTTGCAAAAAAATTGAACTTATTTAATGAGTTCCTTGACCTTGGCAGCCTTACCCACGCGATCACGCAGATAATACAGCTTGCTACGGCGAACCTTACCGGAGCGGATCACCTTGACAGCCGCCACATTGGGGCTATGCAGGGGGAACACACGCTCCACACCAACACCGTAAGCAACACGGCGAACGGTAAAGGTCTCAGCGACGCCGCTGCCCTTCTTGGCGATAACCGTGCCCTCAAAGGCCTGGATACGCTCACGCTCACCTTCGCGGATCTTCACATCCACACGGATGGTGTCACCCACGTTGAAAACGGGAGTGGTCTCTTTGATGCTCTCACCAGCGATCAGTTTCAATGCGTCCATGGTTTTTCCTCCTAAATTTTCAGACATTCATGCCGCGCCTTCTGGCCGGTAGAGGACTATCCGCTTTAATGTCGTGCTTTCGCCTGGCATTAACCCCCACGGGCGCACTTCACCCGCGGATCGAAAAACACTTGTAGTATGATAGCATAAGGCGGCAGAAAATGCAAGTGTTTTTTTACAATTTGTGAAATTTTTTCAATCAGCGAAAGGGAGTGCCATCGGAAGTCAGCAGCTCCAGCCGTAACACGCGACAGCGGCAAGGGTGTTCCCCCTCCCCATTGAGTGCGCACAGCAACAGACCGGGGTTGACAGTTTCGGCGCTGCTGCAAGGCAATGTGACGTGCATCACCGCGCCTTCTCCTTGCGACGTTACCGATGCATTGGCAAAGGCAGGGCGGATATCGATGGTCTTCACGGTCTTCTTTTTAGTCTTCTTTTCCACCAATATTTCCGGGCGGCCAAGAAGCGCCACCAAACGCTCCTCCGGGCAATCAAAGGCCAGCTCATAAGAAGCCGCCGCCAGCTCGCCGGGCTTTCTGATCGCCTCGGCCGCAGACACCGCTCGTAGGCCTTCCGGCATAGCGGCATTAAGGCGTTCCACCAGCGCACCGTAATCCATGTCCTCCTCCAAACGAAGATCCATGGTTTCCCGCACCCCCTCAAAGCCAAGAGACAGGGGAGCCGCAAAGGTCAGGTAGGGATGGCGATTAAAACCTTCGGTATACCATAAAGGAATCGCCGCCCGTCGCACCACGCGGGTCATCGTGCGTGTCAGATCCAGGTGGGAAATGTACTTAGCTCTCCCCCGCTTTTCAAACACGATGCGTACGGTCTTCAACGCATACACCCTCCTTCCAGCAAGACGCACCACAGCCGGCGCAAGCCTGCCGACAGTTGGGAGTGGTCACCGCCTGGTGCGCTTTCTCGTTTTCCTTGATGAGGAACGCCTTGGTTACGCCGAAGTCCAGGTGATCCCACGGCAGGATCTCCGTATATTCCCGCCGGCGGTTGGCGTAGAAGGCGGGGTCTACCCCCACCTGTGCAAAGATCTCCATCCAGGCATCGAAGTCAAAATGCTCCGACCAGGAATCCAGATTAAAGCCACGCTTATGAGCAAGCTCCAGCGCCGCGCACAGGCGGCGATCCCCCCGTGCCAGCACCGCCTCCAGAAAGCTGGTCTTGGAATCATGCCAGCTCAAAGAGATCTTTTTGGTATGCACCGACTGCACCAGGTGCTGCTGCTTTTGCTGTAGCTGTTCCATGGTGTCCTGGGGCTCCCATTGGAAGGGGGTGAAGGGCTTCGGGACGAAGCAGGAGGCGCTCATCGTCACGGTGACACCTTTACCCTTCGGCTTGTCCGGGTTGCGGTAGAACTGATCCACGATCTTCTGCCCCAGCGCCGCCATGCCCTCGATATCCTCCAGTGTTTCCGTGGGCAGGCCCATCATAAAGTACAGCTTCACCGCCGTCCATCCACCGCGGAAGGCCTTCGTCACAGTGTCCAAGATCTCCTCCTCGGTCAGATTCTTATTGATGGCATCCCGTAGACGCTGGGTGCCCGCCTCCGGGGCAAAGGTCAGCCCCGCCCGGCGCAGCACGTTGAGCCTGTTTGCCAGCTCCTCCGAGAAGCCGTCCACGCGAAGGGAGGGCAACGAGATGTTGGTGTGCTCCTTCTCCGCCCAGCTTAGCAGGCGATCCAGCAGTTCCTCCAGCTTGGTATAGTCGCTGGTGGACAGGGAGGACAGAGAAAACTCCTCATAACCGGTAGAGCGGCACAGATCATGGCTCTGCCGGTCAATGGTATCCACGGATTTTTCCCGCACCGGGCGGTAGATGAAACCCGCCTGGCAGAAGCGACAGCCGCGGATACAGCCGCGAAAAATCTCACTCATCGCCCGGTCAAACACTACATCGCTGTAGGGGACGACGAAGTAGTCCGGGTAATAGCAGGAGTTCAGATCCTTGATGATGCGCTTGCGCACGGTGGGGCGCACCCCATCCAGCGGAATGATGGCCGCTATCGTGCCATCCTCTTTGTATGACACATCATACAGTGACGGTACGTAGACACCCTCAATATCCGCGCAAGCTCGCAGAAAGGCCTTCTTGGAATAGCCGGCCTTGCGGTGCTCCTTATAGAGGTTGATAACCTCCAGGTCTACCTCCTCCCCTTCTCCCAGGAAGAAAAGGTCAACGAAATCCGCCAACGGCTCTGGGTTACAGGCACAGGGGCCGCCCGCTACAACCAGTGGCATATCATCCGTGCGATCGGCGGAACGCAGGGGCACCCCTGCCAAGTCTAGCATATTGAGCACCGCCGTGTAGCTAAGCTCATATTGCAGAGTAAAGCCGATAAAGTCGAACTCCCGGATGGGATCCCGGCTTTCCAGCCCAAACAACGGGATATTCCGCTCGCGCATAATAGCTTCCATATCCCCATCCGGTGCAAATACCCGCTCACACCAAACGTCCGGCTCGTTATTGAACTGGGCGTACAGGATCTTGATGCCCAGGTGAGACATCCCCACCTCATAGAGGTCAGGAAAGCAGAATGCAAAGCGTACCGCCACCTCATCCTTACTCTTCATCACACTGTTCAACTCGCCGCCGGTATACCGGGATGGCTTTTGTACTTCAAGGAAAATGTCTTCCAGCTCTTGTATCATCGTTCTGTCCTCACTTTATTTCATCAGGGAAATGGATACCGGCCTTCTGCCGAATGCACTGCATCAAGCGGCTGACCTCCAGCGCCAGGTGATCCGCCGTATCGCTCAGTGTGTCCTCTCCTTGTATGGCACGAGCAAAGGCGGCGATCTCCCGCCCCATCAGCGTTTCTTTTTTGTCTGCTCCGTACAGTAGCCGTGGCTGCTCCCCATACATATGCAGGCGAACATTTTCCATCTTGGCGATGTGCTCCACCGTCACAGTACCACGGTCACCCACGATCTCGCTTGGGGCCGCACCCTGGCCTATCTTGGAATAGGACAGCGTAATCTGCTTGTCGGGATACTGCAGCAGTGCGGTACCCGCGCCGTCCGCGCCGGTGGTCAGAAAGGAGGCAGTGGCTGTCACCTCCTGCGGCTGCCCGAACAGAAGAAGTGCCGGGTAGACGCAATAGACCCCAAGATCCATCAGTGTTCCGGTATGCAGAGCGGGGTTAAAAATGTTGGGGATCTCGCCACGGCAATAGTCCTCATATTTTGAGGATAATTGGCAAAACTTGAAATGCGCTACGGAAATGGTCCCGATGGCATCGATAGCTTCCTTCAGAATGGCCAGCTGCGGCTGGTACAGAAGCATAATGGCCTCACGGAACAGCCGTCCTTTTTTTGCCGCCAGGTGCTGTAACGCCTCCACCTCATCCGGATCCGCCGACAGCGGCTTCTCGCACAGGACGTGTTTGCCGTGCTCCAGGAACAGACGGCTCTGCTCCATGTGGCACACATTCGGGCTGGCAATATATACCATGTCCAGGTCGTCACTCGCCGCCATCGCCTCCAGATCCGTATAAACCTGTGGCGAGCCATAATCGGCGGCAAAGGACGTCCCGCGCTCGATCGTACGAGAGTAGACCGCCGTTAATTTCAGTTCCGGGCAGGCAGCCGCTCCATTGATCAAGGAGCGGGTGATCCAACCGGTACCGATCACGCCGTAACGTATCATCCTGTCCCCTCCAAACTTAAATAGTAAAGGAAAATGGCATGAAAAGCATTTGGAAATATCTACTGGCCGGCGCAATCGCCGGAGCCGCCAATGGTCTGTTTGGCGCCGGAGGCGGGTTGTTCCTTGTCCCTCTGCTCATCGGGCTGATAGGCACAGAGGAAAAGCGTGCCTTTGCCACCTCGGTGGCGATCATCCTGCCGCTATCCATTGCCTCCTATGTTCTATTCTGTCTCAAGGGTGGCAATGTGTGGGGGCAAGCGTGGCCGTATCTGATCGGCGGGGTGTTGGGAGGCTTGCTGTCCTCCAAGCTGTTCACCCGCATCCCCACGGTATGGCTGCATCGGCTGTTCGGCATTCTCATCCTGTACGGTGGTGTAAAGGCGGTGCTGCTGCTGTGAGTATTCCCTGGCTCGACATCCTGGTAGGGGTTGCCACCGGGATCATCAGCGGCTTCGGCATCGGCGGCGGCTCGCTGCTGGTGTTGTACCTGACCGCCTTTGCGGGGGTATCGCAATATACGGCGGGCGGAGTCAACCTACTGTATTTCATCGGCTGTGCGCCCGCCGCCCTGCCGGGGCATATCCGAAACCGCGCCATTGAGTGGAAAGCGGTGCTGTGGTGCGGCATCGCCGGGGTGGCCACCGCCATCCCCACCTCCCTGCTGGCCGCCGGGCTGGATACCGACCTACTGCGACGGCTGTTCGGGGTGGTGCTGCTATATATCGGAGTCAAGGAGCTGCGCACCAAAAGCCAAAAGAAGCACTAAGCAAACGTCACTTCCAGTATGGCAACGCCGCGCAAGGGCACCAGCACCTGCACGGCGTCACCGTTAACAGCGGCCTTATAGCCGCAGGAATGGGTGATTACCTGCACGCTCTCAATGCGCCGTCCGGTGTGGATCAGCGGGCGGGTATAATAGAACTCCTCGTTATCCACGATCAGACGAGAGCGATGCTCGTCCAGCTTGATCTCCTGCACGTGACATGCATCCGCGTATGCGGAGATATACGGCAAGCGCTCGTTGATCTGCGCCGCGACCCGCGTCAGCATAGCCACGTCAAAGGGCTGCAGAAACAGCGGGTACGTAAACGTCGGGCCATTGGGGTTAGGTAAATGGGAATAATCAGTGCCGTCCGTCGGCATCGACAGACAGAACACGCGTCCGGCCGTGTACGCCCGTATGGCCTCCTGCTCCCATAACGGCATCAGCTCGACGTTGGGCACCACAATATCGCCGCGCACAACCGCTAAGTCGTCAATATGAGCGATCTTATACACCGATGCACCATTGCGCAGCAAAGCGGCATGCCAAGCAGAGGTATGAGGCGTGCGATGAGCCATCAGCGCCTCCACCTCCCGCTCGCACCGAGCACCCGACCAAATGAGGGTTGCCCCACACACCTCCTGATGGCGCGGGATATATCCATTGTCAGCGCACAGACGAAGATACCGCCAATTATCCCGCGATAAGCCGTCACTCAAGCAATAGGTATGGCCGTCGACAACCGGCGCAAGGGTACCGTCCGCACGCCAAATATAGCTGGCGAATGTTGCTGCCGCGTGGCGAGACAAAGCCGTTGGCATATGGTGAATGACATCATACTGCTCATTGGTATCTCTCACAGGAAAAAGCGGTTGCAACGATAGGCGACGCAGCTGCGCACGTACACACATCAAAGAGGAACGGAAGGTGTGGTGGACCATCTGGCGATCCGCATAGGTCTGACGGAAGCCGGCGGCCGATTCGTTATCCAGCAGGGCGATGGTGGGCGCACCGTTCTCAACCACGCAGCCGTCGATGGCCAACGCATCCAGCACGCGATAGTCTAAGCCATACCGGTAGAGTGCTTCCATGGGATCCTTGGTCCAGCAACTATTGGTGATGACCTTGAAACCGGCATTATGAATCCCGCCAATCACCTTCCTGAGAAACGACGACCACCGCTGTGTGCAAAACGTCTGCCACAGACGGCGGTGGTGCTGCAGCACGTAAGTGGCAGGGCACTCCTCTGCCGGCACGGTGATACCGGCCTGCTCCAGCATATCGGGGGAGTAATCCGCATTTTGCAGCGGGTCGCGGGGGCGGCAAATGCCATCGGCTAAGTGTGCTCCGTCAAATCCGTAGTCAGCAAGCACCTCCACAAGCTTTTGGAGTAAATAATCCTCATACAGGCTGCCATCGGCAAAGCGTTTGGTCATATAGATATACGGAGCAACGATGGGAGTGGCGCCGTCCACGTATTTCACAGTGTAAAGCTCGGGATGCTCGTGAGCAAAGGAATGGTTTGGTGACGTCATATCGAAAAAGCTTGGGTAGACCTCCACACCGACGTGATGCAAGGCCTGTATCAAGCCCTTTAGCTGCCGTTTGGTCCAGCGCTGAAGAGAACGGTCATCGCATCGCGGGTGTCCTTCATAGGAACAAAAATACGGATCCAACTCATAGTCGTCCTCGTCCGCACGGTGGAGATTGACAAAATCCACGCTGGTCAACAAAAGCAGCACCCGATGGGGCCGAAAGCCCATACGTGCCAACAGCTCCTCCACACCGAAATCCGGCTCGGTATTATCAAAACCGATCAGCTCAATCCACACGTCGTTGCGGTAACCATCCGGCACGGAGCTATAGTACGCCCCTTCTCGGCCATACATCGCCCCAACCTCTGATGAAAACACGCAGCTCACTTCCTTCCCCTTCATAACGCGTTAAAAGAACCGATTATATAGTAACACATTTTCGTGAAAGTTTCAATGTAAAATGAGCGAAAATGTCTCTTTTAAAAAAACCGCGAAAAGCGCAAAAAAACTGTTGACAAAACCCGATCCATCCAGTATAATGTAACACGTTGCCGATGGCAATAGCCGTTGGTGTACATGTGGATACGGCCCGGTAGTTCAGCTGGTTAGAACGCTAGCCTGTCACGCTAGAGGTCGACGGTTCGAGCCCGTTCCGGGTCGCCACATGCTGCTATAGCTCAGTCGGTAGAGCGCATCCTTGGTAAGGATGAGGTCGGCAGTTCGAATCTGCCTAGCAGCTCCATTTGAGAAAAAGTCACACGTCTGTGTGACTTTTTCTTTTTATCCTCTTCGCTTTTCGCAAAATTTACATCGCTGATAAAAACGCCCTGTTCACGTTCGCGTGAACAGGGCAGTTTTCGTTATGGTATGAGCCAGCCGTAGGAGCCGGGAGAATGCTCGTGCTTACCAAGCAGCAGACGTCGGTTGGGATCCACCACCCAAGGTTGCCGGTCGATCATCACTGCCAGCTTAAGAGGCACATTTTCCGTCCATCCGCACAGCGCCCGGTCGATAACCACCGAGAAGCCGTCCTCCATTTTGATGAAACGGTACTTGGCGCGCTCCTTTTCCAGAGTCTCTCCAAACAGGCCATGATACAGGCGGTGCCAGTCCTCTACGTCAAACCTGCCGTTGCGGTAGCGCATCTGTGGACTGGGCCACAACAGACGGTATTCAAAGCTGAAATCTACCATGCTGTTCTCCGCACAACGCACGTCCAGGTACAGGTTTTGACTATCGTAATACAGGCGAATGGCTCCTTTGTCTGCCACCGGAGACCAAGCCGCCTTATCCTTATCCATAGTCAAAGCATAGCCCTCAAAGCCCTCTGCCACATAGTAGGCAAGCGGCGGCTTACCAGCAAACAGGCGGCGCTCCACCTCCGGAAACTCGGTTTCCAGCAGGGTCTTCAGTTGCTGTATCCTGTCAACAAGCCTACCGGGATAGAACTTGAACGCCCCCGCTTCGGAGTGATATCCCAGGCGGTTATCCTGCTCACATAAAGAGATCATCATTTCGCTGTGCCGAATCTCCTCCTGCACGATAGCACGCATCCGTTCTAAGAGGGCACGGGGTTCTCCCTTGCCATATCCAAGCTGATCCCGCAGGTAGTAGAACCGCAGGATGTTGGTGCCGCTGTGGAACAGAATGTTCAGCGCATCAGCCAAGGTATTCAATTCACCCACATGCTCCCGAGGTAACGCCGCTACTCCCTGCTCCCAATACGTACAGATGCCTTCGCAGAGGGAGATGGCCTCCTCCAGAGTGTGTCCGCACTGAAGCGCTTCGCTGATGCGGTCTCCCCGCCTGTCATCGGTAAAATACCAGGAGCGGGGCTGCTGGATATTCTTGGGCAACAGCGACAACTCCCACACCACGCCGTCGTGCATGGGGCCATAGTAGCTGAACATAATGTTGGTGGGATAATTTGTATACCCTTGAGAGAACAGATCCCAGACCTTCGCCATCTGCTTGGACAGGCTTTTACCGTATGTAATAGCGGCTAAATATTCCAAAAATGCCTCCCGACTACTGAAATCCGTGCAAAAGGACAGTTCTCCTGCCGCTTTACTCATGATAGAGGGGTAGTTACCCATATACCAGCACTGGAGGATACCCTCCACCCTGTATGCGTAGGCTTGCTTGTATTTTTCAAAGATCAAGCCAGGGGCTGGGATATAGGGCACGGTGGCCAGCTCGTGGGAATTACACACCTGCATCTTAGCAAACACGCGCTTATGATGGGCATTTGCCTCCCCGGCCGCATCCGAAAACATCTGCGCAGGGCCGGCAACGGACAGCCAGTAGTCAACAGTGATACGGTCCCTGCCCAGTTGTTTATTATAGCCAATCTCGTCGAAGTTCATCATCAGGCACGCATCATCCGGAGCGGTACGCGCATACTCGAGGATGTCCTCCCCCTTCCACTCTCTGAATCCGTAGGTCCAGCTAATAAAGGGGGCATTCGAGCCGGCACGGCGCATTCCTTCCTGGTGAAGGCCTACCACATAGGATAGGTTTTCACCGCGGCTGTAGCGGCTGCAGCGGGGGCAGTTCACGTACGTATCCATGGACTGACAGGTGGTCACTCGTTCCCCGGCGGTGATGTCCACAAAGCCGCCCAGATCCGGCACTGCCTCAAACAATCGCTGTGTGGCCTCGATGATATAGGCGCGTCCTTTTTCCGTGCGCGGGCAAATCGTGCTCATATTATCCCAGCCGGAGCAACCAACCATATCCGGGTGTTTTTCCGCTAAAGCTGTCGAAAAGCCCATCGGCTCACAGCCAAACACATACACCTTGATACCATAGCGGGCACACTTGGCAACCACTTTTCTCAACTTTTCCAGTCGTTCGACAGAGTGGGGACCGTATTCCGGGACGACGCTGCTGGACAGCAGATCGGAAAAATACGTATAGATCCATATCCCGTTGTTGCCGTCGTGGGCGATCCGATTCAGGTATTCATCGGGATAGTAATCCACATCGTTATACAGCTCATCAATATTCAGCGGCGGGCGGTTTGTGGGGCTGTAGACACTGCGGGTGATACGGGTCTTGACCACCGGCGTGCGGGTTACACAGCAAGGGCACAGAGCGGGGGCTTCGGCGGCGATGAGCTGATCCTCCAGATACACGAGGCCGCGACGGATGCCTTCCGTGTCAGCGGCCCGGATCACAGCACCGTCAGCGGTAACGGTCAGAGTGTATTGCTCAAAGCAATCTGTCTCGCCGTATGCCACCGTTACAGGATAGCGCTCTCCGCCGATACCGAAAACATCCAGAAAGCGCCGAAAATCCGCATAGGCGGTTTCCAGCAGTGCGGGCTGTATATCGAAGTGGATGTCCAGGTACATCCCGGACATATCTACCTCATCCGGCGCACAAGAACGCTCACCGAAGCCCTTGGTCTTCACCTCGTGCACGGGACGCTTGAGTTCCTCAACAAATTTCATTTCCGGCTGATCGCGTAAAAGGTCGTTCATTTCGACAGCTCCTTTATTTTCTGATACCAACGAGCGGCGTTGGGGGCAAACCAATCATCAGGAGAGGCATACGCGTCCTCTATAATAGCCTCGCACACATCGTGGCAATGTACCATGCTTAAGGTCGCACGGCCACAGGTCACATCGGTGTTATAGCGATGCTCACGGATATAGGACTCAAAGCGGACGTGGTTGAGGTACGGCCAAAAGAGGGTATCGCTCTGCAGAGGGCGGGTCTCAAAGGTGCAAATAAACGGCCGGTACGCGTCGTACAAGCCTTTGTCTTCGGCAAAGCGGAGGGCCTTTTCCACCAGCATATACTCACACAGGTGGCGCAGGGTGAAGGTTTCGTACCCCACGCCCACCATTACCACCTTGGCGTTACCGTCGTACAGCTTTTGCCAAGGGGAATCCGCCGCAAAAGGAGTATCTCCGTACACGCCTATCCGTCGGCCGCTCTGTCCGTGGGTGGCGGTCAGGTACACCGCCTCAGCGCCGATCGCCGCCACGGAGTGGGTGGCCTGGTTGCTACGCTTGGCCGCCGGGCGGTGGCGAAACACCTCGGTAATGTAGCCAACGTCTGAGGGCTTGTCCATATACCAGGTGTTGTAGGAATTCTGAAAATCCCGGGAGCACAGGGTAGGCACCACCACCGTGCCCCCTTCTCCGACAGCGGACAGGAAGGCGTCTATCACCGCGTCGGCACCGTTTTCTACCGCGCCAAAGCTTTTCAGCGAAGAATGGAAAAGCACCGTGTCACCTGCCTGTATGCCAAGCTCTGCTAACGACGCTTGAATATCCAGCTGTGTCACCATGATTACGCCCCCTATCGATTCCAGTATAACATTTCAAAGAGGCTATGACAATGAAATTTGCCAAATTGAGCAAAATATTCCAATTCAGTGAAAGATAAAGCAATTTTACCTCGCATCAGGAATATGTGACAGATAGCGATTAAAATCGGTAATGACAGAAAGTGCCGCCCTCGCAGGAGGACGGCGGTTATTAAACAGGGAGAAGGATATTTAGCAACAGAAGGCCCACCACACCGGGGATGCCCAACACCGTGCACACACCGGCGGTAAACCAGCTAAAGCCAAGGGACACGCCAGTAAAAGCGCCCAGCACATCTACCATCCCCAAGGCGCACAACCCCTGCACCCCGGAGGCAGCCACACGCCGCAGGGGCTTGCCGGTGCGGAAGGCCGCCACCAGCACGGCGATCACGATAGCGCCACCCAGCGCCCACAAAAGGATCTTCATCCATAAATCCATCATACACCTATCCCCTACTCATTCCACAGATGCGCACGCTCCTCGCAGGAGATTCCCTGATCTCGCGCGGTGCGTAGCAGATAGCGATACTGCGCCCGCAAGGATTGCATCTCATAGATACAGCCCTCGATTAGATCCTGGTCCGTTTCCTGCGAAAAGCGATTCTCCACCAATCTCATCTGCTCACACACGCGGCGAATCGCTTCAATGGTGGGATGGGGCGGCTGATCTGCCCTCAGAAGCGACTTGTGCAGTCTATAATCCATATACGCACTGTCCTTTCGTCATAGTCTATGAACAGTATGTACGGAATAGACGTATCATAAACAAAAAACGCCGACGGCTGTCGGCGTTTTTAGGTGGCAGGATTACTTGCTGGCCGCAGTAGTGGTCGTGGTCGTCGCGGCAGCAGTTGTGGTCGTTGTAGTCGTGCTGGTAGTGGGCGTACCCGCAGCTTCGTTTTTGGCAAGAGCCTCTACGTTGAGAAACTTAGTGATCAACATACCGGAAAACACCAGCACAAAGAACACGATGGCGAGGATCTTGGTGAAGCGCGCAAGACGCATATCCCAAGTCTTAGCGGCACCTTTATCAAGGAAGGAGTCCGAGCCGCCAGAAATAACACCCATGTTCGCCTGACGACCCTGTTGTAGCAGAATAACCGCAACGACCAACAGCGAAAGCACGATCAAAACAACGCCGATAATATACTCATAAACAGACATTTCAGTAACCTCCGGAGATGTTAAACTTACAGATACTTGTATATGATAGCACAAGTGTCCGTAAAATGCAAGAAAAATATTCAAAATAATTCCACAGATATCTTTCGAGTCACAGCACACACTATTGTCAGCAACGGTTATTGAATATAAAGCGTTTGCCGTGACCGCTGCCGGAAACCGCCACCGATGACTGCGACGACGGGTCGCGACACCGGCAGCGGTTTTCTTTTTACACGCCTTACAGAAGCGACAACTGTTCACCAAAGTCCTCCGCCTGAGGCATGGCACCGGCGGCAGGCAGGGTCTTGGTGCGATAACGGTTTTCCTTAGCCAGAGAGCCCGGCACATAGGGCTGCACCGTCTTCAAATGATGCTTACCCTTGACGGTCATCACCTGCACACCAACGGTGTTGCGCGTCGCCTTGGCAGCGATGGCACCAGTATGCACCAATAGACGTCTGCCGGAGGTGGCAGTAAGGACGAATTCGGCATCCGCAGGGACGTAGAAAGCCGCTACCAACGGTGATTTATCGCTGTAGGCGCTGATCAGCTTACGGCGATTGGTCTTGGTGGCATAGGCAGACATTTCCACCTTAGCGGCTTTACCGTTTTCAAAGAAGAAGAGCATATACCCGGTATACTCGGATACCACCGCCATGTAGCAGGTGCCCTCCCCATCGTCAAACTGCAGTTTGCCGGGAATATAGTCGCCCATAACGCTTGTCTTGGTGTCGCGGAAATCCGCCACACGGCTCTTGTACACCGTGCCCTTGTCGCCAAAGAACAGTAGCTCCTTCGTATTGCTGGACTCCACCGTCTGTACGATCTCATCCCCTTCCTTGAGCTTATGCTCGCCGCTCATGCGCAACGACTGGGGGGTGATCTTTTTGAAGTAACCATCGCGAGTGAAGAACAGTGTACAAGGATAATCCGCTACGGTCTCCTCTTCCTCCTGCACTTCCTCAATATCGGTGGCGTAAATGATCTGGGTGCGGCGAGGTTGGTTATACCGCTTAGATACTGCCTGCAGCTCCTCAATGATGATGCGGCGGATACGCGCCTTGCTCTTCATGGTGTCTTCCAGATCCGCTACCAGCTTCTCCAGTTCCTCCACATCATTGAGTCGCTTGAGAATATATTCCCGGTTGAGGTGACGCAGCTTGATCTCCGCTACATATTCCGCCTGCACCTGGTCGATGCCAAAGCCGATCATTAGGTTGGGGACGACCTCGGCTTCCTCCTCCGTCTCCCGGACAATGCGGATGGCCTTGTCGATATCCAACAGAATCTTTTCCAGGCCCTTGAGCAGATGCAGCTTCTCCTTGCTACGAGACAGATCGTAGTAGGTGCGCCGACGGACACATTCCATACGGAAGGCGATCCACTCATCCAGCAAACCACGAACGCCCAGCACCATGGGCACACCGCCAATAAGCACATTGAAGTTACAGCCAAAGGAATCCTCCAGAGGCGTGGAGGCATACAGCTTGTTCATCAGCTTGTCCGGGTCGGTGCCGCGCTTCAGGTCAATGGTGATCTTGAGACCCTGCAGATCCGTTTCATTACGAATATCATTGATCTCCCGCACCTTGCCGGCCTTGACCAGCTCCGTCACCTTGGCGATGATGGCCTCGATGCTGGTGGTATATGGAATCTCGGTAATATCGATGCAGTTGTTGGACTTATCAAAGCTGTATACCGCCCGCACCTTGACACTGCCGCGACCGGTATCGTAAATCTTCTCCAGCTCCTCACGGCGATAAATGAGCTGTCCACCGCCGGGAAAGTCCGGTGCTTTCAGGGTGGACAGGATATCGTGCTCCGGATCCTTCAGCAGACCGATAGTGGTCTCGCACACCTCGGCTAAGTTGAAGGAGCAGATGTTACTGGCCATACCCACCGCGATACCCAGGTTGTTGTTCACCAAAATGGATGGGAAGGTCACCGGGAACAGCGTGGGCTCCTTGAGGGTGGCATCAAAGTTGTCAACAAAGTCCACCGCGTCTTTGTCAATATCCGCAAACAGCTCCGCTGCAATAGGCGCCAGCTTCGCCTCGGTGTAACGAGAGGCGGCACACTCCATATCAGTGGAATAGGCTTTACCGAAGTTACCCTTGGACTCCACGTAAGGGTGTAACAATGCCTCGTTGCCGCGGGACAGACGCACCATAGTATCATAGTTGGCCGCATCACCGTGGGGATTGAGCTTCATGGTCTCACCAGCAATACGAGCCGACTTAATAAGGGCGCCCTTGAGCAGACCCATGGTGTACATGGTGTACAGTACCTTGCGGTGGGAGGGCTTAAAGCCGTCGATCTCCGGGATAGCGCGGGACATGATGACGCTCATGGCGTAGGGCATATAGTTTTCCCGCAGGGTGTCGGTGATGATCTGCTGTTCCACCTCACCGGCACCGGCGATGTGGGCATTTTCCGGCAGACCCTTTGCGGGGGATGTCGCTTGTTTTTTGCTTTTCTTAGTAGCCATTCTGTCACCCCTCCCTTACGCCAGATCCAGCATGTCGAGATACTCTGCCCCATGCTCCGCAATGATCTGCTTACGGCCGTCCAGGTCGTCACCCAACAGCACGTCAAACACCCGGGCGGTCTCCTCCACGTCGGTGGGGTTCACCTTTACCAGGCGGCGGGTAGCAGGATGCATGGTGGTCAGAGACATCATCTCCGGCTCGTTTTCACCAAGTCCCTTGGAACGCTGGATGGTGTACTTCTGGCCGTCAATGGTCTCCAGTATCTCCGCTTTTTCGCGGTCATTATAGGCAAAATAGGTATCGGTCTTGGTGTTGATCTCATACAGCGGTGTCTCGGCAATATACACGTACCCTTTCTCGATAAGGGTGGGAGTCAGCCGATACAGCATAGCCAGTATGAGCGTACGAATCTGGAAGCCATCCACATCTGCATCGGTACAGATGATGATCTTATTGAACCGTAGCTGATTAAGATCAAAGGTGGCCAGATTCTTATTGGACTTGGAGCGTACCTCCACACCGCATCCCATGATCTTGAGCAGATTGACGATGATCTCGCTCTTAAAGATCTTGTCAAACTCTGCCTTAAGGCAGTTGAGGATCTTACCGCGCACCGGGATGACCGCCTGGAACTCAGAATCGCGCGCCTGCACGCAGGCGCCCATAGCGGATTTACCCTCCACGATAAACAGCTCCCGAACCGCCACGTCCCGGCTGCGGCAATCCACAAAGCCCGGGACACGGGAGGCCAGGTCGTTACTGGACTGCAGGGTCTTCTTTAGATTAAGGCGTGTAGTCTCTGCCTTTTCGCGGCTGCGCTTGTTGATAAGCACCTGGTCGCACAGCTTATCCGCATCCATCTTATTCTCGATGAAATAGACCTCCAGGCAATGACGCAGGAAATCCGTCATGGCCTCCTGGATGAACTTATTGTTAATGGCTTTTTTGGTCTGATTCTCGTACGAGGTTTGGGTGGAGAAGGACGAGGACACCAGCACCAAGCAGTCCTGCACGTCCTGGAAGGTGATCTTGGATTCGTTTTTGAGGTATTTGCCGTTGCTCTTGAGGTAAGCGTCCACCTGCGACACGAAGGCGGAACGCACCGCCTTGTCCGGAGAGCCGCCATGCTCCAGCCAGCTGGAGTTGTGGTAGTATTCCAGCATATCCACCTTATTGGATACGCACATGGCCACGTTGAGCTTGACCTTATACTCCGGCTTATCCGCCCGGTCACGGCCCACGCGCTCCGCTGACCAGCTTTGCACCGTGGTCATGGCGTCCTCCCCGGCGACCTCTTTCACGTAGTCGGCAATGCCGTTTTCGTAAATAAACTCCTTGGTCTGAAATTCCCGCCCGTGCTGGTCACGGAACTGGAAAAGCAATCCGGGATTGACAATGGCCTGGCGGCGCAGGGTGTCGTCAAAGTATTCCACCGGCGCGGCAATGTCGGTGAACACCTGGATATCCGGCTTAAAGCGTATACGAGTACCCGTGTCCTTCTTAGCGTAGGACTCTTTCTTGAGGCCGCCCACGTTTTCGCCGTGCTCAAAGTGCAGAGTGTAGAGGAAGCCATCGCGCTTGACCTCCACATCCATATACTCGGA
>JAZSOW010000042.1:0-18479 GCA_045537135.1 Acutalibacteraceae bacterium
GCGAAAATGCAGATAAAAGCTTTTGGCTGAGAAGGTATGGGGCAGCAGTCCATCCAGACGGAAGGCGGCCTCCCGCAGGTCGCGGAGGCGATGCACGGCCCCGTTGGCGTCACAGAGCTTTTCCAGCAGTATATCCAGCACCAGCTCGATGAGGTTCAGATACTGCTGTGTGTATTCACAGTGCTGACGGTGGAAGGGGTGCGTCGGATCGTGAGCAAACAGACGGCAGCGGCAATCCTGCACCAGCGCCTTGGCAGCGGTCAGCTGCTCCTCGGAGCAGCGGGTATAGGGTTGGGGCAGCTGCTCGCGCAGACGTCGCAGGAAGGAAAGCACCGGCTGCCCTTTGCCCAGGTAATCGTCGTAGTACGCTTCCTCCTCCAGCGCCGTGCCGTAGAACAGCGCTTGGGCCATCGCCCCCCAGATGACCGGCGACGGGGTCATAAAGCGGGTATCGCCGCACTCAATACGTCCGTTTAGGTCTAATTGCGGCAGATACAGGCAATCGTCCGTCACGATGGGGGTCTGTGCCAGGTTTGTCAGATCACTGAGGGAAGCGGAATCGTACAGGTTGTAGTCAAACACCAGGCTGTCCCCATGAAACTGCTCCTTCCACTGCCGCAGCTGCTCCAGGTATTCCCCCATGTGCATATCGTCGCGGGTGTATTGGTTGTACGGCTTGGGGCCGGCCCATTGTACCGCCCAATCCCGATACCGTCTGTTGAAATTCCGCCCGTAGGGGCAGAACAGCAGGGTGAAGCGGTCGGGGTTGTTGATCCGCTGCGTCACGGGGGGATACAGTAGTTCGAAGTAAGCCAGGAATACCAGCCGCTGCTTGGAGCCGTGCCGGGTGAACTCCTCGTCGATCTCGTTGATAAGCTTGATGTACATATCGGTCGGGGAGATCTTGCGGCAGTTTTCACATTCGCAGAAGCTGGAGAAGGCGTCCCCCAGCCACACGTGCAGGTAGGTGATCTCCGGATGCTGCTGCGAATAGGCGTATACACGCTCCACGAAGCGGCGGTGCACCGCCTCCTGAGACAGACAGAGGTTGGTGTTAATGGGCACCCCCTTGAGCAGCTCCCGCTTGCCGTCCAGAAGCGCTAGGATCTCGGGGTTCTTCACGGGGGTGGTATCGTTGGTCAGGCTGATCTCCAGGGCAGATTTCAGCTCGGTGATACCCTCCATCAGCATTGCCGTCCAGCCGTGCCCGCCGCTGTGCAGCAGGAGATGCCGCTGCTGGCACGCCTCGATCATACGGCGGTCCCATTCCTCGTGTTGTTGTGCCGTGACCTGCTGCGGGCGGCGGTAGGGGTCGTCCCGATGCAGGTGATAGACGTTCATATTGGAGGCGTGGGAGGTGTGCTCCATAAAGAAGGTGTTCATCATCACCTTGGGCAGCCAGTCGATGATGTCCAGAATGCCGTCGATGCCGCCGTTGCAGCCGTAATCCTCGGTGCCGCGGTGACGGGTATAGGCATACCACGTTTCCTCACAGTCCAGCACTTTGCCGGTAATGGGGATGTATTCTCCCTCCTTACCGGGGTGGAAGAACCGACAGCCCTGCAGCTTGAAAAAGTGGTACACACCCATCAGCAGCGCCCGCTCGTTGGTGGCGGTGATGGTGCCGCTGCCGTCCTTGACCCGAACGGTGAAGGCGTCGTCCAGCTCCGGGTCGAAGCGGGCAAAGCGACTCCTGTCAAAGGCGGCGACGTCCACGTTCAGGCAGATGCATGGGTCGATATTCATAGCGGCAGCCAGGCGCCGCAGCTCGTAGGCGGCAAAGGGATGGTTATTCATCATCTTACACTCCTTCAAAATCGTGAAGTCCGGCATAGCGGTAGATGGGATCCTTCGACAGATACCGCTGCTTTAGTGCCCGTTCCAGCGAGGTTCGCTCCGGCAGCTCGTTATAGTCGGTGATGGGAGCGGGATGCACAAAGACAAACACCTCGTTTCCGTCGCTTTTGTACGGATACCGCCTGTAAAAGCTCTGGAAGGAGGCGATACGGGAGCCCGGCTGCAGGATCACGGCCAGGTCGGGGTCCATCAGCCAGGAGCGGCAGTAAAAAGCCTTGAAGTGCTTTTCGGGATAGTGCTGCGCAAAGAAGGTCTTGGCCGCGCGGTAGCTCTGGGTGCAGGTGACCTCCGAGATATCGGCCCCTTGGGGGATGTGCACACTCAGGATATCCTCTCCGGGGGCTACCCACAGGGCGTATTCGCTTTTGGACAGGGCGACGGGGGAGCCCTCTTGCCCGCCGCGCCCGTATACGGTGCCGCTGTAGGCGGTGTCCGTTTCCGTGGGCTCCTGCAGCCACACCGCCTCGCCTGTCTGTCGATGACGGAAAACCGTTTCGTTCCCCGCCATGGTCGTCACCTCGAATTCCAGCGAGCCGATGGGGTATAGATCGGGGCGCAGATAATGCACCGCCCAGACGAACAGCATTTCCGAGGTGGCGGGATAGCCGAGGTGCTCCTCGTGGTGCTGCAAATAGCTTTCCGGCTTTTTGCGGATGCGGGCGGCAGTCCCGCCGTCTATACCGCGTCGGTTCAACTCCCGCTGCGTTTGCTCCCAGTTGGCGATCAATGCCAGAGTGGGGGCGAAGTTACGCATCACGTTCCCCGGCTGCGGCGGCAGGAACAGGCCGTTGGTGGAGATGAAATAGCGGACACGCAGCAGGTTATAATACCGCAGCGCCACCGGGTCGGCGGTGATCTGCGCCGCGGCCTGCCGCACCTGATCCAGATAGGCGGTGTAGAACAGTTCCAGCTGCTCGGTGCGGGGCGAGCGGGTCAGTTCTCCGCTTCGCTGCGCCTCCCGATACACCGGTTCCCACGCGGGCGGGAGGGTTAGCCCTGCCCGCCGACAGAATTCTGCATACAGCATAGGCACTCCTCAAAAATACGCGTTCTGCTTCTTGATCTCGTCGATGGCCTTCATCACGTTGAGTGCTTCGGTGCTCTTGATGGGGTAGTCCTTGCCCTCGCGGATAGCCTCATACAGATATACCCAGGTCTGATCCAGCGGGTGGTTGGGCCATTCCTTATCCTCCTGTACAAAGGGCAGCTCCGGCCCGGGGTGAAACCGCGCTCCTGCCGGTGTGTGGGGGCTTGCCTTGGCATCGGCGGTAAAGTCGGGCTCCAGGTACTTGATACGGTAGGTGGTGCCTTGGTCGATCAACGCGCCGCGGGTGCCGTACACCATATACTCCGGTACGAGCAGGGCGGTGCCGCCGCTGATCTCGATCTCCACGGCACAGTCGTTGACACCGACAAAGTCGGCACGGACAAAGTCCTCACAGTCTCCGGCAGCGGCTACTCGGCGGGTGAATGCGTGCAGACGCTTGTAATCTCCGCCGCAGAACTGCAGCGCCTGATCCACCAGATGGGGCCCCCAGTTGAGCAGCTGTCCGCCGCCGTACTGGGACAGGGTCTGCCAGTCGGTGCGCACCTCGTAGCCGGCCACACTGCGGCGGATGTAGTATACGTCACCCAGGATCCCCGAGCGGATGATCTCGTTGAGATGCATAAATTTCGGCTCAAACCGCCGGTTGTGACGGATGAACAGCCGCCGCTCTCCATCCTTCTCCGCCAGTTCCATCAGGTAGGCTGCCTCGCGATAGGTGCGGCACATAGGCTTTTCCAGGAAGACGGTCTTACCCGCATCCAGCGCCGTTTTGGCGTGGGTGAAGTGGTCGCAGGAGCGGGTGGCGATATCCACCACCTCCACTTCGGAATCCTCTACCAGATCCTCCACCCGCGTGTAGATCTTACAGCCAAATCGTTCGCGCATAATATCCAGGCGGTCCGGCTCACAGTCGCATACCGCCACGATCTGGAACATATCCTCCTTGCCGGCGAGCTCCCGCAGGTGCATACCGTAGCCGGCGCGTCCCAGGCCGATGATGCCTAATTTGATCGGATTACTCATACCTGTCCCTCCCATTTTTTCAGTACGTCGTAGCTTTCCTGCAGGTCCAGCAGGGGGTCCCGCTTGTGGGTGTCGTGCTCCACAAAGATCCAGCCGTCGAAGCCGCGCTTTTGGGCGTTACGGAACACGAACTCGTTGTCGATGAAGAAGTCGCCCTGCTCCACACCGCAGAAGTAGCCGCGCTGCTGCCAGACCTGGGCGTCGGGGGTGGCACTGCGCTGCCAACCCTTGAGATGATAGGCAGCGATGCGGTCGTAGTAGGTCTCGGCAATGTAGCGCACGTCGCCGCCGGCCACCGCCATATGGCCGGTGTCCAGCAGCAGGTAGGCGTCGGGGCACTCTTTGAGCAGCCGTTCTACCGACTCTTGGCTTTCCACCGGGGAGCCTAAGTGGTTGTGTACCGCCACTTTGATGCCGTACCTTTTGCCGGCCAGCGCCATTTGCTGGATGCGGCGCAGGTAGTCCGCAAAGCTGCCGTGGTACACCTCACCCCACACGTATTCACCGCCCAGGGCTGCCGTCCATTTGATGGAAAGCTCCGGGGTGGCGGCGTTGCAGGTGGCAAAGCCCATCCCCAGTTTCTTGAGCTGTGCGGCCTTGCGCAGGGCATCCTCCGCACTGTCGGGGTACAGCCTCTCCAAGCCGTGATACCCTATCTCCCGCACGGCCTGCAGCCGCTCGTCGTAATCGTAGAATCCGCCGTACCAGGCATACATGCCGAAGTCGGCTACGCCAATTTTAATCATCCTTATGTCAACTCCTTTCTTACCGTCATTATAAAGTTTTTCGCCGCAAAGCGGTAGCGTGTATCTTATGGGGATTGCATCGGTTTTTTCACAATATTACGATTGGTTTACGGCAAAAGCCGCCGAAGGGGCCCTCGGACTCGTTGTATATTGCGACAAGCAAACACAAGGAGGGCTCGGCGTGTTCAGCCGAGCCCTCTTTGTGTTGTTCACCAAAGGTAAGAAAGCAAGTGCGATGGCAATAGATTCAGCCTTGGAATGAAAGAGAAAACTCCTTGAAGGATAAAACCTTCAAGGAGTCCTTGGCGTAAATATTATGTATTGCTTGGTAATAGTTTGATTGCAAAATCGTCATCCCATCCGTGTAATGATAGAGTGTAATTGTTTGATAACTCAAAAAGAATTGTTTCGGGTAATTCAATTGGGTCGCCTAACTTTGATTTATCAAAACCTTTTGCAGACCATGGCCAATATTCGGTATCATTGACAGAAATTGCACTGATTTTGGTCGTGTAATCAGCTTTGAACGCCCCATAAACGTTGCCAATGTCACAGAATTCTTCATCGCCATCGTCAATAAATTTTATAGTTGGCCCAGACATAGTGTATTCATTGTTGTCAAACCAACGCCACTTAAAAAGACCACCTGCAAAAATCAATAAATCAAGCAGAATGTCATCAAATTGAATTATTAATTCTTAACCAACATAATAGTTAACGTAGTTCTCTTCTACGCGAATTGGATCTGCATGATTGGTTGCACTGACATATATGGTTTTGATTTTTCCCAAGGCACAGATTATTCAAAGATTTACAAAAGGCTTTGGCTGAGTAACACCATTCAAATTCTTTGTCAGGAAAATCAAAAGTATAAAGTGGTGTTTGGCCAAGCGAATCCCAATCGATTTTTGAAAATTGTTCTTTGATTTGAACTTGCATAGAAAGGACATCGTTTTTGCTTATATCACATTCAAAATCAAATGCAGCATCATTTTGGTTGCGTTTATAACGAAAAGACCACGAGTCTAAAGAGTTGATTTTAAATGAATAAGGATAGATACAGTGATTTCCCATTATCCAAGGTACATAGTAACACAGTTCTGTATCAGATAATAATTTGCCGGACAAGTAATCTTCAATCTCTGACAAAAGTTCTCTTATACAGTTGTTGCTACTTTCACTGCGAAAATGATGATTGCTCCCATTACAATTTATATCAAAGTCAATCACACAAAGGACATAATCTGACGAAGCGTATTTATTATAATATTGCAGCGGAGTTATTTTAACAGTAATTCTATCGCTCATATTAACACCTCTTTCATCTGTTTGATTTAATTATATCACAGGTTGTGTCCGATAAAAAGGACTTTACAAAAAGACAATATCCGCAACCTTTGGATCAAAGTTGCGATCATTCTTTGTCTGTGGACTACGAAAAAGATGTTTTTGCGTATGAATTCGAACTCTTACATAAATCACGGCAAAGCTGTGTATATCATCATTGCGAAAAAATACAGCCTGCGGCTGATGATATGCACGCTTCGCGTGATGATATACGCCTTACGGCGATGATACGCCATTGCTTTCGCAATGAATAAAAAATCGACAGGTCGAAACCTGTCGATTTTTGGCGGAGATGGAGAGATTTGAACTCTCGCGCTGCTGTTAACAGCCTACCGCATTTCGAGTGCGGACCCTTCAGCCACTTGGGTACATCTCCGTATGTAGGATAAGCTTGTATCATTATACCCATCGGGAGCGGATTTGTCAACTCCCGCTGCGGTATTCTCCGACAAAAAATCCAGCGGCAGGGGAGACCTGCCGCTTTTTGCTTTCTCTTAATAATAGACCTTACCGGCGACGATGGAGCCTTCCCGGGCGGCTAACAGCTCCGACACGGTGACCAGTGTGTACCCCTGATCGATGAGCTTGTCCATCATGGCGATGGCGGCATCCACGGAATTTTTGTGAATATCGTGCATGAGCACAATGGAGCCGTCGTGGATGCCGTAGGCGCCGGACTTGAAGGAATTAGATAGGATCTTGTCGGTGGCTGAGGCGCTGGACCAGGAGGAATAGCGCCAATCCTCTGTATCCACGCTCCACTGGATGATGGGAATCTTCTTGCCGGCGGCATAGCTCTTCACGTTGTTGTTAAAGCTGCCGTAGGGACACCGCATCACCGTGGGCTCTACTCCCAGGATCGCCTTGACCTTTGAGGCGCAGGCGTTCATGTTTGATTTGATCCCGGAGGCGGATAGGGTGGTCAGCTGCGGATGATCGTTTGAATGGTTGCCTATCTCATGCCCCTCTGCGGCAATGCGCTTGAGTGTGGAGGCGTAGCTGTTCACCCGGGTCCCCAATACAAAGAATGTGGCTTTGCCCCCGCGCTGTTTCATGGCATCCAACAGCCGCTCGGTGTAAGGGCCGGGGCCGTCGTCGAAGGTCAAAGCCACAAGCTTTTTCCCACCCAGATGAGAAACGTCCGGTGCCTCCACCTTGACCTGCGTGGCGGTGGTTGGCTTGGTGGAGTTGGTGGAGGTTTGAGAGTTCTTTTTAGCGACCAGTTGCTTGTTTAGGTCGCTGATGGTGCTTTCCTGCTGTTTGATCTTCGTTTCTTGATCCTTGATGGTGTTCTGCTGTTCTTCCAGCTTTTTGCTGTTTTCCTCCAGCGTTTTGGACTGCTCACCCAACGTCTTGGATTGTTCATCCAGGGTGCTCTGTTGCTGATTCAGCACCGCGCTTTGGGAGGCCAGGGTGCTTTCCAGCGCGGCAACATGCTTTTTCTGTTCCGCAGAGCTCAGCGCGAAATGCACGCCGGCGGCAGCCAGGGCGACCACGAGCAACACCGCCACACTGCTGAGCAGAATCGCTTTTCTGCGACGGCGCGCCGGTTTCTCCTTCGTAAGTATGGGGGTGTGGATGGTGCTGTTTTTCATGGTGATCGCCTCTTCGTTTCATTCTATATTTATTGTAGCATGGGATGTCGAAAAATCAAGAAACAATCTTGTCATATTTTCTCTTTTTTGGAATATTAAGAAACTCCTTGCACTTTTTTAAGGCTTATGATAGAATGTTGATATGGCAAGTTTGGCCGTGTGCCGCTTGCTGAACTTGGGATAGAGAGGAACGAACGCATTATGGCAAAGCCTATCGTCCTGTGTGCGGATAGCACCTGCGACTTGAGCAAAGAGCTAATTGAAAAGTATCATGTACATATTCTGCCTCTGCACGTTAACCTGGAGGGGAAGACCTATTGTGATGGCGTGGACATCACGCCGGATGAGATCTATGACGTTTACCGTGCCAAGAAAATGTTGCCTACCACCGCCGCTACCAACACGGTGGAGTACGAGGAATTTGTGGCTCCCTTCATCGAGGCGGGTAACGATGTGATCTATGTCAACCTGGGCTCCGGCATCTCCGCCACCCACAATAACTGCCGTATGGCGGCAGAGGAGACCCCCGGCCTGTACGTCATTGACAGCGGCAACCTATCCACCGGTATGGGACACGTGGTGATCGCCGCTGCCGAGCGTATTGCCGCCGGTATGCCGGTGGAGCAGATCGTGGAAGAGGTGCGCGCTTTCACCAAGAAGGTGGAAGCCAGCTTTGTATTGGACACGCTGGAGTTCCTGCACAAGGGCGGCCGTTGCTCTGCTGTTGCTGTGCTGGGGGCCAACGTGCTTAAGCTCAAGCCCTGCATCGAGGTCAATAATGAGGATAGCACCATGGGCGTGGGCAAAAAGTACCGCGGCACGCTGGACAAGGTGTTAGCCGAGTATGTGAAGGATCGTCTGGAAGGCCGTGACGATATCTGCACCGACCGGATCTTTATCACCCATTCCGGCATTTCCGAGGAGCGTATCCAGCTGGTTCGTGATGCCGTGGAGCAGTATATGCATTTCGATGAGGTTCTGGTCACCCGCGCCGGCTGCACCATCTCCGCCCACTGTGGCCCCAACACCTTAGGTATCCTGTTTGCACGCAAATAAAGCTGGGTTGCCTCTGATTTTCCTTAACATCTGTTCGCCACTGGCGAACAGATGTTAAATTTTTGATAAAGTTTTTTCTTTTTTTGACTAAGCTATTGACAAAGCATTTTTGAGAGGATAGAATAGAACTCAATACTCCTGTTACTGCATAGACTGTTCGCGAATATGGCGAACACCTGTGCGCGCCGGGAGAGAATTTTTTGGAGGAATGAGACATGGCAAGAGTATACAATTTTTCCGCAGGTCCGTCCATGCTGCCTGAGAGCGTGCTCACGAAAGCCGCCGCTGAAATGCTGGATTATCAAGGTTCCGGACAGTCCGTGATGGAGATGTCTCATCGATCTAAGGTCTATCAGAGCATTATCGACGAGGCGGAGGCTCTGTTGCGCGAGGTCATGAGCATCCCGGATAACTACAAGGTGCTGTTTCTGCAGGGCGGCGCGTCCTCTCAGTTTGCCATGGTTCCCATGAACCTGATGACCGGTAGCGGCAAGGCCGACTACGTCATTACCGGCCAGTGGGCCAAAAAGGCGTATAAGGAGGCGGCTCGCTACGGTAAGGCCAATGTGGTAGCCAGCTCCGAGGATAACCCCTCCTCCTACATACCCAAGCTGGATCCCGCTACCTTCACCCCCGATGCGGATTATTTCCATATCTGCATGAACAACACCATCTACGGCACCGTGTATCACGAGCTGCCCGAGACCGGAGACGTACCGCTGGTGGCGGACATTTCCTCCTGCGTGCTGTCCCGTCCCATCGACGTATCCAAGTTCGGCGTGCTGTATGCCGGTGCGCAGAAGAACATGGCTCCCTCCGGCGTGACGGTGGTTATCATCCGTGAGGATCTCATCGGCAAGGCTATGGATATCACCCCCACCATGTTTAACTACCAGATCCACGCAGACAACGGCTCCATGTTCAACACCCCGCCCTGCTACACCATCTACATCATGAAGCTGGTGCTGGAATGGATCAAGAACGACATCGGCGGCCTGGAGGCCATGCAGGCCATCAATGAAAAGAAGGCGGCTATGCTGTACGACTTCCTGGATAACTCCAAGCTGTTCCGCGGCACCGTAGTGCCGGAGGATCGCTCGCTGATGAACATCCCCTTCGTCACCGGTAACGAGGAGCTGGATGCCAAGTTTGTCAAGGAGGCCACCGCCGCCGGCTTTGTCAACCTGAAGGGTCACCGCTCCGTGGGCGGTATGCGCGCTTCCATTTACAACGCCATGCCGGTGGAAGGCGTAGAGAAGCTCGTCGCCTTCATGAAGAAATTCGAGGAGGAGAACGCCTAAGCGTTTCCTTAAGGTGGCACGAATAATCCGAACTAGCCTCAAAGGCACCTATTTCGGCGCTTTTTGCCCTTTTCCCTTGACAGTCGACAGCCTGCCTGCGGAAAAGAAGAACAAAAATCACTCGAAATATTTTCCCTTTGAGGTCGGAGATTTTAAAAAGAGCGGATTTTCGGGTCAACCAAGGCAAAAACGCAGCGAATACTGTATGTATTCGCGAGTATTTTAACGATGGGTGAACGGAAATCCGCCTTTTTAAAACAGGTTCGGATTATCCGTGTCACCTTACAAAGGAGTTTGTATCACAATGAAGATTTGCACGCTTAACAAGATCGCCGCCTGCGGTACCGACCGCCTGGGCGCGAACTATCAGCTGGTGGAGGACCTGGCCGGTGCCGATGGCGTTATGGTACGTTCTGCCGCTATGCACGATATGGACCTGCCGGAGAGCCTGGCCGCCATTGCCCGCGCCGGTGCCGGTGTTAACAACATCCCGGTGGAGGTTTGCAGCGATAAGGGTATCGTGGTGTTCAACACCCCCGGCGCCAACGCCAACGCCGTTAAGGAGCTGGTGCTGGCCGGTTTGTTCCTGTCCTCCCGCAAGATCGTAGACGGTTGCAACTGGGCGCAGACCCTGGTCAACGAGGGCGAAGCCGCCGCCAAGCTGGTGGAAAAAGGCAAGTCTGCCTATGCCGGCCCCGAGATCAAGGGCAAGAAGTTGGGCGTGATTGGCCTGGGTGCCATCGGTGTGCTGGTGGCCAACGCCGCCGTGTCCCTGGGCATGGAGGTGTACGGCTACGACCCCTACCTGTCGGTTGACGCCGCCTGGAAGCTGTCCCGCGCTGTGAAGCACGCCAACGCTCTGGAGGAGATCTATGCGGCGTGTGACTACATCTCTGTGCATGTGCCGCTGACTCCCGATACCAAGGGGATGCTGGGCACGGATGCCTTCGCCGCCATGAAGGAAGGTGTGCGCATCCTCAACTTCGCCCGCGCCGGCTTAGTGGACAGCGATGCCATGAAGGCGGCGCTGGCTGCCGGTAAGGTGGCCTGCTATGTAGTGGATTTCCCCACCGCCGAGATGCTGGGCATCGAGAACGTGGTGGCGATCCCTCACCTGGGTGCCTCCACCCCCGAGAGCGAGGATAACTGCGCGGTGATGGCCGCCGACCAGCTTAAGGATTACCTGGAAAACGGTAACATCGTCAACTCCGTCAATTTCCCCGAGGTCAAGGTGCCCCGCAGCACCGAGAGTCGCGTGTGCGTTCTGCATAAGAATATTCCTAACATGCTGGCGCAGATCAGCTCTGTGGTGTCTGCCACCGGTGCCAACATCGAGGCTATGACCAATAAGTCTCGCAAGGACTACGCTTACACCGTGCTGGATATTGAAGGCAAGGTCACAGATGCGGTGGCTGCCGAGATCATGAAGGTCGAGGGCATCATTCGCGTGCGCGTCCTGTAATCTTCCGTTAGCAAAAGCCCCCTGCGTTGCAAGGGGGCTTTTTTGTTGACCTTTTGCGGCATGTTTGTTAAAATGCTTCGCAGAGCCTTCGAGAGGAGTTACGTTATGGAAAGAGAAAAACTCGGCTCCCGTTTGGGATTTATACTGATTTCCGCCGGCTGTGCTATCGGCCTGGGGAACGTTTACCGGTTTCCCATCACCACCGGCAGTTACGGCGGTGCCGCCTTTGTGCTGGTGTACATTGCCTTCCTGCTTTTGCTGGGCATTCCGGTGATGGTGGCGGAGCTGTCCGTGGGACGCGCCAGCCAGCGTAGCATCGCCAGCTCCTTTGACTCGCTGGAAAAGCCGGGACAGAAATGGCATCTGATGAAATATCTTGGCATTGGCGGCAATTACCTGTTGATGATGTGCTACACCCTCATCTCCGGTTGGATGCTGTTGTATTTGTTCAAGTATCTGACCGGTGCCATGGAGAGCATCGCCGGCTATGAGGCACTGGGTAAAACCTTTGCCGATATGACCGCCAACACCGGCACCAACCTGCTGGCTACCTACGTGGTCATCGTCGCTTGTTTTGGCATCTGCGCTTTAGGTCTGCAGAAAGGCGTGGAGCGGGTGACTAAGGTGATGATGGTAGCGTTGTTCGCTCTGCTGGTGGGGTTGGCGGTATACTCCTGCACCCTTTCCAATGCGGCGGCGGGTCTGCGCTTCTACCTGATCCCCTCTTTTGAAAGTATGCAGAATGCCGGTGTGCTGACGGTAGTCAATGCCGCTATGGGACAAGCCTTCTTTACCCTGTCGCTGGGTATCGGTTCTATTGCCGTCTTTGGCAGTTATATCGGCAAGGAACGCCGCTTGCTGGGGGAGGCTGTCACCATTGTTAGTCTGGACACCTTTGTGGCGCTGATGTCCGGTCTCATCGTGTTTCCCGCCTGCTTTACCTACAACAACGGTATTACCGCTGATGCAGGCACCGTTGGCCCGGATTTTCTGTTCACCACCCTATCCTCCATCTTTAACGCGATGCCCGGTGGTCGGATCATCGGCTCCTTGTTCTTTCTCTTTATGCTGTTTGCGGCACTGTCCACGGTTATCGCTGTGTTTGAGAACATCGTCTCCTTCTGGCTGGAAAAGACCAAAATCTCCCGCCGGGTGGTGTGCCTTATCAACATTGGTCTGCTGATGGTGCTGACCCTGCCGACCATCTTCTCCCAGAGCTTTTGGGGGGATATCAAGCTGTTCGGCCTGGATTTCATGAACCTGGAGGACACCATCGTATCCAAGCTCCTGTTACCGGTGGGTAGTCTTGTCTACGTGCTGTTCTGCACCTGCCGGTACGGTTGGGGCTTCGATAAGTTCATCGGGGAAGCCAACTGCGGCAAGGGTCCGGCTTTTCCCCGATGGTTGCGGGGCTATATGACCTTTGTCCTGCCGCTCATCATCGTGGCCGTGCTGGTCATGTCCATTCTCTGATAGACGAAACCACCCACCCTAAGGTGGGTGGTTTTTGTTGCAATATGGTGGCTTTTGTGGTACCCTAATAATAGAAGGATAAAACATAAAGGAACGACCAAGCTTATGAAGGTGAAATCACTTAAAACAGAAAAACGCTCTCCCTGGCGTCTGACTGTGGGCGTTCTGTCCGCCCTGCTGGCGGTATGGGCCTTGCTCCCTTTGGTTAACGGCATTATTAACGTGGGGGTGTATGTGCCCTTTGCCGTGGGATTGGCTGGGATGCTGTGGGGCTTTTCCTGCTCCGACGGAATCAAAAAGAAAGGATGGCGACGGGCTATGATGGTGGTAGTGCTCACTCTTGTCAGCGCGGTGGTGATAGCGTCCATTGTGTTCATCAGCCTGATGGCGGTAGCGGCTACTCGCAAGCCTGCCGGGGAGGATGCCACCCTCATTGTGTTGGGAGCCAAGATCAATGGGGATCGCCCCAGCCGGATGCTTAGCCAGCGATTAGACGTGGCCGCCGATTACCTGAAAGCGCATCCCCGGGCGAAATGCATCGTCTCCGGCGGCCAGGGGCCGGATGAGGCGTACACCGAAGCTCACGTGATGAAAAACTACCTGGCGGAGCAGGGTATCGACCCCGCCCGCATCTATGAGGAAGGACGCTCCACCAACACCCATGAGAACATCGACTACTCTATGGCACTCATCCACGAAACCGGCTTGAGCGAAAGAGTGGTCATCGCCACCCAGGAGTTCCACCAGTACCGGGCCTCGGTGCTGGCAACATGGCAGGGGGTAGAGGAGGTTGGTGCCCTGACCTGCGCGTCACCGCCCCACCTGCTGTTGTGCTACTGGGTGCGGGAATGTGCCGCCATCTGCCGTCTGTGGCTACTGCATTATTGATATAAGGGATCCGGCTGCCACGTTGGTAGCCGGATTTTGCTTGCCTTCCCCTTGAGGGGAAGGGGGGCCGCCGTTAGGCGGTGGATGAGGTGTAAAAATGCCGTTTTCTGCAACCAACCGTCGGAAAAAGTTGGTATAGGAGATGAAAGGAGTGGTTAAAATGGAGGATCATACCATCGTTGACCTGTATCTGGCCAGGGACGAAGACGCCATCCATGCCACCGCCGACAAGTACGGCGAGCGGCTGCGAGGGCTTGCCCAGCGGATACTGGAGGACCCGCTGGAGGCCCAGGAGTGCGAAAACGACACCTATTTTTCTGCGTGGAACCGCATCCCGCCCCACCAGCCGCGAGAGTACCTGTTCGCCTTCCTGGCGCGGATCACCCGGGGCCTGGCATTTAACCGGATCAAGGAGAAAACGGCGCAGAAACGCCCGCCTGTTACAGCCCTGTCGGAGGAGTTGGAGCAATGCCTGCCCGCCCCCGACGACACCCCCTGCCGGGTGGAGTACGGAGAACTGCTTTCAAGCATTGAAGCTTTCCTCAACGCACAGAAGCCCACCGACCGGGTGATCTTTATGCGCCGGTACTGGTTCTGTGACTCTGTCAACGCCATCGCCGAGTTGCTGGGTGTCACCGAAAGCCGGGTAAAATCCTCCCTGTTCCGCACCCGCAACCGCCTGCGTCAACATCTCACGGAGGAGGGATACGCCTTATGAGAGGACAGGAATTGCTGCAAGTACTTACCAATGCGGATGTGAAGCTTGTAAATGAAGCCGCCAACCCTCAACGAGTGCGGCGCACCGCCACCCGCTGGATCGCCGCTGCCGCCTGCCTGGCGGTGGTGGCCGGAGCGGTTCTATGGCAGGTCACTCGGACACAGCCGCCCCAAGCAGATTTACCTATGTTGACGATCGTGGAAAAGGATCGTACCCTGGGTGACGGTGGAGGGGAGTATGGCGTGGTATATACAAGTACCCTGGACGATATCCCCCTGGAACGCCTGGCGCCGGCGACAGACGGCACTCTGCCGGTGTACACCCATGAGGCACTCAGCTCCGATCCCCAGGTAACCCTCCGGCGGATACAAAAGGCCGGGGAGCTGTTGGGGATGGGAGAGGATGCCGTGCTCACCGGCACGACCTTTGATAAGGCGGAGATAGAGGCCAAATTCGCCTATTATTTCTATTTAGTGGATGGCAACCTAAAGCTGGAGGCTGGTCGCGATTCTACCGGTGTGCAGATCACCTTCCGGGAGCCCATCCCCCTACCGGGGGATGGCACCTACGAACACCCTCTTTCCGAAAAGGCGATGGAGGAGCTACGGTTGTTTTTTGAGCAGCTGTGCCGGGAAAAGCTGAATATGTCTGCGCCGACCATCACCGTGGCGTATGAAGACCCGAATGCATCCGGTAACCGGGTGCTCAACATCACTGGCAAGCAGGGGGATAGCTTTCAAGTAAGTTTTTCGGATGTGGGAGCCGATAATCGCCTCTCTGGTTGCCGTTTTGCCCTTCAGCCACAGTGCATAGGGAATTACCCTATCATCAGCGAGGCGGAGGCATGGGAACGGCTGGAAAACGGTCACTATCTGGGCTTGTCGGGCTATGGACAAAGTGGTCGCCAGCCGGAGAAACGCGTTGATCTGCTATACTATGCCGATGCGTATCAAACGGTGAATATGCCCTACTACCGTTTCTTTGTGTACAGCCATCAGTTTGGCAAGGACGACGGAGGAGGGGTTACGACCGTTTACGAGGTGTACCACGTTCCCGCTGTGGAGAGTGCGTACATCACCGCCTTACCGGAGGACGGAAGAGCCGTCGGTCTGCCGGATCTGCCGGAGGATCTGGATGCCCTCATTCTCGCCGCCGAAGCTCTGTGGGAGGACGTGGACGTCCCCGCCGAGTCTTTGCTGAACTACCAGCCGTATACAGGGGAGTAAATGGGCTCCCCACAGACTAACAACTTAAAACAACGGCGCCGGGTGTACAGAAGTTGCACCTGGTGCCGTTGTTTTTATCGAAAGACGATAATCTTTCCAGAAAAAGCAAAAAAAATTGCCAACTTTCAAAAAAAGGTTGACAAATGGACAAAACTCGTATATTATTATAAACTGCTTTAATATGAGAAGTGTGTCCCTTTTGGACGGATATAGCATAGCACATATCCCGAAAAAATGCAAGACTTTTTTTGCAAATGGGTCGCATTTCCTGTTGAAGCAAGACGAAAAAATCCGTGCGCGGACAGCCCCCGCCTCTGCCCGGAAACAGAGCGGAACAGGGTAACCGTGACATTACAAGACAGGAGTGATCGGTTCTTATGACGAACATCAAACCGGTAAAGCTCGGCAATAATGTACGAATGAGCTTCGCCAAGATCAACGAGGTGCTGGATATCCCCAACCTCATTGAGGTGCAGAAGAACTCGTACGACTGGTTTCTCACCGAGGGCCTGCGGGATGTCTTTGCGGAGACGGCCGCTATCACCGACTACAACGGTAACCTGGTGCTGGATTTCATCGGCTTTCGCCTGGATGATACCCCCAAGTACACCGTGGAGGAGTGCAAGGAGCGGGATGTCACCTACTCCACCGCTCTGCATGTGCGGGTGCGCCTGCTCAACAAGGAGACCGGCGAGATCAAGGAGTCCGAGGTCTTTATGGGCGATTTCCCCTTGATGACCGACAGCGGTACCTTTGTCATCAACGGCGCGGAGCGCGTCATCGTCTCCCAGCTGGTGCGTTCTCCCGGTGTGTATTTCGGCATGACCCACGACACCCTGGGTAAGGAGCTCTATTCCTCCACCGTCATCCCCAACCGCGGTGCCTGGCTGGAGTATGAGACCGATTCCTCCGACGTGTTCTACGTGCGTATCGATAAGAACCGCAAGATCCCTGTGACCATCCTGGCTCGTGCACTGGGTCTGGGTAGCGATGCGGAGATCCTGGAGTTTTTCGGCGAGGATGAGCGTATCCACGCCACGCTGGAAAAGGATAACACCAAAAACCGTGAAGAAGCCCTGCTGGAGATCTATCGCAAGCTGCGTCCGGGCGAGCCTGCGACGGTGGAGAACTCTCAGCAGCATTTGGATAACCTGTTCTTCGATCCTCGTCGGTATGACCTGTCCCGCGTGGGTCGCTACAAGTACAACAAGAAGCTGGGTCTATCCAACCGCTTGGCCGGCTGTAAGCTCAGCCGTCCTGTGGTGGATCCCGCCACCGGCGAGATCATGGGCGAGCCCGGTGAGATCATCAACCGCGACCGCGCTCTGCAGATGGAGGATGCCGGCGTAACCGTCGCCTATGTAGTCATCGAAGAGCACGGCGAGGAGCGGGAGATCAAGATCGTGTCCAACGGTATGGTGGATCTGTCTAAGCACGTGAGCCCCGCTGTGTACGAGGCGGTGCGCAAGACCGTCAATGAGCGGGTGTGCTACGCGGTGCTACAGGAGATCCTGGCCAAGGGCCTCTCCGACGAGGAGCTGACTCAGGAACTGCTGGCTCGTGTTAAGGAGCTCATCCCCAACCACGTCACCGTGGACGATATTCTGTCTTCCATCAACTACCTCAACTGCCTGGGACATCACCTGGGTACCACCGACGATATCGATCACCTGGGCAACCGCCGCATTCGCTCGGTGGGTGAGCTGCTGCAGAATCAGTTCCGCATCGGCTTCTCCCGCATGGAGCGCGTGGTGCGTGAGCGCATGACCCTGCAGAGCCAGGACATGGACGTGGTCACTCCTCAGGCTCTCATCAACATCCGTCCTGTGGTGGCGGCAATCAAGGAGTTCTTTGGCTCCTCGCCCCTGTCCCAGTTCATGGATCAGAACAATCCCCTGGCGGAGCTCAAGCATAAGCGTCGTCTCTCCGCTCTCGGCCCCGGCGGTTTGTCTCGTGATCGCGCCGGTTTCGAGGTGCGTGACGTGCACTACAGCCACTATGGCCGTATGTGCCCCATCGAGACCCCTGAAGGCCCCAACATCGGTCTGATCTCCTACCTGGCCAGCTTTGCCCGCATCAACGAGTACGGCTTCATCGAGGCTCCCTACCGCAAGGTAGACAAGCCCACCGGCGTGGTTACTGACGAGGTTCTCTATATGCCCGCCGACCTGGAGGACGATTTCATCGTCGCTCAGGCCAACGAGCCGCTGGATGAGAACAACCGCTTCACACGCTCCAAGGTCACCACCCGCCATCGCGGCGAGTTTAAGGAAGAAGATCCCGCTGTTGTGGATTACATGGACGTATCTCCCAAGATGGTCGTGTCCGTGGCTACCGCAATGATCCCCTTCCTTGAAAACGACGATAACTCCCGTGCGCTCATGGGTTCAAACATGCAGAAGCAGGCAGTTCCGCTTATGGTCACCGACTCTCCTATCGTTGGTACAGGTATGGAATACAAGGCTGCTATCGACTCCGGCGTGGTTGTCGTTTGCGAAAACGGCGGCTGGGCTGAAAGCGTAACTGCAGACGAGATCGTTATCCACTGCGACGACGGTCACAAGGACACCTATCACCTTATCAAATTCAAGAGAAGCAACCAGGGCACTTGCGTAAACCAGAGACCTATTATCGCTCAGGGCGAAAGAGTGGAAGCCGGCCAGATCATCGCTAACAATCCTGCTACATCTCAGGGTGAAGTTGCTCTCGGTAAGAACGCCCTCATCGGCTTCATAACTT
>JAZSOW010000029.1:0-31739 GCA_045537135.1 Acutalibacteraceae bacterium
GGATTACATCAAGCTGGAATACGCCAAGGGGGACACCCTGTATGTGCCGGTCACCCAGTTGGATCTGGTGAGCAAATATATCGGCACCAAGGATGACATGACGGTGAAGCTCCACCGCCTGGGCGGGCAGGAGTGGCAGAAGGCCAAGACCCGCGTCCGCGCGGCGGTGAAGGATATCGCCAAGGAGCTTATCGCTCTGTACGGCAAGCGGATGGCCTCTCCCGGCTTTTCTTTCGGCCCGGACGAGGAGTGGCAGTACGATTTCGAGCGGCACTTCGAGTATGAGGAAACCGAGGATCAGATGCGTTGCATCGACGAGATAAAGAGCGACATGGAACGCCCGGTGCCCATGGATCGCTTGCTGTGTGGCGATGTGGGCTTTGGCAAGACAGAGGTAGCTCTGCGGGCAGCCTTTAAGTGTGTCAGCCAAAGTAAGCAATGCGCTCTGCTGGTGCCCACCACCATCCTGGCGTTCCAGCATTACAATACTATTCTCAAGCGGTTTGAGGGCTTCCCTGTCAAGGTGGAGATGCTTTCCCGCTTCCGCACCCCCAAACAGCAGGCGGATATTATCCGCCGTGTCCGTAGTGGGGAGATCGACATTGTGGTGGGGACCCACCGGATGCTGTCGGCAGATGTGGTGTTCCGTGACCTGGGGCTGTTCATCATCGACGAGGAACAGCGCTTCGGCGTCACTCAGAAGGAGCGCATCAAGGAGCTGACCCCCAACGTGGATGTACTGACCCTCTCCGCTACGCCAATTCCGCGCACGCTGAACATGGCCATGAGCGGTATCCGGGATATGTCGGTCATTGAGGAAGCCCCCCAGGATCGCCGCCCGGTGCAGACCTACGTGCTGGAGCACGACAACGGCATCGTCACCGACGCCATCCGGTGGGAGCTACGCCGTGACGGACAGGTGTACTACCTGCACAACCGGGTGGACACCATCGAGCGGTGCGCCGCCGCCATCCATACGCGGATCCCGGAGGCGCGCATCACCGTAGCCCACGGTAAGATGAGTGAGGAACAGCTGTCGGATATCTGGCGGCAGGTGTTGGAGCACGAGGTGGATATCCTGGTGTGCACCACCATCATTGAGACCGGTGTGGATATCCCAAACGTGAATACGCTCATTATCGAAAACGCCGACCGCTACGGTCTGTCCCAGCTTCACCAGCTACGTGGTCGCGTGGGACGTTCCTCTCGCCGGGCCTACGCCTACCTTACCTTCACTCGCGGCAAGGAGCTGTCCGACGTGGCAGAAAAGCGGCTGGAGGCCATGCGGGAGTTCACCGAGTTTGGTGCCGGCTTCAAGATCGCCATGCGGGATATGGAGATCCGTGGCGCCGGAAATCTGCTGGGTGCTCAACAGCATGGGCACATGGAATCGGTGGGCTACGATATGTATCTTAAGCTTTTGGGCGAGGCAGTCAACGAGGAGAAGGGCAACCGGGCGGTCACCGAGGTGGATTGCCTGGTGGATCTGCCCATTTCTGCACATATTCCGGACAGCTACATCAGCGACAACGCCCAACGGCTGGAGATCTACCGCCGCATTGCGGATATCCGTACGCTAGAGGATTCCATGGACGTGTTCGACGAGCTCATCGACCGCTTCGGGGAGCCCCCGGCGGCGGTGCAGGGTCTGGTGGACGTAGCACTGCTGCGAAACATGGCGGCGGCATTGGGCATCCGGGAGGTCAAGGAACAGCAGAACACCCTGCTGCTGTATCCGCAGAAGCTGGATATGGCCATGGGTGTGCGGATGAACGCCGCCCTCAAGGGTCGCGTGATGATCAGTGCCGGCGGCAAGCCCTACTATGCGGTGAAGATCGACCGCACCGGCACCCGGGACGCGCTGGATACCCTGCGGGAGGCGCTGGAGGCGGCACAGCCGCCGGAAGGAGAACAGGATGGACAGTAAGATCGTGGTCTTTGACCTGGACGACACCCTGGTGGCCTCCCACCGCCGGTTTGAGGATGCTATCCTTACCCTACTGGACAACGCGGGTATTGCGTACGATACGGATGCGATCTTTGCCCGCATTAACCCCATCGGCGCCTACGGTACGGCGGCTTACTTTGCTACCCTGGGTGTGCCTGGCACACCGGAGGAGATCCACGAGCGGTTGATGCGGGTGCAGGAGGGGTTCTACGCTACCAAGGCGGGACTGTTGCCCGGCGCGGCGGCGTACCTGCGTCGGCTGAAGGATGCCGACACCCGGCTGTTTGTGCTCACTGCCACGCCCCATCGGCTCAGCGACCCTTGTCTGAAAGCCAATAGGGTGTACCATCTGTTTGAACAGGTGTGGTGCACGGAGGAGTTTGGGCATGGCAAAAACGAGGAAGCCCTGTTTTGCAAGGTCACCGCCGCCATCGGCTGTGCGCCGGAGGCGGTACTGTACTACGATGACAGCGTCACCGCCATCCGTACCGCCCGGGCTTTCGGCTGGCAGACCTGTGGGGTCATGTCTCCCCACGCCCGGGAAACGGCGGGGATGGAGCAGGTGGCGCACACCGTTATCCACAGCTTTGAGGAGATGGCATAATGGCAAAGGAACTGAAAACCAACGCGATGCGGATACTGGATAAGCAGAAGATCCCCTACACCATCAACACCTACGAATGCGAGGAATTCGTGGATGCGGTGGCGGTAGCGGATATGCTGGGGCAAGACTATGACAGCTCTTTTAAGACCCTGGTGGCGGTAGGAAAAAGCGGCGGGCATTTCGTGTTCGTTGTCCCTATCGCGGAGGAACTGGATCTCAAGGCTGCCGCCCGGGCAGTGGGGGAGAAGGCGGTGGAGCTCATCCACGTCAAAGAGCTGTTTCCTCTTACCGGCTACATCCGGGGCGGCTGCACCCCTATCGGGATGAAGAAAGCGTTCCCCACCGTCATTCACCAAAGCGCCGCCACCTTTGATACGGTCATTATCAGCGGCGGGCGCATCGGGGCGCAGATCGTTTTGTCTCTCACCGACCTTGTCAAGGTCACTCGCGGTAAGCTGGCGGACGTTATTTTTCACAAGTAGGAAAGAACCACCCACACAGTCTGTCGTGCGGGTGGCTCTTTTTTTATAGCTGTCGGCGGAACGCGGTGGGGGAGCACTTGTACTGTCGGGTAAAGCAGCCGGCAAAATACTCCGGGTTGGCAAAGCCGCAACGGGCGGCGATGACGGCGATGCTCAGGTCGGTTTCCCGTAGCAGGGCCTGCGCCTGCTCCAGGCGCAGTATACGCAGATGAGCAGACACCGTCAGCCCGGTGAGCCGCTTAAACTGTCGGCAGAAATAGGCTTCATTATAGTTGAACAGGCGACAGAGCTGTCCGGTGCTCAGCGGCTCGGCGTAGTGCTCGTTCATATATTGCAGCACGGCGCCGAACTTCCGGCTGGTTGCGGATGCCGCCGACCGCGTGGCAACGCTGAGCCGCGTCAAATATCCCAGCAGACGGTAGACGTCCCCGATGGCCGTCAGCGGCGGCGTGTCGGGGTCCTCCAGCGAGGCGATCAGCTGTGCGGCTGCACAGAGCACCGACGGACAGTCGGTGACGTTGGGAAGGACGGCATCCTGCCGAATAAGTGGCTCCAGCTGTCGGCGGGTGGTGGCGGTATCGTTGAGAAAGTGGGCGGGATCAAACATAACGGCGTCAAAGTGGGCGGGATGCTCTTCGGTGCGGATGGCGTGCAGTTGACAAGGGTTGACGATGCCCAGTTGCCCGGCCCCCACTGTCAGCGGTTGGTCGCCGATCTGCAGGGTCAGCTCCCCCTCGTATACGTACAGCAGTTCCACCCGCTCGTGCCAATGGGTAACGATGCAGGTTTCGTGCGGGCGCAGAAAAATAGGCAGCCGCTTGACCGCTTTTTCTCCGTAGACTACGGGGGTCAGTTCCTTATACGCGTTGGGGTACACAGCACCACCTCCGAAAAAGTCAAAATAGCAAAGATATAGGTCAATGCCCCGTATCTCCTGCTTACCAAAGTATGATAGCATAAAAGGGTGATAAATGCAATAAAAAGGGGGACTTTTTGTGCGGATCGGCACGTGCGTGTCCTTTGACAGTATGGAAACCATAGCAAAAAAACTGCAGGTATTGCGGGACAACGATTTCAATACCTGCCAGCTTCTCTGCTGGGCTCCTTCCCTGTGGACAGCGGAGAATGCGCGGGTGCTGAAAGCGCTGCTCACAGAGCACGGCGTCACCCCCTCCGCCTTCTGGTGCGGCTGGGACGGTCCGGCGGTGTGGAATTTCTACGAAGGACAGCAGACCTTGGGACTGGTGCCGCCGCCGTACCGCGAGAGGCGGGTGCAACAGCTGTGTGACGGGGCGGATTTTGCTAAGCTTTTAGGCATCACCGATGTGGTGACCCACATGGGCTTTATTCCGGAGAACCCCAACGATCCTCAGTTCCTCCCTTTCTGTGATGCGGTGCGTACCGTGGCACGACATCTGCTGGCAAACGGACAGTTTCTTCTGTTTGAGACCGGGCAGGAGACCCCGGTGACTATGCTGCGCTGCTTTGAGGTGGTGGGGACGGACAACCTGGGTATCAACCTGGACACCGCCAACCTGATCCTCTACGGTCGCGCCAATCCGGTGGATGCCCTGGACGTGTTCGGGCGGTACGTGCGTAATCTCCACGCCAAGGACGGCCGCTACCCCATAAACGGTCACGACCTGGGGCAGGAGACTCGCCTGGGCGAGGGTAAGGTGGATTTTTACGCACTCTTCAAGAAACTCAGGGGACTGGGCTACGATTCCCACGTGACCATCGAGCGGGAGATCTCGGGAGAACAGCAGCTGACGGATATTCTCGATGCCCGCGCCTATTTGCAAAGCGTCATCGGGGAGGTTTACGGAGGTGACGCGGTATGTTAAAGGTTGGTTTGATCGGTGTGGGTGGCATCAGCGGTGCCCATATTCCCGCCTGGGAGGCCATGGAGGAAGCACAGCTGGTGGCGCTGTGCGATATTCACCCTGCTTCGATGGAGCCATATCAGGATACCTGCCGGAGCTACACCTCCCTGGAGAGTATGCTGGAGGGGGAGACGCTGGATATCCTGGATATCTGCCTGCCTACCCATCTGCATATCGATACGGCGATAGCCGCGATGGAGCGGGGCATCCACGTCCTGTGCGAAAAGCCTCTCACCCTCAACGAGGAGGATGTGCAAAAGGTATACCGGGTAGCGGCGAAGAACGGCGTGTGCTTTATGGTGGCCCACGTGCTGCGCTTTTGGCCGGCCTACGTGGCACTCAAGGACATATACGATAAGGGCACCTACGGTCGTCTTTTGTCCGGGTATATGTGTCGCCTAAGTGCTGCCCCTCGCTGGAGCGGGGACAACTGGCGGCGGGACGAGCGTCTGAGCGGTCTGTTGCCCTTTGACCTGCATATCCACGATCTGGACTTTATGGTGTACGCGTTTGGTGAGCCGCTGGAGGTCGCTCGTTGCCGCAGTCGCCGTCCTGAGCAGGATGCCATGACCGCCACCTACCGGTACGCGGATTTCTATATCCAGACCGAGGCGGCCTTTTATGCCGCTGACTACCCCTTCAAGGCCGCCTTCCGCTTCCAGTTCGAGCAGGCGGTGGTGGAGCTGGCAGACGACCGGCTGGTGGCATACCCGATAGAAGGGGAGCCCACGGTGCTGCTGGAGCCTAAGGCAGACCGGGCGGGGGTCATCAACCTGTCGGATATTGAGCCCTACGCTTTGGAAATTTGTTATTTCACCGATTGTGTCAAGGCAGGAGTGCCTGCTGACCGTGTCAAGCCGGAGGAGCTTCTGACGGTTCTGCGGCTGCTCAAAGAAGAATAATGCAAGGAAAAGCCCGGAGGTTATCCGGGCTTTTCCTGTTGCGCACCCAACGGAGATGTGTTATAATGGCTTTCATGAAGAAAGGGGGGGAGCCGTATGGTCAAAAAAGCGCTTATCGCCATGAGTGGTGGGGTGGACTCATCCGTTACTGCTGCCCGGATGGTGGAGGCGGGGTATACCTGCGTGGGTGCCACCATGCGCCTGCACAGCTACGGCACTCCTGGTGTCTGCGGCTCCTCGTCGGATGCCGAGGATGCCGCCGCGGTGGCCGCCGCCTTGGGGATGCCCCACCGGGTGTACGATTTCTCTGCCGCTTTTTCGGCTGAGGTTATCGACCGGTTTACCACCGCCTACGAGCGGGGGGAGACCCCCAACCCCTGCATTGAGTGCAACCGCTATCTGAAGTTCGCCGGCCTGTACCAAAAAGCCCGGGAGGAAGGCTGTGACGTGATCGCCACCGGCCACTATGCCCGGGCGGTATATGACGAAAGCACCGGCCATTATAAACTGAAAAAAGCGAAGAACGTAGCCAAGGACCAGACCTACGTGTTGTATTTCCTTACCCAGGAGCAGCTACGGCACACCTGCTTCCCTCTGGGAGAACTGGATAGCAAGGAACAGGTGCGGCAGGTTGCGGAGCAGTACGGCTTCGCCAACGCCCGCAAGCGGGACAGCCAGGATATCTGCTTTGTCCCCGATGGTAAGTATGCGGATTTCATCCGCCGCCGTACCGGGCGGGAGTACCCCGCCGGGGATTTCGTGGACACCGAGGGGCGGGTGCTGGGACAGCACAAGGGGCTTATCGGCTACACCATCGGCCAGCGCAAAGGGCTGGGGCTGGCACTGCCCGCCCCCTTGTACGTGTGCCGCAAGTGCGTGGAGGACAACACCGTGGTGTTGGCACCGGAAACCGCTTTGTACAGCACAACCCTTTTGGCGGAGAATATGAACTGGATCTCCGGGACGGTTCCCGCCGCTCCCCTCCGTGTGACCGCTAAGACGCGGTATTCCGCCAAGGAAGCTCCCGCTACCGTCACCCCTCTGCCGGGGGACAGAGCAGAAGTGCTCTTCGACGAGCCCCAACGAGCCATCACCTGCGGCCAGGCCGTGGTGCTGTACGATGGGGACGAGGTCATCGGCGGCGGCACCATCAGCGATACGTGAAGGAACACCACCCACCTTAGGGGAGTTGTGGGTAGGGATGGAGCGGAAAAGTCTTCCCCTCGGGGTAATTCCCCCGCCTTGCGGGTGAAATGTCCGCAAAGCGGACAAAGGGGGGCCGCCCCTGGCGAGGGGGAAGCTGTCGAGACGACATTCGGCTAACGCCGAAGTCGGCGAGACTGATGAGGGGTAGGCAACGAAGTTGCCGTCATATTTTGGGAGTATGGGGCGCGCTGGCCCCTCATCCGTCACGGCTACGCCGTGCCACCTGTCTCGCCGCGGGATGTCGCTTCGCTACGCCGAGGGGGAAGGCTTTCGCCCCCACCAATCTGCATAAACAACAAGGCACTATGTATCTTGAAGGATACCTAGTGCCTATTTTCATCCCTAATTCCACTCGTCCTACGGTGGGGGCTGTTCTTTATACACCTGTCAGAGCTCGTATGACCTCACCGGCGATGATCAGTCCCGCCACCGAGGGGACAAAGGCGGTGGAACCGGGGATATCCCGTCGCCCGGCGGGGTAGGTCTCGTCACAGGGGTAGGGACGGCGGGGAGCCTCCGGAGAATACACCACCTTGAGGTGCTTAATGCCCCGCAGACCCAACTCCTTTCGCATTACCCGCGCCAAGGGGCACATGGTGGTCTTGTTGATATCCGTCACCGTAAAGGCGGTGGGATCCAGCTTGTTGCCGGTGCCCATGCAACTGATGAGGGGTACCCCTGCCATGTTTGCCCGCACCGCCAGCTCCAGCTTGGCGGTGACGGTGTCGATGGCGTCCACGATATAGTCGTATTGGGTCAGGTCGATCTCCTCTGCCGTTTGCGGGGTGTAAAACAGCGTGTGGGTGCGCACCACACAGGCGGGATGGATATCCGCCACCCGCTGGGCGGCCACCTCGGTCTTATATAGCCCCACCGTGCGGTGGGTGGCCAAGATCTGCCGGTTGATGTTGCTCTCGCTGATGCGGTCGTTGTCGATGAGATCCAGCGCGCCCACCCCGGAACGAGCCAGTGCCTCCACCGTGTAGCCGCCCACACCGCCCAGACCGAACACCGCCACCCGGGCGGCGGCCAGCCGCGCCATGGCGTCCTCTCCCAGCAGCATGGTGGTTCGTATAAACTGTTCCATAGATATCCCCTTAGTCATTATTTGCCGCATCGATGCAGGCGTCAATGATGAGTACCACCGCCAGGGTTGCCGCTTCGTCGATGCCCGGCAGGATGTCGATCCTGTACGCATCACCCCAGGTAAACCAATCCTTGCACACGGAGGCCATGGTCATGCCGCCTCCGGTGACGGTGTATTCATGAAAAAGGAAGCGGCCTTCTACCGTCCAGCCAAGACCTTCCACCCGGTATCGATGCCGGAAAAGGGAGAACTCCTTGACCACCCGCGCCACATCCTCGCCGTTGATCCGAATGAAGAACTGTGGCAGGAGGGAGAAGGCCTTTTGGTGCACAAAAGCCAGCTCGTTACCGTTTGTATCCAGCAGATGCAACTTCTTACCGAAGGCAAACACCTCTCCGGTGACATAATAGCGGTCATTGCCCATTTCGTCATAGACAGTAAACTTATCACCGAAGGAGAAAAGCTTCTGTTTGATGTACAGCGTCACGGTCACCCCTCCTTATGCGGTCTATTTTACCACACCTTCGGTTGCCTTGCAACTTTTTTCCTTGCAATCCGTGGCGGTGTGTGGTATTCTTTACCTAACTATTACTCTAAAGGGGCATTGACTATGCGTATCATCATCAAGGTGGGCACCTCCACCCTGGCACACGCCACCGGCCTGCTGAACATCCGGCGGGTGGAGAAGCTGTGCGACGTTATGAGTGATCTGAAGAACGCCGGCCACGAGCTGGTGCTGGTCTCCTCCGGCGCGATTGGTATGGGGGTGGGCAAGCTGTCTCTGTCCGGACGCCCGGCGGATATCCCCACCAAGCAGGCCGCCGCCGCGGTGGGGCAATGCGAATTGATGTACACCTACGATAAGCTTTTCACCGAGCACAATCACACGGTGGCACAGATCCTTATCACCGGTGCCGACCTGCAGAATGAGGAACGGCGGGGGAACTTCCACAACACCATGTACCGTCTGCTGGAGCTGGGTGCTCTGCCCATAATTAATGAAAACGACTCGGTAGCCACCGAGGAGATCGTCATCGGCGACAACGACACCCTGGGTGCCATCGTGGCCACCAACGTACAGGCCGATTTGCTCATTCTCCTGTCGGATATCGACGGCCTGTACACCGGGGATCCTCATGTGGATCCTCAGGCTAAGCTCCTGCCGGTGGTAGAGACCATCACCCCCGAGATCGTGGCCATGACCGGTGGCGCGGGCAGTACCCTTGGCACCGGCGGCATGCATACCAAGCTCCATGCCGCCCAGATCGCCACCGCCGCGGGCATTCCCATGGTTATTGCCAATGGGCAGGACCCCACGGTGCTGTACGACATCGTAGCAGGTCAGCCGGTAGGCACCCGCTTTGTACCGAAAGTGAAGGTGAGCGTATGATCACCACACAGGAGATTTTGCGGCGGGCAAAGGCCGCTTCCCGGTTGCTGTCAGAGCTGACAGAGGAGCAAAAGAACGCTGCCCTGCTGGCCATGGCAGACAGCCTGGTGGCTGACACGGACGCTATTTTGACGGCTAACGCCGCGGATATTGCCGCCGCCGAGGGGGTTATCTCTCCGGTGATGATCGACCGCCTGCGGCTGACCGCTGACCGGATTGCCGGTATGGCTGAGGGTATCCGTCAGGTGGCCGGTCTGCCCGACCCGGTAGGACGCGTGCTGGAGGAGACCCGGCACCAGAACGGCATGACCATCCGCAAGGTGGCGGTGCCGGTGGGTGTGGTGGCCATCATCTATGAGAGCCGCCCCAATGTCACCTCCGACGCGGCGGCACTGGCGCTGAAATCCGGTAATGTGTGCGTCCTGCGTGGCGGAAAGGAAGCCTATCGCTCTGCCGCCGCCATTGTAGCGGCTCTGCGCCGGGCACTGGAGAGGGTGGACATCACCCCCGACATGATCAACCTGGTGGAGGATACCACCCGGCAAAGCGCCCATGAGCTGATGACCGCCGAGGGCTACGTGGATATGCTCATCCCCCGGGGCGGGGCGGGGCTCATCCGCGCCTGTGTAGAGAACGCCACCGTCCCCTGCATCCAGACCGGCACCGGTATCTGCCACGTGTATGTGGATAAGGCCGCCGACGTGGATATGGCGCTGGCTATTCTCGATAATGCCAAGATGAGCCGCCCCTCGGTGTGCAACGCAGCGGAGGTGTGTCTGGTACATAAGGACATCGCCCCCACTTTTCTGCCCCACCTGAAAACCCGCTTGACTGATCCCGCTCGTGCACACGTAGCCCAGCTACGGCTGTGTCCCCGGGCGGCGGCCATCATCGACGGCACTCCTGCCGGGGAACAGGATTTTGACACAGAATTTTTGGATTACGTCTTAGCTATCCGGGTGGTGGAGGATGTGGAGCAGGCCATTGATCACATTGCCGCCCATTCCACCCACCACAGCGAAAGTATCATCACCGCCGACGAGGGGGTGGCGGCTCGCTTTACAGCGGCGGTGGATTCCGCAGCGGTGTACGTGAACGTGTCCACCCGCTTCACCGATGGAGGCGAGTTTGGCCTTGGCTGTGAGATGGGCATCGCCACCCAAAAGCTTCACGCCCGCGGTCCCATGGGTCTGCGGGAGCTGACCACCTATAAGTATATTATCTCCGGTAACGGACAGACGAGAGGATGATTGTAATGACCGTAGGATTTATTGGCGCCGGTAATATGGGCGGCGCACTGGCTACGGCGGTAGCCAAGGCTATCGGTGGGGAGCGGGTGTATCTTTCCGATCCCTGCGCGGACAAGGTGGAGGCGTTAGCCGCCGCCATCGGCGCGAATGTGGCGGATAATGCTACTGTGGTTGCCCATTGTGATTATGTGTTCCTGGGGGTCAAGCCCCAGATGATGGAGGGTGTGCTACGTTCCCTCAATCTGCCGGCGATGCCCTCGTTGCCGGTGCTGGTGAGTATGGCCGCCGGCCTGTCCACCGCCGTCCTGCAGGATATGGCGGGTGTCAAGGCCGCCATCATCCGCATCATGCCCAATACCCCTGTGGCTGTAGGGGAGGGGATGATCCTCTATACCGCTACCCCGGAGGTCTCTCCAGTGCAGCTGGAGGGTTTCACCGATATGCTCAAAGCGGCGGGTCGTCTGTCTGCCATCGACGAAAAGCTTATCGATGCTGCCAGCGCCGTGTCCGGTTGCGGCCCCGCCTTTGCCTATCTGTTCGTTGAGGCACTGGCAGATGGGGGCGTGGAATGTGGCCTGCCTCGTCAGCAGGCACAGGAATACGCCGCCCAGATGCTGTTGGGCGCGGCTAAGATGGTGCTTCAGACCGGTTGTCATCCCGGCGCTCTGAAGGACGCGGTATGTTCTCCCGGCGGCACTACCATCGCCGGTGTCCACGCCCTGGAGGATGGTGGCTTCCGCTCCCTTGCCATGGACGCGGTTACCGCCGCTTACCAGCGCACCATGGAGCTAAAGAAATAAGATATAAAGAACACAGCCCCTGTGACCGCCAGGTCACAGGGGCTGTGCTTCGTTTACAGGATCTCCCGCAGTTTCTCGATATCTTCCTCCGTGGTGCCCCAGCTGGTGCACAAACGGATGACGGTGTGGGTGTCGTCCGGCTTCTCCCAGAAGCTATAGGCTACCTTGCCCTGCAACCGTTTTACCGCCGCATCCTCCAGCAGAAAGAACTGCTGGTTGGTAGGGGTCTCTAAGTAGAAGGGTATCTCCTTCTCCCGGCATACCGCCTTGAGCTGTTGAGCCATGTCAATGGCGTGGCGGCTGATTTCGAAGTACAGGTCATCGGTAAAGAGGGTGTCAAACTGCACCCCCAGCAGGCGCCCTTTTGCCAGCATAGCCCCGTGCTGCTTTACCTGGGTGGCGAAATGCGCCGGCATAAACCCGGGGGCAAACACCAGCGCCTCCCCGCACAGGGCCCCCACCTTGGTGCCGCCGATGTAGAAGATATCGCACAGGGCGGCAATGTCGGCGGCGGTTAGATCGGTGTCATAGCTCATCAGCCCATAGCCCAGCCGCGCTCCATCCATGTACAGAGGGATTCCCGCCTCCCGGCAGACAGATGAAAGCGCTTTCAGTTCCTCTTTCGTGTACAAGGTGCCGTACTCGGTGGGGTGGGAGATGTACACCATCCCCGGTGCCACCATGTGGGGGTGGTTTTCATCCTCGTAGAAGCGGCGGATGTAGTCCTTGACCTCGGCGGCGCACAGCTTGCCCTCGCGTTGGGGCAGGGTAAGCACCTTGTGTCCGGTGTACTCGATGGCTCCCGCCTCGTGGGCGGCTACGTGCCCGGTATCGGCGGCGATGACCCCCTCGTAGGGGCGTAGCACCGTGTCGATGACCAGGGCGTTGGTCTGGGTGCCCCCTACGGTGAAATACACGTCCGCGTCGGGGCAGGAGAAGGCCTCCTTGATCTTCTGCGCCGCGACGGCGCAGTAGCTGTCGTGCCCATAGCCGGTCTGAGGATCCATATTGGTATCTGCCAGCCGTCGAAGTATGGCGGGGTGGGCACCGAGGTTGTAGTCGTTTTCGAAGGATAGCATGGGTCAGTCTCCTTTTGGTGTGGTGGCCTCCACCCGGTAGATGGGCATGCCCTCGTTCAGGAAGCGTTGCTCGTATTCTGTGACGATATTGTCCGGGTAGTCATCGGCATGCAGGTCAAGGGATACTCGCTGGAGGGTGTACCCGCTTTGGGAAAATTCCTCCAGTGAGAACTGAAACAGCCCCCGGTCATCGGTCTTTTGTACCACCGCCGCCCCGGGCTGCAGTAGCCCTCGGTACAGGGAGAGAAAATGCCGGTGGGTTAGCCGATGGATGGCGTAGCGCTTTTTGGGGAAGGGGGTGGAGAAGTTGAGATACAGCCGGGTGATGCTCCCCGCCGGTATGTACCGGGGGAGATATTCCGCATCTCCCCACAAAAACCAAATGTTGTTAAGCCCCAGCCGGGCGGCCTGCTCGCAGGCGGTGACCAGGACGTTTCCGTATTTTTCTATCGCCACGAAGTTTATCTCCGGGTGGCGGGAGGCGATCTCACAAATAAAGCCGCCTTTGCCGCAGCCGATCTCCAGCTCTACCGGGTTATCGTTGCCGAAGATGGTGGCGAAATCCAGCAGGTGACTGTCCCCGGCGGCACCGAAATGCCGGTCATCCACCTGCATGTTGGTCAGCCGGTCGGCACACAGCTCCATCCGGGTATCTAAGTTCTTTTTGCGGCGCATCCGCATGGTGTGTCAGCTCCTCCAATCAAGATAAGTCAATGACCAGCTGTGTCCCCGCCCGGGCGGTCACCGTGTCGCCGGTGAGCACGGCCAGGCTACTACGGTACAGCAAGGCCGGGTCGGTGAGAAAGCGCTCCTTCACCTCGTTTGCCTGCCATTCATCCGCCACCCGCAGGGTGGTGGACATCAGAGGCCGATCCTGATCCAGCACGATGCAGGTCACCTCATAGCCGCCGCCTTCCAAGCGACGGATCTCCACCTTGTTTTCTTCTTCAATACGGTGACGCTTGAGTAGCTGTAGGGCGCCTTCCACCGCCCGCTCTCGCAGGGTGTAGGGCACCCGCACCGACAGGTTATCCCCGATCTGTCCGCCGGTGTTGGTGACGGTCAGCATCTTGTCCTCGTCTTGGAAAATATGCCCCATGCGAAGAAGCTCTTCGATCGCATTTTCCGTATCGAAGTAGTTGGCCATCCCTCGGCTGAGAAGAATATCCACCAGATCGTCCCGGCTGATGGGCTGATCCACCGAGTACAGCATATAGCACAGCAGAATCTTGATCTCCTGTGTGTTGTTGAGACCACCGGGCTCGACACCGGCGGTAAACGCGTCGTACATAGGTTTTTCTCCTTGTATTGAGATACATAAGGTTATTATACACGAACTGTGCATAAAAGAAAAGCCCCAAAACGAAAATAAAAGGAAAAAGGGTGTCCCGCCGTGGGACACCCTTTTTGCATTACACCTCGTTGACCAGGTCTTCCATGTTGTACATCCCGGCGGGCTTGCCTAAAAGGTACCGCGCCGCTCGCAGGGCACCCACAGCGAAGATCTCCCGGGATTGGGCCCGGTGTGTCAGGTTGATGACCTCATCCTTGCCGGCGAAGATCACCTGATGCTCCCCCACAATGGTGCCACCCCGCACGGCGGAAATGCCGATCTCCCGGGGGTCGCGCTTCTGCCGCCGCTGGTGACGGTCGTAGATATAGTCCGGCTCGTAGGCCACGCCTTCTTTGGCGGCGTTAGCCAGCATAAGGGCGGTGCCGGAGGGGGCATCCAGCTTTTGATTGTGGTGCATCTCTATGATCTCGATGTCAAAGCCGTCCCCTAAAATGGCGGCGGCTTTCTTGGTCAGAGCCGCCAGCACACTGACGCCGAGGCTCATATTGCCGCTGAAGAATACCGGGATGCTTTCTGCCGCCTTGTGCAGGGCGGCTACCTGTTCCTCACGCAGTCCGGTGGTGCAGATGACCGCCGGAATATGGTTTTTCATCGCGTAGTCCAGCTCCGCCTCCAGGGCGGCGGGGTTGGAGAAATCCACGATCACGTCCACCGGCTCCTTGCAGTCGGTGGGGTGGGTGTATACCGGGTAGGGGGCGTCCCCCGCCACCATATCCACGCCGGCGACGATCACCGCGTCCTCCGTGGCTGCGGCGGTCACCGCACGCCCCATACGGCCCATACAGCCGCAAAGCAGAATGTTCATAGTTGTACGCTCCTTATTTTACGAGTCCATAGCTACGCAATACCGTTTCCAGCGCCGCCAGGGTGCCATCCTCCATCCGATACAGGGGTAAGCGGCAATCGCCTACTTCCATCCCCATCAGGTTCATGGCCGCCTTTACCGGAATGGGGTTGACATCGGTAAACAGGGCGTTGGCCAATGCCAGCCAGTGTAGCTGTAGGCGGCGACAGGTCGCCGGATCCCCATCAAACCACGCCCGGCACAGATCGTGTACTGCCTGGGGCACTACGTTGGACAGCACGGAGATGACCCCCTTGCCACCGATGGCTAAGGTGGCGGTGATCTCGTTGTCGTTGCCGGAGTAGATGGGGATGTCGCACAGGGAGGCTACCTTGGCCGCCGAGGCAATATCGGCGTTGGCCTGCTTGAGCCCCATGACGTTGTCCACTGTGTTGTACAGTGTGGCCACCGTCTCGGGTAGCATATTCACCCCGGTGCGGGAAGGTACATTGTACAGGATCATGGGCAGGTCAGTGGCGGTGGCTACCTTGGTGTAGTGTGCCACCAGCCCTCGCTGAGAGGTCTTGTTGTAATAGGGGGTCACCAGCAGCAAGCCATCTGCCCCCAGCCGCTGTGCTTCGCGACAGGAGTTCATACAGTGGGCGGTGTCGTTGGAGCCGGTACCGGCGATGACCGGCACCCGCCCGGCGGCTTGCTCCACCACCACCTCAATGACCCGCAGATGCTCCGGCATGGTGAGGGTGGAGGCCTCGCCGGTGGTGCCTACGGCAATGAGGGCATCGGTGCCCTCGGCGATCTGCCAATCCACCAGCTCACGAAGCTTTTGCTCATTGACGGTGCCGTCGGGGTGCATGGGGGTGACCAGCGCCACACCCGCTCCGGTGAAAACCACACGTTTTGCCATAGGATGACCACCTCTCTTTTTATTTAGTTTATGAAGGATCAGATGTAATTATCCGCGCACAGAAGCTCGGCCAGCAGCACGGCCCCGCCGGCAGCACCGCGTAGGGTGTTGTGGGACAGGCCTACAAACTTGTAATCGTACTGGCTGTCCTCCCGCAGACGGCCCAGGGACACGGTCATACCGCCCTCTAAGTCACGGTGCAGCTTGGTTTGAGGCATGTTATCCTCCTCAAAATACTTGAGGAAATGCTCCGGGGCGGAGGGCAGCTTCAGCTCCTGCGGACGGCCGGAGAAGCTGTTCCAGCGCTCGATGATCTGCTCCTTGGTGGGCTTGTTCTCAAACCGCACGAACACCGCGGCGAAGTGACCGTTGGTCACCGGCACGCGCAGGCACTGGGCGGTGAAGGCGGGGGAGGTGGCGGGCACGATCTGCCCATTCTCCATAGTACCCCAGATCTTCAGGGGCTCCTGCTCGGATTTTTCTTCCTCGCCGCCGATGTAGGGGATGACGTTGTCCACCATCTCCGGCCAGCGCTCGAAGGTCTTGCCGGCACCGGAGATTGCCTGATAGGTGGTCACCAACACCTCCTTGACGCCGAAATCATCCAGCGGATAAAGGGCGGGCACGTAGCTCTGCAGAGAGCAGTTGGATTTTACCGCCACAAAGCCCCGCTTGGTGCCCAGACGCTTGCGCTGGTCGTTTATGATCTCCTCGTGCTTCCAGTTGAGCTCCGGAATGATCATAGGCACATCGGGGGTGCCGCGGTGGGCACTGTTGTTGGAGACAACGGGGCACTCTGCCTTGGCGTAGGCCTCCTCCAGCGCACGGATCTCCGCCTTGGGCATATCCACGGCACAGAAGATGAAGTCCACCAGGGCGGCGACCTGATCCACGTTGGAGGCATCCAGCACGGTCATTTCCTTCATAGCCTCGGGCATGGGGGTGTCCATGGCCCAACGACCGGCCACGGCCTCCTCATAGGTCTTACCTGCAGAGCGGGGGCTGGCGGCCAAAGCGGTCACGTGGAACCAGGGATGGTTCTCCAGCAGGGTCATAAAACGCTGGCCCACCATACCGGTGCAGCCAACGATACCGACGCGATACGTTTTCATGGTTAGTATACTCCTTTGCGATACAAAAATAGACCAGTTAGCGGTGTTTGCCCGGTGGCAGTACAAAAAAGCATTGAAAAACCGCCGTCGCTATTATATAATAGTTAGGATACGACATCGCCAAACAGTGGTACACTGGTATTCTACCACCCATTACGGCGTCTTGTCAACCGTGAAACCGCTGACAATGAGGGAGTTATTATGCTACGTAGCGACTTTTTTTACGATCTGCCGGAGGAACTCATCGCTCAGGAGCCGGTGGAGCCCCGCGACGCCTCCCGGTTGCTTGCCCTAAACAGGGAGACAGGTGCTTGTGAGGACAAGCATTTTTCGGATATTTTAGACTGCCTGCGCCCCGGCGATTGCCTGGTACTCAACAACAGCCGGGTGTTACCCGCCCGCCTACTGGGGGAACGCGCCGCTACCGGTGCTAAGGTGGAACTTCTTCTGCTTACCCCCAAGGGGAACGACGTGTGGGAGGTGCTGGCCGGCCCTGGCCGCCGTGCCAAGCCCGGTGACGAGCTCACCTTCGGGGATGGGCTGCTTACCGCTACGGTGCTGGAGATCGTGGAGGGCGGCAACCGGCTGGTGAAGTTTACCTATGAGGGCAATTTCTACCACACCCTGGAGCGCATCGGACAGATGCCCCTGCCGCCCTATATTCACAAGAAGCTGACCGATAAGGAACGCTATCAGACGGTGTACTCCAAGACCCCCGGCTCTGCCGCCGCCCCTACCGCCGGCCTGCATTTTACCCCCGCCCTGCTGGAGGCTATCAAGCAGAAAGGGGTGGAGATCGCCTATGTGACCCTGCACGTGGGATTAGGTACCTTCCGCCCGGTGAAGGAGGACGTGGTGGAAAATCACGTGATGCACGCGGAGCACTATGAGCTGAGTGCCGAAACGGCGGCGGTCATTAACCGCACCCGCCAGCGGGGTGGCCGGGTCATTGCCGTGGGCACCACCAGCACCCGCACGCTGGAGAGCGTGGGACTGACAAACGGACGGGTGGAGCCGGCTGACGGCTGGACCAGTATTTTCATCTATCCCGGTTACAAATTCCAGGTGCTGGATGGGCTTATTACCAATTTCCACCTGCCGGAAAGCACTCTTATTATGCTGGTCAGTGCCTTTGCGGGGTACGATAACACCATGGCCGCCTATCGCCACGCGGTGGAGGAGCGCTACCGCTTTTTCTCCTTTGGCGATGCGATGCTGATTTTGTGACGAATAGGTGAGATAAGCTATGTACACACTACTGAAAACCGAAGGGAAGGCCCGGCGAGGCACCTTTGAGACCCCTCACGGCACGGTGCAGACGCCCGCTTTTATGAACGTGGCTACCTGCGGTGCCATTAAGGGGGCTGTGTCTGCCCATGACCTCAAAGACCTCCATTGCCAGGTGATGCTGTGCAACACCTACCACCTCCACGTACGCCCCGGGGATGGCCTGGTGCGACAGATGGGGGGCTTGCACCAATTCACCGGCTGGGACGGCCCCATCCTTACCGACAGCGGTGGGTTTCAGGTGTTCTCCCTGGCCAGCCTGCGCAAGATTAAGGAGGAAGGGGTGCATTTCTCCTCTCATATTGACGGTAAAAAGCTGTTCATCGGCCCGGAGGAGAGCATGCGCATCCAGTCAAACCTGGGCTCCACCATTGCCATGGCCTTTGACGAGTGCGTGGAAAACCCCGCTAAGTACGATTACGCCGCCCGCTCCTGTGAGCGCACCACCCGGTGGCTTGTCCGGTGTAAGGAGGAGATGGCGCGGCTCAACCGTCTGCCGGATACGGTCAATCCCCGGCAGATGCTCTTTGGCATCAACCAGGGCTGTACCTTTGATGATCTGCGGGTGGCGCACATGCAGGAGATCGCCAAGCTGGATCTGGACGGCTACGCCATCGGCGGCCTGGCGGTGGGGGAACCCACCGAAGATATGTACCGGGTCATTGAGGCGGTGGAGCCTCATATGCCGCAAAACAAGATCCGCTACCTGATGGGAGTGGGCACCCCGGAGAATATCCTGGAGGCGGTACACCGGGGCGTGGACCTGTTTGATTGCGTCATGCCCTCCCGCAACGCCCGTCACGGCCACGTGTTCACCTGGCAGGGGCATCGCAATCTCATTAACAACAAGTACGCCACCGACCCTCGTCCCATTGACGAGGAATGTGATTGCCCCACCTGCCGCCGGTATTCCCGCAGTTATATCCGTCACCTGCTAAAGGTCAATGAGATGCTGGGGATGCGGCTGACGGTGATGCACAATCTCTACTTCTACAACACCCTGATGGAGCGCATCCGCGCGGCTTTGGATGAGGGACGGTTTGAGGAGTTTTATCAAAAATACACCGGTGTACTGGATCACCGTATCTGATATTTGTAAATTTTCTTTGGTAAAACGGAAAAGCACTTGCACTTTTCCATATAATACTGTATAATAAAACAAATTTGGAATTCTCGGAGGTATAAACGTATGAATCCTATAACCGATCTTCTGGCGCTTGCCGCCGACCCCGCTCAGGATGGGCAGGGTGGCTGGGAGGGTATGTTGTTCAGCTTCCTTCCTCTTATCATCATCATTGTTCTTATGTACTTTATGATGATCCGTCCTCAGAAGAAAAAGCAGAAGGAAGAGCAGCAGATGCGCAACAACCTGCGGGTGGGCGACGAGCTGACTACCATCGGCGGCGTTTGCGGCCGTGTTGTCAGCATCAAGGATGACACCGTCACCATTGAGAGCAGCTCGGATCGCAGCAAGCTACAGTTTAAAAAGTGGGCCATCCAGTCTGTGGAGACCAAGCATGAGGCTCCTGTAGACGATGATGACGACGATGATGATGACGATATCTAAGTCCTCTCGTCATAATCCTCCTGCGTTCATCATACCTTTATTTTGAGGTCACGAATGAGCAGGGAGGATGCAGATATGCGTGCACAAGAGAACAATCCCTCGTTTTTCCGGCAATGGCTACGGCCATTGCTTATGGGAACAGCGGTGGGGATCATTGCCTGTGTGGCTGTGCTGATGCTGATGGCGGCACTGGTGCAGACAGTGGATGTGCCCCGGGCGGCGGTGGTGCCGCTGGCGATCACCGCCGGTGCTGTGGGTGCCTTCGCCGCCGGCTTGACGGCGGCATTGGTTTCCCGCCGGCGCGGCATGGTGCTGGGCGCTTTGTGCGGGCTGACGCTCTTTCTGCTGGTCCTGCTGGCGGGCTTTGCCCGCTACACCGGGGTATCCGGCGGTATGTCGTTGCTTAAGGCGGCGGTGCTGACGGTAGCCGGCGCGCTTGGCGGCGTGCTCGGCGTCAACAAGAAACACTGAAGGGCGCATAGCACCCTTAAATGGGCGGAGTAGGCGTGCGCTTACTCCGCTTTGTGTTCTTTTTATGCTTTACCATGCATATACTCCCACAGGAGGTATGCGTATGAAAAGGACAACCACTCGTCGTCGGCGAGCCATTGCCGACTTTATGGCAGAAAACCGACGGCTATTTCCCTTTGCGGGACTGTTTTTGACAGGGGTACTTATCGGCGTGGTGGTGTACGTGTCGGCTGGTAGCCGCATCACCGACGATTGGGGGAGCCTTGTGCGTGTCACCGGGTTGACCGGTGGCTTCCAGGGGAGCATGAGCGCCCTTTGGAGCAGCTGCTTTAGCACCCTTTTGTTGCTTTTCACCCTGTTCTTGCTGGGGCTGTGGCCCTGCGGTGCCCCCTTTGTGTTAGCGGTGCCGCTGTTCTTCGGCATGAGCCTCGGGTTGAGTGAGGCGTACTATTATTCCATGGGGCCTATCGGTGTCACGGCGGTTGCCGCCGTGCTGATGCCGGTGGGCTTGCTGGGCGGGGCTCTTATTATCATGGCCAGTGTGGAGAGCCTGCGCCTATCGGTGCGCCTAAGCCGACAATTGCTGCCGGCTACACCGGAAACACCGGCACCCCGGGAGGGGCTGTGGCCGGTTTTTCGGCTGTATTGTTTGCGTTTTGTGCTATTTTTGACAGCGGCGATAGCTGTCGGTCTTGTGCAGGTGCTGTTACGCACACTGTTTGCCGGGTTGCTGCCGTAGCGTTTTTTCGGAAATTTAAGGAGATGGATGTACATGGCTGGTTTGTTCGGTTTATTTGACGTGACCAGGGAAGGCCCCGGTGTCAAGAAGAACGCTCCGCAGAAGCGTAGCTTCGTGGTGTTCTTTGAGATTCTCGGGCGGAAGTTCTGGAATCTGATGATGGCGGGTCTGCTGTTTGCGCTTGTCAATCTGCCGCTGATCACTCGCGGCTGGGCAGATGCGGGGCTTACCTATATCACACGCGCTTACTCCCGGCAGAAGCACGCCTTTGTGAAGGAAGACTTTTTCGAGACTATCCGCAAAAATTGCAAGCTGGCTTTTATGGTCGGTCTTATCAATTTCCTGGTCACCGCTCTGCTATTCTTCAACATCTACTACTACACCACACGTATGTACCCTGAGGTGTTTCTGCTCTTTGGGGTGGATCAAGCCGACATCCCTGCACCTATGGTGCCCAATACGATGGACTACCTGGTGATGGGCTGTACCTTTGTGGGATACATCCTGTTCACCTTCATGAAATACTACCTTCCCTTTATGATGATCACCCTGGACATGAACATTAAGCAGCTGTATCGCAATGCCATGCTCTTTGCCATGGGCGGCCTCAAGGAAAATCTCCTGATTTCCGTTGTGCTGATCGGGGTGTATATCGCGCTGATCCTGGTGATTTCGCTTAACAACCTCATTGCCAATCTACTGGTGTTTTTGATATGGCTGGTGGCGGTACCGGCTCTGCGCTCCTTTCTTATTCAGTATACTATCTTCCCCTTGGTGCGCCGGATGGTGATCGACCCCTATTACAAGGATCATCCCGGGGCGGACAAGCAGAAGCGCCTGGATCTTAACCTGGAGGTAGAGGAGGAAGCACCGCAGCCGGCGCCGGATGACGCAGGCGATACCCCTTCAAAGGAGGAACCGGTGTTCTCCGATGAGACGCCCAAGGCGCCCGAGCCGACTACCATCCCCCGCCAGTATACCGAGCGGGAGCTCAAACGGTTTAATCAAAAGCGCAGCCATTCGTCAACGGATGACGACGACACCATTTGATGGAGGGCGTCTCTATGATCGACTATATTGTGCTTATTGGCATACCGCTTATCGTCCTTCTGCTAGCGGTGACCATCGTCCTGCTTTTCTCTCTGCGCCGCTCCCGGGATATGGAGCAGCGGCTGGAACGGCTACAGCGGGAGCTGACCGAGGAACAGCGGCGTAGTCGCCAGGAAAGCGCGCAGAACATCCAGCAATCGGTGCAAAGCCTCAGCCAGGTTTTGCTGACGGCACAGGGACAAGCCAATCAGCAGATGACCGACAGCATGGAGCATATCCGTCGGGCGGTCACCGGCCAGCTGGATACCATCCGGCAGGAGAACACCCACCAGCTAGAGCAGATGCGCCGCACGGTGGATGAAAAGCTGCAGCAGACCCTAAATGATCGCATCAGCCAGTCCTTCCGATTGGTGAATGAACGCCTGGAGCAGGTGTACACCGGCTTGGGTGAGATGAAGACCCTGGCAAGCGGTGTCGGTGATCTTAAAAAGGTGCTGGCTAACGTCAAGACCCGGGGCGTACTGGGGGAGATCCAGCTGGGAGCGATCCTTGAGCAGATCTTATCCCCCGAGCAGTATGAGGCCAATGTGAAGACTAAGCCCGGCAGCCAGAACTTTGTGGAATATGCTGTCAAGCTCCCCGGCAATGACAGCGGCACCGTGTGGTTGCCGGTGGATGCCAAGTTCCCGGTGGATGCCTACGAGCAACTACTGGATGCCTACGAGGGGGGCGACCCGGATGCGGTCAAGGCGGCCGGCAACGTGCTGGAACAGCGCATTCGCACCTTTGCCAAGGATATCCGGGACAAGTACCTGGCGCCTCCTCATACCACCGATTTCGGCATCATGTTTCTACCGGTGGAAGGGCTGTATGCGGAGGTGGTACGCCGGGGCATGGTGGAGACCCTACAGCGGGATTACCACGTGAACATTGCCGGTCCCACCACCATGGCGGCGGTGCTCAACAGCCTGCAGATGGGCTTCCGTACCCTGGCTATACAGAAGCGCTCCGGCGAGGTGTGGAAGGTGCTGGGCGCCGTCAAGACGGAGTTTGAGAAGTTTAGCACCGTTATCCAAAGTGCTCAGCAGCGGCTGGAGCAGGCGAACAGCGAGCTGGACAAGCTGGTGGGTGTACGCACCCGGCAGATCCAGCGCCGTCTGGCGAATGTGACCAACCTGCCGGAGGCGGAAGCGGCTAGCCTGCTGGAGGATACCACCAGCGGGGAGGAATAAGTTATCCCTTTCCTTACTATGATTACCAGTAAGGAGGGGAAGCGCTATGTTGCGTGTGGTATCGTATATAAACAAATCCAATCTGACCATTTGGGGATTGATTGCTCTGCTGATGCTGGCGGCATTTGTGGATGTGGCATTGTCCGACCATCGGCGTCTGGCCATGGAAACGGAAACCGCTCCACAGGAGGTGGAGCTACCCATTATCATGTATCATGGGGTGATGGAGGAGCCGGAACAGCAGGGGCAGTATGTCATCTCGCCGGCCTTGCTGGAGAGCGATCTTGCCTATTTGCGCCGACGGGGCTATACAACCGTCACGGTGGGGGAGCTGCTGGACTATGTGGACAAGGGTGCCCCCTTGCCGGAGAAGCCGATCATGCTCACCTTTGATGACGGCTACTACAACAATTACCGCTATGCCTATCCGCTACTGTGCAAGTACGGTATGACGGCGGTGATCGCGCCCATTGTGCGATGGACGGTGTTTTATTCGGACACCCCATCGGAGCAGGATCGGGTGTTATATTCTCACCTGACGTGGGAACAGCTTCGGGAGATGACCCGAAGTGGCACCATCGAATTGCAGAATCACAGCTATGATATGCACTACGTCACCGCCGGCAAGCGTCGTGGCACTCTTCGTCTGACAGGGGAGACCATGGAGGTCTACGGCCGGACACTACAGGAGGATGTGTTGCGAGCGCAGACGCTACTCACCCAGGAGGTGGGCGTTACGCCCCAGGCGTTTGTTTATCCCTTTGGTGCCATGGAGGAGGGCGCCGAGGCTCTATTGCGTCAGCTTGGCTTTCGTGCTACCTTTACCTGCGAGAGCCGCCTGAATCATCTCACTCGAGACCCGGAATGTCTGTATGGTCTGGGGCGGTATTTGCGTCCCTCCGGCAGTGATAGTGAAACGTACTTTTCGGGGATACTAAAATAGGGAGTTTAGTAATATGGAACAGAATAAGATCGATCGTATCAACGAGCTGGCACATAAAAGCCGCGCCGAGGGGCTGACCCCGGAGGAAGCTGAAGAACAGAAGGCTCTGCGAGCGGAGTATATTGCCGCCTTCCGCCGGAGCCTGACCGGCCAGCTGGAGAGCATCGTTATTGTGGATAAAGACGGTAACCGCACCCGCCCGGAGCGGAAAAAGCCGTTATCGTAAGGAGGATAAAGATATGGATAAGCTATTACAACTGTTGGATACCAACGCCCGCTTGACCGCCGAGCAGATGGCGGTGATGCTGGGTGTGCCTGTCGCTGAGGTGGAGGAGCGCCTGGCAACGATGGAAAAGGCCGGTGTGGTGCGTGGCTACAAGGCCCTTATCGATTGGGATAAGGTGGACAGCGAGCACGTGACCGCCTATATCGACCTGCAGATCGCCCCCTCCAAGGATAAGGGCTTCGATGGGGTTGCGGAGGCGATTATGGCCTTTGATGAGGTGGAAAGCGTCACGCTGATGTCCGGCGGTTACGATCTGTCGGTAAAGATTACCGGACGTAGCTTTAAGGATGTGGCCATGTTTGTGGCTAAGCGGCTCAGCCCCCTGGACGGCGTGCTGTCCACCGCCACCCATTTTGTACTCAAGACCTACAAGGAGCGGGGTGTGCTGTTCGACAGTAAGGAAAAGGATGAGAGAGGATTAGTATGAACTACGAGCGTATCATCAACCCCGCACTGCAGCAGCTCAAGCCCTCCGGTATCCGCAAGTTTTTCGACATTGCCGCCGAGATGGAGGACGTGATCTCGCTGTCGGTGGGGGAACCGGATTTTCCCACCCCGTGGCATATCCGGCAGGAGGGCATCGGCACGTTGGAAAAGGGGCGTACCTGGTACAGCCCCAATGCGGGTCTGCTGGCTCTGCGGCAAGCCATTGCCGGCTATGTACAGCGGCACAACGGCGTGACCTATGACCCGAAAACCGAAATATTGGTGACCGTGGGCGGCAGTGAAGCTATCGACCTGTGCTTCCGTGCTCTGCTGGCACCCGGGGATGAGGTGCTCATTCCCGACCCTTGCTTCGTGTGCTATGACCCCTTGACCCGCTTGGCCGGGGGTGTGCCGGTGAGCCTCACCACCCGGGTGGAGGATGCCTTTCGCCTGACAGCACAGGCGCTGCGGGCGGCTATCACCCCGCGCACCAAGCTGTTGGTACTGCCTTTCCCCAACAACCCCACCGGCGCGGTCATGCCCCGGGAGGAGCTCGAGGCTATCGCTGAGGTGCTGCGCGGCACAGATATCATGGTGCTGTCGGATGAAATCTACGGGGAGCTGACCTACGATGGGGAGCATGTGAGCATCACCTCTCTGCCCGGTATGCAGGAGCGCACCGTATTGGTCAGCGGCTTTTCTAAAGCCTTTGCTATGACCGGCTGGCGTCTGGGCTACGCCTGTGGTCCCGCCCCGGTAATGAAGATGCTGACAAAGCTCCATCAGTTTGCCATCATGTGCGCCCCCACTACCGCCCAGTACGCCGCCATTGAGGCTATGAACAACGGCGATGAGGACGTGCGTACCATGCGGGAAGAGTACGATATGCGCCGCCGTTTCATTGTGGATGAGCTCAATCGGCTGGGGCTGACCTGCTTTGAGCCACAGGGCGCCTTCTACGTGTTTCCCTCTATTCGGAGGTCCGGCATGTCCAGCGAGGAGTTTTGCCGCCGTCTGCTGGAGGAAAAGCACGTGGCGGTAGTGCCCGGTACCGCCTTTGGCGATAGCGGCGAGGGCTTTGTACGTATTTCCTATTGTTATTCGCTGGAGCATATCACCGAGGCACTTCGTCGCATCGGGGAATTTTTACAGGAGCTGTAAGGGATGAACGTGACCGTATGGGCACCTGCCAAGATCAATCTGACTCTGGATGTGGTGGGACGTCGGGAGGATGGCTATCATCTGCTGGAAAGTGTGATGCAGGCGGTGGATATCGCCGACACTCTCACCGCCGAGAAAGCGACAGACATCACCTTGGACACCGCCGCCCTCTGCCCGGTGGAGAAAAATACCGCCTATCGCGCTGCCGTGGCCTTCTTTGCCCATACCGGTATCGCCGGGGGTGTGCACATGACGCTGACAAAGCGCATCCCCCAGCAGGCGGGGATGGGTGGCGGCAGTGCAGATGCGGCGGCGACCTTGTGGGCACTGGATCGTCTCTATGATACCCGCCTATCCGTAGAGGAGCTGTGTGCCATCGGCCTGACCGTGGGCGCGGATGTGCCCTTCTGTGTGCTGGGCGGTGCCGCCTACGTTACTGGTATCGGGGAGGGGCTACAGCCGTTGCCCTCCTTGCCGGAGTGCTATATCGTTGTCGCTCAGCCGGCGGATGGTGTTTCCACTGCTGAGGCGTATGCCGCCATTGACAGAGCCCCCATCGCTATCCATCCGGATCACAGCCGGGCACTTCCGGCGATGGAGCGGGGGGATCTCCAGGGCATCTGTCGGCAGGTGCACAATGTGTTTGAGCCCGCCACCGCCATTGCCGGTGTGAAGGAGATCCGCCGGGTGATGGAGGGCTTTGCGCCCCTTGCTTCGCAGATGACCGGTAGCGGCTCGGCGGTCTTTGCCATCTTTTCGGAGGAAACCGCCGCTACGGCCTGCCGGGATGCTCTGGCTGCCAAGGTGCCCACCGCCTTTATATGCCACCCTTGCGATGGCTGTCGGATAACCATTGTATAATTTTTCCATAACTGGCCCATACTCCCTTTGTAACGAAAGGGGCGTATGCGATATGAATACAAAACGATGGATGAAAGCCGCCACAGCCGCACTTGTGCTTTGCATAGTGCTGTCTATGGGCGGCTTTTATGGTCAGTGTGAGGGCATCCGGGATACGGTGGTACGCCTGCATATTTTGGCGAACTCCGATTCCACCGCCGACCAGAATCTGAAGATGCAGGTGCGGGATGCGGTAACAGCCGCCGCGGAAGGCTGGCTGGCTGGAGCTGACAACACTATGGAAGCGCTTACATTGGCGGAGAATCGCCTGCCGGAGCTGCAACAGGTCGCTCAGCAGACGGTGTGGAAGGCGGGCTACCGCTACCCGGTGAAGGCCGAGCTGTGCCGGATGTATTTTACCACCCGACAATACGATACCGTTACTCTACCGGCAGGGATGTATGAGGCGGTGCGTATCGTGATCGGTGCCGGGGAGGGGCAGAACTGGTGGTGTGTGATGTTCCCGCCCATGTGTGTGGGAGCCGCCACTAAGGAGAGCGCCCTGTCCGATGTGCTCAATGCCGGTCAGCAGGAACTGGTCACCGGTGGGCAACGGTATCGGGTGCGCTTCGCGGTGGTGGAATGGTTTGAATCCTTTCTCAATTTGTTTCGTTGACAGACAACGGCTCTCCCTCAGGAGAGCCGTCTTTACTTTTCCTCCGCTTTGTGGTATGATACTTGCCACTGGGGGTGAGGATATGAGCGAAAGAAAGCTTTTTGTGGTGACGGATATCCACGGCCATTACACGCTGTTGCGTCGGACGTTGGATGCCGCCGGATTCGACAATTGGGATGATCGCCATCTATTGGTATGCTGTGGCGACTACTTTGACCGTGGCACGGAAAACTTGATGGTGCTCAAGTACATGGAGCGGATACGACATAAGGTTCTTCTACGTGGCAATCACGAGGATATGCTGTTGGAGATCTTCCGCACTGGTCGTTTACAGCCCTACCATTACCTTAACGGTACGGCAGAAACGATGGTGGAGTTTTTCGGCAAATACGCCCTGGATGGGGATACCGGAGAGATTGATTTTTCCGGCAAGACTCGTATGCTGGACCGGGTGACCGAATTCATTGAGGGGCTGGGTACATACTACGAGACCGATGATTACGTGTTCACCCATGGTTGGCTCCCCACTCTTCCCACGGAGGAGGGCTGTCGCATTGATCCGAATTGGCGACAAGCCTCTCCCGAAGCGTGGAAAAAGGCGCGTTGGATCCGCTGGCCGGATATGTACCACACCTGCGACCGCCTGCCGGATAAGACCATTGTGTGTGGCCATGTGCCTAGCTTCCGCGCCGCCGCCTTCGACAGTGCCCGCCCGAAGAATAGTGCCGCGCCCTTCCGAGGAAAGGGCATGATCGCGCTGGACGCCGGCACCGCCACCACCGGTGCCCTTAACGTGCTGGTTCTCGATGAGTAACCAAAAAGAGCTACCTGTATAAGGGATCTGCTGTTATGGATAAAAACAGGCACTATGTAACCTTCAAGATACATAGTGCCTGTTTTTTCTACCCCAGTATGGGTGGGGGTTTTCTTATTCCGTTCTTAGTGCCACCACGGGATCCTTCTTGGCCGCACTGCGGGAGGGGATGATGCCGGCTACCAGCGTCAGCAGCACGCTGATGCCGATGAGCACCGCCGCCACCTCAATGGGCAGGAAGGCACGCAGGTTGTCGATTTCGGTCAGGTGGTTGAGAATCAGATTGATGGGGATACATAGCAGGTAGGTGATTCCAACGCCGATGCCTCCCGACAGGAAGCCGATAATCATGGTTTCGGCATTAAACATGCTGGAAACATTGCGCTTGGAAGCACCGATGGCACGCAGGATGCCGATCTCCTTGGTGCGCTCTTGCACCGAGATGAGGGTGATGACACCGATCATGATGGAGGACACCACCAACGAAATCGCCACAAAGGCGATGAGGACATAGGAGATGGCGTTGATGATGGTGGTGATGGAGGACATCATCAGGCCGATATAGTCGGTATAGACGATCTCCTCCAGGTCGTCCACCTTTTCGTTGTACGCCGCGATGGCCTCCACGATAACGTCCTTATTCTCAAAGGATGAGGCATAGATGCTGATGGTATCGGGGTCATCCAGGTGCACATAGCCCAGCTTCAGCAGGTTATCCTCATAGGTGGATTCGGAGAATTCCAGCACCTCATCGTAGTAGATACCATACTGCTCGTCGGTGTAGGCTCCCATTTCTGCGGCAAGCATTCCCGCTAACTGAGCGGGAGGGAGAGCGCTTAATTGCGCTTTCACCTGTGTAGCCTTTTGCTCCTTGACGTGCTTGGTGACCTCCTCCTCGAAGAACGTTTTCAATTCCTCATCAGACATGGCGCGTAGATACTCAGTCGCGGTATCCTCTCCTAATAACTGGACCATGGGCGGCAAAAGGGTGGCTTCCATGGTTTCCCGCGTTGCTTTCTCCATCTCTGTGCCGATCAAGGCGGCGCGCTCCTCCTCCGTGAGGACGCCCTTTATCTTAACATAGAGATCGGCCTTGCCTTGTTCGTCCAGCCCCTCCACATAGCGGTGGAACTCCTCCTTTTTCCGCTCCTTGGATATCACCTCATCGTAGTGGTATTCGTACTGGTCATCGGTGTAGGTCTCCATTTCCGCGGCAAGCTTTGCCGCTATCTGAGCGGGGGAGAGAGCGTCTAATTGCGCTTTTTCCTGTTCCATTCTTTTCGCTTTTTCCTGCTCGATGACCGCCTTGGTGAACTGTTCCTTTACGGCCTCATCGGATATGGCACGCAGGTACGCAGCGGCAGTATCCTGTCCGAGCTTCTGGATCATAGCCGGCATAAGGGCGGCTTCCATGGCTTCCCGCGATGCGCCCTCCACCTCTTTGTTGATCAGAGCGGTGCGTTCCTCCTCCGTGAGGACACCCTTTATCTTGACATAGAGGTCGGCCTTGCCTTGGTCGTTCAGCCCCTCCACATAGTGGCGGAACTCCTCCTTTTTCTCTTCCTTGGACAGATTGCCGGTATTCTCCTTGAAGGGCAGACCGGTGAAGATGTCGATGGAGCTGTCAGCCAGCTGTGCTTGCACGGCGGGGGCATCTTTACCGTTTTCGATAATATACTCCGTCAGCGCATGGGTGTAGGCGAGGGAACCCTTGAGCATGGAGGAGACGGCGTCCTCGCTGGGGCGGATGATGCCGGTCACCTTCAGATCCAAGCCGTTGTCGTAGAGGTATTTGAGCCCGGTTTTATCCGCGTTTCCATTTGCGTCTACACTCAGGTCTTTGTATAGGCCGTTTTTCTCGTCGTAGGTGTAGCGGTCAGAGGCGAGGACGGTGCGGAAGGTCATGCCGCAGATCTCCTCGTAGGACCAGTGCTTCTGCTCCACGGTCACCTCGGTCTTGTCAATGGCGGCCTTGGCCAGCGCGTCCACTTCCTCCTTGGACTTGAGGCCCAAGGCATACAGGGTCATATCGTCGATCTCGTTGTTTTCATCTACCACCAGCACGATCTCATTGTAAGCGGTGGGCCAGGAGCCGGCGATGACGTCGTATTGCTTGTACAGCAGATCGTTGATCAGCCCGCCATCCTTTGCAGGTAGGATCTCCTGCCACAGGTTGGCACTGCCCATGCCGGGCATCATCATGGAAGTGTCAAATCCATAGCTTTCGCTGAAGCTCATCATGGAGGACATATCCATGTTGAAATACTCCAAGAGCAGCTCCTGGAGCAGCTCTTGGGTATCCGACAGGACGATGGTGCCATCCACGCTTTCGGTGTAAACGGTCAGATCCAGGTCGTAGGTGTACTGCACACCGCTTATGGCATCGGCCAGCGGGTTCTCCTTGCTGGTATCGGCCAGCTCTGCCTCCAGGTATGCCTTGAAGGCCTTCAGATCATTTTCGGTGGTCTTCATGGCGTTTAGAGAGTTGACCAGATCATACAGCATGGTCTTTTGATACACCGCATCCTTTTCATGCTGTCCCGCCGACTGCGCTTTGCTGATAAAATTGCTTAACAGGGAGCCCATATCCGTATGGGTGGCTTCCAGCGTCAGGGGGTAGGAGGACAGGGTGTCCTCCTGCACCGTGTCGATATAGGTGGTCATGCCTTGCGATACGGCGTAGATCAGCGCAATGCCGATGATACCGATGCTGCCTGCAAAGCCGGTCAGGGCGGTGCGGCCTTTTTTGGTGAAGAGATTCTTCAGCGACAGCCCAAAGGAGGTGGCAAAGGACATGGAGGGGCGCTTTTTCTTTTTCTCCTCCTGGGCGCGGTCAGCCGCCCACTCTGTCTCAGCGGCGAGCTCCTCCTCGGTCAGCGGTGCGCTGTCCCCGGTGATCTCGCCGTCCAGCATCCGGATGATGCGGGTGGAGTAGGTCTCAGCCAGATCGGGGTTGTGGGTGACCATGACCACCAGCCGATCCTTGGAGATCTCCTTGAGGATCTCCATGACCTGCACGCTGGTCTCGGTGTCCAGGGCACCGGTGGGCTCGTCCGCCAGGATGATGTCCGGGTTGTTGACTAGCGCGCGGGCAATGGCCACGCGCTGCATCTGCCCGCCGGACATCTCGCCGGGCTTTTTGCGCAGCTGGTTTCCCAGCCCTACACGCTCCAGAGCTTCGCGGGCCCGTTGGCGACGCTCCTTCTTGGAAACGCCGGAGAGGGTCAGCGCCAGCTCCACATTCTGCAGTACCGACTGGTGGGGGATCAAAGTCGGAGGCCAAGCGGTCTTAGGAAGACAAGCTTTATAGTCAACCCCTTGGCTCACAGAACGACATGGCTACGATCCGACTTCGGGCCCGTTGGCGACGCTCCTTCTTGGAAACGCCGGAGAGGGTCAGCGCCAGCTCCACATTCTGCAGTACCGACTGGTGGGGGATCA
>JAZSOW010000003.1:0-4728 GCA_045537135.1 Acutalibacteraceae bacterium
GTGCTCATCGATGTGGGCTGTGAGGAGATGCTGGAGATGCCCCTGACCTCTCTGATGAAGTACAACGTGGAGCTCACCGGTAAGGAGCTGGCGGAGAAGTATCCCGACCTGTTCCCCATGGAGATCTGGCTGGATGACGGCTACTTCCCGGAGCCCCAGCCCGCCGAGCGTATCTCCATGCCCATCCACACCCACCCCGGCACCGACTACGTGCGCTCTCACTTCAACGAGCCCCTGGGCCGTTATGAGACCTACTACATCGCCGAAGCGTACGTAGGCGCCAACACCTGGATGGGCTTCAACGAGGACGTAGACCTGGAGCTGTGGGAAAGGAAGTGCCGCGAGTCCGAGAACAAGACCCCCATTGAGGACTGGAAGGACTTTATTGCCAATCACGTATCCAACGAAGGTGACCTGTACCTGATCCCGCCCGGAACTGTCCACGGCCATGGCGGTAACCAAATGGTGCTTGAAATGGATACCTGCCCCTCAGTGGCCGGTACCGAGTATTCCTTCTTTGAATACGACTTTGCCCGCAAGACCTGGAATGACAAGGAGCAGACCATGACCGGCAAGCCCATGAGCATGCACCTGGAGCATGGCTTCGATAACGAGAAGTGGCGTCGTGTGGGCTACGTGAAGGATAAGCTACGTGCCACCCGCCACGTGACCGAGTGGAACAAGGAGTGGAGCCGCGACGAGTACAGCACCCTGCCCGAGATGCCCTTCATGGTGGAGCGTATGCATTTCGCCAAGCGTGCCGAGGGCACCAACAACGGCAAGCCCCAGATCCTGACCCTGACTGTAGGTACCACCGTGGAGATTATTTCCAAGAAAAACCCCGCCTACAAGACCACCATCAACCGTTTCCAGAGTGCCATCCTGCCCGCCAGCTTCGGCGAGTATGAGGTCGTTAACCGGGATAACGGCCAAAGCACCGTGGTCGTGTTCAGCTGGAAGTAAGTACATGAAAAAAAGAACGTCTCTGCCCTAATTGGCAGAGACGTTCTTTTTTTATCCCGTAACGATGTTGCGGATCCATATGCCTTTTTTCACCAGAATGTAGCCAATGATATCCTTCACCAGGCTCAGGCCATGTCCCACGGCATACAGCACCAAAATGGAGACGGCGGTGTACCGGCTGAGCACAAACACCGTCGGTACCACCACACACCACGCGAACATGCTGTCAAACAGGAAAGTAACAAAGGCCTTGCCACCGGAACGCAGGGTGAAGTAAGCCGCGTTGGCAAAGGCATCCAATGGCATCGCCACCGCGGCGATCTGCATAAGCCGTGTTGCCAGCCGGCGGATCTCCGGGGTGGTGTTGTAGAAGGAAGGAATAAACCATGCACACAGAAAATATATCGCGCCCACGACCACGCTGATGACCACCGCAAAAGCGATAAGCTTGCGGGCGCTATCCATGGCCTCCCTTTGTTTTCCGGCGCCTAACTGCTGGCCAAGGATAATACCGATGGATACGCCTACCGCAATGAAGGCCACGGAAAACACGTTGAGGAAGGTTTGGGCGATGTTGTTCGCTCCCACCACCTCCAACCCGCGCCTTGAGTAGCATTGGGCAAGGGCGGCCATACCTGCGGCCCAGCAGGTCTCATTGAGCATCAGCGGCAGTCCTTTCTGCAGGATCTGTCCCACCAAAGGCAACGGAATACGCAGGCTGCGGAAGGCTCCGGCGAGGAAGGGGTGCTTCTCCTTGTGGTACTGTGTCCATACCGCCAGAACGCCCAATTCCACAAAGCGGGAGACTACCGTGGCCATGGCGGCACCCTCCACCCCTAACGCGGGACAGCCCAGCTTGCCGAAGATGAGCACCCAGTTAAGGCTTAGGTTAACACCGACGGCAAGCGCACCGGCCACCATAGGCAGGGTAGCGTTGTTGGTTTCCCGCAGGGTACTGGAATAACACTGAGACAGAGCGTAGGGCACCATACCGATCAGCATAATGCCCAGGTAGTCCTTTGCGTAGCCGAGAGTACCGGCAATATCCTCGGCACGCCCTTCCCCTTGCAGATACAGGCCGATGAGCGACTCGTCACAACACACAAACAGGAGAATGCCCCCCAGTGTCAAAAACAGCGCAAACAGAAGCTTGAAGCGAAAGGTGTCGCGTATGCCTTTGTGGTCACCTTTGCCGAAGAATTGGGCGGTAAAAATACCCGCCCCGGACACGGCGCCAAAAATGCACAGATTAAATACGAACAACAGCTGGTTGATGACTGCCACGCCGTTCATTTGCAGCGTACCCACGCGTCCCACCATCACGTTGTCCACCATGTTGACCAGGTTGGTGATGCCATTCTGGATCATGATGGGGATCATCACCGAAAGAACACGGCGGTAGAATTCCCGGTCACCCACGTAACGTTTCAGCATCGTTTCTCTTTCCTCTCACATTCAGCAATACCACCGCGCCCAGCACCAGCAGGATGCCGACGAACTCCATGGGGCCGGGCACCTCATGATAAGGCGACACGAAGCCCAAGAGCGCCGCCACGACCGGCTCCACCGAAGCAATGACCGCGGCCTTGGAATTCTCCACCCGGATAAGCCCCCAGTTGTAGAAAAGGTAAGGCAGCACAGTGGTCACCAGAGCGTACAGCGCCAGGAACAGCCACAAGCCAACTCCGCCAGTGCCGTGTGCCGCGGAAAGCTGTCCCCATCCCATCAAGGGGAGACCGCCCAAGGTGGCAAAAAGGAAGGTGTATACTGAAATGGTGACCGAGCTATAACCCCGGTTAAGGGCAAAGCGGGTGAAGATGCTGTACAGACCGTAGCCAAAGCCGGCACCCAGCCCCAACAGCACACCGGTACCGTTAAGTGAGCCACCGGTGATTATCCCGCTGACCAGCACACAGCCGACCACTGCCAGCACCAATGCCAACACCTTGCGTCGGGTAATGTGTTCCCGGAACAGGAGAGCACTGAGGATCAGCACAAATACAGGGGCGGTGTACAGCATGGTAGCGGCAACCGCCATACTGCTCTCCTCAATGGTACGGAAATAACAATAATTAAAAAACAGCATACTCAGCACGCCGGTGCCGAAAAAGCACCACAGATCCCGCAGGCGCACCCGCAACAGCTTGGGATCGATGCACAGCGCTAACACCAGCATCATAGCCAGCGCGACCGCCGAGCGCAGTACACAAATGGTCATTGTTCCCAGCCCTACATCGCCAAGGTGACGGACAAACAGGCCGGTGGTGCCCCACAGACACGCCGCAAGCACCACAAAAGCGGTGCAAACGCCGCCGGACAAAGTAAGCTTTTTCATAGCGCAACCTCATAAAGAGGCGGCACGCTCGTGCAGAGCGTGCCGCCAAAACGTCGTCATCAGAACGCGATGCGCTCCTCGATATAGGCCTTCAGGTCGCCAATCGCCACGCGCTCCTGCTGCATGGTGTCGCGGTCACGCACAGTGACACAGCCATCGGTCTCGCTGTCGAAATCGTAGGTGATGCAGAAGGGGGTGCCGATCTCATCCTCACGGCGATACCGCTTGCCGATGGAGCCGGCATCGTCGTAGTCTACCATGAAGTACTTGGAGAGCATCTGGTGGATCTCCTGTGCCTTATCGCCCAGCTTTTTGGAAAGAGGTAACACCGCCGCCTTGAAGGGAGCCAAGGCCGGGTGCAGACGCAACACCACGCGCACGTCGTTCTTCTCCGCATCCACCACTTCCTCGTCGTAGGCTTCCACCAGGAAGGCCAGGGTCACGCGGTCAGCACCCAGGGAGGGCTCCACCACGTAGGGGATGTAGTGCTCGTTCTTCTCCTGGTCGTAGTAGGTCATATCCTTACCGGAGGTGGTCTGGTGAGCATTCAGGTCAAAGTTGGTGCGAGAGGCCACGCCCCACAGCTCGCCCCAGCCGAAGGGGAACACAAACTCAAAGTCGGTGGTGGCATTGGAGTAGTGGCTCAGCTCCTCCGGGTCGTGATCACGCAGACGCAGGTTTTCGTCCTTCATGCCCAGGTCCAGCAGCCACTGATGGCAGAAATCCTTCCAGTACTTAAACCAGTCGAGCTCGGTGCCGGGCTGGCAGAAGAACTCCAGCTCCATCTGCTCAAACTCGCGGGTGCGGAAGGTGAAGTTGCCGGGGGTGATCTCGTTACGGAAGGACTTGCCCACCTGGCAGACGCCGAAGGGCAGCTTGCGGCGGGTAGACCGCTGTACGTTCTGGAAGTTGACGAAAATGCCCTGGGCTGTCTCGGGACGCAGATACACGGTATTCTTGGCGTCCTCGGTAACGCCCTGGAAGGTCTTAAACATCAGGTTAAACTGGCGGATATCCGTCCAGTTGTGCTTACCGCAGGTGGGACAGGGGATGTTATGCTCCTCCACAAACGCTTTCATCTCCGCCTGGGAAAGGGCATCCACCGGCTTGGGCAGGGTGACACCATTCTCGGCGCACCAGTCCTCGATGACTTTGTCCGCGCGGAAACGCTCCTTACACTCCTTGCAGTCCATCAACGGGTCGGAGAAGCCACCCACGTGGCCGGAGGCCACCCAGGTCTGGGGATTCATTAGGATGGCGGCGTCTAAACCCACGTTGTAGGGATTCTCCTGCACGAACTTCTTCCACCATGCCTTTTTGACGTTGTTCTTCAGCTCCACACCCAAGGGGCCGTAGTCCCAGGTGTTGGCAAGGCCACCGTAGATCTCAGAGCCGGCAAAAATGAAACCACGCCCCTTGCACAGAGTGAC
>JAZSOW010000060.1:0-24388 GCA_045537135.1 Acutalibacteraceae bacterium
GCTTTTGTGTGCCGATCCTTCAAAATAGCGGTTGCTTTATCCAGCACTGCAAAAAGACTATCTTTTTCCACCGGCTTTATCAGATAGTGAAATGGTTGTACCGAATAGGCATCAAGTGCAAAATCCTTCGAGGTTGTAAGATAGATGATCAAGCCGCGCTTTTCCGCCGCACGGAGTTTTTCACCAACCTGGATGCCTGTCATCTCAGGCATCATAACATCGAGAATATACAAATCAAATCCGGCACCTTCGTCTACACTCTCTAAAAGATCATAGGCAGATTGGAAAGCCTGGATTTTTACAGTGATTTCATTGTGAGCTGCATAATAGTCATTCAGCAAACCAACCGTGTTTTCAAGCCAAAGCTTTTCATCATCACAGACGGCTATATTGAGCATAGGATACACCTTCCTTCGGCTGCAAACAAGGGACATCCCCTGAAACATTTTTCTACTTTTTCGTATGTACACAAAATAACGAAATATATTATAGCATAAAATCTCTCAAAAATCTACGGTTTTCGGGAAAGACATAAACTTTTCAGATTTCAGGAGAGAAAATCCTTTCCGTTTTTCTTGGGCCTCTGCCCGTCCATCATCATATCCACGCGATTTGCCACAAGGGAAAGAAAGGTATCCAAGTCAGGTTCTTTGCCGTCCGGTGCTATCTGCTTCCACAGCTCTTGTGCGTGTGGATCGGGTGAAGCCATGCCCGCACGTATTGCTTCCATCATTTCGTGTTCCACATCTTCGGGGGTAATGCCTTGCTCGGCGGCAATGGTTGCTATAATTCTCTTTGTCTTTTCCTTCATTTTCATCTTCTCCTATGTATCTGTTTCGTCTGCAAGGTTAATTACCGTCTTGCCTTGCTTGATTGCATACTCTACCGTCTGCCAAGCACCGCCTTTTTCGCGCTCAATGTAGCAGATTATAAGGTCAGCACGGTCAACCATTTCACGGTTGCGAATTTGGATAGCGGATTTGGGATGTGCCACGGATGCGGCGTGGGAAATCTCTACATCGGTATAATAGTCGTAAAAGTAATTTTCGTTATTAAGATACTCTGCCGTAGGATAGGGCAACACCAATACCAGGGCGCTATTATCGTCCCTATGTTTTTTTCGTACACGAAGCACCGAAGAAGATACGCACTGATCGAAGTCTCCGTTTCTCCCAACTAAAAAATTCACGTACTCATTTTCGTCAATAAGTTTTCGAATCTGCTCTTCCAGAAGGTTCTCTACCTTTATGATATTATCCACGTATCGGTGACCAAAAAACGCCACAGAATAAATCCTCATATCTTGCTCCTTATTAAAACGCCCACCGAACCGTTTGTGTCCGGTGGGCTATTCCAATGACTCAGCTATCTCATCATGCGTGTGTATAGCGGTCATTTAGAACTGTATTTGGTTTATTCAAAGACTATAAGCACAGTTTTTCTTGCGATAGATACTTATAGTATAGCACATTTAAGAAACAATATCAATAGTCTGTGGAATAATTGTTTCAATATTTATAGACTATTTATAGTGTAAAAAAGGATGGGCTAAAACTATGAGCGATATTGCAAAGGCTGTTGGACAGCGTATTAGAAACTACAGAACACAAAAGGGGCTGAGTCAGGAGAAGTTGGCTGAGCTTTCCGGTTGTCATCCAACCTACATTGGTCAACTTGAGCGTGGCGAAAAGAATGCAACACTTGAGAGCATCGAACGGATCACCGCTGCCCTTGGTATTACTCTTTCAAAGCTGTTTGAAAAGTTGGACGGTCATGAGAGTAACACAAAGGATATTCCGCTTGCCTGCTATGAGTTCCTTTCTGCTAAATCCAAGGAGGAGCAGGAACAGCTTTATAAGATTTTGCTTGAAATGGACAAGTATAAAACAAACTAATAACGCAAACGCCGGTGACCAAAATTTGGTCACCGGCATTTGATATATTCAATAGATTTTCGTTATGAAAAAATCCTCGTCAGGAACGAAAGCACCTTCCAACTTGTGGAAACCGTAAAGTTCTTTGCCGTTGGCTGTTCTTGAGTTATCTGTCGTTATATCCACGTTCCACCAAGTTCCGTCATAGTACACGCGGTTCCAAGTGTGCCGATCTACGTTATTCTTACGGGATATTCCGTCAACAGCGTAGCAAGGGATATTTTGACTTCGGCAAAATGCGGCGAACAGATGGGAAAAGTCAAAGCAAATACCTTGCTTGGTTTGCAGCGTCTTGCGAACATCAAAGTATTGGAAGAGTGGATAGCAGTCGTAGTCGTACTCAAAGTTAGATACGATCCAATCATAAAATGCTCGCACCTTTTCTTCGTCGGTTTCACAACCGGAACAAATTTCGTCAGCAAGTTCTTCTGTTTGGGTATCCCACAGGGTATCTCTGCCGTTGGAAAGATACGGCGCCTCCGGTTTGTAGACGAAATTATATGAGAACAGCAGCAAAATAACAGTAAATGCCGATACCGCCAAAACAAAAATTTTCGTCAGCAGTTTATCCTTGCCGGAACTATTATCGACAATACCAAAGTACATCATTTCGATAGCCGTTACCACAAACGTTAGCATCGGCAGTAGTCTACGGCAGGAAAGAGCGCTAACAATACTCATTACCATGACGAAAAATAGGACAATAAGCACGATTGCACGCATAGGTGTTGACCGTATTTTCAGGACGAAAAATAAAGTCGGCAATGCTGACAGCAAATAGAGTGTCACCAGCATAGGCGAAATCGCAAGAAAGTCTTTTAGGTACAAACCGAGCAGTAGGTTATATGTAATTGCGATAGCAAAGAAAATGATTCTTGACTTTGCGTTTGTTTTAGTTGCTTTTTTAGTCTTCATTTCAAATCTCCTTTTATGTACGAAATTTCTTTGAAACGAAGAAGTGGCAGTACAGAGCGACTAACTCTGTACTGCCACAAACAAAGGCTTATTTAACATCTTTTAAGAAAACAACAAACCCGAACGTTTCACCGATTGGTAAAAGGTTCGGGTTTGAATGCTTTGGTGCGGGTAAGAGGACTTGAACCTCCACCGAATTGCTCCGATATGAACCTGAATCATACGCGTCTGCCAGTTCCGCCATACCCGCATATTTTGTTGTTGTTCCTCACGGAACGAGAAGAATTATAACGCAGGCTGTTCTGTTTGTCAAGGGGTTTTCGAAAATAATTTTATTTTTTCGCGTGTAATTTTGTTTTATTAGAAATGGTCTTTTTATAAGACTCGGATTGTGGGTATACTTTCAACGCTTGTTGCACCATGTCCATCCCTACGGATGGGCTCACGACCACGCAAGAGGGGACGTTTTCGCGAACACAAAATTTTTCTTTCCTTTTCACGCGCAATCTGTTATAATGAATTGGCATGTGCATACAAGTCTATGTATGAGCGGAGGCGACAGAGCTTGACACACTCTCTGCAAAAGGAAAAAGGGCGTGCCGCCCAGGCGTTCCTGTTAACGCTGGGGCTGGCGGTGCTGTTATTCCTCCCCTTTGTGATCTACAACAGAGGGTATTTCATCTACTACGGCGATTATAACGCCCAGCAGATTCCCTTCTACCAGCTGGCGCACGACGCCGTGCGCAGCGGTAACATCGGCTGGAACTGGTATACAGATCTGGGGGCAAATTTCATTGGCTCCTACTCCTTCTACCTGCTGGGCAGTCCCTTCTTTTGGCTGACCCTTATCTTCCCCAATGCATGGGTGCCCTATATGATGGCGCCCCTTCTGGCACTGAAAATGGGGCTTTGCGGGCTAACCGCTTATGCCTTTGTTAGCCGTTTTGTCAAGCCTCGTCTGGCGGTGGTAGCCGGTGTGTTGTATGCTTTTTCCGGTTTTTCGCTCTACAATATCTTCTTTAACCATTTCCACGAGGCTACGATCTGGCTACCGTTAATGCTCCTAGGCTTGGAGCAGTACATGAGCGAGGGTCGGCGAGGGTTGTTCGCCCTGTCGGTGTTCCTCAGTGCCCTTTCAAACTACTACTTCTTCATCGGGCAAGCCCTGTTCATCATGATCTACTGGGTGATACGAGCCCTGGCCGGTGACTGGGAGCATCGCTGTCGCCGTTTCTTCGGCCTTTGGGGAGAAGCAATCCTCGGCACCGCCTGTGCGGCAGTGTTGTTACTCCCCTCTTTCTATTCGGTGATACAAAACAACCGGGTAGATCAGCCGCTGGAGGGCTGGGGGCTGCTGATCTTCAGCACACCTCAGCGACTGTACGATATCCTGCGTAGTTTCCTTTTCCCACCGGATCTGCCGGCACGTGCCTTTTTCCTGCCGGATTCCAACAACAAATGGGCATCCATGTCTGCATGGATGCCGGTGTTCGGCTGTACCGGTGTGCTGGCCTATTTCCAAAGTCGAAAGCACAGCGACTGGCTGCGTCGCATGCTCATTGTACTGTTCTTCTGCGCGATCATACCGGGGCTTAATGCCATGTTCCAAATGTTCAACCAGATGTACTATGCTCGCTGGTATTACATGATGGTGCTGATGCTTATCCTAGCAACGGTGAAGTGCTTCGACGAGGACGAACAGCCGATCAACTGGAAACGTGCCATTGGCTGGAGCGCCGGTTTTACTGCCTTCTTCGCCTTGTTTGTTGGGCTGGTGCCAAAGAGCTGGACGCCGGATGAGAAGACAGGCAAGATCTCCATCGGCTTAGCATCCGAGCCGGCATACGTATGGCTATACGCCGCTGTTGCCGCTGTGTGCCTGGTACTCACCGGTCTTCTGGCACGGGAATGGCGGCGCAACCGGCCACAATTTGCCACCCGATGCACCGCCGTGTGTGCATCGGTAGCGGTGGTGTTCGGCTGGTGCTATATTACCATGGGCAAGGCCATCTCCAATTATCCGGACGATTACATCATTGACAAGCTATTGAAAAACGAGGAGTACGATCTGCCGGAGAGCGACACCTTTTTCCGCATAGATACGCATCAGTTAATGGACAACCAAGGCATGTATTGGAAGCTGCCCTGTATCCAAACCTTCCACAGCATCGTGCCCGGTTCGGTGATGGATTTCTACCAGTCAGTGGGGGTTCCTCGCTCCGTAGGTTCCCGACCGGACAGCGAGACCTACGCCCTGCGGAGCCTGTTCAGTGTACGTTGGCTTTTTGACTACGCCCAGGAGGAGGACGATATACAGCTCTATGGCAAGGACAGCGATGCGTATTTCTCCGTTGATGGACAGACAGCCATGCCCGGGTGGACGTACTATGATACCCAAAACGGCTTCCGCATCTACGAGAACAATTACTACATCCCCATGGGCTTCACCTATGATGGATACATCCTGCGCTCTGAGTATGAAGACCTATCGGAATATGCCCGCCACATGGTGTTGCTCAAGGCCCTAGTGATCGAGGATGAAGATGAGCCAAAGACCACCCTTCCCCACCTGAGCATCCACGACATGTGGTATGACGAAGAATCCTACAGGGAGGATTGCGTCGCCAGAGCGGCGGGAGCCGCCTCCTCCTTTACCGTGGACAACAGCGGCTTTACTGCAATCATCAACTTGGATGAGAACCAATCGGTATTTTTCAGCGTACCTTACGAAAACGGCTGGAGTGCCACGGTTAACGGCAAGTTGGTGGACATCCAAAAAGTGAACGTCGGCTTTATGGCGGTGGAATGTCCCGCCGGTAAGGCGGTCACCATCCGCTTTGACTACGAAACGCCTGGTCTCAAGCAGGGGGTGTACATCTCCGCCGGAGCGCTGTTATTGCTTGTAATCTATCTGCTGTTGAGCATCAGTCACAACCGGCGATTGCATCCACAAACGGCAGAAATACCGCCGGAGCCTGTCCGGCCATTACCGCCTACAGACACGGTGCCAGCACCGGAATCCCCGGACGACGATGGGTTTGATCTGTACAAAATCTACCAACCAAAGAAGGAGTGATCCTCATGACCTACGATGTGATCATCATCGGTGCCGGCCCGGCCGGCATCTTCACTGCGCTGGAGCTGCTGCGCCGCGGCTACACCTGCGATAACGAGCACCGCATCCTGCTGGTGGAAAAAGGCAAAGCTGTGGAAAAGCGCCACTGCCCCAAGGCAGAGACCGGCCGCTGTGTCAACTGCAAGCCAAGCTGTGCCATCACCACCGGCTTTTCCGGGGCGGGGGCCTTCTCCGATGGTAAGCTGAGCCTATCTTATGAGGTGGGCGGCGATCTGCCCACCCTCATTGGCGAGGATCTGGCGCAGGAGCTTATCGACTACACCGACAGTATTTATTTGGAATTTGGTGCCGCCAGGGAGATAGAAGGAATCACCGAGAACGAAGAAATCAAGGAGATCCGCCACAACGCCATCAAAGCAGGGCTTAAGCTGGTAGACTGTCCCATCCGTCACCTGGGCACCGAAAAAGCACAGGAGCTTTACCTGGCTATACAAAATCATCTGCTGGCGCAAGGGGTGGAGATCCGCTTCAGCACCGAGTGCGAAAACATCCTGTTGACGGACGACGTGTGCAAGGGAGTTGCCTTGCGAAGTAAGGATGGTACCGTTGAGGTATATGGCAAGGAAATCATTATAGCCACCGGTCGCCGCGGTGCTGACTGGCTTGAGCACATATGCGCTGAGCACCACATCGCTCACGCTCCCGGCACAGTGGATATTGGTGTGCGCGTAGAATGCCGCAACGAAGTAATGGAAAAGGTCAACCGGGCACTGTACGAGTCCAAGCTCATCGGTTATCCCAAGCCTTGGAAAAACAAGGTGCGCACCTTCTGCCAAAACCCCGGCGGCTTTGTGGCACAGGAAAACTACGACAACGACCTCGCGGTGGTCAATGGTCACAGCTACAAGGGCAAAAAGAGTAACAATACCAACCTGGCCATCCTGGTATCTCACAACTTCACCGAGCCCTTTAACCAGCCTATTGCCTACGCACAAAAGGTAGGCGAGCTGACCAACATGCTGGGGGCGGGGCACATTATGGTACAGCGGTATGGGGACATCCTGGACGGCAAGCGCACCTGGCCAAAGGAGCTGTCCCACAGCAACGTACAGCCCACGCTTAAGGATGCGGTGGCGGGCGATATTACCGCTGCTATGCCCTACCGTGCCATGACCAATATCATTGAGTTTATCAAAATGCTGGATGTGGTGGTACCCGGCTTTGCCAGCGGCGAGACCTTGCTGTACAGCCCGGAGCTGAAATTCTACTCCAATAAGGTGAAGATGGATCAAAATCTCGACACCAACATCAAGGGACTACATTGTCTGGGTGACAGCTCCGGTTGGACCCGCGGGCTGATGATGGCCTCCGTCATGGGTGTGCTCATGGGGCGCAAGCTAATGGAAAAGAAATAAACGTGATGCTAAAAAGGAAACCGGATCATCCCGATCCGGTTTCTTTTTTCTTACATACCCTTATACTTTTTACGGGTCGCTAAGCCGCCGCGGATATGCCGCTGTGCCTTGTTCACCTCCAGAATACTACGCACCTGTCCATACAACTGCGGATTCACCGTGCGTAGGCGCTCGGATACATCCTTATGTACGGTAGATTTACTGATGTGAAACTTCTTGGCAGCCGCCCGGACGGTGGCATTGTTCTCCAATATGTATTCGCCCAATTCAATCGCGCGCTCTTCCACGGCACCTTTCATCGTTATCACCCCATTAAAGTGTTCTGTACACTATATGAGGGATAGCTGTGGAATATGACACCGTTACGGCATCGGGTATATCAGTCTACATAAAACTCTTCCAGCGTATCAAGGCAGATGCAACCCAAAGGGTGATTCGACACGGCACCGCAATCAATGGCAATATGGTTATTCATTTTAATAATTCTACCGGAGCAGGACGGATCGATCAGCCCTGTGGGGGTATGCCCGGTGACCACATAGCGATCGCGAAAATATTCTTGGTCATACTCCGGCTCACCGACGATGAACTCCTGCCACAACAGGCGGGAAAAATCCATCATACGCTCCTTTGCCGGTACCGTGTGGGCGAGAAAGAACGCGCGGCCTCCCGCCTCGACCTCATCGTAAATCAGAAAGCTATCCATATAGGCGAGAACAGCATCCTGCTCTTTGGGCGTCAACGCCATAAAGGCCGCCTGTGTTGTCTCCCCCCCATCGAGCAGCCACATCTGGTGGAGACGCCACGATTTCCCCGACTTGGCCGCATCCGGGGCGTTCTTTACCATGTGCAGCATCCTGTGTGCCATATAGTCGTGATTACCGCGCAGAGGGATCACATTCCGTCGCCCCATCATATCCTTCAGTATGCGGATACCGCCTTCTCCACGATCCACCACATCTCCCAGGACGTACAATGTATCCTCATCCGTTAAGGCAATCTTCTCCAGCATATGTACATACTTATCATAGCAACCATGTAGATCACTTATCGCAAAAACCATAACACACACCCCTTTGGTTTCTACTATATATTTACCACAAAAGTCGAGAGTTTTCAAGATAAACAGCCGCGCCTCCCGCATAAGGGATGGCGCGGCTGTGTGATTATGTGGCCTGCTGATCCGAAGCGACAGCGGAAGCCGCGGTACCGCCAAGGCCAAAGCTAACCTGCAGTGCCTGATCGATGCGACGCATGGACACATCGTCCAACCGCCCCATATGCTCCTTGAGACGGCGCTTGTCCAGCGTTCGGATCTGCTCCAGCAGGACGATGGAATCCCGCTGCAGACCGCTACCGGTCGCCTGTAGCTGAATATGCGTAGGGAGCTTAGTCTTATCCTTTTGACTGGTTATGGCGGCGGCAATTACAGTAGGGCTGAAGCGATTTCCCACATCATTCTGTACGATGAGTACCGGACGGATCCCGCCCTGCTCTGACCCGACGACCGGGCTGAGATCAGCATAATATATGTCCCCTCGGTGAACTGTCATTGTATTTCACTCCTTATGTCCCGATGGATAGCTTGCATTTACAGTATGGACACCTCGCCGCCGTTTATGCCGTGAAAACCAGGATATTTTCCCCGGACAAGTGTCTCACTACAGTATATGCCATCATGGGACAAGAGTGAAAACGGCTGTCCCCACGAGGCGACAGCCGTTTTGTATACATTATTTGCTCTTGTTGCTATCAGGCAGGAGCGTGGTCTCGGTAAAGGTGGCATACAGCTCATTATCCGGCACCGATAAAGAGCGAGGCAAGCCGGTGGTCGGGTCGCACACCAACGTATAGGCCATCCCCTCCGTCTCGCCTGTAAGAACATAGCCCTCCTTCGAAAGCGTGCCGCTGTCGGCATCCGCAGTAAGCACATGCATCAAGCCTTTGATAAGCGCGCTTTCCGGCACCTTATTCTCCGCAATGTCGATGCTGATCCCGCCCAGCTCCATGGTCATCGCCTGGCCATCCCAGGCAAGGGTGATACCGCTCAGCGAGCTCGGGGCGTTGAAGGTAAGATACAGCTTTCCGCTGTCAAGGCAGATGAGCTTAGTATCCAAGGACAGCTCCCTATATTCAATGATCGCCCGGCAGGTGAAGCCATCGGTTATGGGCTCCACCTCCCCTCGCCCTGCCGCACAACCAACCAGCAGCAGCATTAGAAGACAGCACAACCACACACCTACCTGAAGCAATACACGTTTCATAAGAAAGGCTCCTATTTCTCTAAATTAAGAAACAGGCCTCCCAGCTCCTCGATGATATCCGACGGCAGCATACTGTGCTGTGATAGCCGGGTCGCCGCCATGTCCCCCGCCTTGCCGTGCAAATAGACACCGCACAGCGCCGCATAGTAGGGATCCATCCCTTGTGCCGCCAGCGAGCCAATCATGCCCGCCAGCACATCGCCGCTACCGCCCGTAGCCATACCGGGGTTGCCGGTCTCGTTCATCAGCAAAGGGCGCCCCGGTGCCGTTACCAGCGTGTGGTAGCCCTTGAGCACCAGGATCACGCCATACTCATCGGCAAAACGACGGGCAATTTGTGCCCGATTGCGTTGCACCTCAGCTACCGAAATATCCAACAGCCGGGCCATTTCGCCAGGATGAGGCGTAAGGATAAGAGGAGAAGAAGCCGTCTCCTCTACTAATGTATGCGGTGTGATAGCGTTTATGCCGTCCGCATCCAAAATCAGCGGGCAGGTAACGGTGTTTTTCAAAGCGATTATCAGGGAACGGATATCCTCCCCGCTGCCCAAGCCGCAGCCGACTACCACTGCTCCCGCCGTAGACGCCTGCGTCAAAAGCAACGGCTCTGCCGCCGCAGAGAGCTGACCATTGGTCGTTTCAGGCATAGGCACAAACACCGCCTCCGGCAGCACCGGTGCCATCAAAGGATACACCGACCGCGGCACCGCGGCAGTGACCAGACCCGCCCCGCTTCGCAGGGCGCCGCGCGCGCAAAGCAATGCCGCGCCCGCCATGCCGTAGCTGCCACACACCGTTAGCACCCGGCCAAAGGTCCCTTTGTGGCTGTCCAGCGGACGGGGTGATAGGCAGGAGCGCACCAATTCCTCGGTAATGGTATTTTCTCCCAACACCTTTTCCACAATGGCGGCGGGAATCGCTATATCCAGCACGCGCACCGCACCACCCAAGGAAGAATCCAGCCCCTCCTTCATGACGGTGAAGGTGAGCGTCACGTCGGGGCGAAAGGCACCATCTGCCGCATTGGTACCGTCAGCAGGTACACCGGTGGGCATATCCACGGATATCTTGTACGCCTCAGCAGCGTTCATCTGGCGTACAAGAGGCCGTACCCGCTCAGAAAGCTCGCCATGAAAGCCCACACCGTACAAGCAATCCACCAGCAGCGCCGCCTCCTTGATCGCGGCACCGCACAGATAGGGCTCTTCCCGGTAATCCAGCACGGCTACGGTTGAAGGCAGGCGGTGCTCATGCTGCGCCGCGACATCGGTGGCGGCAGCACCATCCGCCCGAATAACCGTCACCTGCGCACGCACAGACAACAGGCGGGCAATGACGTAGCCGTCTCCTCCATTATTTCCACGCCCACATACCACTGTGACAGTGCGGGAAGGTAGCTTATCAAAGCATTCCTCCCATATCCATTCGGCAACGGCCTCACCGGCTCGTTCCATCATGGAGGCATAGCTATACCCTTGCTGTGCCGCCATATATTCGATCTGTCGCATATCTGCCGCTGTTGCCGGTTTCATAGACTGACCCCCTTATAATAAATATGCCATGCCGCCGCACTGACGGCAACATGGCACACAGCGTATTTACAGTGCAATACCCTTGTCCTTGGCAGCGCGTTCTGTATCCATCTGCACCAAACGGTCAAGGCCACCGACAAAGGCGCGCAGCACCCGCTCATTCGGCTGAAAAACCACTAACGTATGACCGTTCTTTTTGCTATGGTAGGTAAAATACCACAGCCCCTCCTCCTGCAAAGAGGGGGCGGCCTTTACCACGCGCTGAAAGCCCTTGGTATTCAACGTCGCGTCGTAGGGCAACAGGCATTCCACCTTGCGACCCGACACCGAAACGATGCGCTCACGCTTACGCTTGGCAACGATCAGATCAACGTCAATATCCCCGTTGGTGACGCAGTATTCGAACTCCTTGTTTTGCGCCGTAAACAGCCACCAGATCCCATACAAAATGGCAACAACGAACAGGGTGCCAAAAGGGTGCAGGAAGACCGTCACAACGTAACTCAGCACCGCCGCAACCGGAATGATACCCACCATGATGGCCAGCTCACTGGCAGACTTTTTCTTGCGAACGATCTGTTCAAAAAAACTATCCATAATCACGACTGCTCCTCACACTACGTTTGTCCCTATTATTATAGACGAAACGCAAGAGTTTGACAATAAATAAAGTGTAAATTTTTACAAAAAAGACGGATGACAGAGCATCCGTCTTTTTTGACTGTTTATTTCGCCAACAGAGTGCACAGATCATTGGAGAACGCTACCGGGTCCTCCACGCTCATGCCCTCGATCAGCAATGCCTGGTTGTACAGCAATGTCGCATAGACCGCCAGCGTGGTCTCATCATCCTTCAAGGCAAGCAACTTCTGGTAGATGAGGTGATTCTCGTTGACCTCCAGCACACGTTGTGCCCGCACCTTGTGCTCGCCGGGCTGTGCGTTAAGCACCCGCTCCATTTCCAAAGATACCTCACCCTCGCTTGTCAAGCAAACCGGATGGGTCTTGAGCCGGCGGGACACCCGCACCTTCTGCACCTTACCGGACAGCGCCGCGGTCATGGCGTCAAAGAGCTGCTTCTGTTCCTCGGTAGGCTCTGCCTTGTCTTCCTCGGGCATATCAAAGCCCAGGTCTCCGGACGATACGGATTTGAACTCCTTTTCCTCAAAGGTGTGCAGGATCTTCAAGGCAAACTCGTCCACATCGGCGGTGAGATACAAGATCTCATAGCCTTTATCTGCCACCGCCTCTGTCTGCGGCAGAGACGCCGCCTTCTCCACCGTCTCCCCACAGGCGTAGTAGATGAATTTCTGATCCTCCTTCATGCGGGATACGTACTCGGATAGGGTGGTCAGCTTTTTATCAAAGGAGGAGGAAAACATCACCAGATCCTGCAACACATCTTTGTGGGTGCCGTAGTCGGAATACAAGCCATACTTCAGCTGCAAGCCGAAATGTCCGAAGAAGGCCTCATAGGCTTCTCGTTCATTGTTGAGCATACTGACAAGCTCTGTGTGGATCTTCTTCTCCAAACGCCCCGCAATGACCTTGAGCTGGCGGTCATGCTGCAGCATTTCCCGGGAGATGTTCAGCGACAGATCTTGGGAATCCACCAAGCCCTTGACGAAGCTGAAATAATCCGGCAACAGGTCAGCACACTTATCCATGATAAGCACACCGCTGGCGTAAAGCTGTAACCCTTTCTCATACTCTCGGGTGTAATAATCGAACGGAGCATGGGCGGGAATAAACATAAGGGCATTGTAGGTAGCAGCACCCTCAGTAGAGGAGTAGATTACCCGGGCGGGGTCTTCATAATCCATGAACTTATCCTTGTAGAAGGCGTTGTACTCCTCCGTGGCGACCTCATTCTTGCTCTTTTTCCAAAGAGGCACCATGCTGTTGAGGGTCTCTTCCTCGGTGTAGGTCTCGTACGCCTCCGGGTCGTCCTTCTTCTGGCGGCTTTTCTCAACATCCATACGAATGGGATAACGGATATAGTCGGAGTACTTTCTCACCAGCCCCTGTAGACGATAGGGCTGCAGAAACTCGTCGTAATTCTCCCCATCGGTATTGGCCTTGATATGAAGGCTGATCTCAGTGCCATAGGCATCCTTCTCCCCCGGCTCCACCGTATAACCGGCAGCCCCCTTGGAAGACCACACCCACGTCTCCTCACTATCAAAGCGGCGACTGGTAACCGTGACGCTGTCAGCCACCATAAAGGCAGCATAAAAGCCCACACCGAACTGGCCGATGATATCCACGCCGTCCTTCATCTCGTTCTCTTTCTTGAAGGCCAACGAGCCACTTTTAGCGATGGTGCCAAGATTTGACTCCAGCTCTTCCTTAGACATACCCACACCATTGTCGGTGACAGTGAGGGTGCGGGTATCCGCATCTACCGCCAGACGGATGGTAAATTCCTCCCGGCTGATACCGGTAACACTACCCGACAAGGACTGGTAATACAGTTTATCCAGCGCATCACTGGCGTTGGAGATCAGCTCACGAAGGAAGATCTCCTTGTGGGTGTAGATAGAGTTGATCATCAGATCCAACAAGCGCTTAGACTCAGCCTTAAACTGCTTTGTTGCCATAAACAAAACCTCGATTATTCTGTATTAGCACTCCGTGTTTTCGAGTGCTAATACATGATAACGCACTTATCCCACAAACGCAAGAGGTTTTTGTGAATATTTTGTAAAAACAAAATTTTTTACGATTTTTTATTGGAGGATATTGGTTTTTATGCGCCATTGTGATATACTGTATCTTGTATAAGTTTAACAAGAGAGGTGGTGCTGGCGATGATATGGCACAGTCATAGTGCAGAGGATGTTCTGCTGGAGCTGAATACAGATCGTCATACCGGGTTGGCCGAAGAGACCGCGCGGCAAAGACTCAAGGAATACGGAGAGAACGCCCTTAAAACAAGCAAGAAGAAACGATATCCTTCTGCACTGGTGAATCTCCACAAGCTTCTGAGCGTAGCACTCCTGACCATCGTCGCCGTCTCCGTTGCTTTATCCTTTTACAACCATCTTGTGCATGACGAAGTGTTTCAATGGCAACAAGCCACAGCCATTCTCCTCATTCTGTTGCTGACCGCCCTCCCCAATGTGCTGCGGCAACGGCGAGACCGCGCCATCCTATCATCGTACAAGAAGAAGATCGCCCCCTGTCAGAACGTACGCCGGGAAGGACGGATAGCGAGCGTACCCGTATACGCCCTTGTGCCGGGCGACATCATCGAGTTGCAGGCCGGCGATGTAGCGCCCGCTGATTGCCGCCTGCTGGAGTCTGCCGGCGTCAAATGCGACGAATCCACTCTCACCGGTGCCGTTGCGCCCACAGACAAGGAAGCCGACACCACCTTTGCAGATATCACGCCACTGACCGAGCGCACCAATATGCTCTATGCCGGTTGCGGCATCATCAGCGGACAAGCCGTTGCCGTGGTGGTCGCTACCGGTAAGCAATCAGAAATGGGGCATCTGGCCGTTCTCTCGGATAAGAACGAGAACAGCAGCACCCCTCTGCACAAGACCGCCATAGCTCTCGTGCGTTTCATGAGCATACCGGCGCTTGTTATTCTGGCAACGGTAAGCTCTGTTTACCTATTCCTGTATGGCAAGGCGCTGGACGCCTTTACCCTTGCGTTGGCGTTGGCGGTGTCCGTCATTCCTGCCGGGCTTTCCGCCATCGTCCCCGCCGTATGGACATCCTTCGTCCGTAACAAAACCGCCGGCAACGCCGTTATTAAACGGTTGCCCGCCATGGAGACGCTGGGAAATATAACCACCCTATGTGTGGACACCGACCATGTAGCAGCCGACTACCGTACCGAGCTGCGTCGCGCATTCGTCAGCCACCGGATCGTGGAGCTATGCGGCGAGCCCCCCACGAAGGGATTGCTGCAGCTACTGCGTCTTGCCGCCTTGAGCACACACATGGACGACCCGGACGAGGAGGCGATTCTCGCCTATATCCGTCGTGTGGATACCAACAGAGATCTGCTGCTTATGGATATGCCTCGCGTAAACGAAATCCCCTTTGGCCCCTTCCACAAGCGATCAACCGTCGTCCACCAAATAGACGAGAAAGCCATCGTCATCGTTAAAGGGGCACCGCAGGCGATATTCCCTTGCTGCAGCCGTGGTCACACCGACGAAGCCATTGCCGCCGCCACCGCGCTGGAGAAGAGCACCGGACGTGTAACCGCCGTGGCCTACAAAATACTGGATAGCCTCCCCACAGATATAGAGGCCGACAGCTTAGAGCGTGATTTGTCGTTAGCCGGACTTTTAAGCACCGCCGACACGCCCCAGGCGGTAACCGACACCGCCGTCTGCGCCTGCGAAAAAGCCGTCATTCGCACCGTACTCTTTACACAGGATGCGTCCCAGCGACTGGGGATCGTACCCGAAGGCGCCCTATCCATCACCGGCCAAGAGCTGGAAGGGCTATCGGATGCCGAGCTTAGAGACTGCGTAGGCCGGTACCGCGTGTTTTCCCGCGCAACAGCAGAAGACAAGTGCCGCATCGTTGCCGCCTTCCGGGAGCAGGGAGAGGTGGTAGCGGTCACCGCCGCCGATACCGCGGATATTCCGCTTGTACAAGCGGCTAACATTGGCTGTGCCATGGGACGGGACAGCAGCACCACCGTTACCGAAGTGACCGATGCCATTGTTACGGACAACACCTTTGCCACCCTTGTCCGCGCCATTTTGGACAGCCGACGCGCCGTTGACGGCGTGCGTCGCTCCGCGCAGTATCTTCTCTCCTCCTGCTTAGCCTCGCTTGTTACCTTTTTGGTGCTTCTTTTCATCGGCAACGCCCCCTCCCCCCTGTTACCGCTATGGATCAGCTTTGTAACCGGCAGTCTGCTGTTGCTTACCTTGGTAAAAGAAAAACCCTCCGTAAGCCATGTCACACCCCGCCACCGTGTGGGGGTACTCACACCCTACAAAGGCGCTGGTATCTTCCTGCAAGGAGCCATCACTGCAGCAGCAGCATTATTGGCATACAGCCTTGGTCGCGATGGATGGAGCAACGGCGAAGTCGGCCTCTCTATGGCCTATGTTACCTTGGGACTAGGACTGGTCACCCATGCTGTTTCCAACCACACGCCCCGTTATCTGCTCAAAGCTGGATTTCGGGACAACCGGCGCATCGTGTCTGCCGCTCTCGCAGCTGTTGTACTTCTGTTAGCTGCGTTGGTCATCCCAGGGCTCCGGGAGATCTTCGCCCTGACGGCTATAGAGCCAACTGCGCTCATCGCCGCCATCGGTCTCGGGCTTGCGACGCTACCGATAGCCGAGCTCTGTAAGTATCTTATACAAAAATGACGATAAAGGAACGAATGCTATGTTTGCCAGCTTAAAAAGTATGGGCTTACGTGGGATCGACGGCTTCATGGTAGACGTGGAGGCAGATCTCTCCCAGGGGCTGCCCGGATTTGACGTGGTCGGACTGCCGGATACCGCCGTGCGAGAGTCACGCGACCGCGTACGCGCGGCCATGAAAAACGCCGGCTTCACCTATCCGGTGAGCCGCATCACCGTCAATCTGGCGCCGGCAGATATAAAAAAAGAAGGCTCTGTGTACGACCTGCCGCTGTTGCTGGCGCTCCTGTGCGCCAGCGGGCAGCTACGAGCCGATCTGCGCAGATGCGCGTTTATCGGTGAGCTCTCCCTGCAAGGGGATGTGCGTCCGGTGCGAGGTGCACTTCCCATGGTTATTGCTGCCCGGAACGCCGGTATACGGCACGTGTTTGTCCCGGCCGAAAACGGTGCCGAGGCCGCCGTGGTGGACAGTGTCACCGTGTACCCCATAGCCAACGTAGCCGAGCTACTGATGCATCTGCAAGGGCAACAGGCGCTGGCTCCTATGGAGCAAGTGACACCTCTTGCCACTACCGGGGAAGAGCCGGCGGATTTTGCCGACGTTATGGGACAAGAGGCCGCGCGGCGAGCGATGGAGATTGCCGCGGCCGGCTCACATAACATTCTCCTCATTGGCACCCCGGGCTCCGGTAAAAGCATGCTGGCTAAACGTCTCCCCTCCATCCTGCCGGATATGACGCGAGAAGAAGCGCTGGAATGTACCAAGATCCATTCCATTGCCGGCATCCTCTCGGGAAATGCTGGGCTTTTGACCAAACGCCCCTTCCGCTCCCCCCACCATAACATATCTCCTCAAGGACTAGCCGGCGGCGGTGCGGTACCCCGCCCAGGCGAGGTGTCCATGGCGCACAACGGCGTATTGTTTCTGGATGAACTGCCAGAGTTTTCCCGTGCATCCATGGAAAGTCTGCGGCAACCACTGGAGGATGGACGCGTGACCATCTCTCGTGTCAGTCAATCCCTTTCCTACCCCTGCTCCATCATGCTGGTAGCCGCCATGAATCCCTGCCCCTGCGGCTATTACGGCCACCCCACTCGAGGATGCACCTGTTCTCAGCAGGCGGTAAGCCGGTATCTTGGAAAGGTATCCGGCCCATTGCTTGACCGCATTGACCTACACATCGAAGTGCCGCCAGTAGAATACGACCAGCTCGCCGCCAAGCAAAAAGCCGAATCCTCCGCAGAGATCCGCCAGCGAGTCAATGCCGCCCGAGAAATCCAGCAGAAGCGGTTTGAAGGTACCGGCATCACCTGCAACGCCCGCATTCCCACCAGCCGCCTAAAGGAGTTCTGTGCGATGACGCCAGCGGCCAACCAGCTACTCAAAGGGGCTTTCGAGCGCATGGGATTGTCCGCACGCGCCTATGACCGGCTGCTAAAAGTGGCACGCACCATCGCCGACCTGGGCGGCAGTGAGCAGATCGATACCCCGCACATTGCTGAAGCCATCCAATACCGAAGCCTTGATCGCAAATACTGGCAGACGAGGCAGGGAGTATGAATACTAAGCTAACCACGCTCCGGCAAATAGCGATGGCCTTGCCGCAACAACCGGGCGTATATATCATGAAAAACGCCGCCGATGCCATCATCTATATCGGCAAGGCGAAAAAGCTCAAAAACCGGGTCAGCCAGTATTTCGGCTCCGATACCAGCCACAGCGAAAAGGTGCGTCAGATGGTGGCGCACGTGGATCACTTTGATTACATCGTCGTTGGCAGTGAGTTTGAGGCGCTGGTGCTGGAATGTTCCCTCATAAAGCAGCACAACCCAAAGTACAACATCCTGCTTAAGGATGACAAGGGCTACCACTACATCCGCATCTCTCCACCCCCCTACTCCCGCTTAAGCGAGGCCAAGCAGATGGCTGAGGACGGTGCGCGATACATCGGCCCTTTCATGAGCTCCTATGCTGTCAAGCAAGCGGTGGATGAGGCGAACAAGATCTTTATGCTTTCCACCTGCTCCCGCGCCCTATGCCACGGAAAAAAAGGCGGCGAGCGCCCCTGCCTTAACCATCACATCAGACAATGCTGTGCCCCCTGCACCGGGCGCGTGGACCCTGCCCAGTATCAAGAGCGCGTAGACCAGGCGGTAGAGTTCCTGACCCAAGGCAGCACCCATACCATGGCTACTCTGCAAAAGCGCATGGAGGAGGCGGCAGAACGGCTGGATTTTGAGCAAGCGGCACGTCTGCGGGATCGAATCAGTGCCATTCGCAAGATGAGTGACAAGCAAAAGGTGGTCCTTTCCCGTGTAGAGGAACAGGACATCATCGCCCTGGCGCGTGGCTCCGGCACCGCCTGTTTCGAGGTGTTTCGCTTCACCGGCGGACGTCTGCATGATCGCGAGCATTTTCTGCTGGAGGATACCGATGACCCGGTGTCCTTGCGCACAGAATTCCTGCAAAGATACTATTCCCTGCGGGAGCATGTGCCCGCCCAGGTAACCATAGACGGTGAAGTGGAAGATGTCCCCCTCCTGGAGCAATGGCTCACCTCCAAGGCTAAGAGACGCGTGCACATCGTACAACCGCAGATCGGCGAGCAGGCCAAGCTTTTAGACATGTGCCGAAGCAATGCCGCCGAGCGCATCGCACAGCAGGTGGGCATGACTGGTCGGGAAGCTACCGCACTGGAGGATATCCGCCAGCTGTTGGGATTACCCGAAATCCCTGTCTACATCGAGTGCTACGACATCTCCAACACCGGCGGTAGCGACAACGTAGCCGGCATGGTGGTATACGAAAACGGCAAGCCTTTACGCAGTGCCTACCGCCGCTTTGCCATCAAGACCGTCATCGGGCAAGACGACTATGCCTCCATGAAGGAGGTGCTTGCTCGCCGTCTTGACGAGTATCTGGCGCACAAGGAGGAAGGCAGTGGTTTTGGACGCAAGCCGGATCTTATCCTGCTGGATGGCGGTGAGGGGCACGTCGCCACCGTCAAACCGGTGGTGGACAGCTATGCACTTCACATCCCGGTATTCGGCCTGGTAAAGGATGACCGCCATCGCACCCGCGCCATCGCCCTTAATGGCGGCGAGATCGCCATCCACCAAAAGCGTGCCGCCTTCACCCTGCTATCGAGCATACAAGAAGAAGTGCACCGATACGCCCTTTCTTTCCACCGACAGCGGCGCAAAAAATCCACCATTTCTTCTGCCCTGTTGGACATTGAAGGCATCGGCCCCGCCCGCGCAAAGGCGCTACTACGGCAATTCGGCTCCCTACGCAACATCCGGCAAGCCTCCATCGAGGAACTATTGCTTGTCAAGGGTATGACACGTCCGGCGGCAGAAGCCATCAAGAAGCAATGGAAGGATCATCAATAAGCGGAAAGAGGAACATCATGGACAACAATATCATTCTCATCGGCATGCCCTCCAGCGGCAAAAGCACCATCGGCAAGGAGCTGGCGAAACGGCTGGGGTACGCTTTCCTAGATACTGACGACGTTATCATCCAGCAAAACGGCTGTTCGTTGCGGGATATCATCAGCCGAGAGGGTCTGGACGGATTCCGGCGGCGAGAGGAAGAAGCCTGCTGTTCCGTAAGCGCCTCACGCACCGTGATTGCTACCGGCGGTAGTGCGGTGTATTCCGACCGTGCCATGCAACACATGAGCAAGCTGGGTAAAGTGGTATACCTTGCCATGCCCTTCGACACGATGGAGCAGCGCATCGGCGATCCGGTGGCGCGCGGTGTGGCCATCGCTCCCGGTATGACCCTACGCGATCTGTATAATGAGCGGGTGCCCTTATACGAAAAGTACGCCTCTCTCACCTTGGTCGAATCTAACGATGACACGGTATATGATGCGGCAAAAAAGCTGGCCGACCTGCTCAAATAAAAGGACACATCCCCTTTTCCTTTTCATATACTAAAGGGAAAGGGGATGCTTTTTATGGAAAACAGGGCAATTAAGATCTTTATCGACCAGGGGCACAATCCGCAGGGAGTCAACGCCGGTGCCGAGGGCTTTGGGCTGCGAGAGCAAGACATCACCTATCCTGTAGGAATCTATTTGCGAGATATCCTTAATCAAGATGGGCGGTTTTCGGCACGCACCTCCCGCAACACACCGGAGGAGGTGCTGGGCACCAGCAACACCAGCAGTCTGGCCGCCCGGGTTAACGCCGCCAATAGCTGGCCGGCGGATTATTTCATCAGCATCCATTGCAATGCCAACGAAAATCCCGCCATCAATGGCAGTGAGGTATACGTGTTCCGGCAGGATAGCGCAGCAGGAGATCTGGCACAGGCGGTGCTGAACGCCATCGTCGCTCGCGTCGGCACTAAGGACAATGGCGTGCGGGTCAACTCCTCCTTATACGTATTGCGACGCACCACCATGCCCGCCATTTTAGTGGAGCTGGCCTACATCACCAATGAGCAGGATGCGCAGAAGCTGGTCAATGACCAGTACGCCTTTGCCTACGCCATCTACGAAGGCTTGTGTGCCTACCTGGGGCTACAGCCTACGGTGGGAATATGAATATAGCCGGCAGAGTGCATGCTCTGCCGGCTATTGATCATTTTGTGCCCGTGGAGCCAAAGCCACCTTCACCACGCACAGTATCGGTGAGGCTGTCCGATTGTGTATATTCCGCTGTCAGGTAGGGCACCAGCACAAGCTGTGCAATGCGCTCGCCATGGTCGATGGTCTGGTGCACGTGACTATGGTTATGTAAAGAGACCATGATCTCCCCACGGTAGTCCGCATCAATGACGCCCACCTTATTGGCGGGAGCCAGCCCCCGCTTGGTAGCGAGACCGCTGCGAGCGCACACAAGGCCCACAAACCCTTCCGGAATTTCTACGGCAAGGCCGGTATGTACCAACGCCGTCTCCCCCGCCGACAACGTCAGCGGGCCATCCATCACCGCGTAGAGATCCGCTCCGGCGGCAAAGGCGCTACCGTAGGTGGGCTCCACCGCGCGTTCATCCAGTTTGCGATACCGTACTGTCTGCTTCATACATAATCTCCCCATTCTTTTTCGATCACCCGCCCCGCTTGCAGGGTAGCGGGTACATCTATGATACGCTGGTTGGAGGATCCGCGAAAACGCAGCGTAATATCCTGTTTATCCTGTTCGAAACGGCCATCCACCATCACATCGAAAAGGGATAGCAGCTCGTCCGTCACCTCGGTATGCGCTCGCCCAGACGGTGACAACAGATCGCCGTCAAGCAGGTAGCCGGTGTAGCACCAGATCGTCTTGTGGGGAAACTGTTCCCGCACCCGCCGGACGAAGGGCAACAGCACCCGCTGGTTGACCGGCTCCATGGGCTCGCCGCCCAATAACGTCAGGCCCGCTACATAGTCGGGATCCAGCGCAGACAAAAGGATCTCCTGCGTTTCGGCGGTAAAAGGCTGACCGTAGGCAAAGTCCCAAGCCTCGGCATTGAAACACCCGGGGCAACGGTGGGTGCATCCACTGACAAACAGCGACACCCGCACCCCCACACCGTTGGCAATATCGTTCACTTTGATGGTAGCATAATTCATATCAAAACCCGATCTTACGATAATTCGACTTGCTGTTTTTGGTATTATACCACAAACCGCAACGCATTGCAAGCAGGCTGCATCAATCAAAACGCGGAGTTCTCCCGGCCTCCTCTCCACGCAAAAGACCCGGGGCAACGCTTATGCGTTGCCCCGGGTCCTTGTCTATGGGCTACAGAAAAGATATTATAAGCCGTTTTGCGTATGCATTTGAACTCTCGAAATTTTTAGTGAAATCGTTCGCTTACGCTCACGGTGAAATAATTTACTCCGTAAATTGTGAAATATTGCTCCTTCGTCGCAATGTGAAATGAAATTTGCTTGCCGGCTATGCATCGCTTACGAACGCAAATCTTTTCTCAGCGGTCTGCTACATGGTGCACACCTAATTCTGGAACTTTTCACAGTATAATAAATAAGAGGTACCGCACAGGTGCAACCTTTTAGGTTCGCTCTGTGCGGTATCTTTCTTATATGCCTGCTAACAGATATCCTGAGATTAATCGGGATGACTAGCTTTCCATTCTTGATATTTTTCCTTCATACAAGCTCCGCAGGGACGATAGCCAGCAGCAATGGCTGCTTCCTCATCCGCAAAGAAAACCCGGTGGCGAATATATTCGCCATTTTCAATGTGTCGGTTAGCAGAAGGACAATCCAACTTGCCGTAGATCTTCAGTTTGCGATGTCCGCCGAGCACACCGGGTTTATCAGACAGGTACTGCTTACCGCTGCAATCTGTTAGGAAATACCGGATGGTTTCAACCTGCTCCTCCGGCTGGGCAAGGATCAGCCGGAGTTTTTCCATCAGGAGAGGATCTTGCTTAAACCGATAATCCAGTGTGGCAACTACACCGTATGAGCCTTCCTTTTGGAACAGAAACCAAGGAGTATCCACTTTGGGCCGGATCTTGTACCGGATCAGGTAACCCGTATCTTCCAGCAAGTTCAGGCAGCGTAGCAGGTTCTTATCCGGCTCAGTCATGTTATCACGATGCTGTTCATAGCAATCGTAGTTGTCATAGTTCTTATTCATGTTTTCATGGTCAATAAGACCAACCAACTCAAAATGATCGTAGAGGCTGTATGTCAGATCCCGGTCATCGTCAGACCAGCTCCAAAGAAGGATGTTGTGGATGTTCATATTCGTCGAGATGACGCCGCAGAGATCTCCGGCCTCGAAATGAACCTCACCAAATCCAGGCACCTCAATTTGATAACGTGGCGCATATTCCCGTTCCATCAAGAAATCATCTTTGATGGACAGATCGGTTTGGAAGAGAAATTCCGGCATATCGAAGGCTTTTTTTGCAAAATCTTCTCCAAAGCTGTCTGTAACCTGCTTTCGAGAAACGCAGCAGCCATTTTCAATGAAGAATTTTTCAAAGCCTGGGGTTTCCTCTAACACCTTCAGATATGCATTGTACTGCGCCAACTGCTCCCGAGTTTCCTGCCATTTAGGATCGGTTTTCGGGAGCACATCCATTTCCCAGGCAGTGCTTCTGTTTTTGAATAGCATCCTACTTTCGCTAAGGGGGTGAAAGACAAACGGATCAATCACCACCGGAAGCTTTCTTGCGTATAGAATTCCCATTTCCGTTTTCATATTGGTTCCTCCCTCAAACGTTCTGTTCAAATCATAGCAACCCGGATGTCCCTGTACACGGACACGGCATCTCCTATACTGGTTGCGGGAGGGATGTGTATGTATTACTATCAGGCGGATGTCAAAATGACAAAAAGGCTGCCAATTCTGCAAGATGTTAAAGGGCCTCGTATTTTCCACGAATATCACGATCTATCCAACGAGCTTTTTGAAAAATGGGATAGCAAAACATTGGTGCTCTTAGTCCGGAAAATGCCGGGCCGATTTGAGTTTACCTTTCATGCAGTCAGCGAAAGCCCAGAGGATCTGGGGACTTATGTTAGTGAGTATGTGGCTCGGTTTGGCGGAGATATCGGTAAGATGACCATAGTTCCAATCACAGAAGAAACATTCTTGGAAGGGCTTGCCCGTGCCAGATATATGGGGTACTTGCGAAACGGAAAAGAAATTTGTGCCCAAATGGAAAACACAGTGGAATAGAAAAGGAGCAGTCAGCTGACTGCTCCTTAATTTTGGGTATGCTCTATTAAATTTCGATAGCCAAATCGCGAAGTCGGAGGCCAAGCGGTCTTAGGAAGACAAGCTTTATAGTCAACTCCTTGGCTCACAGAACGACATGGCTACGATCCGACTTCAAATGGAAAACACAGTGGAATAGAAAAGGAGCAGTCAGCTGACTGCTCCTTAATTTTGGGTATGCTCTATTAAATTTCGATAGCCAAATCGCG
>JAZSOW010000040.1:0-6173 GCA_045537135.1 Acutalibacteraceae bacterium
TGCCACAGGCGAAGTCTGGCGACAGCTTCCCCCTCGCCGGGGGCGGCCCCCCTTTGTCCGCTTTGCGGACATTTCCCCCGCAAGGCGGGGGAATTACCCCGAGGGGAAGCCTTTTTCGCTCAATCCCTATCCGCAACTCCCCTACGGCGGTCTTTTTTACAGGGTATGGTTAGTGCGGCGGATAACGTGCTCTTGGAAGGGGGTATCCAGCTCGTTAAAATACCCGCTCCAGCCCCACACCCGCACGATCAGATCGGGGTAGTTCTCCGGGTGCTGTTGGGCATCCCGCAGGGTAGCGGCATCAATGGCGTTGAGCTGTAGTTCGTGCCCGCCCCGTTCGATAAACAGCCGCACCAGTTGGGCGGTCTTTTCAACACCTGTCTCATTGCGCAACACCGAATGGTGCAGTTCCAAAGTAAGAGGGCCGCCGTTGATGACCCGGGTGAGATCAAACTTGGTGAAGGATTGCAGAACGGACAGCACCCCATTGGTCTTTACGTCTAAAGATGGAGAAAAACTGCAGGAATACATATCCCCGCTTTTCCGCCCGTCGGCGGTGGCGGGACAGCTCCGGGCGCTGTAATAATATTCCTGGGCGCTGCCGGTGCCGGCGCGCCAACGCTGGCCGCCGGGGCCGACCCGATCATTGAGGTTGTCCGAAAAGTCGGCCATCAACCGGCCGGCGATGGTGTCCACCGTGTCCACGTTATTGCCCATCTTGGGGCAGGCACGCAGGCGGTTGCGCAACGCCTCGTACCCCATAAAATCTGCCTCCAAGGCGGCCAGCAGCTCGTCTGGGGTGACACTTTTTTCCTCATACACGCGCACCCGCACCGCCTCCAGCGCGTCGGCGGCGTTGGCAAGCCCCGCGCCGTGACAGCCGTAATTGAAGTACCGGGCGCCCCCATGGTACATATCCTGCAAGATGTCAGCGCAATCCCCCACAAAGATACTGGCAAGGGATGAGCAGGGCCGCCAGTCGAAGGTGGCCACCATCTCATCACAGCAGGCGGCAATGGCCGCCTCCACCGCCGTCATCAAGTCCTCAAAGGTGGCGCTGTGCCGCAGGTGGGTATCCATCGTCTGCCGCACCAACAGCGGGTAATCCATCACCCGGGCGTTGGGAATATCCGCCCCAATGCCGGGGATGATGAACTCCCAGCAGGCCGCCACCACGTAGTTATGGGCGTCCTCCGGGCGATAGCCCCGCTTGATAAGGCCGGGGATCACCACGTCGTCGTTGCAGTACTGGGGAAAGCCAAGCCCTTTGGCGGTAAGCCGGGTAGCAAAGACCAGCCGCTCCTTCGGGGTGTTCTTCCCCACCCGCAGGTTGATCTTGGGGTCGATGAGGTTGAGCGTCAAGGACGCCTCCATACACTTTTGCGACAGGGCGTTGTACCGGTCAGTGCCGTCCGGGTCAAAGCCGCCCAGCACCAGGCTCTGGCCGTTGTCTCCCTGCTGCATACCGGTATACAGATCGCCGTCGTAGTTCACAGCGATGAAAAAGGCCTGCAGGGTCTCGGTGAGGGTGTCCTCGGGAATACCCTTCGCCAGATCCCCCTGCCAGTAGGGGTACATATACTGGTCAAAGCGGCCAAGCCCCAGGTGTCCCACCCCGCCGATACGCAAAAAGTAGGTGACGGCACGGATGCACACGCAAGCCTCGTAAAAGCTGCGGGCCGGGTGCCGGGGCACGGTGAGCAGAGCCTCGTACAGGGCGGGGTTTTTCCCCCCTATCGCCTCCCGGTGGGCATCCGCCTGACGGAGCATCTGGTCAAGGTGGGACAGCATCTCGTTCCCAAAGGCCTGTTTGTCCGGCGCGGGACACCTCTCCTGCGCCGACCGGATGCGGCGGGCAATGCCCTCCAAGCCCTGGGACAGCAGGGTGGGGTAATCGATGGTGAAATTATCACAGTGGAGGTTATCAATAGGGGCAGAGGTGCCAAAATTAAACCCGAAATAGTCCACCGGGTACAGTAGAGGCGGCGCGTCCGGGTCGGGGGAGCGCCATTGCCGGTATTCTTTGCTTTTCAGTTGGTCGAGATAGGCCTTGAGTTTTTCGGTCATAGGGGATGCCTCCTTTACAAGGTCACGGTGGTAATGCCATGGGCGGCAAACACCTCCGGGTGAGTCTCTATGGGGCGGGTCTCGTCAAAGCCGGGAGCGTAGGTGCGCCCCACCAGAGGATACTTGCTCCCCGCCAGGGGGTTGTAAGGCATCAGCTCTGCATAAGAAACGCCGTTTGTCTGTAGCAGGGCGGCAATGCCCCGAAGATTCTCCCGGGTGTCGGTGATTCCGGGGATGAGGGGGATGCGGATGACATAGTCCTTGCCGCTGTGGGCAAGGGTGTCCAGGTTGTGTAAAATGGGGGCATTGGATACCCCGGTATACTCCCGGTGGAGGGCGGGGTCCGCCAGCTTCACATCAAAAAGCATATAGTCGCACCGCTCCAGCACCTGGCGGAAGGTGTGGTGGTGGGCAAAGCCGCAGGTCTGCACAGCCACATGCACCTGCCCCTGCAGGCGTTCCAAGCACTCCAGCAGGAAGACGGACCGGGCCAGGGGCTCCCCGCCGGAGAAGGTCACCCCGCCGCCGTCGGCGTACAGGGCTTTATTTCTGAGCAGATGAGCACACAGGGCAGGGGCTTCCCACACCTCCCCGCTGACACGTAAGAGGCCGCGGGGACAGGCCTTGATACTCTCCTCGGTATACCGGATGACCCCATCCTCGGTAACAGCGCTCGCCTCACACCGCCCGCAGCCGATGCAGCCGTTGGGGTTGCGCACCACCTGGGGGTGTGGCTCCTGCCCCTCCGGGTTGTGGCACCAGCGACAACGCAGAGGACAGCCCTTGAGAAAAACCGTGGTGCGCACACCCGGCCCGTCGTAGATGGTAAACTCTTCAATGGAAAACACCGTTCCCGTCATGCCGTCCCCTCCTTCTTCCTTTTCATCATAGCAAAACCCGTATTGACAGCGCAAGCCGGATCTTATACAATAATAGACAGAAGTTAAGAAATGAGGGGTACAATGTTATTCCATCAGCCAGACAATTCCCGCACCAATTATAACTATAATGCCTACCTGTATGAGGGGATGGGGTACCTTTCCCATTTTCACAGCAACTACGAGCTGATCTATTGCTGTCGTGGTGCCATACCGGTGCAGATCAACACCCGGGACATGGTGCTCGAGGCCGGAGAGGCCGTGCTGGTATCCCCATGGGCGGTACATTCCTTTCACGTGGAGGACGGTTGTTTGGGATGGGTCGGGGTGTTCAGTCGCGATCATGTGGAGGATTTCGCCGCCCGCTACAGCCACGTGCAGTTCGCCCCCTTTACCTTGATGCCCGGCACCGGGGCGTTGCTGACGGAGCAGCTGTTCGTGCCCCATACACCGGCACTACATCTGCGGCAGGCACTGCTGTACCTGGTATGTCACACCTGTCAACAGCAAGCCGTCGTCCTGCACGCAGGCAACAAGGATTTTCGTGCCAGGGTGCTTGCCTATCTCACCGAGCACCTGGAGGAGGAAACGACGATGCGCACGCTGGCGGAGGCGCTGGGATATGAGTACCATTATTTTTCTTCCCTGTTCCACGAAGCCTTTCACACCCATTTTAAGGCGTTCCTGAATCAGCTCCGGTTTGAAAAAGCCTGCCGCCTGCTCAAGGGGAGTGCTATGGATATGACACAGGTCAGCACCTCCTGCGGCTTTGCTTCCATCCGGAATTTCAACCGGGTCTTTCGGGCGTTGAGCGGGGTGACCCCACGGCAATACCACCAAAAAAGCTAAAAAACAACCGCACACGTCCTGCCGTAGCCGGATGTGTGCGGTTGTTTTCGTTATTCTCCCATATAGGTAAAGCGGGGCTGGGTGACCCCATCCCGGGTCACCATTTCCTCCCACATAGACAGCGGGCGCACCCACAGCCCGCCCTCGCCGTAGAGGGCGCGGTAGATCACCATAGGCTCCAGGGTCTCCGAGTGGCTGGCCACCCCGATGACCTCATATTCGTTGCCTTTGAAATGCCGGTATTTGCCCGGCTTAATGGTTGCCATAGTACCGCCTCCTTATTTGCGTTTCGGATAAGGTAGCCCCTCCGGCAACCCCAACAAATAGTCTGCCGATACATGAAAATACTCACAAAGCGTCTTAATGTGATCGGAAGGAATAGGTCGGTTGCCCAGCTCATATTCCGAGTAGTACTGTTGCGTGGTTTTTAGTAGTTCCGCTATATCCTTTTGCTTTAACCCAGCGTTTTCACGCAAAAAACGGATTTTCTCTTGAATTCCCATCATCATTACCCCCTTTTTATTACTATACTATACATCACAAATTATGTGTTGAATTTACATCATTAATGATGTATACTATCTGCGATAAAAGGAGGGCTGTCTATGTATCTGAAAATAAAAGAGGACGATTTTAACAGGTTGACAGAGGCGTATATCCGCATCCAGTGCTGTGCCTATCTGCTACAGGGGATGGAAACGGAGCAAGAGGGGGACGAAGAATGGGCGTTTTCCCCCTTCGTGGCATTGGAAAGCCGGCTGTTTCTCCTGGACACGCTGGTGAAGGAGCTGGGGCGGCTATCCCCGGTGCTGTTGGCCATCACCCCGGAAAAAGCGCCTCCACAGGGATAGGGCGGTGCGTCGTAAACGCCGCACCCTACAAAAGGGTTGTGCAAAGCCTTGACGGTACTGTAGGGGGCGGCCGCCGGACGCCCCGCATGGATTTGCACATACCATGACGAGGTACTTCCCGTAGGGGCGCAGAGGTATCAATACAGGTGATCCGCCAGGGCCCACACCAGCATCTCGCACTCCTCCCGGTTGGCGAAGGTGTGGTAAGGCACCAGGGTAGCGGTGGTGGGGGTAAAGGCGGCGGTGGCGGGGCGGTACAGCCCCTCAAAGCCCCGGGCTACCCGCCGGCGGGCGGGGATGCGGAGCACCCGCCCAAAGGTGCGATGCTCCTCCACGGTCACCAGGGCGGCGGCATCCAGCCGGATATCCCGCAGGGTGCGCCCATTGTCCGCCCCCTCCAGGCAGTACACCAAGGGGCCCCGGGTGACCGCCACTCGTCCGGCGTCCTCACCCACGCTCGGGTGAGCCTCCACGTATTCCACCGGCATGGCCATATCCAGCGTCACGGTGGCACCGGGGGTCACGTCCACCAAAGCGTAGCCTTTTTCCATGGTATAGGGAGCCGTTATGGTAAACTGCCGGCACCAGCCGGGGATGCGCAGCGCCAGGCGAATGGGCTCCTGCCCGCCGTAGGTGAGGGTCACCTGCCCCTCATAAGGGTAGGCGGTGTGCTGGGTTATCGGGGCATCCGGGTGGTCGCAGGTGCTCTCCATATACTGATGCACGTACAGGGTATCCTCCCGCCGGGTGTATACCCCCTCCCCGATGTCCGCTATCAAGCGGCAGATGTTGGGGGGACAGCAGGAGCAATCAAACACCTGGGGACGGCGGGTGATGGGGAACACCGGGTTCTGCCAGCCGCCCCGGGACTTAGCGGGATCCAGCTCCAGAGGGTTGGTATAGAAAAACCGATCCCCGGAAAGGGACACGCCGGAGAGCACCCCATTGTAGAGCGCCCGCTCCGCCGCGTCCGCATAGCGGCTGTCCGGGTCGATGCGGCTCATCCGGCGGGCGAAATACACAAGGGCGATGGCGGCGCAGGTCTCCGCATAGGCGGTTTCATTGGGCAGGTCGTAGTCGTAGGAGAAGCGCTCCTCCGCCGAGGTAGCGCCCACCCCGCCGGTGACGTACATCCGGCGCTGGGTGACGCTGTCAAACAGCCGGCGGCAGGCCGCCAGCAGGTCCTCGTCCCCGGTGAGCCGGGCCACGTCCGCCATACCCGCGTAGAGATACAGCGCCCGCACGGCGTGTCCCACCGCCTGCCGCTGTTGACGCACCGGCTGGTGAGACTGGTCGTGGGTGCGGGTGGTGTCAAAATCGTATGCCCGCTCCTTTACCGTGCCCCGGGTATCCACAAAATACCGGCTGAGGGTGAGATACCGTTCCTCCCCGGTGTGCTCGTACAGCCGCACCAAGGCCAGCTCGATCTCCTCGTGGCCGGGGGTCGAGAAGGCGGCGGAGCCCTCCACCAGAAAGACGCGGTAGATGTAGTCGGCATAGCGGCGCATCACCTGCAGCAGCGTATCCT
>JAZSOW010000015.1:0-19811 GCA_045537135.1 Acutalibacteraceae bacterium
TGCCACAGGCGAAGTCTGGCGACAGCTTCCCCCTCGCCGGGGGCGGCCCCCCTTTGTCCGCTTTGCGGACATTTCCCCCGCAAGGCGGGGGAATTACCCCGAGGGGAAGCCTTTTTCGCTCAATCCCTATCCGCAACTCCCATACGGCGGGGCGGCTTTTTGTCGCCTGCGTTTCGTTGTTCACACCGTGCAGACGCATATGAGACACCGCTTGCAATACCCTTTCCCTTCCATTTGACAAGGTTGTTTTTTGTGTGTTACAATATCACTATAACACTCACCCCGGAGGCGAAGACTGTGGATAAGCTCAGACGTCAATATCACGTAGCCTTTATTATTCTCCTCGTCGTATGCCTTGTAGACTTTTTCACCGAATCCCTGGAGGTGCTGGTGGCGCACACCGGCACCCTGGCCCAATTGGCCGCCGCCGGCATTTTTTGGGACGACGGCGCGCCTCTGCTGGCGGAGCTTACGTACCATCTGACAGTACCCATAGGTCACGCCTTGTTGGCGGCCACTGCTTGGCTTGGGTATAAGGGGAAAGCCATGTCCCCCCTGTGGGAGATTGCCTGCGGTGTCTGCACCTTCCACTGGCTGTGGCTGCTTGCCACCCACTTTCTTGCAGTGGGAGACGGTATCAACCTTATGTGGTATGTGGATGTGTGCTACGCCGTTTTAATGGTGGTATTCTGGGTGCTGTACGGCCTGTCCGCACGGACGGTGAAAGCCCTCAAGCACAATCGTCGTCGGCTGGAATACGCCGGTATCCTTTGCAAGGGTATTCTCAGCGTGCTGTCCCTTGTTATCATGGTGTATTTGGGTGCCACCGGCACCACTCTGTACGCGGATTGGCTGTTGCATTTGGTCGTCACCGGCGGCCTGTGTGCCGGCCTCCTTCTGCTGGGCGCGGAAGACGAATAAAAAGGCAAGCCTGAACCACGCATGGTTCAGGCTTGCCTTTTTATAATTCTATGGTTAAGCCGTCCTCGGCGACGGTGACCGGAATCTTGCACCCCGCTATGGCTGCCTTGGCGGTATCCACCATGGCCAGCATCTCTCGCCCATGGTGGACGAACATCAGCCGCTCGGCGCCGTGGCTTTCGGCAAAATCGCACACATCTTGCGCCTTGTGATGGCCGGTCTCGCACAGGAGCCAGTCACAGCCCCCCTCCAGCACGGGGACGAGATCCTCCATACCGCCTACATCTCCGGAGAACACCACCGTTTTCCCTTCCACCTCCAAGCGGTAGGCAAAGCTACGGCACAGCCCATTTTCTCCGTCGGGGAGATGGTGGGCGGGGAAAGCGGTGACCCGCAGCACCCCATCATCATAGAAGGTACCAAACCGGGGGGTATCCACCGGGATCTCAAAATTAATTCTAAACCCACCCTCGGAATACCGGAGCATCTGATGGATACCCTCCCAGGCGGGAATCTCCGGGATATACAGCGTAACCTTTCCGTCTGCTACGTTTCCGTGGCCGCGGTTGATGAGCTTGCGGATGGCCCAGAACAGCCCTGCCAGCCCGCCAATGTGGTCGTAGTGGGTGTGGGACAGGAAAATGGCCCGGGTCTTGAGCAGGTCGATTCCCATAAGGTGGGCGGAGCGGGAACAGCACTCTCCGGCGTCAAAGAAATAGTGCCGATCCCCGGCGGTGAGCACCAGCGAGGTGTGGGTGCGTCCGGGCATGGGCTCGGTGCCGGAGCAGGAGCCTAAAATGTGGATGGTAGCCATGGTATCCCTCCCGAAAATGATAAGGGCATTATACCATGTTTTCAGCCCCCGGTCAAGCCTTGACAGGGGGTGGTATAATATCCATATACCGAAAGAAGGTGTGCTCAGTATGATCGGTGTATCTTTACCTTTTGCGTGGCTGTCTACCGGCGAGGGTGTCCTCGGTGACCGAGAGACGGTGTTTGAAGCGCTGTGTGCCCGTGGGGTGGAAAGCGTGGAGTTGCGGACAGTACGCCCTCACTTCGACCCGGCAGAGGTCAAGCGGGCGGCAGACGCCGTGTGGGATGCCGGCTTAGCCATTACCGTACACGGCACCGTTCTGTCCGCCGAAACGGCGGTGGAGGATGTGTTTGCCCCCCTCGCCGCTCTGCTGGCGGATATGCGCCAGAACCGGCTGACGATTACTGTCCATCCCATTGTGGGGGACAATAGCGGGGCTATGAAAGCGCTTTCATCCCATATAGAAGCCCGCGCTCTGCCGGTGCGTATCGCTCTGGAGAACAACCGCCTCCTGCCCGACAAGACGGAGGGGGACAGCACCGCCCTGGTGCTGGAGACGGTGAAGGCCGTGGACAGCCCCCACATCGGTATTTGCTTCGATATGGGGCACTATATGTACTACATGCGTAAGAATCACCCGGAAATGGGGATGCGGTTGCCGGAGCGCGCCTTCCTCAAGCGGGTCATCCACACCCATATCCATGCCATGGATGGACTTAAGACCCATTTTCCGCTGGATACCCATGACCTGCCGCTGGACGTGTTGCTACCGGCGCTGGCTTATGAATACTTTGGTGTGTACAACATTGAGCTGGAGTTTTCCCGCTTTGAGCGGGAGCCCCACGAGGCGCTGTACGGCTCGGTGGCGGCGCTTCGGACGGCGCTCCCGTTCTGCGCCCGGCTGTACGATGATATCCGTCTGCACTTTGATGCGTGGTTTTGTTCCGCCGCCTCGGTGCTGTCCACCACCGGCCCCGGTACCCGCTTTGGGCTTTTACATTCCACCTCCTACCTCTTTAATACAAACGGCTTTGGTTGGGGAATGGATGTGGCCATTCGCAAGGCTCCCCGGATGCTGGCAAAGACCCCTGCACAGGTAGCGGAGCGACTGCGGGATCTCAAGCTGATGATCATTACTCATGGCCACGCAGACCACTTTGAGGAAGGGGTGGTCACCGCCCTGGCACAGGGGGACGCCCTGTGGATCATCCCGGATTTCCTGGAGCAGCAGGCGCTTGCTTGGGGTATCCGCCCGGAGAAGCTGCTGCTCGCCCGGGTGGGAGAGCCCCTGCAGGTGGGCCCCCTGACCGTCACCCCTTTCGCGGGACGGCACATCCGTCCCTTCAACGGCAGGGGGGTGCCGGAATACGGCTATACCGTTACCGCTGTGGGCTCGCCATCCATGGTATTCCCCGCAGATGTGCGCGACTACGCTCTCGAGGATCTGCCGGAGCCAGCGGACTACTGCTTTGCCCACGTGTGGCTCAGCGACGCGCCGACGGACAAGGCGCAGGTGGCCCCCTACGTGGAGCCCTTTGCCGACTTTATGCTGCAGCACTCCCGCAAAAACATTCTGCTTACCCATCTGTATGAGGATGGACGGCCGGAAGAATCCATGTGGCAGGCCTATCACGCCATGATCCTAAAAGATGCGATCCTGGAGCGTTCCTCGAATACACAGGTGTTCATTCCGCGGCAAGGCGCCGTTATGGAATTATAAAACAGCCCCCTTTTGCACATTCTAAGAGGCGAAAGGGGGTTATTTTTTATGGCATTGATCGAGATGCGGGGCATCTGCAAGCATTACGACACGGGAGACACGGTGGTGCGCGCTCTGGACGAGGTGTCCCTCACGGTGGAGGCGGGGGAGATGGTGGCGATCCTGGGGCGTTCCGGATCGGGAAAATCCACGCTGATGAACATCCTGGGCTGTCTGGACACCCCCACCGCCGGGGAATACCGGCTGGCGGGGCAGGATGTAGCCCACATGAGCGAAGGGGAACTGGCGGCGGTACGTAGTCGCACGGTGGGGTTTGTGTTTCAAGGGTTTCATCTTCTCCCACAGCTTACGGCGCTGGAAAATGTGGAATTACCTTTGACATACCGTGGCGTCCCGGAGCGACAGCGGCGGCAGACTGCCCGGGAGTGTCTGAGGCAGGTGGGGCTGGAGGAGCGGATGCACCACCTGCCCCGGCAGTTGTCCGGTGGGCAACAGCAACGGGTGGCGGTGGCTCGCGCTATGGCGGGGAAGCCCCCCATCCTTCTGGCAGACGAGCCCACCGGTAACCTGGACACCGCCGCCGGGCGGGAGGTGATGGCCTTGCTTCACGCTCTCCACGAGGCGGGACACACGGTGCTCATTATCACCCATGACCCGGCCATTGGGGACGCCTGCCCTCGCCGGGTGGTCATGGAGGACGGCCATCTGCGAGAAAACTGACTTTTTTGCAAAAAGGACTACCCATTTTCTTCCCCCTGTGATATAATGGTCAAAAATCACCGCAGGAGGATGGCATTATGGTGACCAAACAGTTTGCATACAAGCGGGAAGAAGGGCAAAACCCCTATTGCGGGTTTACCAGCTTCCAGCATTTCCGGGGGGAGAAGCTGTACTCCGACATTGTGGTGCGCCCGGAAAACCGTCTGACTGAAACGGAGAACGTGGAGTGCTATCCCATCCCCGATGACGTACCGCAGAATGGGCGGGAGGAAGGGTATTACCCCGATACCTCCATTGCCTACATACGCATTTTGTGGAAAGAGTTCGAGCCGGAGCAGGGCGTGTATAACTACGACTTTGTCCGGCAGATCTTGGAGGATGCCCGGGCGCATGATCAGGTGGTCAGCTTCCGCCTGATGGCCCACAGCACCCGCGCCTGTGACGACGTACCGGAGTGGCTCAAGAGCCTCATCCCCTGCCCCGAACGCCCGCCTATGATGCGGGTGAAGGACAGCCCCACTGACCCGCTGTTTCTCAAGCTGTTCGGGCAGGCGGTGAAGAAACTGGGTGAAGCCTTTGACAGCGATCCCACCTTCGCCTACCTGGATATGTCACTGCCCGGCTCTTGGGGCGAGGGACATAAGCTGGAGCTGTACCCTGACGAAGACATTCAGGCCTTGATGGATATTTACGTGGAATACTTCCAGCATACCCAGCTGATGGGACAGCTGGCCCGCCCGGAAATGCTGCGCTACGCCAGCCGCCTACACCCCGCCGGCTGGCGGGGCGACGGCCTGGGCGATCCCTTCCACATCAACGACCGGTACCCGCCCCTCATTGCTCAGCTGGAGGATGTGTGGAAGGTAGCCCCGGTGTTCTTTGAAGCCTACTGGTGGATGGGGGAGTGGCAGCGCAAGGGCTGGGACTTGGACCACATCATCGAAAAGACCTTAGAGTGGCACATCAGCTCCTTCAACGGCAAGTCCATCCCCGCTCCCTTTGAATGGCAGGAGAAGGTGGATGCCTGGGTAGCCAAAATGGGCTACCACTTCAAGCCGGATACCGTCACCTACCCCGCTACCGTTGCCGCCGGTGGTGTTCTGCCGCTGGAGCTCTCGGTAGAAAACGTGGGCGTGGCTCCCATCTACACCCGGATGCCGCTTAAGGTGCGGCTGATGGGAGCAGGCTGCAGTTACACGCTGGATACCGGGGTGGATATCACCCACTGGTTGCCCGGTATTACCGCCGAGAGTCTTTCCCTGTCTCTGTCGGCTGTCCCTGCCGGGGTATACACGCTGTCAATAGGCATCGGTGAGGACGCCGACCCCATCGTGTACTGGTGCATGGACGCTCCCCGTGACGGGCGGTATTACGCTCTGGGAGAGCTCACCGTAGAATAAACGATCAAAAAGGACCGTGTCTATCCGACACGGTCCTTTTTGTGCTTATTCGCCAAACTTCTGTGCGGCATCCTTCAGCATCTGCCGGATGGGGAGCTGGTAGGGACAGCGGGTCTCGCACACCCCACAGCCGATGCAGGCGGAGGCCTTTTTCTCCATGGTGCCGTAGCGAGCTCTGGCCCAGTCCTCCAGCCCATAGCGGGACAGGTATCCTTCCATCAGGAACACCCCGGAGATGTTGATGCCCGCCGTACAGGGGGCGCAGTAGTTGCATCGCCGGCAGAAACGAGTGCCAAGCGTTTGCCGGAGGCTGTCGATGGCGGACAGCTCCTCTGCCGTTAGCGGGCTACTGTCCTCGGTAGCGGCCACGTTCTGGGTGATCTCCTCCTCTGCCGCCATGCCGGGGATGACCACATCCACCGCCGGATTTTGCAGGATAAACCGCAGGGCCAGGGTAGCGTCCTCGATGGCGCCGCCCGCCAGGGGCTTCATATCGATAAAGCCGATGTTCCTTTCCTGACAAGTGCGGATAAGCTCTTCTCCTTGCGTCTCCACAATGTTGTAGGGGAACATGATGGTCTCCACCCAGGACAGCTCCACCGCCTGCCGGAATAGGTCTGCAGAATGGAGGGTTACCCCGATGTGTCCGATCTTACCGGCGGCTTTTGCCTCTAGCAGGGCCTCCAGTGCCCCGCCGGGTGCCATCACCTGGGCGAGCTGTGCCGGGGAGGGGTTATGCACCTGGTAGAGGTCGATGTAGTCGGTGCGCAGGTTGCAAAGACTCACGTCGATATCCGCTGCCATGGCTTCCTTGGTACGAGCCATGCTTTTCGTAGCGAGAACAAAATGCTCCCATACTCCCTCCAGGGCCTCCCCGATATATTCTTCGCTGACGGTGTAGCCCCGGGCGGTGTCGATGTAGTTGACCCCCGCCTCCATAAGCGACAGCAGGAGCTTCCGGGTGCCGGCGGCATCGATCTTCTGGATGGGGATGCCGCCAAGGCCCAAGCGGGAGACCCGCAGGCCGCTTTTTCCTAATGTCCTGTATTCCATAAGGTTGTCTCCTTATTCTGTATGCGCAAACTGGCTGTTGTACAGGTGAGTGTAGAAACCGTTCTTTTTCAGCAGCTCCTCATGGTTGCCTTGCTCGATGATGTGCCCATCCTTCATTACCAGGATGGTGTCTACCGTACGGATGGTGGACAGACGATGCGCCACAATAAAGGTGGTGCGCCCCTCCATCAGCCGGTCGAAGGCCTCTTGGATCTTCAGCTCCGTGCGAGCATCAATGGAGGAGGTGGCCTCGTCCAGGATGAGCATGGGTGGCTTTGCCAGCATTACCCGAGCGATGCACAGGAGCTGTCGCTGACCGGCAGACAGATTGCCGCTGTCAGCGGAGATGACGGTGTCATAGCCCTGGGGCAGACGCTTGATAAAGCCATGGGCGTGGGCGGCGCAGGCGGCGGCGATCACGTCCTCGTCGGTGGCATCCGGGCACCCGAAGGTCAGGTTTTCCCGGATGGTGCCGGTTTTGAGCCAGGTTTCCTGCAGTACCATGCCATAGGCGGCGCGCAGGCTGTGGCGGGAGACGGTATTGACGTCTACGCCTTCCACCCGGATGGTGCCGCTTCCCACGTCATAGAAACGCATCAGAAGGTTAATGAGGGTGGTCTTGCCACAGCCGGTGGGGCCCACGATGGCCACCCGCTGTCCCGGCCTGACCAACAGGTCGAGGTCTTCGATCAAGGGGCGCTCAGGGGTGTAGGAGAAGCATACGTTCTCCATCGTCACCTGCCCGGTGACCGGGGGCAGCTCCGCCGCCGGATCGGGGGATTGGGCCGGCTGTTCGACGAGCTCAAAAAACCGGGCGGCGCAGGCCAGGGCGTTTTGTAGCTCGGTGACCACACCGGAGATCTCGTTAAAGGGCTTGGCGTACTGTCCGGCGTAGTTTAAGAGGCAGGACAGAGCTCCCACCGTCAGCCCGCTGCCGATGGCTACCAGCGCGCCTGTCAGACCCACGCCGGCGTAGATAACGCTGTTGATAAAGCGGGTGGTGGGGTTGACCAGGGAGGAAAAAAAGGTAGCTCGCAGGGAGGTGGCTCGCAGGCGCTCATTCACCGCGTCAAAGCGTGCCTGTACCGCCTCCTCCTGTCCAAAAGCTTGTACTACCTTTTGATGGTGTACCATCTCGTCAATGAGGGCGGTCTGCTTGCCTTGGGCGGTGGCGCGCTCTCGGAACATGGCGAAGGTGCGCTTAGCAATAAAGGAGGCGATCAGCAAGGACATGGGGGTGAGTACCACCACCACGGCGGTGACCCCCACATGGATGGTCAGCATGAATAGTAGGGTGCCTACCAGGGTCACCACGCCGGTAAATAGCTGGGTAAAGCCCATGAGCAGACCATCGGCAAACTGATCCACATCCGCAATGATGCGGCTGACGATGTCTCCCGCCGGGTGGGCATCCAGATACTTAAGGGGCAATGTCTGCAGGTGATGGAAGGCGTCCCGCCGCATATCCCGGATGATCCGGTAGGTCATGGCATTGTTGACGGTGTTCATCACCCACTGAAGCAGGGCGGTGACGGCAATGAGGATGCCGGAGCGCACCAGCAGGGAGAGAATGATATCAAATGACACCTGCCCGGCGGCGATCATGTTGTCGATGGCTTCGCCCAGCAGGATGGGCACGTACAGGGTCAGTGCCACGGTGACGCCGGCCAGCAGGATGGACAGGAGCAGCAACAGTCGGTATCGGCGGATGTATTGCCACACCCGCTTCATAGTAGCCTTTTGGGAGGTGCGGTCACGTGTGTTTTTAGCCACGGTCACTCACCTCCTGCTTTACCTGAGAGTCGTATATTTCCTTGTAGACAGCACAAGTTTTCAGTAGTTCCTCATGGGTGCCGAGGCCTACGAGAAAACCATCCTCCAGTACCGCGATGCGGTCAGCGTTCTGCACGGAGGCCACCCGCTGAGAGATGAGCAGTACCGTGGGCTTCCATGGGAGAGCCGTCAATGCCTGCCGCAGGGCGGCCTCGGTAGCATAGTCCAGTGCCGCCGCACTGTCATCTAAAATAAGGATGTCCGGGCGACGGGTCAGTGCCCGGGCGATGGTCAGCCGTTGCCGCTGACCGCCGGACAGGTTGCGCCCACCTTGCTCGATGAGGTAGTCCAGCCCGCCGGGCTTGTCCTCCACCACCGCCTTGGCCTGGGCGACCTTTAAAGCCTCCCATAGCTGTTCGTCGGTAGCCTCGTTGTTACCAAAGCGTAGGTTGTCTCGCACGGTACCGTGAAACAGCACCGCCTGTTGAGGCACGATGCCGATGCGCTCCCGCAGCTCCTTGGCGGGGAGAGACTGCACGTCCACCCCATCCACCAGCACGGCACCCTCGGTGACGTCGTAAAAGCGGGGCACTAAATTCACCAGCGAGGTCTTACCCGCGCTGGTGCCGCCGATGAGCCCCAGGGTCTCTCCGGGCTGTACGGCCAGCGAAATAGCCGTCAGGGCAGGCTCGCTGTCTGCGTGATACCGCAGGGTCGCGTTCCGGAACTCTATGCGGGGAGCCCCGGCTACCGCCCCGGGGGCGGTGGAGCCGTCCTCCGCCGGGGAAATTTCCAAAGCCGCCTGGATGCGGTTGCCGCAGGCAATGGATTTGGTAATGGTGATGATGAGATTGGCCAGCTTGATAAGCTCCACCAGGATCTGGGACATGTAGTTGTACAGAGCGACTACCACGCCCTGGGTGAGGATGCCGTGCTCCACCCGGATGGCCCCTGTCCACAACAGCACCAGGATGGCGGCGTTGATAAGCACATAGGTCAGGGGGTTGAGCAGGGCGCTGATGCGTCCCACAAAATTTTGGGAAGCGGTCAGTGCCTCGTTATCCTCGTCAAAGGCGGTGATCTCCGTCCTCTCCTTGCGGAAGGCGCGGATGACCCGCACGCCGGCCAGGTTTTCCCGGGTGCGTCCCAGCACCCGGTCAAGCCGCCCCTGCACCTTTTTGTACAGAGGGATGCAGGGGAGCATGATGCCGAACACCACAGCGACGAGCAGAGGGATGATCACCGCAAACACCAGCGCGCCCGGCACGTCCAGGGTGAAAGCCATGATCATGGCGCCGAACACCACAAAGGGGGAACGCAGCAACAGCCGTAGAGCCAGGTTGACACCGTTCTGCACCTGATTCATGTCGCTGGTAAGCCTTGTCACCAGGGTGGAGGTGCTCACATCGTCGAGAGCGGTGTAGCTGAGCTTTTGTATGTGAGCGAACAGAACCTGGCGCAGGCGGGCGGTAAAGCCGGTGGCGGCCTTGGCGGCAAAGTACTGGGCGGTGACGGAGAAGACAAGCCCTGCCAGCCCCAGACCGGCTAATAGCAGGCACATCCACGCCACATGGCTCCGGTCTCTGGCGTAGATGCCCTGGTCAATGATGGCGGCCATCACCAGTGGCACCAGCAGTTCCAAGGTGGCTTCTGCCAGCTTGAGCAGCGGGCCCAGGATACACTCCTTGGTGTAGGGCCGCATATATCGCAGCAGTTTTTTCACGTTTTGCAACGCTCCTTTACGGACATATATATTTATCATATCACAAAAAGTCCCCCGCGCAAACCCTTATTTTCCTTTTACACCGAATTTTTACGTAAAAAAGTACGGCACCCTTTTGCGAGAGGGTGCCGTACCGTCAGACGTTCAGCGTATAGGGCCTGCCGAGTTTATCGTATTTGGCGGGGGTCAGGGGGTTGTACTCCAGCGTCTCCCAAGGGTCGTCCCCCACGATGGCCGCCAGGGCCTGCAGGTTTTCTGCCGTGTCGGTGATGCCGGGGATGAGCGGGGTGCGCAGCAGGTAGGGGGTGCCGCTGTCCCGCAGATGTTGGAGATTCTGCAGGATACGGCGGTTGGACACCCCGGTATATTGCCGATGCAGGCGGTCATCCGCCAGCTTCAGGTCGAACATGACGTAGTCCATCCGCTTGACAACCGCCTTGAACAGCTCTTCCTCCGCGTAGCCGCAGGTTTCAACGGCGACGTGCACGTCCACCGTCTGCAGCAGCCGCAGCAGCTCTTCCCCCTGCATAAGCGGCTCACCGCCCGAGAAGGTGATGCCGCCCCCATCGCCCGCCAGTCGCTTTTGGCGGGCCACCAGTGCGCGGAATTCGTCGTCGGACAGCGTTCTTTGAGATAAAGAGAGCGCCCCTACGGGGCAGACGGTCACGCACTGCCCGCACAGGCGGCAGTGCTCCCGCTCCACGGTATGCGCCGGTGTGAAGCGATGCGCCCCATTCTCGCAGACGGCGCATCGCCCGCAGCGGATGCATTGCGCCTGCTCATACACCAGCAGAGGGCGTCCTGTTTGGGTTTCGGGGTTGTGGCACCAGGCGCAGCGCAGGGGACATCCGGCGAGGAAAATGGTGGTGCGGATGCCAGGGCCATCGTGAAGCGTGAAATCCTGTATATTGCAGATTCTTAGCAAGGGTCACACCTCCGCCAGCGTTCTGGTCAGCACTTCCTGCTGGTAGATGGGCGGCAACAGCACAAAGGGGGCGGAGAAACCGCAGACCCGCACAATGATGTGCCCATAGGAAGCGGGGTCTTTTTGGGCTGCTAACAGATCCTCTCGTCGGACGCAGTTTGGCTGGATGGATAACGCCCCACTGCGTGCCAGCATACGGAAGAATTCTACCGCCCGGTTAATATCCATACCTCCTGTCGGCAAGGTCAGTGTCAAGGACGCACCGGCGGTGAGCTTTTTGGTGTCGATGTAGCGGAAGGCGTCCAGTATGTCGTAGAGGGAGGTGGAGCGGCCGGTTCTGTCGGGGGTCAGCCCCTGGCTGATGAAATCGCCCCGCCGACGGCCGTTTGGCATGGCAGGAATCTCCCCGCGCATCCATACCACCTCCGTGTAGGTGTTGGAGCCCACACGGAACCGCCCGCCGTAGGCGGTGGGCAGGTCGTCGAACAGCTCGCACAGGTCGTCCACCAGTCGCCCCACGAAGGCGCCGGACTCCGCCGATCCGTCTCCGTAGGAGGGGGCGCGCAGCGCTTGCTGCCTCAGCGCCTCGTCGGCCCAATCCTGCCGACATTGGGCAAAGAGCTCGTCAAGGCTGCAGACCTTATCCTCAAAGCAAAGCTTGCGGATAGCCAGCAGGGTGTCAGCGGTTTCCGCAAACAGGATGAAATAGGCCACCTCGCTGTTGTACTTACCCGCTCCGGCGGTGATATCCCGCTTTTTGGGGATGCAGGGCTCCATCAGAGCGGACATAGCTCCCAGCGGATTCACCCGATGCCATACCCGTGCCCCGCGGCTCTGCAGCGCCGCCTTCTGCACGGCGATGCGCCTCACACCGCCCAGGTAGCGGGTGTACAGCTCCTCAAAGCTGCCTACCTCCTCCAGCGGCTCAAAGAAGATATTGCACTCCTGCATGGGCTGCTTGTATCGATGGATGGACCACAGTAAGGGCGCCAGCACGTTGAAGTACTCGCCACTGTTGTGGATATACAGATCCGGCAGGAGAATATCCCAGCAGCCCCCCACCGCGTATTGGCGGGCATCGGCCACCTCGATTCCCGAAGCGACCAGAGCGGGAATAACGGCATCGTCGTTGGCATATAGGCTGAAGCTACGGCTGCGGATGAGCGGGTCGCCGATCATCTCTAAGTATTCTTTGGGGGAGTTCTCCGAAAAGCGGAGCATCATTTTGGGATATAAGATGCTCTCCCTGTCCCGCGCCTCTAAAAACAGTTTGGTGATGTCGTTAAATACCGGGTTGCCATCCGCGTCACAGCCTCCCAGTGTCAGGGAGTTTTCCAGCTCATACTCGGCGGCGAACAGCTTATCGTTGCGGTTCATGGTGCAATCCCAGATTAACAGGAAACGAGTTACCAGATCCAGCAGGCTCTCCCGAGAGATGCCCCGCTGCATATCCTTGTCGTACAAGGGCGCCAGTAGCACATCCACGCGCCCGAAGGAGCTGTAGCCCATCCCCTCTAAGGAGCCCAGTCCTTTGCGGATAAAGGCTAGAGTACACAGCCCCTCATAGACGCTGTCGGGCGGGTTATAGGGCACGCGCTCGGCTACCTGCGCCAGTTCCTCCAGCCCTTGCGCTCGGGCGGCTGTCGCAAACTTTTCTGCCAGGCGGCACAGAGCGCGGATGCCCGCAGTGGCGCAGGCGATGAAATCCGCCTCCTCTGCGTTCTGGCAGGTGGCGTCTGCCGCCTCCAGCTCCTGCAAAATGCCCCGGAGCCCCACCTGAAACACCTTTTTGAGCGGCAATCCCTGGTGCATCATATCCGCATAGATGCCGCACTGTGTATAGAGGGTGTTGCTCTGGTGCTTTTTGTAGATACCATATGCATAGGGATCCATATCCTCAAACAGATGAGAGTTGCGCAGGTACAGCCAGGCGTTGGCGTGGATGGCGCCGCGGTCATAGCGGCCGTCCGACCAGGCTACCAGGGCACCGGTCTCAAAGAAGAAGGGAAGCCCCTCAAACAGCCGTGGCTGTAGGTGCTCGGTGATGACCTCGTATTGCTTGCGTTTAAGCTCGTAGGCGTTGGCGTCGGGATGCGCCGCCGCGTAGGTGTCCAGTTCCTGGAATACTGTCTGCCGCATCTCCTCGGCAATGGCGGGAAGCTGTTCAAAGTAGTATGCGTTCAGTGCATGACGGATGGCGTTGTACTCCATAACAAACACTCCTTTCTTGTTATGGGCATTATAGCAAGCCGCCGATGAAATAACAATGTACGAATAACCGATTTTTGTATAAAAGGGAACATATTCTTGACATTTTTGCTTACCTTTTGGTATAATTAAGCCATAAGGAGAGTGAATGCGATGCGCGTGGCGATACAGGACATATCTATGATCTACATTTACCGGACCGATCAAAAGACCTGGAAGCACCCGGATAACATCGACCTGTATTGCCTGTCCTATCAGGTCAGCGGGCATTATGACCATAAGTTTCCCACCACATCCCTGCAGGTGAAGGAGGATACGTTGTTCTTTATCACCAACTATACGCCCTATTCCGTCCGGTGTGTGGAGCCGGGAGAATCCATCTGCGTGACCTTTGCCGCTGATGTGGATCTGCCCGCTTGTGTCTATGACTGCAAGGCACACCCGGAGATCAAGAATTTGTTTCAAAAGCTACTGAGCTATAAAAACCTGCAATCCCCCAGCAATTATTGCGAAGCGATGGCGATACTCTACAAGCTGTTCTCCTTTATCCTCCAAAAGATGGCGCCGCCGTATATCGCCCGCACAAAGCAGACCGTTCTGCAGAGTGCCTGTGATTATATGAATGAGAATTATGCCGATCCTACCCTGAAAATCGCCCACGTCGCTGCCCGGTGTGACATGAGCCCCAAGTATTTTCGCACGGTTTTCCGGCAGATGTACAACACCTCACCGTCCCAATATCTGATTGATCGTCGCCTGCAGACCGCTGTTAAGCTGTTGACGGAGGGGAATCTGCGTGTGGGCGAGGTCGCGGAGATTGCCGGTTTTTCAGACGTGTATTATTTCAGTAAATTGTTTAAGGCAAGGTTTGCCTGCTCTCCCGGCGAATACCGGAAACGACAGAAAGCACCGGAATAACGGCTTCTCCGGAATATTCACGGAAAATTTACCTCCCGGACGGTTGTATCTTGTGCTCAAGTATGGTACAATGAACGATATACGATCCTTACAGCCGGATACAGAAAGGTTTGACGATATATGTCTATTCTGAAAAAGCTCTTTGGTGACTACAGCCAGAAAGAGATCAAGCGAGTACGTCCCTTATGCGACAAGGTGCTGGCGTTGGAGGAGACCTACGCTGCTATGGATGAGGCCGCTTTGCGCGCTCAGACGGATAAACTGCGTGATCGCCTCGCTATGGGGGAGACCCTGGAGGATATTCTACCGGATGCCTTTGCCGTTTGCCGGGAAGCCTCCTGGCGGGTATTGGGGATGAAGCATTTCCCTGTACAGATCATCGGCGGCATCATCCTGCACCAGGGGCGCATCGCCGAGATGCGCACCGGTGAAGGCAAGACCCTGGTGGCCACCCTGCCGGCATACCTCAACGCCTTGGCAGGCAAGGGTGTGCACATTGTTACCGTTAACGATTATCTGGCTCGCCGCGACAGTGAGTGGATGGGTAAGGTGTACCGCTATCTGGGTCTCAGTGTGGGTCTTATCGTCCACGACCTGCCCAAGGTGGAGCGCCGGGCGGCATACGCGGCGGATATCACCTACGCCACCAATAACGAGCTGGGCTTCGACTATCTGCGGGACAACATGGTACAGCATCAGCAGGACAAGGTACAGCGGGGGCATTCCTTTGCCATCGTGGATGAGGTGGACTCCATCCTTATCGATGAGGCACGCACTCCCCTGATTATCTCCGGACAGGGGGATAAGTCCACCGAGCTGTATAACGTGGCGGATCGGTTCGCCCGGACGCTGAAGGCGTTCCGCATTAAGGAAATGGATGCGAAGGAAGAGCAGGACACGGTGGATGGCGATTACATCGTGGACGAGAAGGCGCGTACCGCGACGCTGACACAGGCTGGCGCTCGCAAAGCGGAGGCGTTCTTTAAGGTGGAAAACCTGATGGACACCGCTAATGTGACGCTGCTGCACCACATCAACCAGGCTATCAAGGCCCGGGGCGTTATGCAACGGGATGTGGATTATGTGGTCAAGGATGGGCAGGTGCTCATCGTGGATGAGTTCACCGGGCGCATTATGTTTGGCCGCCGATATAACGAAGGACTTCATCAAGCCATCGAGGCCAAGGAAGGAGTCAAGGTGGAGCGGGAGAGCAAGACCCTTGCCACCATCACCTTCCAAAACTTCTTCCGTCTGTACAAGAAGCTGTCCGGTATGACCGGTACCGCCAAGACGGAGGAGCAGGAATTTAACCTGATCTACCGTCTGGACGTGGTGGAGATCCCCACCAACAAGCCGGTCATCCGCGATGACCGTGATGACGTGATCTATAAGTCGGAGGCGGGCAAATACCGCGCCATCATCGCCCAGATCAAGGAGTGCTATGCCCGCAGGCAACCGGTGCTGGTGGGTACCATTTCCATTGAAAAGTCCGAACTGCTGAGCAAGCTCCTTAAACGAGAGGGTATCCCCCACGAGGTGCTTAATGCCAAGTACCATGAGAAGGAAGCCGAGATCGTCGCCCAGGCAGGTAAGCTGGGGGCGGTGACCATCGCCACCAACATGGCGGGACGTGGTACGGATATCATGCTGGGCGGTAACCCGGAGTTTTTGGCGAAGGCCGAGATGCGTCGCCTGGGGGTGCCGGAGGAGCTGATTGCTGAGTCCACCGCCTATGGGGACACGGATAATGAGGAGGTTTTGGCGGCTCGCAAGCAGTTCCGGGAGCTTCATGAGAAATACCGGGAGCTGATTCGCCCGGAAGCGGAACAGGTGAAAGCGGCGGGCGGTCTGTTCATCCTGGGTACCGAGCGGCATGAGTCCCGCCGTATCGATAACCAGCTACGCGGCCGCTCCGGTCGCCAGGGCGATCCGGGCGCCACCCGCTTCTATCTGTCGCTGGAGGATGACCTGATGCGTCTGTTCGGCGGTAGCCGGGTGGATGCGATCATGTCCGGCATGGGCATGGACGAGGATACACCTATGCAGCTCAAGCTCCTGACCAGTATGATCGAGGGCGCCCAGCGCAAGGTGGAGGAGCGCAACTTTGGCACCCGTCGGGATGTGCTGAAGTTCGACGATGTTATGAATCGCCAGCGCGAGGTCATCTACGGCCAGCGTGACACCGTCCTGGCGGATGAAAACGTGCGTGACCGGGTGGTCAAGATGGTGGAGCGTTCCATCAACAGCACGGTGGAGCAGTATACGGTGGATAACGAGGATCACACCCAGTGGAACATGGACGGTCTGCGTAGCTACTATGCAGGCTGGTTGCTCACCGAGGACGACCTGCGCTACACCGCTCAGCAGTTGGAGGATATGGAGCGGGAGGATCTTTGTGCCCTGCTGCTTGAGCGGGCAATGGCGCGGTACGAGGCGAAGGAGGCCAAGTACGGCGACAAGCTCATGCGGGAGATGGAGCGGTTTGTGCTGTTGCAGACGGTGGATCGCTACTGGATGGATCACATCGACAACATGGATGAACTGCGCCGCGGCATCCACCTGCGGGCCATCGGTCAGCATGACCCGGTGGTGGCTTACCGCAATGAGGGCTTTGAGATGTTCGAGCAGATGGTGGCCGCCATTCAGGAGGACACTGCCCGGGGTATCCTGCTGATGGAGCTGCGCTCTCAGGAGGAGCTGGAGCGGCGGCAGACGGTGAAGATCACCAGCACCTCTGCTGGCGGGGACGGCACCGACAAGAAACAGCCGGTACGTAAGACCGCCTCCCAGAAGGTGGGGCGCAACGACCCCTGCCCCTGCGGCAGCGGCAAGAAGTATAAGCAGTGCTGCGGCCGATAACAGAAACCAAATAGGCCCCCGGCGTTGCATTAAGCAAAGCCGGGGGCCTGTGCTTTTTCGTTCGCTTACTCCTTTAGCAGATCCATAGCCTGTCGGTATTTTTCCACCCGCTCTCGATCTTTTTGGGTCACGGTATCCAGCCGGGAGATGTCGCTGTTGTGGGTGAGATCGGCCAGCTTCACCGCCCGGGCGATGGGATTTTGCTTGATGGCCGCCACGTACTCCATATACGGCACCGCAGGGTCGTGGGTCATTAGGGAGATGGCGGCGAGGATCTCCTCGCCAAAGCCTTCTTGCCGCAGATCGGCAAGCGTCAAGTCGGTGTCCTCCACCACGTCGTGGAGCAGGGCCACCACGGTGGTGGCCTCATCCGTCATCTGCTCTGCCAGATGGAAGGGATGATGTACGTAGGGCAAGCCGCTTTTATCCGTCTGTTCCTTGTGCGCATCAAAGCACAGCTTGATGGCTTTTTTCGTCAGGGGGGTATAGAGCATAGTAACACCTCCAGCTTCTATTGTACATGATTTTGTTTTTGTTGGCAATCTTACTGGGAAGAATTTTCAAATTCCTGCCGGCACCTATTGAAAAACTGGCGGGGATGGAGTATAATACCATAGAATTTACCGGAACGCCATGCCAAGGAGCTGAGGTTCATGCGTATATCCACGGAGATCGATTCCGCCGCCCGCCGCTTGGCGGGAGGGGAGGAACAGGCTGTCGAGCTGGTGGCCAAAGCCGGGTTTGATGCCTACGATTTTTCTATGTTTGAGATGGCACGTCCTGACTGGAGCACCCATAGCGTAGCCAAGAGCGACCATCCCCTGCAAGGGCCGGATTACCTCCGGTTTGTGCGCCGTGTCCGCCGGGTAGCAGAGGATAACGGCATCGTCTGCAACCAATCCCACGCCCCGTTCCCCCTGTATTTCAAGGATGTGTGGGGCTATATCGAGCGGGCTCTGGAGTGCACCGCCGAGGCTGGCGGCAGCATCTGCGTGGTCCATCCCGATAATTTTAAATCGGCAGAGGAAAATGCCGACATGTACCGCCAATGGCTCCCCATGGCCAAGGCGTACGGCGTGAAGATCGCCACCGAAAATATGTGGGACTGGGATAAGGCAGCCGACCAAGCGGTGCCCAACGCCTGTGCTACGCCCCAGGATTTCAATGCCCATTTGGATGCTGTCAACGATCCCTTCTTTGTGGCCTGCTTGGACATTGGCCACGCGGAGATGCGGGGAGTGGGCACCTCGGCGGCAGAGCTCGCTTATGCACTGGGTGATCGACTGCAGGCACTACACATCCACGACAATGATCGTTGGCATGACAGCCATCAGCTCCCCTTTACCATGGATGTGGATTTTGAGCCGATCGTGGCTGCCCTCAAGGCCATCGACTACAAGGGTGAGTTCACCTTGGAGTGCGGTAGCTACCTCAAGGCATTCACAGCGGGGGCTAAAACGGAAGAAAACGTCCTGAAAGCATTGCAAAATATGGCTGCTGCCGCCCGCCGCTTGGCGGATATGTTCGAGCGGCTGTAAATAAAGGAGTACAAGCTATGAAACTAGGTATTGTCGGGTTGCCCAACGTGGGTAAATCCACTTTGTTCAACGCCATTACCAACGCCGGCGCCCAGAGTGCCAACTTCCCCTTCTGCACCATCGACCCCAACGTGGGCGTGGTGGCAGTGCCGGACGAGCGTCTGGAAAAGCTGCAGGAGATGTACACCGAGGGGAGCAAGGTGCCGCCCATTGTGCCGGCGGTTATTGAGTTTGTGGATATCGCCGGCCTGGTGAAGGGTGCCAGCAAGGGCGAGGGCCTGGGCAATAAGTTCCTTGGCAACATCCGGGAATGTGACGCCATCGTCCACGTGGTGCGTTGCTTTGAGAATATGGACATCATCCACGTGGAGGGGAGCATCGACCCTCTGCGGGATATCGAGACCATCGACCTTGAGCTGATCTTTGCCGACCTGGAGATGGTGGAGCGGCGCATCGCCCGCGTCACCAAGGATCTCAAGGGGGATAAGAGCCTGCAGAAGGAGCTGGATTTCTTAAAGCGTCTGCAAGCCACCCTGGAGGCAGGGCAGGCTGCCCGGTCGGTAGACTGCGACGAGGAGGAGCTGGTGATGCTGGGGAGCATGGCCCTGCTCACCTCCAAACCGATCATCTATGCGGCTAACCTGAGCGAGGAGGACTTCTCCGGCGGCGAGCCCACCGGCAACGACCACTACCGCAAGGTAGCCGAGCTGGCGGCCTCTCAAGGCGCCGAGGTGCTGCCCATCTGCGCCCAGATGGAGGCGGATATCGTGGATATGGACCCGGAGGAAAAGCTGATGTTCCTCTCCGAGCTGGGGCTGACCCATTCCGGTCTTGACCGGCTCATCCAAAAAAGCTACCATCTACTGGGGCTCATCTCCTTCCTCACCGCCGGGGAAAAGGAGGTGCGCGCCTGGACGATTCGCCGGGGCTGGAAAGCCCCCCAGGCGGCAGGGCGTATCCACACCGACTTCGAGCGAGGCTTCATCCGCGCCCAGGTCATTGCCTATGACGACCTGGTGGCCTGCGGCTCGCTGGCCAACGCCCGCACCAAGGGTCTTGTCCGCACCGAGGGCAAGGAGTACGTGATGCAGGATGGGGACGTGGTGGAGTTCCTGTTCAACGTCTAACGCCAACAAACAAACAAAACAAAGCCGACGGGGTGTTCCTTTTGAACAGCCCGGCGGGTTTTTGCGTGCCGGAAAAATTTTTCTCTTTTATATAAAAAAGTAGTGGAAACAT
>JAZSOW010000056.1:0-3003 GCA_045537135.1 Acutalibacteraceae bacterium
TAGCCTGAGTGAGCTGAACAGCCGCGTACACGGTAACGTGTATGAGGAAAGTCCGAGCTTCACAGGGCAGGATAACGGCTAACGGCCGCCGGGGGTGACCCTAGGGAAAGTGCAACAGAAATATACCGCCTATGGCTTGGCTCACGCCTTGAATGCGTGGCAACACGCTGCCCATAGGTAAGGGTGGAAAGGCGAGGTAAGAGCTCACCGGCGCATTGGAGACAATGCGGCCCTGTAAACCCTATCCGAAGCAACTTCGACCGGAGCGATACATTGGCCCGATGTGCTCCAACGGAAGGCTAGAGCCGTCTGGCAACAGGCGGCCCAGATAGATGGCTGTTCACGACAGAACTCGGCTTACAGGCTCACTCAACCTTTACAGAAGAAAGGCTCACACCTTTGTGTGGGCCTTTTTCTTGTTTTTATGACGCTTTTTTGCAGAAAGTCTTTACATTTATTTCTTATCTATGGTATAATAGCTTAAATATAAGGATAATTCCGTCTTTTGACGACTATGTTCATAGAAGGGATGTGTCATTATGGCGCAAAACGGTATGTTTCGTAACGCTTTGAGCGGATTTAATAAGCAGGATGTCCTGCAATATATCGATGAAATCACCGCCGCTTGGGATGAGGAGCGCAAGGCTCTGGACCAAACGGCAAAAGACGCCCTAGCGGCACAGGATGCCCTACAGGCCACTGCCGACGAGGCACAGGCACAGGCCGTCGCCGCCGCCGAGCAGCAGCAAGTGGTAGAGGCGCAGTTAGCAGAGGCGCAGCAGAAGCTGTTTGATACCACCGCCGACCTGACCGTGGCCGCCACCACCATCGAGGAGATGGCCACCCAGTTGGAAGAGGCACAGCGCCGTTTGGCACAGCTGGAGCAGGAGCTGTCCTCCACCGCAGACGAGCGTGACACCGCCATCGCCGCTCTGGCCGATGCTAAGGTACAGTTGGCCGATGCACAGGCCTCCCGTCAGCAACTAGATGACAGCCGCCGTCAGGTATCGGCACAGAACGAACAGATTGCTTCGATGCGTCAGAGTATCCAGCGCTACGAAAACATTGTGGGCAACGCTGATACCGCCGCACAACGGATGGATGGTATTGTCCGCCCCTTCATCGAGCAGGCAAACCATCAGACCGGTGAGACGCTGGACTCTCTGCAGAATGCTCTGGCTGTGATTCTTGGGCAGCTCAGCGAACTGCATAGCGACATTGACCACCGTCGTCAGGCCTTGAACAACAGTAAAGCAGACAGTGATGTCCGCCTTGCCACCGCCCTGAATGAGTGGCTCTCTGCCGCTCAGGGTGCCGGTAACCAAGGCAACGGCTTTTTTCGATAAGCCGCCCGCCCGCGCTGTAACACCGACCGCGTGGACTGTACCCACCACCCCACCGCAAACGGTACAATCTCCCACCACACAGCAAGGGAATAAGGGCGGAGGTAACCCCACCACCCACATCGCCACGCGTCCCGCCCACCATAAAAAAGGGTGGCTGGATCGATTGGAAGATTGGCTCAAAGGGAAATGATGCCGTCACGGCACCGACTCCCTTCAGATATGGTTCCAAAATTTTTTAATATAGGAGTGTTTGAATCATGGCAGAACTGAAGTATGAAATCGTAAAAGAGTGCGGCGTCCTCTCCCAGTCCCCCACCGGCTGGACCAAGGAGCTGAACCTCATCAGCTGGAACGACCGCGCCCCCAAGTACGACATCCGCGACTGGGCTCCCGACCGCACCAAGATGGGCAAGGGTGTCACCATCTCCGCCGACGAGGTCATCCTGCTGCGTGACCTGCTCAACGAGCTGGATCTGTAATCTTTCGGATGTAAAAAACAGCGAGTCCGCGGGCTCGCTGTTTTTCGTCTGCTCAATTTGCAATAAGGAGTGAACGATTTGTTCTTTATTGAAATTCTCAAAGCCATTGCCCAAGGCATCGTGGAAGGCATCACCGAGTGGCTGCCGGTGTCCAGCACCGGACACATCCTGCTGTTGGATGCGTTTTGGAAGATGAACGCCTCTGAAGCCTTCTTTGACGTGTTCAAGGTGGTCATCCAGTTGGGTGCCATCTTTGCCGTAGTGGTGCTGTACTTTAATAAGCTCAATCCCTTTTCGCCGAAAAAATCCGCGGCGGAGAAAAAAGGCACTTGGGTGCTGTGGAGCAAGGTGCTGGTCGCCAGCATCCCTGCCGCTATCGCGGGCTTGGCGCTGGACGACCTCATCGACGGCGTGCTGTCCACCCCCGTAGTGATTGCCGCCGCGCTGATCGTCTACGGCATCGCCTTTATCGTGATGGAGAGCCATAAGAATCGCACCGCCAAAGTTGAGACGGTGGAGGACATCACCTACAAGCACGCTTTCGGTATCGGCGCCTTCCAAATGCTGGCGCTGATTCCCGGCACCTCCCGCTCCGGCTCCACCATCCTGGGCGCCAGCCTGCTGGGCACCTCCCGCACCGCGGCGGCGGAGTTCTCCTTCTTTATGGCGATCCCCGTGATGCTGGGTGCCAGTGGATTGAAATTGGCGGATGCACTGCTACTGGACGGTGTCAAATTCACCTCCGAAGAGTGGATTCTGCTGGCGGTGGCGACGGTGGTATCCTTTGTGGTATCCCTGCTGGTTATCCGCGGCCTGATGGCCTTTATCAAAAAGCACAGTTTCAAGCCTTTCGGCTGGTACCGCATCGTATTGGGTGCAGTGGTGCTCATTTGCGTAGCGCTGAACTGGCTGTAAAAAGCACAAAAAAGACCCCGATGCTGACGCATCGGGGTCTTTTTGCGTTCATTAGTTGTCGCGCTTCTTGGTGGCGATCTCCACCAGAGCCTTGGCGATGAACTCGTCGGCGGTCATAGCGCCCAGATCCTCGCCGCCGCGGGTACGGACGGAGACGGTGCCGTTCTCCATATCGCGGTCGCCAACGACCAGCATATAGGGAACTTTCTTCAGCTGATGCTCGCGAATCTTGTAGCCCAGCTTCTCGGAGCGGTAGTCGCCCT
>JAZSOW010000070.1:0-8826 GCA_045537135.1 Acutalibacteraceae bacterium
AAACCGTTGCTGATACCGTTTACTACTTTAATTACATACGTCCCGTTCGAAAACTTAAAAGAAAACCGCCAGTCCAATACAGGCTTGAACTGGCAGCTTAATTCTTTCCTTTTTTGTGTCTACTAACTATTGACTACTTCATCGGTGAGAACCGAGCCCTTTTTTTGTAATTAAAAATTATAAATTGTAAATGAAGGTGTCCGCTGCGCGGACGAATTGTATGTGAGGGATGTGCAGACTTATCAAGCCTCCCCCTATGGGGGAGGTGGCACGCGAAGCGTGACGGAGAGGGATTGTCCGGCAAACAACAACCCCTCAGTCAAAACCTGCGGTTTTGACAGCTCCCCTTACACAGGGGAGCCTGTCGGCGGTCTGCACAAATCCCCCCTTGTGCGCCGGGGGGATTTATGGTACACTAAGGGCAAGGACGGTGGTTCGGATGACTGTCAAGGAAAAACTGATGCTAGACCGGGAGGGGCTGGAGGAATACGGCCCCCTCAACATCGTCATCTTCGGGGACAGCGTGTCCCACGGCGCGGTGAATGGGTATATCGACTACGAAAACGTCTACTGGAATCAGCTCAAGAAAATGCTCAACCGCTACCGGGACTACGTACCGGTGAACATGATCAACGCCGCCATCGGCGGCACCACTGCTAAAGCGTCCCTTGGGCGGCTCCCGGGGCAGGTGCTCCGTCACCAGCCGGATCTGGTGATCGTCTGCTTCGGGCTCAACGACGTCAATGGCCCGCTTGAGGACTACCTGGACGCTCTGCGGCAGATCCTTAGCCAATGCCGGGAGGCGGGGTGCGAGGTGATCCTCCTGACCCCCAACATGCTCAACACCCGGGTGGCAGAGGATACCGAGGAAGGGCTTAAGGAATACGCCGTCAAAACCGCCCACATCCAGAACAGCGGGCAGATGGACACCTACATCTACGGCGGGGTGGCGCTGGCTAAGGAGCTGGGGGTGGCGGTCTGCGATTGCTATTCCCAATGGAAAACGCTGGCCGAAACCCAGGACATCACCATGCTGCTGGCCAACCGTATCAACCACCCGGTCAGCGAGATGCACCGGCTGTTCGCCGACGCGCTGTACGCCATGCTGGTGGGGGATGCCCCCGGCGGCATGGAGGGCGACAGCACCATGTATCGTCCGGAATAAGCTATATTTGTATGGAAAGGAACGTGCTTATGAAGCTCAACTACAAGCGCACCATCCTGGTGGGCATGGCCTTCTTCCTTATCTCCGCCTTTTGGCAGGCCTATGACGCCATTGTGCCCCTGATCCTTACCAACCGGTTCGGTCTGCCCCAGGCGGCCTCCGGCGCGGTCATGTCCCTGGACAATGTGCTGGCGGTGTTTATGCTGCCCCTGTTCGGCGCCCTGTCGGACAAGCGGAACACCCGCTTCGGCAAGCGCACCCCCTTCATCTTCTTTGGCACCATTGCCGCCGTGGTATCCTTCATCGCCCTGACCTTTGTGGACAACTACCAGCTCATGCGGGTGGTGGCCGCCGGTATTCCCAACCTGCAACAGGGCACTATGACCGATGAGGCCTTTGCGGAGCTCCTTCGCCGGGAGGCGTTGGCACTGACGGTGGAAAATCCCCTACCGCTGGTGGGCTTTATAGCCACCCTGCTGGTGGTGCTCGTTGCCATGGCCACCTTCCGCTCCCCCGCCGTGGCACTGATGCCCGACGTGACCGTCAAGCCCCTGCGCTCCAAGGGCAACGCCATCATCAACCTCACCGGCACCGCCGGCGGCATCCTGGTGCTGGTGCTGGGCATGGTGTTCGCCACCGCCAAGAAGCCCTATATGTCCTACACCGGCTACGTGGTGGCGGTGTGCTGTGTGATGCTGGTGGGCTTTATCGTCTTTCTGCTGAGCGTGAAGGAAAAGAAATGGGCAGCAGAAATGGAGGAGGACACCGTCCGTTATGGGCTGGCGGATGCAACGCCCGAGGACGCGGGCGACAAGGGCACCCTGTCCCGCCCGGAGCTTCGCTCCCTCCTGCTCATCTTAGCCTCGGTGGCGCTGTGGTACGTGGGCTACAACTCCATCACCAGTAAGTATTCCGTCTACGCCACCAACATCCTGGAATTTGACTACAACTTCACCCTCATCATCGCCCAGGCCGCCGCGGTGGTGGCCTACATCCCGGCAGGTCTGCTGGCCTCCCGCATCGGGCGGCGCAAGACCATCCTGTCCGGCGTGCTCATCCTGGCCGCCGCCTTCGCCACCGGCCTGTTCATCAACCCCACCACCCCGCCGGCGGTGATGTATCCGGTGTTCGTGCTGGCGGGCATCGGCTGGGCCACCATCAACGTCAACTCCTTCCCCATGGTGGTAGAGCTGGCGAAGAAAGGCGACGTGGGTAAATACACCGGCTACTACTACACCGCCTCCATGGCGGCGCAGATCGTGGCACCCATCCTGTCGGGTGCTCTGTATGACTGGGTGGGTATGCGGTACGCCTTCTTCTCCTTCGGTGCGGTGTTCGTGCTGTTCTCCTTCGCGACCATGCTGTTCGTGCGTCACGGCGATGCCGAGGCCATCCCCCCCAAGAGTGCTCTGGAGCACCTGGACGTGGATTAACAAAGCCCCCTTGACGGCGGGAGAAAATGGGTGTATACTGTCGATAGACTTTAAGAGGAGGAAAAAAACAATGAAAAAACGGTTATCTATTGCCTTATGCCTGGTGCTGGTGCTGTCCATGCTGTTCGCCCTGGTGGGCTGCGGCAAGGATGGTGACAACGACAGCAAGGCTGACAAGGGCGGCGAGGACGCCGGTCTGGTGGGCACTTGGGAAGGACCCATCGACTACACTGATATGATCAACGAGCTCATGTCCGCTGCCTTTGGCGAGCTTGCTCCGTACTTTACCTTCAAAGACCTGAAGGCTACCCTGGAGATCACCTTTGACGAGGACGGCACCTACGAGATGCGCATCACTGAGGATACCGCAGACGACTTCATCGACAACGTAAAGAAGACCTACAAGGAAGGCTACCTTGCCATGGCCAACGCCATGGGCCTGTCCGTCGATGATCTGCTGGCCCAGTCCGGTGTCTCCAGCATAGACGAGCTGGTCAACACCGCCGCCACCGGCGTGGAGCAGCAGTTTGGTGGCAAGCTGGGCGAAGGCCAGTATAAGGAGAAGGATGACGAGCTGTACATGTCCAGCGATAAGGACGAGGACGCCGAGGAGGGCGATTGCCATCCCTACGAGCTGGACGGCGACGAGCTGACCATCTCCGCCCCCGCCGGTGCCGACGACGATTCCATGGCCGCCTTTATGTTCCCCCTCACCCTGGAGCGGGCGAACTAAGCCACCGGCAGAAAACCGAAACCCTGCGCCCGGCTCCCTTCTGCAAGGGAGCCGGGTGTTCGTTTTGCGTTGACGAATCCGGCGAGGTGTGGTATAGTGAAGGGAGAGGACGAGATAGCCGTGGGCTATCTCCCGGGAAAGAGGGCATTTCCATGAACGATAGATCCAAGGATTACGTATTCGTCAGCTATTCCCACGCCGACGACATTGCCCCCCTGCTGCAGGCCTTTGAGGAGCGGGGGTATAATCTCGTATACGACAAAGCCATGAGCTATGGGGAGGAATGGGATCTCAACGCCCGGCGGTACATCCAAAACGCCAAATGCAAGGGCGTGCTGTCGGTGCTCAGCCGCCATTCCCTGTGCAGTAAGCCGGTGCTGATGGAAACGGAATACGCCCAGCGGTTTAAGAAAAACCTCTTTGCCATCCTGACGGAGCACCGCCCCCTCACCCAGATGTATGAGAAGTTAGCCCCCACCCTGGACGACAACGCCCTGTACATCCTGGATTGCATGATGGAAAATTTTCCCCCGGAGCAGCTATACGCCTTCGCGGATACCCCGGATTGGGATAAAATCCAGCAGACCTTTGCCACCTGGGGGTTTAAGCCCCAGGTCGTGGCCGACTACGACAGCATCGTGCAGGTGGCCTATTCCTCCGATATCAAGGAGGAAACCAGCCGTCTGTCCCGCCAGCAGGAAAGCTACTACGAGCTGGATATGCAGGCTATCAATGGGGTGTTAGATGATCTGGGGAAGGACGGCATCACGGTGCTGGATCTGGGCTGTGGCAACGGCTCGGTCACCGTCTCCCGCTTTGGGGAGGATCCCCGCATCCGCAAGGTCATCGGGGTGGACGTTCACGCCGGCAACCTACAGGAAGCGCGACAGCGGGCGGCGGTGTATGGTGACCGCTTTGTGTTTGCCCAGGTAGACCTGAACAGCGCCACCGTCATAGAGGATATCCGAGCAGTGATGACCGCAAACGGCGTGGAGGCCATCGACCTGACCTTTGCGGCGCTGGTACTGCATCATTTGGAAAATCCCAAGCTCTTGCTACTCAAGCTGTACGACATCTTTGACGAGCGAGGCCGGATCATCGTGCGGGGCTCCGACGACGGCGGCAAGCTGTGCTATCCGGAAAGCCGCCTGCTTACCGAGATCCTTGACCGGTATGACCGGCTTGTGCACAGCTCTGACCGGGAAAACGCCCGCAAGCTCTGCCACCAGCTCTACCACGCGGGGTACGTCAACCCCCGCATGCTGTACACCGTGTCGGACACGGTGGGCAAGGATCGGGAGTTTAAGGAATTGCTGTTCCAGCTGGCCTTCTCCTTTCGGCTCAACCGGGTGGATGCCCTGCTGGAGAAAAACCCCGGCAACGCCTTCATCGCCAGCGAGCGGGAATGGCTGGCGGGGGCACTGGAGACCTTTAAGGAGGCCTTTTTCAAGCAGGATTTCTGGTACTGCGTGACCACCTACATCGCCATAGCGGAGGTGAGCGAGTGATGAAAGCCCTCATCCTCATTAACGCCTATGCCGACCTGCACGCCCTATCCTCCCAGGCGCGGCGTCTGCAGGAGGAGCTGACCGCCCGGGGGGTGGAGACCCACATCCGGCGAAACGGCCAGCTCCCGGTAGGCATAACGGCGGACGGTGCCGCCTATGGCGCGGTGGCGGATTACGCCTTTTGCATCTATCTGGATAAGGACAAGTACACCTCCCGCCTGCTGGAGCAGACCGGGCTACGGCTGTTTAATCCCCACCGGGGCATCCAGGTGTGCGATGATAAAATGGAGACCTTTCTGTGCCTGACCGGCCAGGGCATCCCCATGCCCCGCACCATACCGGCACCCCTGTGCTACTATCCCGGCATCCCGCCCCGGGAGGAATTTCTGGATGGTGTCGCCGAGACTTTGGGGCTCCCGCTGGTGGTGAAGGAAAGCTACGGCTCCCTGGGGGCGCAGGTGTACCTGGCCCGCACCCGGGAGGAGCTGACCGCCATCGCCTCCCGCCTGCAGGGGAAACAGCATCTTTATCAGGAATACATCGCCGACAGTGCCGGGCGGGATATCCGCGCCATTGTCATCGGCGGCCAGGTGGTCGCCGCCATGGAGCGGGTGTCCGAAACGGATTTCCGCTCCAACATCGAGCTGGGAGGTAAAGGCTCCCCCCTCCAGCTGCCTGCCGCGGCCGCCGCGTTGTGCGAAAAGGCCGCCACCGCCCTGGAGCTGGACTACGCCGGAGTGGATATCCTCTACGGCGGGGATGGCTTTTTGCTGTGCGAGGTCAATTCCAACGCCTTTTTTGAAGGCATTGAGGCGGTCACCGGCTATAACGTAGCCGGTGCCTACGCCGACTATATTCTGCAAAGCTTGTAAGGTAGCCCCTATGGTAGAACTTATTGCGCAGATCCTTGGCCTCATCGCCATGACCTTTAACATCCTATCCTACCAACGCAAGACCGACCGGGGCGTCATCGCCATGCAGCTGTGCGGCGGGGCGCTGTTTGCGGTGCATTTCTTTATGCTGGGCCCGAGCGCCCTCGTGGGTGGGATCCTCAACACGTTAGCCGTCATCCGGGCGGTTGTGTTTATGCACCGGCAACGGCTGCGGGCGGAGCACCCGGCGTGGCTGTGGGGCTTTATCCTCTTGTACGCCCTGTCCTACGTAGCCACCTTCTCCCTGTTTGGCACCGCGTGGACGGTGAAGAACGCCCTGCTTGGGCTGCTACCGGTGGTGGGTATGACCGCCACCACCCTGAGCTTCCGGCTACAGAACGCCCGGGCCATCCGTCTGTTCGGGCTGATAAGCTCCCCCTCCTGGCTTGTCTACAACGCCTCCAATCGCGCGGTAGGAGCCATCCTGTGTGAATCCATCAGCCTAGTGTCCATCGTCATCGGGCTATGGCGATATGACCGACCAAAGAAAACCAAGAATACATAAAGGAGAGATCTGTATGAAAAAACTGGCATCCCTTTTCCTGGCACTGGCAATGCTGCTGTCCCTGGCCGCCTGTGGGGCGAGCGACGACACCTCCACGCCCTCCGCGGTGGAGGATACCTTTACCCCGCCGGCAGACTACGCCTCGGTGATTTTGGTCACCATCAATCCCCAGTTTAAGCTGTACCTGGATACCGCCGGGTCGGTGCTGGCGGTGGAGCCGGTCAACGACGACGCCAAGAGCATCGTCGCCCCGGTCAACACCCACGCCGGCGACCTGGATACAGTGATGAAGGAGCTGGTTACCGCCGTCAACGACGGGGGCTTTGTGAAGGACCAAAAGGCCACCGTGACCATCCAGGTGGCCGAGGTGGCCGAGGATGCCGCGGTGCCGGATACCAAGGTGCTCCTGCAGCAGGTGGAAACGGCCACCGACACCGCCTTTGAAGCGCTGAAGATCGAGGCGGATATCACCACCGCCACCATGGCGCCGCCTCTAACGACCACGACCGACGGAACGACCACCACCACCGAGGGCACCACCACTACTACGACGACTACCGCGAAGCCTACCACGACCACCACCACGAAAAAGCCCACCACGACCACTACGAAAAAGCCCACCACCACGACTAAGGCGCTCACCGCTATTGCCCAAAAGGCCGGTAGCTGGTCGGCTCTGTATCCTGTCGGGGAATGCCTGTACTCTGCCGGACTGGTTCTGGTAGGAGAAAAGAACGTGGGCTGTGGCATAGGGGATCCCCTGTCCGGCTTCTCCCCGGAAGAACAGGAGCTTATGAAGCCGGACTGCACGCTCTATAAGGGCGAGTATTACTACTTTGGTCGGGGCGACGGCGACGAGATCGCCGCCGTTAAAGAAAGCGGCAACACCGTCACCCTTACCGATTCCTCCGGGAACAAGCTGGTGCTCACCCGCACCGGGGAGGACACCCTCAAGGTGACCTCCGGCACCGTGTTCGGCCCGCTGGAGAGCATCCCCGCCGGGCTCGTCTTTACCTTCACAAAGGAGTAAGCGGCAAAAGAAACAGGCACGCTGTGTTGCAAACAACACAGCGTGCCTGTTGTTTTAACAAAGACACCCCCCGGTTAAGGCGCTTTCGCCATGGATGCTCCCACTGGAGGGCACAAAAGCCTCCCTCTTTGAGGTAGCGAAGCGACACGAGCGGCAATGAATGACCGTCCAGTGGACGTCGCACATCGCCGTAGAACGGTGGCTATTGTAATACGCATTGCGATGTGCCCCACCGGCGAAATTCGCCGGTGATGAGTAACCGAAAGTCTTTAGTTGCGGGTGGACCGAGCCGCAGCGAGACAGGTGGCCGAGCGTAGCGAGGTCGGAAGGAGTTTCCCCCCTCCTCCCGCGGTCTGCACAAACCTATCAAGCCTTCCCCCTTTGGGGGAGCTGTCGCGGCGTAAGCCGTGACGGATGAGGGGTAATCGAAGTCTGCGCAACCCCCATCGGGCCGCCGCAAAGCGCCGCCCCCTACTTCACTTCCTGCTCCAAATCGCGGAACAGGGAACAGCCGAAGAAATCCTCGACGGTGATACCCAGTCCGTCACACAGCTTCTTCACGGTGGATACGGTGGTGCTGTTGTTCCGTCCACTGACAATATTGTTTACCGTGGATTGTGTCACACCACTGATGGTACTTAACTTGTTGATGGAAATATTCCGTTCTTCGCAAAGGTCGATGATGCGTTGTGCTACTGCTTTCCCAACCGTCAAGGTATCACCTCTTTTCAAGAAAAGGATACCTTTTCCCTCTTGAAAAGATTACCCCTTTTGAGTTAAAATAACCCAAAAGGGGTGGTTTTTTGAAACAGTGCTTTTTTATGGGGCATCGGGACACGCCGGAGAGTATTTATCCGGCCTTGTGTGCGGCGGTGGAACAGCATATCGTGCAGTACGGCGTGACGGAATTTCTGGTGGGTGAGCGGGGGGCCTTTGACCGACTGGCAACCCGGGCGGTGATCGCGGCCAAGAGGCGGCACCTGCAGGTGCGGCTGACCCGGTTGCTGGCCTATCTGCCCCCGGGACAGACGCCCATGCCGCCCGGGTTTGACGGATCGCTATACCCCGAGGGGTTAGAGCGCATCCCGCCGGTGTATGCCATTGTCCGGGCGAACCAATGGGCGGTGGATAGGGCAGACTATCTGATCGGGTACGTGCACCGCACGCCCAGCAATGCGGAAAAGATCGTGAAAGCGGCACAAAAGAAAGGTGTCCCGGTCACTTTGCTGTGAATAAAGAAAAAGCCCTCCTTGCGTAAAGGAGGGTGGCCGAGCGTAGCGAGGTCGGAAGGAGTTTCCCCCCTCCCCCCGGTCTGCACAAACCTATCAAGCCTTCCCCCAAGGGGTAGCGAAGCGACATCCCGCGGTAGTGAATGACAGCCCAGTGGACGTCGCACATCGCCGTAGAACGGTGGCTATTGTAATACGCGTTGCGATGTGCCCCACCGGCGAAATTCGCCGGTGATGAGTAACCGAAAGTCTTTAGTTGCGGGTGGACCGAGCCGCAGCGAGACAGGTGGC
>JAZSOW010000081.1:0-56583 GCA_045537135.1 Acutalibacteraceae bacterium
CCAAAACATAGTCGGTTCACGGCGCTGTCGCTTGTGACGACCCTCCTTGTTTTGGGCTCCCTCCGCCTCGCTGGATTTGCCGTTGGCGGTGCTCGGCTCCGTCACCTCGTCCCTCACTTCGTCCAGGACTTGAGGCCGCAGATACGCTCCTACCTAAACGAAAAGCAGGAGATGGGCTTTTGCCCATCTCCTGCTTTTGAATTATAACGAAATTATTGATACGGGTTGCATCGGGTTGCAAAAGTTGCATTTTATGTGTAAGATTGCATAAGTCATGAAACCGTCGAGATTTTAAGTAACTCGTTATAGCGATTAACAAGAAAATTCTCCTTATCAGAATTTGAAATGCTGCTATTAAGTTTTGATTTGTAATTTGCCATAATTTCAAGAATTTTTTGATAGTTTGTATCACTATCACAAATCATCTTCCTATATTTCATACCCCAAAGTATATCAGCGCAAAGAATCACAAAAGAAACAGAAATATCTAAACAATCAAGACGTTTTTCAAGATTGTAACCGCCCATAGTCACCTCTCTGTAAAGGTAAATACCATCAGACTTAATGATTCTGTACTCGGAAAACCATGAGGTGTCATATGCCATTTTTATTTCAGAAGCATCAGACACGATATCACAACCATGAGTTTTCAAGATTTCAATGATTATTTTCACATCATTATCGAATGAATCTAATAACATTTTTTCTTGTTCCTGTGTTTTCTTTAAAGGAACAGTACTGTTTTGAGTCGAATTTTCCGTTTGGATAATGTTTGTTTCTTGAATAGTTTTTTTCTTGAACGAATCGAAAAATCCCATTTTCATTCCCCACAATTCTGTTTTAATTATTATATCAGAACCGAAAAAACATTGCAATAAACCACGACGAAACTATTCTTTTTGACAATGAAACTTTTCTCCCACAATGAAACTAATCTGCCTCACAATGAAATTATTCTTTTGAGAAAAGCTTCATTGTGATTTGTGGGTGAGAAAAATAGGCAGGTTGAAGTCACTCAACTTCGACTTTGGTGTGGTAAATTTTGATACAATGAAACTAATCTTTTCAACCGTAGTGGCATAAATCCTTATGCCGCAAGGGTTTTCAGAAATAGAAAAAGAACGAAAGTTGCAATACCAAAGGTATCATAACTTTCGTTCTTATGTGGTCCGAGTGGCGAGACTTAGAACTCAGCACCATCGCAAGGGGAGTGGGTGTTTCTACAGCCGTTTGCGGTTTGCGATGTTGCCTGAATTTTTGCTTGGCAGCAAAAATTCGGTGAGTCAAGAACCTCCATCCACCACATAGACGAAGAAAGAGAGATGGACGAAGGTCCATCTCTCTTTCTTGGTCCGAGTGGCGAGACTTAGAACTCAGCTTTTGCCCGAGGGGAGCGGGTGCGCATCCGGAGGGTTGCGGGTCGTGCAAAAGCCTGAATATTTCGCCGGGGCGAAATATTCGATTCGTCAAGAACCTCCATCCACCACATGGAATAAATATAGGGAGTACCCGAATGGGTACTCCCTATATTTGGTCCGAGTGGCGAGACTTGAACTCACGGCCTCTTGACCCCCAGAGAAAGACCGTTCGTATCACGAGGTAACACAGCAAACCACAGCACGCCACAGAAACCCTTGTATTTCAACGCTTTTCGGGGATGCTGTGCGATAAACCCCGGAAATCAGCAAATCAGAAATCGTAAGAAAGTGTTAGAAAAGTGTTAGAATTGCCTGCGATTACAGAGGAGACCGAGCCGTGAGGCGCGCAAAGTATGCGCGCCTCTCGCTCGTCTGCGCGGAGTTACTCCAAAGTACTCCTTGACACTTTGCGCGATGTGTTGTATAGTATAGACAAGGAGGCGATGTAATGCCATCAACAAAGAAACGAATAAACCTAACCGTGCCGGATGCCATCTATGAGCAACTCCAAGAATATAAAGCTGCCAACGGAATATCCAACGATGCTGGAGCTTGTTTGCAACTTATAGTCCAGCAGTTGAAATCGCAAGAGCAATCACGAATGGTTTTGAAAGCATTTATGGCGATGTCAGCCGATGAGGTTGCAGAACTATCCGCCGATGGTGCAAGAGCGATCAGGCATATGTTGGAGCAGAAACCCAATGAATAACGGCAACCACTTTTCTCTATCGGCATAGCCGCGAAGCGGCCGTGCGGATAGCACGATGTGCGGAAGGAGCGCAAGCGACTGGACGCGCATAGAAAAGCAATGGCACAAATGCACAGGTATAGTATTACCCTGTGCAACGATGTAAGTTGTGTACAAGATGTACGCAGAAACCCCAAGCCATCAACAAAATTGAAATAACATACGACGGCTGAATATATAATGGACTGGCCGCATTAAGGAACGAAGGAAAGGAGATGGTTTACAACAAGACTGAAAGGAGATAATTATGGCGCGAAGCCAAGCAAGTCGAAAGTATCAACTGACAATTAACAACCCCACTGACCACGGATTTACCCGTGAGGTATTGCACGCCACCTTAGTCGGACTGAAATCCTGCATTTATTGGTGTATGTGCGATGAGATAGGAGAGCAAGGTACACTCCACACCCACCTGTATTTGGCATTTCGCAACCCGGCAGAGTTTTCTATGATACAGGAACGCTTTTACGGTGCACACATCGAAATTGCTCGCGGCTCGCACCACGAAAACCGGGACTATATCCGAAAAGAGGGTAAATGGCAGGACGATGCCAAGAACGAAACCAACCTGCCGGACACCTTTGAGGAAAGCGGAGAACTACCCCCGGAGCAAGACCGCCGCCAAAAGCAGACGGAAGCCATTATGGAAATGGTGGAGAACGGAGCGAGCACCGCCGAAATTTTACGAGAATATCCCACGGCAATGACGCGACTTTCCCATATCGAGCAAGCCCGGCAAACGCTGTTAGAGGATGAATACCGAAAGAAATGGCGCACGCTGTCCGTCACCTATTTGCACGGAATGACCGGGACTGGCAAAACGCGCAGCGTAATGGAAACATACGGCTACGAGAATGTTTACCGGGTCACAGACTACACTCACCCCTTTGATGATTACAAGTGTGAAAAGGTCATCATTTTTGAGGAGTTTCGTTCCAGTCTGCTCATTGCTGATATGCTCAAATATTTGGACGGCTACCCGGTTATGCTCCCCTGTCGCTATGCTAATAAGGTGGCGTGTTTTGATACGGTCTATATCATCAGCAATATTCCTTTGGAGCAACAATACCCCAATGTGCAACACAACGAGCCGGAAACCTACCGAGCCTTTCTTCGCCGTATTCACAACATAGAAGAACTGCTCCTCGGCTTTAACGAAACAAGGGGGTGCAGCGATGTTTAAGGATTACCCCGACATTCTCACCCCGGAACAAGCCGCCGCTGCCCTTGGTGTTTGTAAGAACAGCATTTACCGACTTGTTCGAGATCACATCCTCGGTTGTAAGCGTATCGGGCGTAAAATCCTCATACCCAAAATCAGTTTGCAGGCCTACGCTCGTTCCGCACTACATACAGTCAAATTGTAATCGCAGACAAATCTAACTGTCACGAAAGGAGTTTACTATGACAGGTAGTCTGCAAGTCAAAAACGGCAAATTCTATATGGTACTTAACACCTACGAAAATGGCAAGCGAAAGGTTAAGTGGATAGCCACCGGGCTGGATGAAAGAGGCAATAAGCGAAAAGCGGAGCAAATGCTGCGCGAGACCCTGCTCACCTACGAGCCGCAGAAACCCTCCGCCGAAATGCTGTTTGCCGACTGCGTACGGCAATGGCTGGGTGTGATTATCCGCAAAGTAGACACCGTCACCTATCAAGGTTATGAGGTGTTAGCCAACACTCACATACTGCCCCACTTTGACGGAAATCGCCTCAAATTGCGAGAAATCACCGCCGCCACGCTGCAATCCTTTTTCGATGAAAAGGCAACAAATGGCCGCAAGGACGGCAATGGGGGACTGTCCCCGGCATCTCTGCGACGGCTTAAAAACATCATCAACCAAACGCTCAACGAGGCGGTAAAAAGCGGTCTGCTATCCACCAACCCCTGCCAGTTTGTCACCTTGCCTAAAGAGGAGCAGTATCAAGCCCAATTCTACACCGCCAGTCAGATGCAAACCTTATTTGAGGCGATAAAGGACGACCCACTCGCCCCGTTGGTGCGTATTGCGGCTCTGTACGGTCTGCGCCGCAGCGAACTGTTAGGGCTGCAATGGGATAGCATCGACTTTGAAGCCGGGTTGCTAACCATCAAGCATACGGTTTCCAAGGTGACCAAAACGGTCGCCAAGGACAAAACCAAAAATGCCAGCAGCCACCGCTCCTTCCCCCTCACTCCGGCAGCGCGTGCTATTTTTGAGAACGCCAAGCGGCAAGAGGACGAAAACCGGGAGCAATTCGGCAAGGCGTATCAGTACAACCCCTATGTGTTCAAATGGCCGAACGGTCAGCCGATTTCCCCCGACTATGTGTCAAAGCATTTCCGGCTGCTACTGAAAAAGCACGGCTTGCCTACCATTCGATTTCACGAACTCCGGCATAGTTGTGCGAGCCTGCTGCTGAATAGCGGCTGCACGCTCAAAGATGTGCAAGAGTGGATGGGACACGCTGACATCAAGATGACCGCCAACATCTACGGCCATTTAGATGCGGCGCGCAAACAGAGTATGGCAGACAAGTTAAGCAGCAGCCTGTGGGATGAGTGTTAGAAAAAGTGTTAGAAATCCAGTAAAGCGGGAGCGTGTGGGCAAAAAACAAAAAGCCCCGAAACCTACTGGTTTCAAGGCTTTTTACTTGGTCCGAGTGGCGAGACTTGAACTCACGGCCTCTTGACCCCCAGTCAAGCGCGCTACCAACTGCGCCACACCCGGATACGCGATTGCGAACGCTATTATAACACAGGGGGTTTCAAAATGCAAGGGAAATTTACAAGTTTTTTCATTTCTTTTTAAAGAAAATTCTGCCGCGACTTGCCAAATGCCCCGGGGATGTGTATACTAAATACATATACGATCATTTCGAAGGGAGGTGCGTTGATGAAACGGCTGATTTTGTTGCTGGTAGTGGTCTGCCTGGTGCTGTTGCCGCTGTCCGGATGCGGAGATGACGGCTCCGGAAAGGGTTTCCGGTTTCCGCTGGAGGCGGAGCCCAAGCAGTTGGATCCCCAGGTGTCCACCGACACCGCCTCCATCACCCTTATCAGTGTGCTGTTCGAGGGGCTGACCCGGCTGGATGCTGACGGCAACGCCGTTCCCGCCGCCGCCGACTGGACGGTATCGGCAGACGGACGCACCTACACCTTTACCCTGCGGGAATCCTACTGGAGCACCATCGCGGTGCGAGGGGAGGAGACCCCTTGGGATGCCCCCACCCGGGTCACGGCGCAGGATTTCCTGTTTGGCATCCAGCGGGCGGTATCCCCCACCGCCCCGGATGGGGTAGCCGGCGGGCTGTACTCCATCCAAAACGCCAAGGCCGTCCACGAAGGGAAGAAGGGTCTGGGTGCGTTGGGGGTGCGCGCGGAGGGCGATGACCGGTTGGTTGTCACTCTTAACACCGCCGATCCGGCCTTCCTTGCCACTTTGGCCACGACCCCCTGTGCCCCCTGCAACCGGGAATTTTTTGAATACACCGGCGGGCGATATGGGCTGGAGAAGGAATACCTGCTTGCCAACGGCCCCTTCCTGCTTGCCGCATGGAATCATGGGGAATCTCTATTGCTGAACAAAAACGAGGGCTATCACGCTGCCGGGGAGGTGTTGCCCGGGGCGGTGCGCTTTGTCATCTCGCCCCAGGAGCCGGTGGCCAGTCTTAAGGAGGGCACCATGGACGCCGTGGCACTGACCGATGCCCAGGCCGCCGAGCTGGAGGGTACCGACGTACAGCTGGTGACCCTGCAGGATACCGTGCGCAGTGTGTACTTTAACACCCGCCGTCCTGCCCTCGCCAACGCGGATATACGCCGCGCCTTGCGCAGTAGTGTGGAATGGGGCACCGTCTACAGCTACCTGGAGGGCATGGGGGAGCCGGCCGCCACCGGCTACGTGGCGCCGGATGCCACCGTGAGCGGGGAGCCCTACCGCAACGACGGCAACGCCACCCGCTTCGCCACCGACGTAGGGGCGGCGCAGACCTCCCTTGGCAACGGCTTGCGGGCGCTTTATCCGGACAACGACAGCCCGGCTCTGCCCACCTTCACGGTGCTGGCGGCGGATGATGAGCACAGTGCCAACATCGCCCGGTATCTTATCCAATCCTGGCAGAAGAATCTCAAGATCTACTGTACGCTGGAGACCGTCAGCGAGAGTACTCTTGCCTCCCGGGTGCAAAACGCCAGCTACGACATCGCGGTATACACCACCACCGCCACCGGGCTCACCGGAGCGGAAAACCTGGCGGCGTATACCTCTGCGTCGGCGGATAACCTGACTGGCTACAGCAATGCCGCCTACGACCTCGCCTGCAATGCCGCCCTCAAGGGCGGTCGGACAGAGCTGGCGGCGTTGGAGAGCATGCTGCGTAAGGAATGTCCTACCCTGCCCCTGAGCTTCCCCCGGCGTACTTATGGGGTGGCGGAGAACACCGAGGGCATCATCGTACGCCCCTTCGGCGGCGGCTCCTACGGCTCCCCCTTCGAGTTTCGGCAAGCGAAAAAATGGGACGACTAAAATCTTAACCACCACAAAGGCACCGTGTGTAGCAACACACGGTGCCTTATAGTTTACTCCACCGCCGGTGTCCATGTAACCTCGAGGTGGAATTCATTCTCGTCAAAACGGTACTGATCTAGTCGCACCACACCGCCGCTGGTGGAGCCCAGGCCATTCTGCTGGTAGTCGATACACAGCATCGTACTTTCGCAGAAACGGCACCCCTTATTCCAGCCGCATCTGTTCCTTGCGGTAGACGGTGGGGGGCACCCCATACCGGGCGGTAAAACGGCGGGAGAAATAGAACTGGTCGCAGAAGCCCAGCTGTTCGCTGATGGTACTGATGGGGTCGGCGGTGGTGCGCAGCAGCCGCTCCGCGGCAAACAGCACCTGATCTCCGATATATTTGCCCAGCGGCACTCCCACCTCCCGCTTAAACTGCTTTTGCAGTTGGCCGGGGGAGAGATAGAGCTGGGCGGCCAGCCATTCCGCCGTCACCCCTATGGAAAGCTGCCGTTCGATAAGTCGCATAGCTTTTTTGATAGGGGCGGAATAGGTCTCGATGGCACCCAGGTTCACCCCCGCCTGCTCCAGTGTTACAGTGACGATGTCGTACAGGATGCTTTTGAGGGTGAGTGCCGCCGACACATCCCCCTTCCGGAAAGCGGTTACCGCCCGGTTGATGGTGTCCTTCTGCCCGGTCAGGGTGATGACCTCCGGATAGCCCGCCAGCAGATCGTAGCGGTTGTACCGCAGCAGGTTCAGGTGAAAAAATAGCTTTTCCATATACTGCGGGCAGGCGTAGGTAAAGTCCAGCTCTGCCGGGACGATGTAGATATTCCATGGAAGGAGTTCTACGGTCTTGTCGGCGTAGGTCAGCTCTCCGTACCCGGCGGTGACCATATACACCCGGGTAAAGGGGGAACAGGTACGGGCGTTCCAGGAAGGATCCAGCACCGCGTAGGCCATGTCCGAAAAATTCATATCCTGTCGGTTGGATTCTTTGAAAAGCAGGTAGTTGCGGTCTATCTCCATAAAAATCCTCCATATTTTCGACAAAAGGTTCTGTTTTGATTATAGCCCTCTGCCGGTGGGATGTCAATAGACATAAACATAGCAAAATGTCCATATCCGTCGCCGTCTGCCGTCTGCGGGAAGGCCGCGCGGCTTTTGGATGTCCCTCCGGAATTGTCCATATTCAACACTAAATGCTCCATGGTCGTGACTCCTGTTCTGTGTTATCATAAAAAAGGAATAGGAGAGGAGTGTGTTTATATGCCCTTATATGAAGTGAAAAAAACCCCCGGCGACACCGCTTGGTTTCGCCGTGACCGGTTTGGGATGTTCATCCACTTTGGCCTGTATGCTATGCCCGCTCGCCACGAGTGGATGAAAAGCCGGGAGTGTACCCCGGAGGAGACGTACCAGCGGTATTTCGACCACTTCGACCCGGATCTGTTCGATGCCCGGGAGTGGGCGCGGCAGGCCAAGGCGGCGGGGATGAAGTACGCGGTGCTTACCACCAAGCACCACGAGGGCTTCTGCCTGTTCGACAGCCAATACACCGACTACAAGATCACCAACACCCCCTTCGGGCGGGACTTGGTGCGAGAGTACGTGGACGCCTTCCGGGCGGAGGGCTTGCGAGTGGGCTTCTACTACTCCCTTATCGACTGGCACCATCCTCAGTTTCCCATCGACGCTATGCATCCACGCCGCAACGACCCGGATGCACAGCAGCAGGACAAGGGGCGGGATGTGGCGGTGTACGCCCAATATATGCGTGACCAGGTCACCGAGCTGCTGACAAACTACGGGCAGATCGACATTTTGTGGCTGGATTATTCCTACAGCACGCCGGTGGAGGGGGATGTACATCCCTGGATGCAATATGGGGGCGGTAAAGGCCGCGACCAATGGGAGTCGGAAAAGCTCCTTGCCACCGTTCGCGCTCTGCAGCCGGGCATCATCATCGACAACCGGGCGGAGATCGACCAGGATCTGTGGACTCCGGAGCAGTTCCAGCCCACCGACTGGCAACGGGATGCCGCCACCGGGGAGCGGGTCACCTGGGAGGCCTGCCAGACCTTCTCCGGCTCCTGGGGCTACTACCGGGACGAGATGAGCTGGAAGAGCCCCAAGATGCTGGTGGATATGCTGGTGAACACCGTGGCCATCGGGGGCAATCTCATTATGAACGTGGGCCCCACCGCCCGGGGCTACTTTGATCATCGTGCGACGCAGGCATTAATTGCCTATGGAGAGTGGATGCGCTACAACGGCCGCGCCATCTACGGCTGCACCATGGCCGAGGCGGGCATCAAGGCGCAAAACGGCACGGTGCTGACCCAATCGGATGACGGCAAGCGGCTGTACATCCACCTGCAGACCTACCCCTTCGGGCGTATCGCCGTGGAGGGGCTCTGCGGTCGGGTGGCCTACGCCCAGTTCCTGCAGGACGGCAGTGAAGTGAAGTTCACCGAGCATATGGTGGACAACTCCGGCGGTGTCAATATGGTGGAGCAGACCGGTAAGGTGTTCTTCCTGCTCCCCACCGTAGCGCCTGTGGGCATTTCCCCCGTGATAGAAGTGTTCTTAAAATAAGGAGGAGTACAATAATGCGCGTTCGTTTCTTTGGGAAAAAGCTTCTGGCGATGCTCCTGTGTGTGACGGTGCTGGTATCCTGTGCCGTGTGGACAGGGATCAGCGCAGAGGCCACCGGGACTACCTACACCTTTGACGACGTGACCGCTCTCACCGGCGGTAACGGCTCCGGCTTACTGCTGGGAGAGGGTGCGAGCTACGACTACGAGGGCAAGGCCACCGGTAAGGCCGTCACCCTCAAGATGAACAACCCCTATAATTCCGACGATCATCGGGGCGCCGCCCGCTTCCAGCTGCAGAATGCCGCGGGTAAGTGTAGCGTGACGGTGGGCAAGACCTATACGGTCACCGCCTGGCTCAAGTCGGCCTTGAGTGCCGCTGACACCCTCTATTGGTCAGTGGGTACGCACAATAACGACAGCCATTGGGGCGGCCAGCACAACTTTGAGGAGATCGTGTTCGAGAACAACACGGTCACCCTGCAGCCCGGCACGTGGACGAAGGTGACTGCTACCTTCACGGTGACCGGCAACGGCACAGCTACCAACTGGCTGTCCTTCGCGGCAGGCTTTGCCGCCGGCAAGGGCAACGACGCCTTTGTGTACGTGGACAATATCACGGTGGAGGAGCAGGCGGCCACCCCGCCCCCGGTCAATCCCCCTGTGAACCCGCCTGCCGACCCCAACGCCTACACCTTTGACGACGTGACCGCTCTCACCGGCGGTAACGGCTCCGGCTTACTGCTGGGCGCGGGAGCAGACTACGACTACGAGGGCAAGGCCACCGGTAAGGCTGTTACCCTTAAGATGAATAACGCCTATACTTCCGATGACCACCGGGGTGCCGCTCGTTTCCAGCTGCAGAACGCGGCGGGTAAGTGCAGCGTGACGGTGGGCAAGACCTATACGGTCACCGCCTGGCTCAAGTCGGCCTTGAGTGCCGCCGATACCCTGTACTGGTCGGTGGGTACCCACAATAACGACAGCCATTGGGGCGGTCAGCACAATTTCGAGGAGATCGTGTTCGAGGACAACACGGTCACCCTGCAACCCGGCCAGTGGACCAAGGTGACTGCCACCTTTACCGTGACCGGCAACGGCACGGATACTAACTGGCTGTCCTTCGCGGCGGGCTTTGCCGCCGGCAAGGGCAACGACGCCTTTGTGTACGTGGACAACATCACCGTCGCCGAAGGGGACGGACAGCCGGCGGCGCTTGGCTACACCTTTGACGACGTCACCGCTCTCACCGGCGGTAACGGTTCCGGCTTGCTGCTGGGCGCGGGAGCAGACTACGACTACGAGGGGAAGGCTACCGGTAAGGCTGTTACCCTTAAGATGAATATGGCCTACAATGCCAACGATCACATAGCGGCTGCTCGCTTCCAGCTGCAGAATGCGGATGGCAAGTGCAACGTCACGGTGGGCAAGACCTACACCGTGACCGCCTGGCTCAAGTCGGCCTTGAGTGCCGCCGATACCCTGTACTGGTCGGTGGGTACCCACAATAACGACAGCCACTACGCAGGCCAGCACAACTTTGAGGAGATCGTGTTCGAGGACAACACGGTCACCCTGCAGCCCGACCAGTGGACCAAGGTGACTGCCACCTTTACCGTCACCGGCAATGGCACGGATACTAACTGGCTGTCCTTCGCGGCGGGCTTTGCCGCCGGCAAGGGCAACGATGCCTTTGTGTACGTGGACAACATCACCGTCACCGAAGGGGCGGCTCCCGAGGAGCCGGAGGACACCCTCACCACCTGGGAGCCGGACGTGCCGGCCATGACCTTTGAGATCGGCGACGTGTCCCAGCAGACGGTGTATGCGAATATGGACCTGAACAACGAGGATGTGCAGCGCTACTACAAGAGCGTGAACACCAATATGTCCGTCACCGGCGAGTGCATCCATGAGTTCATAGAAGAGGCGGGCGACACGTCACTGCGCGCCACCTTCACCACCGCCGCCAACCAGTCCGCTGAGCCTTACGGCTTCCGCATCGTGGGCGTGGATAGCGTGTCTGGCGGCTTTAAGCTGGAAAAGGGCACGGTGTACAGCGTGCAGTTCTCCTATAAGGCAGACGCGCTGCCGGTGGAAACCGAGCTGCGGGTGCTGGAAGGCTCCATCGCCTGGAACGGCGGCAACGTGAACTTCCGTCACGATCACCCCGGCTTCTACATCGACCCGGCCGACGTGGGTGCTGGCTGGAAAACGGGGCAGATCAACTTTATCTCCGCTTACGGCGGCTTCGGCGTGCACCTGATCCTGCACGCCTCCGACTACACTAAGCGGGCCGGCACCGACGTATCCTTTAAGGATATCCGCGTGACCTCCTATCAGCAGACCACGTTTAACACCGTGGGGGATGCCCTGCGGGTGGAAAATGAGCAGAACCACACCGCCTCCGGTAAGGCGGCGGTGAAGGTGGAGTCCGGCAAGAGCGGCGGAGCGGTGTATGCCGCCGGCATCGGCGATCAGCTGTTCACCACCAACACCATGACCGGGGCTGTGGCGTGGCTGTATGCCGACGCCGCCACCACCGTTACCCTCAACGCCACCAGCGAGCCCACCGGCACCGTGATGGGCTCCACCACCGCCGACCTGCCTGCTGGGGAGTGGACCGCCGTGGGCTTGGAGTTCGGCTTAAGCCCGGTGGCCGCAGAGCCGGCTGCCTATGTCGCCATCGGTGTCAGCGGTGCCACCGCCACGGTGTATATGGACGACGTGAAGGTGGGCACCTATCCCCACGACCCCACCGCTCTGCAGACCTACGAGGAGCTGCCGGCGGGCACCTCCGCCAACAGCTCTCGTCTGGACGGCACTCTCCACGGCCTTAACGGCAATACGGTAGTGGCCGGCAAGGGTGTCGCCGGCTCCAACCACGCGCTGCAGATCACCATGCGCAGCGAGGAGGCAGCGGATGCCTCCCGGGCGGTGCTGTTCACCGACAAGCAGGACGTGACCGCCGCCGTGAGCAACGGCTATATGATCACCTTCTACGCTATGGCGGAAGAAGATCTGGAGGTTACCTTCGCCGGCGGCACCACCGGCACCATTGACCTGAGTGATCGGGAAAACCAGGCCTCCGTGGCCGAGTACGGTGCCACTCGCACGGTGACGCTGGAGGCCGGTAAGTGGCAGGGCGTATCGGTGCAGATCGCCGATCTGCAGGGCAAAAACCCGGAGCTGTGCCGCAACCCCTACGTGACGCTGGCCGCCTGGTTTGCGGGCGCCACCGCCAACAACAGCAAGCCGGTGTATATCGACAACGTGTCCCTGACGAGCTACTATGCCGTGGACGTGACCCGAGAGAACATCCTCTGCTTTGAGGATACCGATGCCTTTGGCTTCGGCAAGGAGCTGAACATCAGCGCCGAAGGCTCTATGGAGGTTATGCTGGAGCAAAACCACACCGACCCCGGCTATCACGCGCTGAAGGTCACCTCTATGTCCAACTACGGCGGCTTCCGTCCCCAGTTCAACCTGCAGAACGCCCGCGGCGAAGCCGTGCGGGTGGAAGCGGGTAAGAATTACCGCGTGACCTTCTGGGCCTATCTGCCCGAGCGGGCGGGCTCCACCGACCTGCGCTGGTGGCTGACCGTCACCGACCGGACGGACGGTTACAACTCCGGCACCGAAAAGGATGCCGAGCTGGTGTATGAGACCAACGCCGCCGGTATCACGGCGGGGGGCTGGCAACAACTGGCGGTGACGCTGGAGAACCTGCCTCGTAGCGGCTACCTGCGCCTTGGCATTTGCGGTGCCGCCGCCGCTCAAACGGTGTTCTATCTGGATGACATCCGTGTCAACGAGCAGAAGACCTTTACCCTCACCGGGAAGGAAACGGTGCTGGATTTCGAAAAATACAACCTGGATGACGGAGACTTCATCCGCTACGGTACCGGCTACGTATCCGACGAGCAGAACCGCACCGAGGACGGCTCTAATAGCCTGCGCCTGGAGGGTGTGAGCAACAGCGGTGCCTACCGCAACCAGATGATGCTCACCGACCCGGCGACGAAAAAGCCATATGTGTTTGAGAAGGGGAAGGACTACACCCTCACCTTCTGGCTCTACGGCGGCTCCGAGTATAACGCCAACTTTGCAGTCAATGCCTGGGTGTGGGGCACCGATGACCCGGCCACGGCCTTCACAACGGCCGCGGAGAAGAACGATAAGAACGGCACCTATGAGTTTGACGGTAGTGTGACCCCTGTGTCCGGTGATGGGCTGTTCCTGCCGGATGAGTGGAACTGCTACCAGATCACCTTTAAGGCTACCAATGGCAAACATATGCTGTTCGGCCTCACCGACGGCAGTCGTCAGGATGGCGCGTACGTGTACTACGTGGATGATATGACGGTTACCACCCCCCAGCCCGCTGTGGTGTACTTTGACCCCAATGGGGGCAGCTTTGGTAGCGATATGGTGGATCAGCTCAACGACAAGGGTCAGTACGAGGCGTCCACCTTTGTGGGGATGGCCGTGGTCGGCCCGGAGAGCACCCCCTCCCGCTCCGGCAAGCGCTTTGACGGCTGGGCTCTGGATCGGGACGGCAAGCAGCTCTTTGATCTGACCGCCGATGTGGTAGGTGCCCCGGCGCTCACCCTGTACGCCGTATGGGGCGACTGGGGCGATGAGCCGGATGAGATCATACAACCGGAGGACGAGGTGAAATATCGTACCGAGATCCGGCAGGAAAAGGTGTGGACGGGGAATGCCGTTATCCCTGTGCTGGATGCGGAAGACGACTTTTATCCGGAGGATGCGGACCCGGTGACCTACGTTCCTGAGAAGGATACGGATACGGACACCGCTACCCCCGCTGCCGACGGTCTACCTGTATGGCTGATCCTGGTTATCATCGCGGGTGCCGTACTGGTCGTGGGCGGCGGTGCCACACTGGCTTTGCTGCTCCTCAGGAAAAAGAGAGCCCGTGAGAAGGAGGATGCGTGATGAAAATACGTTTACTTTCGCTTGCGTCGGCAGTTGTCATGTTGCTCACCCTGGCGGTTGGATGTGCTGATGTTGGCACATCCAACCCCAGCGGTGGCAAGACAGAGGCCAATGAAAATACCGCTCAGCTGGTGGTGGCGATGAACCCCATCTTCGTCTACGATGACGGAGAAACGGTAATCGCCTACAACGATATCAAAAATGCCACCAAGGCGGACTTTGAGGGTGCTACCCTCACCTCCCTACAGCAGAACACCGGTTGGAGCTGGATGTACAAGATCCCCGACAACTGGAAGAAGCGGGCGCCTTATGCCCTGGACAACTGGACCAATGGCTCCGGCGCCGAGGCGAAAAACACCTTCGCCTACGCGTACAACAACGAGCGTACCACCTCCTTGACCAGCTACTATGCCCAGTCTACCGAGCTGACCACCTATGGGGAGACGGACACGATACCGGACTACGGACTGCTCCTCTCCGTCACTGGCGGGGAGGAGGAGGCCATCACCTACACGGTGCAGAAGGACGGTATCCTTAACGTGGCGGAGGGCGTATTTACCGCCATCCGGTCGGTGGCGGGTGTGAACACCGGGTTCTTAGCAGAGGACGGCACACCCCGCAGTGCCTCCATCCGGGTGATGCTCAACGACCTGCAGGTGTTCAGCGGCACCCTGTGCAATTCTGCCGCCTCTCCCGATGGCAAAGCGGTCACGACCCTCAACTATGACCAGATCTCCGACCTGAAGGTGGAGGCGGGCAACGTGATCCTCATCGCGGTTAAGTTGGATGCCACCGCCAACAAGGACGAGGATCAGTCTGCGCCGCCCTACAATGACGAGGACAACTGGACGGTGGTGAATACCGAGGTGCGGGTGCCGATCACCGATAAGGACGACACCCACAAGCCGGTGGACACCGAGCAGCCGTTGCCCATTCTGGATAAGTACGATTCCCGTTTTGTCCTGGTGCGCTCCGGCCAGATGGATGACGATATGCTGGTGGTAGCCGCCGATCTGCGGGCAAACATGGAGGCTATGCTGAATACGGAGGTACTGCTTCGCAACGAGAATCACGCGGAGGAGACCTACGAGATCGTCCTCGGCCCCATGAAAGAGCGCCCGGATTCCCTCAGGGTGTACAAAGAACTCACCGACTATCGGGCGAACAATGCTAACGACTTTATCATCCGCCGGATCGGAAACAAGCTGTACATTTCCGCTACCAACGCCCTCTCCATGGAGAAAGCGGCAACGTATCTGCTGGAGACCTTCTACACCTCGGAGAAAAGCACCATCCCGGCGGGATATACCTATGAAAATCGCCCGGCCGCTGTAGAGGCGCATATCGCCGGCATCCCCTTGGGGAGCTACGTCATCCGGGTGGAGAAGTACCCCACTATGATGGTGCAACGTGCTGCCGAGGAGCTGCAACAGCGTGTGCGGGAGACCTGCGGCTATCAGCTGCCCATTCTTCCCATGACGGATAACGGCAAGCACTATGACCGGGAGATACAGATCGGCCCGATGAACGGCAACGTGAAGGTGGAGCGCGCTTACGACACCCGCTTTACCGCCGCTACTACCGATACGGTGGGCAAGCTGAAGATCACTCCCTCTGGGTTTATTACCGGCAAGGCGGATGGCTACTACCGGGTTGCGCTTAAAGGGAATCATCTGGTTATCAACGGCGCCACCGCCTACGCCACCAACGCCGCGGTGATGGCGGTATATGCGGCCATTGAGAAGAACGGCGGCCTTGCCAAGGGGTATACGCTGGAGGGGAATTACCACACCGGCGCGTACGCCCTCAGCGGTGGCTATGACCTTGTGTGGCGAGAGGATTTCTCCTACGACACCACAAAAGAAGCATCTGCCGTGGATAAGGAAGTGCGAGAATACTGGCAGATCTCCGGCGACACCACCCCCGGTCCTACCATCATCGATAGGGACGCCAACAACGAGCCCATATGGGATCAACAGCGGCGCCCCGGGATCTATGGGGAGAACTGGTGGATATGGACGGATAAGACCACCGGCAACGGCTACCTGGTGGAGGTCACTAAGAAAGAACGGTACGGCTATGATGCCGGCCGCCTCATTGCTCAGAACAAATGGGCCTTCCGCTACGGCATCTGGGAGACGCGTATCGTTACCGGCACCCGCAACGGTGCCTGCTCGGCGGTGTGGGCCTACAGCGGTGCCCCGGATGTGAACGCATCCAGTATGAACGAGATCGACGTGTACGAGAACTTCGGCCAGGATCTTGTGTCGGCCTGCTATCACACCTGGCGTCCGGAGCACATCCAGCACCTGGAGGGTACCAGCCACAACGTGGTGCGGCCCGCTGCCGGAGAGCATTTCTGGGATACCTTCCACTCCATCGGCATTGAATGGACGGCGAAGGAATTGACCTTCTACTGGGACGGTCAGGCCTTTGACTACATCGATCTGACCGACGTGCCCTCCGGGCAGGTCTCCACCACCATCAAGTTCGCCAACGGTGTGGGTACCAGCTTCTATTCCCAGGGCTATAACCCCGCCGATTGGATGAATGAGGCGTATACAGCGGCTACCGGCAAGACGGTGGAGGATTTCTTCGAGATCCAGTTGGTGGATTACAGCTATGTCTTCCAGACCTCCAACGAGGGCAAGAACCAGAAGCTGCAGAGCTATGTAAAATACGACCGCACCCACCCCAGCAGCGAGAATTATAGAGGCTATCTGTCTGCCTCCGACGGCTTTGTCAGCGCGCAGCTTCCCTGATACAATGGAATGGACCCGCCCTCCGTGCCACGGCACGGAGGGCGGGTTTTTGTGCAAAAGGATAAAAATCCATATGGGAGGTTGAAGTGTTCACAGTCCTGGCGTCGCCGTGATCGGTTTGGGATGTTCATCCACTACGGCCTGTATGCTACCCAAAAGCGAACGGTTTTTCACGATAAACAGCCGCGGTACGCTAACGCATACCGCGGCTGTTTAACGCATTATAACGGAAAAAAGACCGTTTTCGGGAAATTTTCGATATGGAGCACACCCCTATGGGCGGCTTTTTAACGATACGGGCTTACATAGTTGAGCGGGTTGACCCTGACGCCGTTGCGGATGACCTCAAAGTGCAGGTGCGGGCCGCTGGAGTTGCCGGTGGAGCCGATAAGCCCCACCTGCTGTCCCCGGGACACCTGCTGCCCATTGACCACTGAGATAGAGTTGAGATGGGCATAGGTGGTCTGCAGACCGTTGGCGTGCTGGATCTTTACGTAGTTGCCGTAGCCGTAGTACCAGCCGGCGTACACCACCGTGCCGCCGTCGGCCGCCACGCAGGGCTTGTTACGCACCGTTACCGGGCCGTTGGCGATATCCAAGGCGTAGTGACCGTAGAAATAGCCGCGGGACATGTTGCGGCAGATGGGCACCGGCCACAGCATATTACCGGTAGCGATGCCGTCCCCTTGCTGGACCACGTTACCGCCGGAGCTGTACACCTTCTTGGTGCCTCGCTCCACCACCTTGGTGACCGGTTGCTTGGTGACGGTGGTGGCGATGACCTTGCGGGCGCTTTCCACCCCATCCACGTAGATCACCTCGGCGGTGACCACCTGGCTGCCCTCCTGCCCCCGGGTCTTGACCACGGAGTAGGTGACATCCTTTTTATCGTTGTAGATGTATTGGGTCTTGTAATCGATGGTCTCCGTGTAGGAGATGGTCTTGATGACCTTCACCTGCAGGAAGGACTGAGGGCGACGGATGGTTAGCTCATCCCCGATGTGCACCATATCGGTGTTGGCATAGCTGGGATTGAGGTTACGCAGCTCCGCTGTGGTCATATCGTGCCGGGCAGCGATGGTGCTCAGGGTATCCCCGGCCTGCACGGTATAGGTCTTGCGCACCACCGTCTGGGCGGTGAGCTGGTTTCTCAGCGCGGTGCCGTCCACCACCGATTGGATGGGGAACAGACCGTCCACCGTTTCCACCTTTTGGACAAACTCGGCGCGCTGGTTGACGTCGTTCTTGTCATAGTGGCCGTTCTTAATGCTATCCAGCATACCGTTGAGATCTTCATCGGATTGCATGGCTCCGATGAAATCGTCATTGATATACAGGCCGGTGGCCTCAACGATGGAATCCCCTGCGGTTCTCAGGATGGCATCACACAGCTCCGCCTCGGAGAGGGTGGTGTGATTCCCCTTGATGGTCATGGCTAATTTGGGGGCAGCTTCTACGGAGAAGGAGTTGTCCACGTTGACTACGCGGTCGGTGGCCATCTCCGCAGCAACGGTATAATCCTTTTCGTTGTCAATGTACCCCAGCTCCTGCCCCGCATAGGTGAGGGACAGGCAAAACTCTGTGTTGCGCCATGCCGTTAGGGTAATGATCAACGCCGCGGTAGCCACCAACGGCCCGGTGAGCCGCCACAGCATCAGTAGCTCATCCTTATAATGTTTGACCGCTCGCTTGGTCAGACGACCAAAGCAGGGAAACATCCGCAAAGGATTCCCCTTACCGGACGCCCACAGCTCTCGCAGGGCGCCGGGAAAAGCGGTGAATAGTTTTTTTAGCTTACGCCACTGTCGGCTCACCGGCAGGGCGACCCGCCGCCGCCATACCAGCGCGATGGCTCGTCCCATCCGCTGAAGCTTAGGCCGTACGGCGCGCTTGACACGCCGGCGCAGCCGTATGGCGTGCAGACCGATCCCATAGTAGAAGCGGTATGCGGAATGCAGTATCGCTCCCAGCCGGGAGGGCTTTTTCTTGTTATCAGACAAACAGTTGCCTCCTTTTATCGGGTCGTATAGTGACCCGGGTCAAAACCACTCTCCCCGGGGGAAAATGGTTACAAATTTGTTACCTTTCCCGGCTATTATACCCCATAGCGAGGGAAAAGGCAACCTTTTGGAGGGAGATTCGTGCTTTTTGAACAAAAAGATCGGGATTTTTCGTATAATATGACGGGTAGGATTTCCATCATTTAGAATAAATCCCCTTATTCCGGATAAACCAGCCGGTCGGGCGTGTAGCCCTCCAGCACCTTGACCTGGGCTGCACACAGCGCTTTGGCGCCCGAAAGATCATGCTCCAGCCAGTTGCCGCATTCCACCCGGGATACCCCGGGGATCTCCCCCTCGTAGGCGGCGGTGAAGGCCAAGGCCTCCTGCATCAGGGTGATGGCCTGCCCATGTGTCAGCCCCCGGGTAAGGAAATAAAAGCCGGTTCGACAGCCCATGGGGCCAAAGTAGATGATGCTGTCCCGGTGGGCGCTGTTGCGTACGTAGGTGGCTACCAGATGCTCCACCGTGTGTATGGCGCCGTTCTCCATGTAAGGCGGGGTGTTGGGGCGGATAAAACGTACGTCGTAGGTGACCACATCTCCATCCACCCGGGAAAGGTACATGCCCGGGAGCAGGGTGTCGTGATTGATCTGAAAGCTGGCGATCTTTTCCATCATACAAGCATCCTTTCCTATGTGCTCCGGCCAGTATAGCAGATTTTCGACAGGATTGCAACTGTTCTCGAAAGCAATCAAGAAAATGTGTCTAAATTCCACAATGCTTTTGAACACGGATTATTGTGAAAAACTATCACACGTGCTATAATGAGGCCATACAAGCTTAAGGAGGTTAGCGGATATGGGTAACATCATTGAGCACAACAAGGACGTGGAGCCTTATGTACTGCAGGCAGGGCAGCCTCGCTCCAAGCACTATTTTAAGGATGAGATCGTCCCACTGACTATGTTGCACCTGTCGGACGTACACGCCTCCCGCTCAAACTGGGAGCGGATGGTGGAATACACCAATTATTACAAGGACTACATCGACCTGGTGTTGTGCACCGGCGACTATTGTGGCGGTAGCCAGAAGCAGTATGTGGATATGTACACCACGGCGACCTGTGAGCGGCCTGTCTATAACTGCACCGGTAACCACGATTGCACCACCGGGGATTGGACGCTGGCGGATAAAGCTCTGACCTATGAGAAGCTGTTCAACCACACCGAGGGCTGGGATGTGACCTTTGCGCCGGTACCCCAGTCCATGAGCTACTACAAGGATTTCCCTGGTTCCAACATCCGTCTTATCGTGTTAGATGATTACTACCACGTGTGGGAGACCAGGGTGTGGCTGAGGGATCTGCTGGATGATGCCCAGGACAAGGGCCTGCACGTGATCACCGCCCAGCATGAGCCCACCGACTATATTAACGACACCTATGGCTCTCACTTTCACACGCGGGACGATTACACCGGTGCCTTTAAGAATGGCGAGCTGCGCCGCAAGGCACCCTGCTACGACAACCGGGGGCGTGTGCTGTATGAGGAGATCATCGGGGAGTTTATTGACAGGGGTGGCATCTATGTCTGCAACCTGGCCGGCCACGACCATGTGGATCAGTTTGGTCAGACCGATCGCGGGGTGCTCAACATAACCGTGCAGAACGCCAAATGTTGTAACCTGCTGGGGGATACCCGCCGGGTGGCGGGCACCAAGAGTGAGGATTGCTTTAACCTCTTCTCGGTGGACACCGTCATCGGTATCTTCAAGATCGTGCGAGTGGGAGCCAACGTGGACCGCTATCTGCGTTCCCGCACGGCCTTGTGCTTCGATTACGTGAATGGACGGATCATCACCGAAAGCTGAGAGGAAGGAGATTGCCGACGCCATGAATAAGAGCAAAACGGAGAAGAAATACCCCATCTTTAGCGAGCGGCTACGCCTGCAACGCAAGGCCAATAGGCTGACCCAGGAGCGGGTGGCGGCTCTGCTCAATGTAGAGCGCTCCACCTATGCGAAATACGAAACCGGACAGAGCATGCCCCACCAGGAAACGTTGCTGGGGCTGGCGGAGCTGTTCCAGGTGTCAATTGACTATCTACTGGGCAACGTCATCGACAAGTGCGCCCCCTGCTGTGAGCTGCGGGATGACGGTACCTTGCCGGGACTGGATGCGGAGGAAACGGCCATCCTGTCGGCCTTTCGCAAGCTGACAGGGGAGCAGCGGGATTCCCTGCTGAACATCGCCTACAACTACAACGCCCTCAACGCCGCCATCAAGGCCGCTAAAGTCGGCGAGTAATACGCCCTGTAGGGATCAATTAAGGCACTATGTATCACCCATGTGGATGCATAGTGCCTTAATTTGTTTCTACCCGCAATTCCCGCGGGGTGAGGGTTTTCCCCTATTCACCCAAGGCGTCCGACAGGGCAGCAAATTGGGGGAGACTAAGCTCCTCCGCCCGGGCGGAGGGGGAAATTCCCGCCGCTTGCAGGGCGGCGGCTAGAGACTCCTTGGAAAAGCCCGCACCGGTGAGGGAATTGAGCAGGGTCTTGCGCCGCTGACCAAAGCCTGCCCGGATGAGCCGGAACATTTGCCGCTCATCCCGCACCGTACAAGGGCGCTCCCGGCGCACCGTTAGCCGGATGACGGCACTGTCCACGTTGGGAGCGGGCATAAAGCTACCCCGGGAGACGGTGAACAGGGTCTCTGCCTCGGCATAATACTGCACCGCCAGGGTCACAGCCCCCGCTTCCCGGGTGCCGGGGGCGGCACACAGCCGCTGGGCGGCTTCCTTCTGCACCATCACGGTGATGTTGGTCACCGGCAGGCGGCTTTCCAACAGCATCATCAGAATGGGGGAGGTGATATAGTAGGGCAGGTTGGCGCATACCGCCACTGGGCGGTCACCGAAATGCTCCCTCAGCAGGGCGGGCAGATCCAGCTTCATGCAGTCCCCCTGCACAATGGTTACGTTGTCCTGCCCTGCGAGAGTCTCTGCCAGTACGGGCGGTAGCCGGTCATCCAGCTCGATGGCCACCACCTGCCCGGCGCGCCGGGCAAGCTCCCGGGTGAGCACACCGATGCCGGGGCCGATCTCCAGCACCCCGGTATCCGGCGTAGCACCGCAAGCCTCCGCCATACGAGGACACACCGAGGGGTTGATAAGGAAATTCTGCCCCAGCTTTTTGGAAAAGTGAAACCCATGCCTGTCCAGAAGCGCCCGGATATACCCGATATCGGTCAGGCGGGACGTCTGCATATCATGTGTCGTCATAGAGCGCTCCTTATTTCAGCACGCGACCCAGCCGCTCCCGACGGCGGCGACGGTTATAGGTGATGTACAGAATCACATAGCCAATGATGAGAGCCACCAGTAGCCCCACCGCCGCCCAAAACCAAGGGGAGGAGAAGAAGTTTTTCACGCCGCGTGTGGTGTGTAGCAGCCAGTGGCGGTTGATGCTGTCGGCGGCGACCAGCTCTACCTCACCGATCTTCTGATCTACGTTGACAATGAGCTCCACCTTCCCCAGCACCATCCCCTTTTCAATGGGGGCGTCCAGCTCCTTTTGGTACACGGTTACCTTTTTGATCACCTGGTCGGGATCCAGTTGGCTCTCCACCACGGTGGAATAGGCCGCCGCCGGCACCAGATTCACATGGTCGGCGTTCCAGGACAGGTTGACCTTGACGCTGGCTAAGATCTCACTTTTCGCCAGGACGGTGGAATAGGAGAAGTTGTTAAAGGCCCAGCGGAATAGTGCCTTGGTGTCCCGGTAGTGCAGGCCGCTTTCCCCGGCCTCGTTAGTCTCGGGGCAACCCATGACTACGACCATGTATTCGTAGCCGCTGTCTTGGGCTACGGATGCGCAGGTGCGCCCCTCGTGCTCCGACAGGCCGGTGCGGCTGAACATCAGAGGGGAATAGTAGAACTGGCTGGAGGATTGATGCATATGGTTGATGGTTACCAGCGTACGCTCGGTACCGCCGGACACCGGCGTGACGGTGAATGGGAGATGGGAGGTCAGATCCTCAAACCGGGAGAAGCTCATGCCGTAGCGGATGATGCGGTACACATCCCGGGCGGTGGTGTATTGGCTCAGGGAATCCAGACCGGTCACATTGGCAAAATGGGTGTAATCGCACCCCAGCTCCTCCGCCAGCTTGTTCATCCCCTGTACAAAGGGGGTGACCCCGCCGTCGATGGCGAAGGCCAGCGTGGTTACCGCATCGCTGGCGTTTTGCAGGAAGGAGGCCTTTAACAGGCTCCGGATGGTCCAGGTCTCGCCGAAATTCATGTTGACGGTGGGCACGCCGGTGCCGGCTACGTAGTTATTAAACATCTCCACCGTATAGGTTCCGGTGGCGGTGTCCATATCCATGCCCAGCTCCTCAATGCGATGCAGGGCATAGGTTATGACCATAAAGCGGATCATAGCACCGGGGGCGTGCACCTCGTCCGCCTCGCGGGCGTACAACACCACATCCTTGTCCATGGAGGAGCCCAGGTTGACCAGCAGAGCGGCCTCGGCATGCACCGTGGTAGCCTCCGGCAGAGTGTACCCCTCCGTCTGTGCCGCCGCGGTCAACCTACCGCCCGGCAGAAGCCCTATCACCATGATCGCCGCCAGAAGGACAGCGCCAATTTTTTGTTTTAGCATAGACAATCCCACCGTATTTGTATATAATAGAGGTAGTTCATTTTGCATCATACCCTATCATAGCACATTTTTTCCGCCTTGCAAAGGTGTAATTTGCATAAAAAAGGAGTTTCGCCCCATGGTTTATGTTACCGGTGATATGCATGGAGATATGTCCCGCCTGTCCTCCGCCGCCCTGCGCTCGCTCAAAAAGGGAGATACCCTTTTGGTGTGTGGGGATTTCGGTTTTGTGTGGGATGGCTCCCCCGCCGAGCAGAAACGCCTGCAGAAGATCGGAAAACGCCCTTACACCATCGCCTTTATCGATGGCCGGCACGAGAACTTTGACCGGCTAGCGCAGTACCCTATCACCGACTGGCAGGGTGGCCGGGCGCAGATCATCAGCGGTAACCTGGTCCACCTGCTGCGAGGGGAGATCTACGACATCGAGGGAGACAGCTACTTTGTGTTCGGCGGGGGCGAGAGCGAGGATGTGGAGTTTCGTCGCCCCGGGGTGAGCTGGTGGCCTCAGGAGACCCCCACCGAGGAGGAGCTGCACCGGGCTCTCGACAACCTTAAGGGGCGGGATCATCAGGTGGATTATATCCTCACCCACGTGCCCACCCTCACTGCCGCCGCTCGCCTCAATCCCCGCTCTACGGTGGATGGGGTCAGCCTGTTTTTGGGAGGCATCGAGCAGACGGTGTCCTGCAAGCGATGGTTTTTCGGCAGCCTGCATCGGGATCAGGTCATCAGCGAAAAACGCCGGGCGGTGTTCGAGCAGGTCGTCCCGGTGAACGACCCGGGTGTTGGAAAAAGGAGATAAAGGAAGGCACACGATGTTGGAACATCGTGTGCCTTTTTTTTACGTGGTGATCGCCGTTACCGTCAGCACCCCATCGGCGACGGTGAACTTGACCTCCAGCCCGGCAAAGGCCATGCCGTATACCCGGGTGGGGTCGTTCTGGTAGGTGGGGCGGGGGTCGTGGGCCAGCACCGCCAGAAGAGAGCGGCGGGTATCCTCCGGTACCCCCTCCAGCAGAGCGGGGTCGCAGTGCACCTCCACAGAACGGTCACTTAAGCCCGCCACGAAGCCCCCGGTGGCTTCCGGGTGGCTGTCGGTATAGGCTAAATAGGGCTTAATGTCCAGGATGGGGGTGCCGTCCATCAGGTCAGCTCCCGCTACCCGGATGACCGGCCCCTCGGGGGTGTGCGCCTCCACCCCCAACAGACGCACAGAGCTGAGTCCAATGGGATTGGGGCGGTAGGGGGAGCGGGTAGCGAACACCCCCATGCGGGTGTTGCCTCCCAGACGGGGCGGGCGCACGGTGGGGCTCCAGCCCTCCTGCTTCACCTGATCGAAATGCCACAGCAGCCACAGGTGAGAAAAGCCCTCCAGCCCCCGCACTGCCTCCGGGTCACGGTACGCCGGCTCAAAGACAATGCGCGCTTCGGTCTCGGGTACCAGCCCGCTTTGCCGGGGCACCCCGAACTTGGTGGTGAAATCTGTACGGATGCGGGCGATGACGTGTACGGCAAGGTCGCTCATGACCGTCCCTCCTCGTCCACTGTGATGGCGTACCGCACCGCCTCCATGGCATCCTTGCCGTAGTGATCCGCGCCGATGGCGGCGGCGTAGTCGGCATTGAGCACCGCGCCCCCCACCAGCACCCGACAGCCGGGCACCTCCCGGTGGAGAAGTCGGACGGTTTCCTCCATGGCGGGGACGGTGGTGGTCATCAGAGCACTGAGCGCCACCAGCGGGGCACCGGTACGCTTCACCGCCGCTACCACCTCTTGGGGCGGTACGTCGCGACCAAGGTCGGTGATGGCAAAGCCGTAGTTTTCCAGCAATAGCTTCACAATGTTCTTGCCAATGTCATGGATATCCCCCTGCACGGTAGCAATGACCACCGGACAGCGGGTGCGTCCGTCACCATCGGTCTTAAGACGCGCCTTGATGACCTCGCAGGCGGCAGAGGCCGCCTCCGCGCTCATCAGCAGCTGGGGCAGATACACCCGCCCCTGCTCGTAGCCCACGCCCACCGCATCCAGGGCGGGGATGATCTCGGTGTTGATGAGGGTTAGCCCATCGGTGGCGGTGAGTAACTGTGTCGCCAGCGTTGCCGCCTGCGCCCGTAGCCCCTTGAGGATGGCGTTTTGCAGAGCACTGCCGCTGGCGGGCGCCGCGGTGGGTGTCGTCCCCGGGGCGGAGGGTACCGTCTGGGGCAGGGTGGCGGCAAAGGCGATGTAGTCCGCACAGTTGTCATCCAGCCCATGGAGCGCCCGATAGGCGTGGTACACCTGCAGCATGGGGGTGCTACCGGGGTTCATGATGGCGGCGGTAAGCCCCTCCTGCAGTGCCGCCGCAAAGAAGGTGCTGTTCACCCCATCCCGGCAGGGGAGACCGAAGGATACGTTGGATACCCCCAGGGAGGTATGGCATCCCAGCTCCTCCCGGATGCGCCGCAGAGCCTCCAGCGTGACGCGGGCCGCGTTTTTATCCGCGCTGATGGTCATGGCCAGGGGGTCAAACAGCAGATCCTGCGGAGAGATGCCGTAGGTGGCGGCGGTATCAATGATCCGCCGGGCGATCTCTACCCGCCCTTGGGCGGTGGCAGGGATGCCCGCCTCGTCCAGGGTCAGTGCGACGATGACGCCGCCGTATTTTTTCGCCAGCGGGAACACCGCGCGCATGCTCTCCTCCTTGCCGTTGACGGAGTTGATGAGGGGCTTGCCATTATACCGTCGCAGGGCGGCCTCCATAGCATGAGGGTCGGCGGTGTCAATCTGCAGGGGCAGGTCGCAGACGGCCTGGATTTCCTCCATGATCCGGGGGAGCACCGTCGCCTCGTCGATCTCCGGCAATCCCACGTTCACGTCCAGGATATGCGCCCCCTGCTCCTGCTGGGTCAGGGCTTGCCCCAGGATATAGTCCATGTCACCGTCCAACAGGGCGGCTTTCAGCTTTTTCTTACCGGTGGGGTTGATGCGCTCGCCAATGAGCACCGGGTCGCTCCCCAAGGTGACCGCGTGAGTGGGGGAGGATACCCGGGTGATGGCCTTTGCCGTCACCGGCTGGGGGATCACCCCATGAAGCTTGTCCGCCAATGCCCGGATGTGGGCAGGGGTAGTGCCACAGCAGCCGCCCACCACCCGCACACCGGCGGCCACTTGATGGGCTACCGCATCGGCGAAGTCGGCGGGGGCGATGTCATACACGGTGTTGCCGTCCACCACCCGGGGCAGCCCTGCATTCGGCTGCAACAGCACTGGGAGAGAGGCGTTTTGCAGATAGCTGTCTACAACAGGAGCCAACTGCGCCGGGCCAAAGGAGCAATTGACGCCGATGGCATCCGCCCCCAACCCCTCCAGCATGGTCACCATGGCCTCGGGGGTAGCACCGGTGGTCAACCGTCCATCCTCGCCGTAGGCGTTAGACACAAACACCGGCAGATCGCAGGTTTCCTTAGCGGCCAGCAGGGCGGCCTTGGTCTCGTAGCCGTCGTTCATGGTCTCGATTAGAATAAGATCCACGCCGTATTGGACACCCAGCCGCACCGTCTCGGCAAACACCGCCACCGCGTCCTCAAAATCCAGATCCCCATAGGGCTTGAGCAGCCTCCCGGTGGGGCCGATATCCAGAGCGACGTATTTTTCCCCGGGATGGGTGGAGAGTGCCGCTCCCTTGCGGGCACAGTCCACCGCCGCGGCGATGATGCGCTCCAGCTCATCCGGGGTGAACTGGAGGCTGTTTGCCCCAAAGGTGTTGGTGGTCACCACGGTGCTACCCGCGTCGTAGTATTCCCGATGGATGGCGGTGATCTCCTCCGGATGGGTCAGATTCCACCGCTCCGGGTGTTCCCCGGGGGCAAGCCCCAACCCTTGCAGGAGGGTACCCATGCCGCCGTCCAGGATAAGCACCCGGTCTTTCATATAGGCTTTGATGTTCACAGCTGTCACTTCCTTATCCCTGCTACCGCCGTCACCGATTTAGTGGGGGCCATCAGCAGGCTATCCCCTAGGGTCACGCCTACGTGCCGATGGGGCGAGAGTAGCCGAAAAATATCCTGTTGCAATGCCAGCGGTATATCGCCGTACCCGGGGCTGACCCGCCGGGTCAGCGGGCTCTGCTTCTCACAGAACTGATTGCAAAGACATTCCACCCGCTCCGTCCCCAGGGCCTGCAGCATCACCGCCTTGGCGGGAGACAGGTGGCTATACCGGGTGATGAGCCGGTCAATGGGATGCCCCACCGTGGCTACGAACACCACTGCCTCCCGGCATCCGGCCAGAGTCTCCCTCAACAGCCGGGAGGGGATGTCCATATTCCCCAGCTGTACCCCTTCGGCGGTAGGAGACACCGGCAGGGTGAGCCAGCATACCTGCCCGGTGAACAGCCCTTCTGTTTCCCGCAGGCACTCGTCCAGCAGTGCACCCATATCCGCAGTCTCCTGCCGGCACCCGGCGTACCGTAGCACCTCCCGCCGGTCAGGCGCCGGGAGGGTCAGCCGGGTCACACGTACCGCGCTCATACTTTTCCTAAGATGCAGGAGAGGTTATCCTGTATCTTTTTCGCCACGTCTGGCTTGTTCATGGAGTATACGTGCACCACCTTGATGCCGTTAGCATACAGGTCAATGATCTGATCGGTGGCGTAGGCGATGCCCGCCTGCTTCATGGCTGCGGGGTCGTGCCCGAAGCGATCCACCAGGCTCTTAAATCGCTGGGGCATAAAGGAGCCGGATAGCTGGATGGCACGAGCCACCTGGTTAGCGTTGGTGATGGGCATAATGCCGGGGATGACCGGCACCGTAATGCCTACTTCTCGTATTTTGTATAGGAAATTATACAGCAAGTTATTATCAAAGACCATCTGCGTGGTAAGGAACTCCACCCCAGCATCAACCTTTTCCTTCAGGTAGCGGATGTCCTCCTTTTGGTCGGCGCTTTCCGGGTGGATCTCCGGATAGCAGGCGCCACCGATGCAGAAGTCTCCCACCGCCTTCAATTCGCGCACCAGATCCACCGCGTGGCGATAGTGCCAGCTCCCCCGGTCACTTTGCTGTAGCTCCGGGGTCAGGTCGCCCCGCAGAGCCATCACGTTTTCGATGCCGGCCTCTTTCATAGCCGCAATGCGCTCGGCCACCGTTTCCCGGGTGGAGGATACGCAGGTCAGGTGCGCCAGGGTGGGCACCCCATACTGCTTTTTGATGTTGCGGGCGATATCCAGGGTGTAGCGGCTGGTGCCGCCTCCCGCCCCATAGGTTACGCTCATAAAAGCGGGACGCAGCCGGGCGATCTCCTCGGTGGCTTGTCGTACGCTGTCAAAGGCGGTATCGGCCTTGGGAGGAAACACCTCAAAGGACAGGGCAGTGGTATCGGTATGTAACAGCTCTCGCAAGGTCATGGTCATCCCTCTTTATTGCTTGATGACTTCAGTATACACCATTTACCCTGCAAAATCAATGCACCGCTCAAATTTTTTCGCCATTTACCATTGTACAGCTTATTGGACACTGTTCATGGTATACTGTAGGCAGGATGAAGAAGGTAAGCAAGGAGGAGATCGGCATGGGTTGGGCAGATATCAGTGTCAGCGAAAAGGTGTGGGAGGTACTGTATGCCAGCGTGGTGCTGGAGGGCGAGGAACGGGAAGAGGCCTTGCGCCGTTTGGGTGTTCCCACCGAGCGATCCTGCGCGTAAAAGAGGTTGCACGTCTCTCCTGTTTGTGGTACACTTAAGAGGATACCACATAAGGGGGGCTCACGATGAAAAAAAGACTATACCGGGTGCTGGCTATGGTTCTGTCTCTGATGACAGCGGCTCTGTCGCTGGCAGATGGCGGTATGTTTGCGTGGATGGTGCTGGAGGGCGGCAACTGGCCGTATCTCTTGTTCGCCCTGTCTCTGGTGGGTGCGGCGGTACTGCTGTTGGTAGCGGTGTTGTGGTCACGTACCGGAAACCGTCCTACCGTCCTTAGTCTGCTGTGGCTTTTTGTCAATGCCTGTGTGTTTCTGCTGTTGCCTACACAAGAGTATGGGGCTACCGTGGCGGTGGCGGCACCGGTGGATGGGCTGTTTAAGGTGGTGCCCTATTTCTTTCTAATGGTGCTGACGGTGGTCAGCGTTACCCAGACGTTGGGACACGAGGAGTAAAAGATGCCCCGCCGATCAACACATGTTGATCGGCGGGGCTTTCGGCTTTATCATATGTGTTTTTTCAGCAGGCCGATGATGCCGGTGGCGGCGGCGATCTTGATACCATCCCACAGCAGGAAGGGGATGACGCATACCGAAAGAGCCACACCGATGGTGCAACTGGTGTGCCACATGTACCAGCCCGCCCCCACGATGTACAGCGTCAGCGTCCCAGCGATGAAGGCCAGCGGCACCCGCCAGCCCCTTTGCTTGCCGCCGATGATGGCGGCGGCTACTGCCGTGCACAGCACGTAGCCCACCAGGAACCCCCCGGTAGGTCCGGTGAGCTGTCCCAGGCCGGCGGCATACCCGGCAAATACCGGTACGCCCACCGCCCCTAACAGCACGTACACCGCTACACTCAGGGTGCCGTAGCGGATATCCTGCATCCCCGCCGCCAGATAGACGCCTAATGTGGCGGCAGACAGGGGGATGCCCCCAATCGGAACGGTGATGGGGGCTAACACACACAGCGCCGCTGTCAACAGGGCAGCGGTAACCAACTTCGAAATTTTCATAGCGTTAAACTGACCTCCCCGGATGTTAATTCGATCTTTTCACCGGCCGGCGTTTCCACCAGCAGATGACCGTTTTGTTGTATAGCCACTCCGGTGGCGGAAAAGGTCTCCCGCCCCCGGATCACGGTGAGGGGCTTTCCCAGCACCACCGAGCGGCGGCGGCTTTCCGCCAGCACAGCCTCGGCGGGCATGGCGGTGTAGGTGTGCTCCCATTCCTCCAGCAGGGCGGCGATGAGGGTGGCGCGCGCCACCGGGCATCCCTCCGCCTCCAGAGAGGTGGCGATGGGGCGCAGGTCGAGGGGGAAGCTCGTCCCCCACACGTTGATACCGATTCCCAGTACCGCGTAGTCCAGTGCCCCCCGCGCGTTGGGGACCCCTTCGGTGAGGATACCGCACACCTTGCGCCCCCGTATATACAGGTCGTTGACCCACTTGATACCTACCTCTGTGCCACAGCACCGCTCCATGGCCCGAGCGGTGGCCACCGCCGCCCGGGTAGTGATATCTCCCGGGTCGGTGCCGAGCGCCGGACGCAAGAGGATGGATAGGTAGATCCCGCCGGTGGGAGAGAAAAAGGTGCGTCCTCGCCGTCCACGTCCCGCTGTCTGGCTGTCTGCTACTATCACGGTACCCTCCGGCGCACCGGCGGCGGCTAACTGCCGGGCGGTGTCGTTGGTGGAGGGGAGCTGTGGCTCCACCACCAGGGTCTTACCGAACACCGCCGTATGCAGGTGTGCCCGGATAGCGTCTGCGGTGATGGGATCCGTTGGCTGTTGTCTGGTACTTGTCATCTGTCGTCTGTCCCCGCCACGTCATTAATGGGCTTGCCGGCTAAAAAGGCCTTGATGTTGTCCTCTACGATGCCTACCAGCCGTAGGCGGGTGTCCACCGCCGCCCAGGCAACGTGGGGGGTGATGATGCATCGGGGTGCCCTCAGCAGGGGGCAATGGGCGTCCATGGGCTCCTGCCGTAGCACGTCCAGGGCCGCGCCGCCCAAATGCCCGTTGTCCAGAGCCGCCCGCAGAGCTTGTTCGTCCACCAGCCCGCCCCGGGCGGTGTTGACAAACAACGCTCCCGGCTTCATCCGGGCGAAGGCGGCGGCATCCATCATATTGGCGGAATCGGCGTTGAGGGGGCAATGCAGGGAGACGATGTCGGCGGTTTCCAGCAGGGTGTTAAGGGGTACCTGCTCCACGTCCGGCTCCCCTAAGGGGCGGCGGGCGTACACCAGCACCTGCATGCCGAAGGCCCGGGCGATGGACGCTACCCGGCGACCAATGGCTCCATAGCCTACGATGCCCAGCCGTTTACCGGTAAGCTCTGCCAGGGGGATGGGGGTGTAGCAGAAGGTGTCACTGCGGATCCAATCCCCCGCCATGACCGAGTGGTTGTAGTCACACACCCGGTTGTAGTGCTCCAGGATCAGTGCCATGGTGTGCTGTGCCACCGCTTCGGTGGAATACCCCGGCACGTTGCACACCACAATGCCCCGGGCCCGGGCAGCATCCAGATCCACGTTGTTGTACCCGGTGGCAAACAGCCCGATGTATTTGAGATGGGGTGCGGCGTCCATTTCCGCTTCTCCCATGTGCACCTTGTTGATGAGTACGAGCTCGGCGTCCTTCACCCGGGTGGGCACCTCATCTTGGTCGGACATATAGTAGGCGGTCACCGTACCGTACTGTTCCAAAAAATCCAGCCGGACATCCTCGTCTGCCACGGTAGCGGTATCCAGCACCACGATATTCATAGCCGTTCACTCCCCTGAAGAAATCACTATAAGCATACCAAATTCCGGCGGGTTTTGCAACCATCGGTAAAGATTTTGAAAAAATTTCTCATTTTATCTCCTGTTCATCATTTTTTCGTTGTGTTATGATACAATGTAGAAAAGTGGCAAAAGGAGTGGAGTATTATGAAACTGTATTTTTACGGCGCCGCCCATGAGGTCACCGGCTCCTGCACTCTGCTGGATACCGGCACCCATCGCATTCTCATTGACTGCGGCATGGAGCAGGGCGCGGACATTTACGAAAACGCCGAGCTACCGGTGTCTCCGGCAGAGATCGATGCTGTTTTGCTCACCCACGCCCACATTGATCACTCCGGCAAACTGCCGTTGCTGGTGGCCCGGGGATTTAAGGGACCCATCTACACCACCGCCGCCACGGCAGCGCTGTGCCGCATTATGCTGTTGGATTCCGCCCATATCCAGGAATTTGAGGCGGAGTGGCGCAACCGCAAGGCCAAGCGTAATGGGGAGCCTCCCTATGAGCCCATGTACACCACCGAGGATGCCATGAAGGCCCTGGCGTTGCTGGAGCCCTGCCACTACGATAAGGCCTACACCCTGCCTCAGGGGATGCGTCTGCGCTTCACCGACGCGGGGCATCTGTTGGGCTCTGCCAGCGTTTCCCTAACTGTCCCCACCCCCGAGGGTGAGCGCACCCTCTTGTTTTCCGGGGATTTGGGCAACGTACGCCGCCCCCTGATCCGGGATCCCCAGGTACCTCCGGCGGCAGACTACGTGATCATCGAGTCCACCTACGGCGACCGCACCCATGGGGAACGCCCTGACTACATCGGCCACCTGTCCCGGGTGCTTACCCGCACCTTTGATAAGGGCGGCAATGTGGTCATTCCCTGCTTTGCGGTGGGACGCACCCAGGAAATGCTGTATCTCCTGCGGCAGATCAAGGAGCAGGGGCTGGTCCCCAATCACCTCCATTTCCCTGTGTGGGTGGACAGTCCCCTGGCGGTGGAAGCCACCAACATCTACAGCGATGCCGCCGGGCTATGGGATTTTTACGACGAGGAGACCCTGCGCCTGTTGAAGCAGGGGATAAGCCCTATCCGGTTACCGGATCTGCACCTGTCGGTAACCAGCGATGATTCCCGGCAGATCAACGTCGACAAGACCCCCAAGGTCATCATCTCCGCCTCCGGTATGTGCGAGGCGGGACGCATCCGTCATCACCTTAAGCACAACCTGTGGCGTCCGGAAAGCACCATCCTGTTTGTGGGCTACCAGTCGGAGGGTACCGTTGGACGCAAGATCATCGATGGTGCTCCCACTGTCAAGCTGTTTGGCGAGGATATCCAGGTGCGCGCTACTATTGAGACCTTGGAGGGCATCAGCGGCCACGCCGACCGGGATATGCTGCTGGGCTGGTTGGAGGCACTACCGGGAAAGCCCCGCAAGGTATTCGTCAACCATGGGGCGGACACGGTGTGCGACACCTTTGCCGCCGCGGTTACGGAGCAGTTGGGTGTGTCCGCCGAAGCACCCTACAACGCCGCCTGCTATGACCTGCTCACCGGGGACTGCCTGGAAAAGGGCAACACCATCCGCCTTGTTAAACAGGAGCGTCCCCGCACCGCCGGTGGTCGCACCGCCGACAGCGTGTTTGCCCGCTTGCAGGCCGCTGGTCGGCGGCTCATAGCAGTCATCGAGCGCAGCCGGGGCGGTGCCAACAAGGAGCTGGCACGATTCGCGGACCAGATCAATGCCTTGGCGGACAAATATGACCGCTGACCCTTTATGTAAGGAGAGACATCACTATGCAGATAGCTATTCGTACCATCAACACCGGCCTGTCGGAGGATCCCCGTGGGTTCATCCGGCAGGCGGATGCCGCCTTTGATGGGCAGCTTGCCCACGTGGCGGCAGATATCGTAGAGACCCATCGGCAGTGCCCCATCGTGCTGTTGTCCGGCCCCTCCGGCTCCGGCAAGACCACCACCGCTCGTATCCTGGAGCACAAGCTACGACAGCAGGGCATCACCTGCCACACCATCTCCATGGACGAGTATTTTCACCCGCTGGATGAGGAAAAACGCGCCCAAATGGCCCGGGGGAAGCTGGATCTGGAATCCCCTGACCGGGTGGACGCCCCCACCCTCAACGCCCAGCTCACCGCCATCCTGGCGGGAGAGCCCACGGAGCTACCCCACTTTGATTTCGCTACCCACCAGCGGGTGCCCTCCGGGCGGGTGCTGACTCGGGGTGGGGATGACGTGGTGATCGTGGAGGGCATCCACGCCCTTAACCCGGCGGTGGTTACCCTGCCGGATGGCTACACCACCCGCCTGTATGTCAGCGTCCGTACCCGCCTTCAACGAGAGGACGGCTCCCTGCTACACCCTTCGTACATCCGTCTGTTGCGTCGCCTGTTGCGGGATAGGGATTACCGGCATCGACAGCTCACCGATACCCTTGCCATGTACGACAGCGTCCAGCGGGGGGAGAAACGGTATATCCTGCCCTACAAGCCCCACGCCACCCATGACATCGATACCTTCTTTGCCTATGAGGTAGCGGTGTACCGAGAGCGGCTGTACGCCGACCTGCTGGCTTTGGGGGATGACCCCCGCCTGACCGACCTGCTGGCCTCCCTGCGGGAGGTGACACCCCTGTCCCCGGCGGCGGTGCCCGCCCACTCCCTTATCCGGGAGTTTATCGGCGGCAGTGTGTACTATGAGGACAACGTGGTAGACCCCGCCACAACGGAGTGAGAGACGAAAAACAACAAGGCATAATGGGACGCATTGTGCCTTGTTTTCTTTTACGGTGCTTTATTTTTATCCCGCAGAGCGCGCCGGTGCTGTTGCGGCGTGGTGCCCTTGAATTTTTTGAACACCTTGGCGAAATAACTGCTTTCCCAAAAACCGCAGTCGGCGGCAATGGCCGTGATCGGTAGCTCGGTGGAATCCAGCAAAAATGTTGCCTGTTCAATACGGTAGAAGTTCACGTAATTCATGGGTGTGGTGTGGGTCAGGGAGGAGAACACCTTGCAGAAATACCGGGCGTTCATCCCCGCCACATCGGCCAGGATATCCAGTGTCAGCGTTTCGCCGTAGTGGGCCTCGATATATTCCAGTACCGGTTTGATGCGGGAGGACCAGCGGCTTGCATCCGCCATGGCTTGGTAGCGCGCGTCTCTGAGTAGCCAGGCAAACAGCCCCGCCACAGCAGACAGGGCTTCCAGAGCCAGGCCGGGTGAGCCGTCGTTCTTAGAAAATATATCAAGAACCTTGGCGGGAGCGTCATCCTCGTTCGTAAAAAAACGGTCAGGTATCACATCCAGCTTGTAAAAGGGGCGTAGCAGTGGCCTGACTGCATCGGTTTTGCCGAATAGACCGTATAGGTCGAACACAAGACATTCGTAAATGCAGAGGGAGGGCTCGCCCCCATGGAGGGTCTCTCCCGGGATGAGCACGATATCCCCGGCTTGTATCCGGTGCGCCTCATCGTCCAGGGTGAGGGACAGCTCCCCCTCCCGCACCCGCAGCAGCTCCCACTCGTTGTGCCAGTGGAAGGCCATGTGATAGCGGGGGTGGCGGCTGTCCACGTAATAGTATTCCATGGGGAAATCCGGGGTCCCGTGCTGTTTTTTATCAAGATAATCGAATTTTTGCACGATATCGCCTCCAAAAAATGATGAAATTACCTTTTTTGGTGATGATAGCACAAGAAAATGTCGTTTGTCAATGCTACAATGGATATGTAGGAAAATACAAGGGGAGAGGAATGCTGTGGGCAGCAGCTTGATCGGATTGTCGCTGGTCCTCGCCGGCGTGGTGGCCCAACTGCTTGAAAGTATGGTCGTCAAGGGCTATGGGCAAAAGCACGGTAAGGGCGGTATGTTCTTCAACGCCGTTTTGTGTCTGTTTGCCACCGTGTACTTTTTCGCCTCCGATATGGGCGGGTTCCAGTTGCCCATGGGGGTTTTCTGGTACGGCCTGGTGAACTCCTTTATGTATGCCGTCGGCTTTTATATGGGGTATCTGGCGCTGTCGTCCGGCTCCTTCGGCCTGACGCGTCTGTTCACCTCCCTGGGTATGCTGCTCCCGATCTTTTACGGCATCCTTTTTTTGGGGGAGCCGATCACCGCCTTCACCGCGGTTGGTATGGTGCTGGTATTCGCAGCCGTGTTCCTGATGATGGTCCACAAGCGCGGCCTGGAAAAGCCGACCGCCGTATCTGCCAGGTGGATCGTCAGCCTGGTGCTGATGGTGCTGTCCAACGCAGCCATTTCCATCATCGGTAAGATGCAGAACGACACCTTCGCCGCGTACAAAAACGAGTATCTGATCGTTTCCTTCGTGGGTGCCGCCCTGTGGCTGACGGTGCTGGGGCTCATCTATGAACGCCAGAACCTGCGCACGGTCATCCGCTACGGGGCGTTGTACGGCGTGGCCGCCGGCCTCTTTAACGGCATCAACAATATGCTCATCCTGGTGGCTCACGAGTACCTTCCCCTCTCGGTCAGCTCGCCGCTCAGGGCGGTTTTGGGCAAGCTGCTCAGCTTCCTGGTGGCGCTTCTTATCTACCGTGAACGGTTTACTCGTTGGCAATGGGCGGGTGTCGCCATGGGCACCGCCGCCGTTGTTTTAATGAGCATATAACGTGTAAAAAGGAGGAACGTCTGTGAATTACGGCAAAAAAGTATGGATCTTCCCTGATGCGGAGCTGCCGCCCGTGGGGGAGAACGAGATCCCCGGCCACGAGTCGGTGATCGTCACCAACGTCACCGAACAGCGCGCTCACATCCGCTTTACGCTTCTGTATACGGATCGGGAGCCTGTCTGCTTCACCGCCCAGGTGGAGGCCATGCGGGTGCGCTGTCTGCGCTCCAACAACCCGGTGGATTTTGGCGGACACACCGCCAAGGAGGGCGAGCAATACGCCATCATGCTGGAAAGCGACGTGCCCGTGGTTGCCCAGTACGGCCGGGCAGAGCCCCGCGCCGTCAATTTCTATACGACCCCCGGCTATTGTGAATAAACAGAAACCATAAACATAAAAAGGAGAGAGTATCATGGCAAGAATCTGCATCCCCGATCACGAGTATAAAGAGAGAGTCAAGCGCGCCGCGGCCATTCTGCAGCGGGAAGGGCTGGATGCCCTCATCGTCAACGGCAACGAGGCTGACTACGCCAACCCCCGGTATTTTTCCGGCTTCTGGCCGCTGTTTGAGCGGGCGGGCGTGGCCATCTCCGCTACCGGCGAGGCGGCCCTGATGGTTGGCCCCGAGTCGGCCATCTTCGGCGCAGACAGAAACAAGCTGGATAAGACCTTCGTCCTTACCGCCTACCGGGAGGGCGCTGACCCCGCGTACCCCGAGCTCAAGCCCGACACCTTTGCCGACGTGTTCAAGCACCTGGGAATCACCGGCAAGAAGCTGCGCATCGGTGTGGCCTCCTTCCTGGACACCTCCGTGGTGATCTTTAACGCCATCCGTGATGCCTTCCCTGAGGCGGAGCTGGTGGACGCCGGCAAGATCATGGTGGAGCTGCGCTCCATCAAGAGCGAGAACGAGCTTGCCTGCCTGCGGGAGGGCTACCGCATTGCCAACATCGCCACCGAGGAGGTCATCAAGGCCATTCGCCCCGGTATGACCGAGCTGCAGATGGTGGGTGTGGCGCAGAAGGCGGTCTATGAGCATGGCGCCGAGTACGAGGGCTTGCCCATGTACGTATTCTCCGAGGCGTCCACCCGTCACGCTATCTCTCGTTCCTCCTACCGTGAGTTCAAAGAGGGGGATATTGTACAGTTGAACCTCTCCGCCAAGATTGACGGCTATTCTGCGGCCATCGGCTACCCCATTTGTCTGGGCAAGCTGGAGGGTAAGCGCCGGGAGATCGTCCAGTTCTGCCGGGATGCCCACACCTGGAGCGAGCAGCAGATCAAGGCGGGTGTGTACGCCGCGGACATCGCCAAGGGCTTCTACAAGCACTACGTGGACAACGGCTTTGCGAGCAACTACGTATACGGCCCCCTCCATGGCACCGGCATCATCGAGGTGGAGGCCCCTTGGTGCGAGACCAGCTCGGATTACTTCCTGAAGCCTAATATGTGCTATCAGGTGGATACCTTCATTTCCGCCGACACCTTCGGTGTGCGCTGGGAGAAGGGTATTGTGGTCACCGAGACCGGCTTTGAGAAGCTCAGCCCGGAGATCCCCCTGGTGTGCCCGGAGAAGCTGTTCTGATATAGACACCAACAAAAGACGAGGAGGTTTCACTATGAAAAGACTATGGCTCTTCGCGCTGCTTTTTGCTGTCCTTTTCACCTCCCTCCCCACCGCGTCTCTGTCGCAAGCGGCAGCGGCAACGGACGGCGAGGACATTTTTGCGTCTGCCACTTGGGAAAAGGGCGCCTTTTACGAAACCGACACGCCCAACACCAGCCTTGCCGAGAGGAGACGGTACACCGTCATCCCCTGCGAGCCGGGGGATATATTCCGGGTGGTCAAGCCTACCGCCGACTGGAAGATCTACGCCTATCCCGCCGACGAAAACGGCTCCATTGACGGCACGTGGGTGGAGTTGAAGAATGACGAGCCGTATACCGTTACGCCCATCAACGGCCGCACCCCCACCGCCTTGCGTATGACCGCCTGCCCCAGCCCTGACCAGGTCATTACGGACGGCATGTGGAGTGCCTTTGATGTGTCTTGCTTCGTGGAAAAAGGGACCTACGTGCCTCCTGTAGTCCCCGAGGCTACCACCGATCTGTTCGCCACCGCCCAGTGGAAGCTGGGCTCCTATTACGGCAACGCCATCCATGGGGGCGCCGAACGCCGTCACGCCTTTTTCCCCTGTAAGCCGGGAGACACCTTCACCTTCGATTTTGCCGGAAACGATTTCGGCCTTTGGATCTATTATTATGACAAGGACGGCGAGATCACCGATTTCGGGTACACCACCGTCACCCAGGACGCCGAAATCACCATTACCGAGAAGAACGGCAGGTTCCCCTCGGAGTTACGCATCAGCGTGTATCCGGTAGCCGGCGGGACCATCACCGACACCATGTGGGAGGGGTTTAACGTGGCCTGTACGAAGGCGTCCGACTTTATCCGCGTGGCCACCATGAACTACGGTCTGTGGAATGACGGCATTACCAAGTACGTTGCCGACGATCAGGTAGAGACGGTGCTTGCCGCCTGGAAAGAGATGCTGGACGACAACGATCTGGACATTCTTGCCGGACAGGAATGGCTTCAACACTTTGACCGTAGCAATACACTCACCGCTGAGGAGTACGTTTTCGGGTACAAATACCCCTATCAGTACTCCACGACCACAGGGCAGGGCAAAAATTTGGTTTCCAAGACCGAATGTACCGGGTATAAGAGCATTGCCCATACCCAGAACACCAACCGCATGTACACCGTGGCCTATACCGTGCTCAACGGCAAAAAGGTGTGTCTGATCGACGCCCATCTCTCCATTGAATCCGACTTCAGCGTTAACCGCAAAGCGGAATACGAGGATCTGCTGAAGGTCATGGATCAGGAGGAATACGTGATCGTCTTCGGCGACTTCAACGCCTATACGCCCTCCGAATTCGACGTTTTTAAGGAGGCGGGCTACACCGTTGTCAACGGTGGGGCGCTTGGTACCTTTGACACCTGGACTAACTTCGACAAGGCCTCTACCTGGACAAACAAAGCCCTGGACAACATTATCGTCAGCTCCAATATCACGGTTCTGGATGCGAAGGTGGATCGCCGGGATCTGAGTGACCACAGTATGCTGGTTGCGGATCTTTATCTCGGCGAGCTTCCCGCCCATAAGATGGATGCCATCACCAGCGTATATCAGTACGTGGGCGGTGGGGTGGATAATTCCAGCCTCAGCGGCGTGGCGGCGGCGGGCTCTGCTGTCTATTCCAACAACGGCACCGTGTACACTGCCTTCCGTGTGCCGGCCTCCTACGTCACCGACAGCGCCGACTTCTCCACCATCGTGCTGGACGGTGTGTCCTATCCCATGACGGAGCGGGGCATCATCCTGGGCACACAAGGGCAGACGTTGACGGTGAACAGCCCCAACAAGGTCAGCTCCACCAACCTGCGCAATAAGTATTGGAGGTACGAGGCAGAGACCGGTACCGTTACCTATACGGCACTGGTCAAGAACGTGAAGTACGCGGCGATCAACACCCCGTATATTGCCCGCGCTTATGTCAAGATCCTGGAACATGGCGTGGAGCGGGTGGTATACAGCGACGTAAGTGACGCCTTCACCCCGCAGTCCTTGTACGATGCGGCCGCCCGGGAGCTGGCAGCACAGGGCAAGCCGGCGCCGCGCTGGTTTGTCAACTCCTCCACCGATGACGGCATTATAGACCTAACGTAAGAGCTAAAGTAAGAGCGGAAATCCGTCTTTCTGAAACAGGCGCGGATTATCCGTTAAAGGAGGTACCCTTATGCAGATGCTGGAAATGCTCTACGACGACATTCAGGACGCCGTAGACAGAAACGTACCCTTTATCATCCCCATCGGGACGATGGAGTACCATGCCCACCACGCCTCCTGCGGGACGGATACGCTGGTGGTGACCGGCTGCCTGCGGGAGCTGGAAAAGGAAAAGGAGATCGTGGTCTGCCCGCCCATCTGGTACGGCGTGGCCTCCTATGCCGTGTGTGGGCCGAAGCCCTCCCATTTCCACGTGGACGAGGACGTGTATGCGGAGTATCTGTACAGCATCCTCAAGTCCATGCTGGCGGCGGGGCATAAAAACATCTACCTCATTCCCCATCACCAGACGGAGGGAGCGGGCCTGATGCCTATGACCATCGCCTGCCACAAGGCGGCCAAAAAGGTCACTATGGAATACCTGGAAGAGAAATTCGGCCGTGGCTGGTGGGGTAGCGACGACTACGCCACCTACTATGAGGATTTGGGCGGTGGGGACGACCCCTTCTCCTACATCAAGGTCATCCCGCTCATCGGCGCCGAGGCGCAGAAAAAGTGCGGCGGCTTTGACCACGCAGGCAAGTGGGAGACCTCCCTGCTCATGGGCACCTACCCGGAGCTGGTGGATCTGTCCCGCTGTGAGCGGAATACCGAGTGGTTTGCCGAAAGTGCCAAGGAAGCCAGTGCCGAGATCGGCCAGCACATGGTGGCCTGCACCCTGGAATGGCTCCGAGAAACCATCGTATAAGCACATGGAGGTACGCACTATGAGAACGATCAAGGCAGTTCCCATCACCTACGATGGCTTTGCCCCTTATGGCCAGTTCTACCGGATGGATACCCCTCAGGGCTATGCCCTGTGCGGCGAAATTCACCGGTTTTTCCCGGATCGGCTGGCTGCCGACAGCAACCACCGGGTGGGGTATTCTCCCATTCTGGTGAAGAAACCGGAGCGAATGGTCATCACCCAGCAGGAATACCACACCACTACTTGGGAGATGATCTTGCCTTTGAATGACGACATGATCCTCCATGTGGCTCCCGCCTCTGCTGGGACCCCGGTGACAGAGCTCGCCGAGGCATTTCTGGTGCCCAAGCACACGCTGGTGAAGATCAATTCCGCTATTTGGCACTTAGCCCCCCTGCCGGCCAATGCGGATGAACTGACGGCGATGATCATCCTTCCCGAGTGCACCTATGCCAACGATTGCACCGTGGTGGATCTGCCCCCCGCGCAGCAGTTTGAGGTCGTGCTATGACCGAGCGGGAAAAATGCGAAGCGGGTCTGCTGTACGACACGTCCTTTGAGGGGCGGGAGGAGGCGCACCTACGCTGCGCCGACCTGTGCTGGGAGTATAATCGCACCCGCCCCTCGGACACCCAGACCCGGGAACGTCTGCTACGGCAGTTGTTCGGCAAGGTGGGCGCGGAGCCTTATGTGGAGCCGAACGTCTTCTGCGGCTTCGGCTACAACATCGAGGTGGGGGACCGCTTTTTTGCCAACAACAACTGCGTGTTTGTGGACCCCGGCAGGATCACTTTCGGCGACGACGTGAAGATCGCCCCCCAATGCGGCTTTTACACCGCCCTGCATCCCCTGGACCCGGAGCAACGGCGGGCTGACCTGGAGATCGCCCGCCCCATTACGGTGGGGAACAATGTATGGTTCGGCGGCGGTGTCAAGGTGCTCCCCGGTGTCACCATCGGCGATAACTGCGTTATCGGCGCCGGTTCCGTAGTGACAAAGGATATCCCCGCCAACTCCCTGGCTTACGGCAACCCCTGCCGGGTGGTACGTAAGCTGTAAAAGACAGTACGTAAGACAAAACAGAGCCCACGTATCTTGAATGGATACGTGGGCTCTGTTTTGTCAATTATTACGAGAACTCGAAAACATTTATAGCACGCTTTAGCTCGTCGGGTGTTCCGAAGCTTCTTCGCACCATGGTTTCTACATACCGCTCGATCAACTCTATGCTATCGATCTGCGTAGTGATCCACAAGACGCGTGTCTGATTGTGCCAGGTGATGCGGATGCTTGCATCCAGGCGTTCACTGCGGCCGACAAGATGAAGACTACCGCTCTCCTGCTCCAATTCGGGGCAGGGCCGCCCCTTCTTGCGGCTTTTCTTATAGGAGGCAGTGAGGTCTTTTTCCACCTCGTCCACCACCGCTATCAGCCGAGAAACCTTGGGGATATCCGCGGACACCATGTAGTCAACGGCTTCCTTTATATACTCCCAGCCGTAGAGGTCTGAAAGAGTAACGACATAGATGGGGAGCGGGTCAGCCGACACCCGGCGGATGTTAGCGATGCAGCTGACATCCTGCAGGTAGCCCCATGGGAAGGCAATGACGGGCTCCTTTTCCGTTCCGAAAAAGCCGCAATGCAGAAAAATGGAGGCGAAAAATGGGATGATCGATGCCACATACACCACTAAACAGACGGTAGCCAGGGCATCTATTCGGAGAGGACCGAAAACCAGCAAGCCTATAACCGAGACAACGCTGGTTACCGTGGCGATCTTGCACACCATGTGGAAGGCGGGGGATTGCCGCAGCTTCAACAGCAGGTTGCTCATGGCGGCTTTAATGGATAGATACTTACCGCCGTACAGCAGCATGGCGGTGCCGCTGATAAACAGGATCAGCACCGGTATGATGATGGATCGATCGAAGCTCTGCTGGATCAGCCGCGCCACCACGATCGCTGTGCTAAAGGCGATCAAGGGGATGCCCCCCTTGGCGATAGCCGCCTTTCGCCGCAGCAGAGCCTCGGGGTTATTTTGGAAATAGGCCATCCTTTTTTCCTCACCGGCCCCTGTCAGCACGGAGGTGTTGCCCTTGGCGATGTAGCTATTGAACAAGCAGAGCAGATCCGAGCGCTTGATGGGTAACAGCAGCTTTTTACCGTTTTTCAAATGAATGGCATATTCCGCGTCGTTTTCCTCGTGGGGGTAGAGCCACGCGACATCGGAATAGGCAAGGAGGATGTTGGATTTTTGGCTGAAAAAGGCGGCTTTTCCGCAGAAAAGCTTGGAATCAGCAAGGGTCGGGTCGGGGAAGGGGATATCCTCCAGCAGATGCATCCGGCCGGTTTGCCTGAGCATCTTGATGCAGCCGCCCAACCAGCGGTATCTGGCATAATATACGATGGAGAAAGCAAGGGCGCTGGCCATCGACAGCATAACAAGCGTGTAGTACACCGGGAAAGGGAGCCGGGAAGACAACGGTAAAACAGCGATAAAAAGGATAAGGCCGATCAATGTGCCGGCCAGGCAGAGCCGCGCACGCTTGAGCCGGTTTTCTATGTATTGTCTCATAAGCAAACACCTCGACAGAAAGCGTAACGCCGTTTTTGGCAAAGGTAGAGGCACAAAACACGGTGCAGGTTGACTGTGTCTCCAAAACGCATAATATAGTATATCATTATTATATCACACAACAAGACATAACGCAACAAACAGATTGATTGCTACTATATAGAAAACGGCCTTTTGAGCTTGCACCATAACCTCGTTGACACTCTTCTGCGCGTTCCGGTCATGGAAGGGCGGATGCCATGTGGTCAAAAAAGAACGCCCCCGATGAGGCTTCGTCTCATCAGAAGCGTTTTGCCATTCGCAGGTTGTTAAGGAAAAGAGCATCGTGATCCTGCTCAAAGGGGGGGGTTCCCTTACAAGCAATGGCCACAAAAAACGGCAAGCGTGAGGTCATTCCCCCTTCACCACGTACCCGAAGGGCGCCAGGGTCAGCGTGCCGTCCGTTTCGGTATAGCCGTTGGTGAGCAGGGGCACCCCGGCGGGGGCATCCACCGTCATCGGCTCCCGGGTCAGGTTGCCGTAGAGGGTGATGCCTTTGCCCTCACGCTCCCGCCGGATGGCGAATATCCCCTCCGGGGCGGGGAGCCACACAAGGGTGCCGGTGTGCAACACGTCGCTCTCTTTCTTGAGCCGGTTGAGAGCGGTCATCACCGTCACTCGCCGGATGGCGGGTGACGTTTCGACCAAGGCTGCCCGGTCAGTGGCGGCAAACCGCCCCGGATGGAAGCGGTTGGCAAACATACTTACCGCCGTTTCGTCTGCCAGCTCGTTACCACAATAGACCATGGGGATGCCGGGCATCAGATAGTTAATGACCTGGGCAAGCTCCATCCCCTCGTGTCCCGCCACCGCCTCTGCCCGGGCAGGCCAGTCGGTGACAGTGTCGTGGTTATCCAGATCCCGCACCGGCATAGCCCCGGCGGGAGCGGGCGCCATATAGCGCTCCTCCAACGCCTTGAGGTCGGAAACGGCGGTGGTGCCGCCCAGCACCCGGTACAAGGTCTCATGCCAGTCAAAATAATAGCAGGCATCAAACCCGGTGAGCAGGTAGTTCCACTTGACCCCTTCGTTGAGCAGCACCGCGTCGGGCTTCACCGCTCGGATGCGCCGCCGCCCTTCCTCCCAGAAGTCGAGGGGCACCCCATCCCCCACGTCACAGCGAAAGCCGTCCACGTCCAGCACCGCCACGTAGTACACCATATTGCACCACAGGTACTCCCGCAGCCCGGGCTCCTCGTAGTTGAGGTAGGGGAAATGCCAATGGGTGCACCGCAGGTCGCCGTCCTCGTGGTGCTGGGCAAATTCCGGATGGGTTTTCAGAATGGCGGCATTAGGGCCGATGTGCAGGTACACTAAATCCAGCATCACCCGCATCCCATGGGCATGGCAGGCCGCCACCAATGCCCTCAGATCCTCTGCGGTGCCGTATTCCTCGTCGATGGCGAAATAGTCGTTCATCCGGTAAGGGTTTTTTGGGTTGTTCGTTTCGCTCTTTTTCTGCCGCTCGCTCCAGCCGGCAAGGTCTTCGGAGGTGTCTGCCTCAAAGATGGGGCACAGGTACAGGGTGCCAAAGCCCATCCCGGCAATGGCCGGCACGGCCTCGGTCACCGCCTGCAGGGTACCGGCGGGGGAGAAGGTGCGGGGGTTTACCTGATACAGGCTCCCCCGGGCAAACCATTCCGGGGGTGTGATGGCTTGTATTTTCATATTCATCAGCTCCAGATACGGTCGTTGGAAAATTCCTTGTTCCACTGGTCGGTGGGCTCAAAGTAGCCGGGGATGGCGGGGTTGATATGCTCCCGCAGGATCTCCTCGTTGAGGTCGTCAAAGCCAAGGCCGGGCTTCTCCGGTACCTTGATAAAACCGTTTTCGAACAGGGGGTTTTTGATGCCGGTCACCATGTCGCCCCACCAGGGTATGTCCACCGAGTGGAATTCCACCGCCAGCACGTTGTGCATGGCGGCGGCGGTCTGCACCGCGGCCAGGCAGGCCACCGGGCTTTCCGCCATATGGATGGCGGTGGCCACCCCATACTCGTCGGCGATGTCTCCGATCTTCTTGAGCTCCAGAGCGCCGCCGCAGGTGAGGATGTCCGGGTGGATGACCGACACGCCCCCGGCCTTGATGAGGGTCTCAAAGCCCTCCTTGAGGTAGATATCCTCCCCGGTGCACACCGGGATGGTGGTTGCGTTGCGCAGACGCACGTACTGGTCGGTGTACATCCAAGGGACCATATCCTCGATCCAGGCTAAGTTGTAGGGCTCCATCCGGCGGGCAAAGCGGATGCAATCCTCCACGCCGATATGGCCGAAATGATCGATGGCCAGAGGCACCTCGTAGCCGATGACCTCACGTACCTCACGCACGTAGTTTTCAAGATAGTCCAGGCCCTTTTCCGTCAGGTGGATGCCGGTGTGGGGATGGGCGGTGGTGACGATCTGGTAGCTTTTTTGGTGGCGCACCATATCGGCGGTCACCGAGCCGCCCTGCACGTTGAGGATGTGGGAGGCGTACTTTTTCATCTCCTCAATGAAGCCTAAGGGAGCGTTGAGGGTGCCCGGCTCGTCCAGCAAAAGGCCTATTCCTAAGTCCATCTTCAGGAAGGTAAAGCCCATGTCCATGCGTTTTTTCAGTGCCAGGCCCATGTCGTGGCCGGTGTGCTTGCCGTCCACGTCGGTGTCGCAGTACACCCGCACCTCGTCCCGGAACTTGCCCCCCAGCAGCTGGTACAGGGGCACGCCGTAGGCCTTGCCCGCCAGATCCCACAGGGCGATCTCGATACCGGACACGCCGCCGCCCTGCCGGGAGGGGCCGCCGAACTGCTTGATCTTCCGGAAGATCTTGTCCACGTTGCAGGGGTTTTCTCCCAGGATGCGGCTCTTGAGCATCAAGGCGTAGGTCTTGGAGGAGGCGTCCCGCACCTCGCCGAAGCCGGAAATGCCCTGGTTGGTGTCGATGCGCAGGATGGTACAGCGCTTGGGGGCGCCGTCAATGTCCACGAAGCGCATATCCGTGATGCGCAGGTCGGAGGGGGAGGAACACCGGTTGATACAAAGCTCCATAATGACAGCTCCTTTAATCGAATATCTTCATTGTAATTAAACCCCATAATTTGCCGGAAAACAACTCATAAAACGATATTTAGGGTTGAAAAATCGAAACTCTTTTGCTAAAGTAAAGGGGAGAGGAGGGGAGGACGATGATCTTCCGACAAAGCCATTTGGCGTTCCGCGTGCTGGACGTGCTACGCATCGATCAGAAAAAGCACGGATATTCGGCCAATTCCGGGCGGCATTTCTGCGCCCTGTCCTACCGGGAGGAGACCGACGCGGTGATCACCTGCGGGGACGAGGTGTTGCCCATGCAGGCCGATTCGGTCACCTTTTTCCCGGCGGATACCGACTATCAGCGGGAGGCATCCGTTGACCGGATGACGGTCATCCACTTCGAGCTGTATAACTATACAGGACGGCAGATATGCCCCTTGCCCCTGGCTTACCCGGAACAGGTGCAGGTGTTGTTCGACGCGGCCCTGGCGGAATGGAACCGGGGCGATCCCGCCCGGGAATATCGGGTCACCGCCATTCTCAACGAGATCTTCGCCCTGCTGTATGGGGAGTGCACTCGCAACGAGAGCGCTATGCCGGAGCTGCTGCAACAGGCGGTGGCCTATATCGAACAGCGGTACGCCGACCCCGCGCTGACGGTGCCGGCGGTAGCGGCAGAGCTGAACATCTGCGATGTGTACCTCCGGCGACTGTTTGCTCGCCATCTGCACGTTTCCCCTAAGCAGTATATCACCGACCTGCGCATCCGCCGGGCGGCGGCATTGCTCACCAGCGGGTATTATACCGTGGGAGAGATCGCCCGCCTGGTGGGTTTTCGGGAGGAAAAGTATTTTTCCGTGGCGTTCCACCGGGCGGTGGGGTGCCCGCCGTCGCGGTACGTGTATGAGTTCGAGGGATGACTGTAGGGGGCGATGCCGGCTGTCACTCCCGAAAGTGATAGGACGGTGCGTCGTAAACGCCGCACCCTACAAAAGGGTTGCACAAAACCTTGACGGTATGATCGGGCTTGTGCTGACCTTGAGGGAAGGCACAAACGCCTTCCCGACACGGAGTCTCCGTGTCGCACCCTGTAGGGAACGGATTTATCCACGCCGCCAAAGCCGATTTTCGGCAGGATGTAGGGGAGGGCGCTTGGCGACGTCACGCCAAGGATTGGTTTATGCCCCCACAAAAGCAAAAGCCGTGGAAGGCATTGCCTCCCACGGCTTTTTTCTGTTCTTATTTGGCGAAGTCCACGGCGCGGTTCTCCCGGATGAGGTTGACCTTGATCTGGCCGGGGTAATCCATGTTGCTTTCGATCTTCTTGGCGATGTCGTGAGCCAGGATGACCATCTGCTCGTCGTTGACCTTGTCGGGACGCACAATGATGCGTACCTCGCGTCCTGCCTGGATGGCGAAGGACCGCTCCACGCCGTCGAAGCTATTGGCCAGCTCCTCCAGCTTCTCCAGACGCTTGATGTAGTTCTCGAGATTCTCCCGGCGGGCACCGGGGCGGGCGGCGGAGATGGCGTCGGCGGCCTGTACCAGGCAAGGCACCACCGTCTTGGCCTCCACGTCGCCGTGGTGAGCCTGGATGGCGTGCACCACCGCTTCGCTCTCCTTATACTTGCGGGCAATATCCACACCGATCTCGATGTGGGAGCCTTCCACCTGGTGGTCTACCGACTTGCCGATATCATGCAGCAGACCGGCGCGGCGGGCGATCTCCGGGTCGATGCCCAGCTCGCTTGCCATAATGCCGGAGAGGAACGCTACCTCCATGGAGTGATCCAGCACGTTCTGACCATAGCTGGTGCGGTAGCGCAGGCGACCCAAGAGCTTGACGATCTCCGGGTTGATGCCCCGCAGACCGGTCTCCAGAACGGCGCGCTCGCCCTCCGCCTTGATGGTGTTCTCCACCTCGCGGGTGGCCTTGTTGACCATCTCCTCGATGCGGGCGGGGTGGATGTGGCCATCGGAGATGAGTCGCTCCATAGCGATGCGGGCGATCTCCCGGCGTACCGGGTCGAAGCCGGACAGGGTGATGGCCTCGGGAGTGTCGTCGATGATGAGATCCACGCCGGTAAGAGTCTCGATGGCGCGGATGTTGCGGCCCTCGCGGCCGATGATGCGGCCCTTCATCTCGTCATTGGGCAGAGCCACCACGGATACGGTGCTCTCCGCTACCTGATCCGCCGCCACCCGCTGGATGGCATGGGAGATGAGGGAGCGAGCCCGCTGGTCGGCCTCGTTCTTAAGCTGGTTTTCGAACTCCACCAGCTTGCGGGCCTTGTCGTGCTCCAGCTCCTGGCTCAGGTTGTTGAGCAGGTACTCCTTGGCCTGCTCCTTAGTGAAGCCGGACAGCCGCTCCAGCAGCTCGTACTGGCTCTTTTTAAGAGCCTCGATATCTGCCATGCGGGCGTCTGCCTCGCGGTTTTTCTGGGCCAAAGCCTCTTCCTTTTTTTCGTAATTGTCGATCTTGTGGTCGAGAGTCTCTTCCTTCTGCTGGAGACGCCGCTCCTGACGCTGTACGTCAGCCCGCCGCTCCTTGAGCTCCTTTTCGGACTCGTTACGCAGATGGTAGATCTCGTCCTTGGCCTTAACAATGGCCTCCTTCTTGGCTTGCTCGGCACCGGCCTTGGCATCCTTTAAGATGCGCTCGGCCTCCTTTTCGGCAGAGCCGATGGTGGCCTCCGCCTGCTTTTTGCGGTGGTTGATACCGGCGCGGAACGCGATAAGCCCCGCCACCACACCGCCAACGATCAATGCGCCCGCGCAGGCGCCGATCATGATGGATACTTCGATCATCGTGGGATACACCTCCTGATTTGTTGTTGTTTGCCGGATCAAGGGCGTTCCCATGGGAAACGTTTTTCAGTTTTCAAAGATGAACGGGGCAAGCCCGCGCTGTCAAAAACAAAAAAGCGGTAGGGTAGAGTGACAAATCCGAACCCGCCTTAAAGCGGTATATTTCGGGGCTTTCCGTCCCAATCGGTCTCGCAAGGCAACAAGCCTTGTTTCGCCCGATTGAGACAGAAATCCCTCAAAATCTTCTCGCTTTTAGGTCGTAGATTTTTTACAGGGCGGATTTTTGCTCTATTAAGGCAAAAACGGAGCGAATACTGTATGTATTCGCGAGTATTTTAACGCGAATAGAGTGAAAATCCGCCTGTAAAAAACGGTGTTCGGATTTATCGCTCTACCCTAATCCCCCATGGGACCGCCGTAAGATTGTGACGCTTTCCGCGTGTGAAACCGCCGGCGGTACGCGCCGCGGCGGTGGGATTCGTCGGTGTCGGCGAAGCCGACAATGGTAAAATGACCCATTCAGCCACTTTACACCTCCTACATAATACACCAAGACCGGCCCCTTTGTCAAGTGCCGGGCGGGGGCAAACCGCCGCCGACGCGGGAAAAATTTTCACCCCCCTTTCCTCTTGGCATACAATGGAAAAGGAAACGTCTTTGAAAGGGTGAGGAGACTATGGAGATCCTGCGGGTGGAGCATCTTAGGCAGACCTATCAGTCTAAAAGCGGGGAGGTCGTGGCCCTGCAGGATATCGATTTTTCCATGCAGCGGGGCGATTTCTTCAGCGTGGTAGGCCCCAGCGGCTGTGGCAAATCCACCCTGCTGTCCATCATCGCCGGCATGCTGTCCGCCACCGGCGGGCGGGTGGTGGTTGCCGGGGATACGGTCACCGCTCCCAGTCCTCACATCGGGTACATGCTCCAGCAGGACAATCTGCTGGAATGGCGCACCATCCGACAGAACGTCTATTTTGGCCTGGAGATCCGCCATAGCCTGACCACGGAAATGCGGCGGCGGGCCGATGCTCTGCTGGAGACCTATGGGCTGGCGGCCTTTGCAGACAGCTATCCCTCCCAGCTCTCCGGTGGGATGCGTCAGCGGGTGGCACTTATTCGCACCCTGGCTATCAACCCGGATATCCTGTTGCTGGACGAGGCTTTTTCCGCCCTCGACTACCAGACGCGGCTGGAGGTCACCGAAGACGTTTACCGCATCATCCGGCAGGAGCGGGTGACGGCGCTGATGGTCACCCACGATATCCCGGAGGCGATCTGTATGGGAGATGAGGTGCTGATCCTTTCCCCTCGTCCCGCCGTCATCCGGGAGCGTCTCCCCATCCGCTTTGACATGGCGGTGCGCACGCCGCTTTCCTGCCGCAACCGTCCGGAGTTTTCCCGGCATTTTGATCATATATGGAAGGAATTGGGGATGTATGAAGCGCACGATGACGCGCCCGGCACTGTCGCCGGAGCGCACACGGTATCTCAGGCAGAATAGGCGGGCAGAACGGCTGGTAAAGCTGTGGCGTTGGGGTCTGCTTATTTTTCTGATTCTGGCATGGGAGGGAGCCGCCAGACTGGGATGGATCGACAGCTTCATCTTCAGCCAGCCCTCCCGCATTTTGGAAACCTACCGGGATATGGCACAAAACGACCTGTTGTACCACACCTGGGTCACGGTGGGAGAAACGCTGGCGGGCTTTCTGCTGGGCGCGGCGGCAGGCGTCCTGCTGGCGATCCTCCTTTGGTGGAGCTCCTTTGTGGCACGGGTCAGTGAGCCCTATCTGGTGGTGCTCAACAGCCTGCCAAAGATCGCCCTGGGGCCGGTGATCATCATTATCGCCGGGGCAGGCACCCGGGCCATTGTATTTATGGCATTGGCCATCTCGCTGGTGGTCACGGTGTTGGAGATGCTCTCCGGCTTCCGGGACACCGACCCGGGAGCCATCCGCATGGCCCGCACCTTCGGTGCCACCAAGGGGCAGGTGTTCCGCAAGGTGGTGTTCCCCTACAATATCCCCACCCTGTTCGACTCCTTGAAGGTGAACATCGGGCTGTCGCTGGTGGGGGTCATCGCCGGGGAGTTTTTGGTATCCCGCGCCGGCTTGGGGTACCTGATCGTCTACGGCGGGCAGGTGTTCAAGATGGATCTGGTCATGGCCAGCGTCATCATCCTGGCGGTGGTGGCGGTGCTGTTGTACGCGGCAGTGACTCTGCTGCACCGGCTGGTGCGGTACGGCATGAGCCACCGCTAAACGAGAAAAAACCACGCGCCGGCGGGGCTTTTTCTCCCTGTGTTTGAGAGAGGAAGAGAGTATGAAACATACAGTGAAACGAGTAGCGGCGGTGCTGTGCGCCCTGTCGCTCCTATGTCTTGGGCTTGTGGGCTGTGCCGACAAAGGAGGGCTGACCAAGGTGCGAGTGTGTGAGGTCACCCACTCCATTTTCTATGCCCCCCAGTACGTGGCGATGGCTAAGGGCTTTTTTGCCGAGGAGGGGCTCACGGTAGAATTATCCAACGGCCAGGGCGCCGACGCGGTGATGGCGGCGGTGCTCTCCGGAAACATCGACATCGGCTTTGCGGGGCCGGAGGCCTCCATCTACGTGTACAATGAAGGCAAGGAGGATCACACCCAGGTCTTTGCCCAAATTACCCGGCGGGATGGCTCATTCCTCATCGCCCGCCAGCCGGACGATGCCTTCACCTGGGATAAGGTGAAGGGCAAGGTGGTGCTTCCCGGCCGTAAGGGTGGTGTGCCGTATATGGCCTTGGAGCATGTTCTACGCAAGAATGGGGTGGATCCTGCCACCGACACCACCCTGGACAATAGCGTCCAGTACGCCATGATGACCGCGGCCTTCACCGGCGGCACCGGGGATTACGTCACCGCCTTTGAGCCCACCGCCTCCATGCTGCAGCAGGAGGGGCAAGGGTACATCGTAGCCTCCGTGGGGGAGGCCGCCGGGGATGTGCCCTACACCGCTTATTTTGCGAAGAAAAGCTATATGGAGGATAACCATGACGTTATTCAGAAGTTCACCAACGCCATCTATAAGGGGCAGCAGTGGGTAGCTACCCACACCGCGGAGGAGATCGCCGAGGTAGTGGCCGATCAGTTCCCGGATACCGACTTGGAATTGCTTGTCAAGGCGGTGGAGAGCTATCGCTCCATCGACGCCTGGAACGAAAACCCGGTGATGAGCGAGGAGAGCTTTAACCGTCTGCAGTCCATCATGACCGAAGCCGGGGAGCTGACCCAGATCGCTGACTACGGCCAGGTAGTCAATAATACCTTTGCCGAGAAAGCCATGGAAAAATAAATATCACCGCCGGGGTGCGCGCATAGCACACCCCGGCGGTGGTGTTTGTTTAAGAAGAAAACGATGCCCAGTCCCGCCGCAGCGGAAAGCCTCCCCTGTGTAAGGGGAGGTGTCACGGCGTTAAGCCGTGACGGAGGGGTTGTACTCGTAGTGACAATCCCCCAGTCACCGCTGTGCGGAGACAGCCCCCTTTACACAAGGGGGCCTATGCATACCACCGCCACGGCGGGCTTTTCTTTTGCTTTTTTATGCTTTCTCCAGCCGGCGCACGTAGAAGCCTCGGGAGGGGGCCTCGGTGGCGCACTGCAGGATGAGATAGCACACCCCGGTGGGGCAGGGACGTGCCATGGGCACGGTGCCTATCGTCTTGCCGTCCACCGTCACGGCGCAGGTGCCGGCGGCGGTGTCGTAGTCCAGGATCACCGTCACCGGATCGGTGCCGAGCTCCGCGGCATCCAGAGTGATGGGGAAAAGGGCACTGCTCTGCACCGAGGGGTCACAGGGGACGCCCCAGCGGTCGGTAAGCGAGAGATGTGCCTGCTGTTCCGTGAGGATCAGCTCCACCGTTACCCGCCCGGTTTTGGATAGGGGGAAGTTCCAGGCGGCACCCCCCACTCCGGTGAGCAGGGTGGGATCGTCGGACTTGCGGATGTACAGGTGCTCCCGGAACCCGCCCTGGGGGTCGGGCATCAGCACCGCCCCATGAGTGCGGTTGAAGGAGCAGTGGCCGTTTTTCGCCTCCGTCCAGGCGGTACTGCCCACGTAGCTCTTGAGGAAGGCGTGGGTGGTGAGCCCCTCCAGCCCGGTGAAGAAATCCTCCTGCCGGGCGGTCTCGTACAGCCAGTTCACGTCAAAGATCACCAGCCGGCGGGCGGCTCTGTTCTGCCCGGCGCATACCAGCACCTTGCCGTAGGGCAGCTCAAAGGCCTGGAACTGGTGCACGCTCTTGTCCACGGTATCGTCCGTCCCGCCGTAGTAGCGGAAATCCGACCGGTTGCGGATAGGATTGAGCAGGAACTCCCGGTAGCCTATCCAGGTCTTGCCCCCATCCTCGGTGATGGCGGCATGGGCGGCGTCCCGGTTGGTGAAGCCACTCTCCCCGGTGCCGTTTTCCACCCCACCCGGCATGGGATAGGGGTAGTCGGCGTAATCCGGCACCGGCATGGGCCGGGTGTTGTTCCAGAAGGTGATGATCCGCCCATCGGCCAGCCGCAGGATGTAGGGGGTGGTGTTGCGGCCATAGAAGGTGGAGGGGACGGGCGCACTCCAGGTGTCGCCCCCATCAAAGGACTCCATCTGATAGAAGCAGTCGTCCGGGGTGCGCACCAGCATAAGCATATGCCCCTCGCTCATTTCCATGGCGTAGGGCTCGGTGCCGCTGTGACGGCACCAGCGGGGGCCTAAGTCCTCTATTGCCGGATGGGGGAATTGCCGGTGTTCCCAGGTGTGTCCCCGGTCATTGGAATAGAAGAAGTTGACGGTACATTCCCCATCCACGTACACCTGAGAGGTGAACCACAGCCGGTCGCTGTAGGCGGATTTCTGGGGCTGGAAGGTGTCCCCATACCGCTCGTCGCTGAGCTTGATGATGGTGGGGTTGGGGTCGTCGGGGCCGATGGCCGACAGGGTTACCCACAGGCCCTGCTTGTCGCCCCAGGTGTTAAACTGGCCGTCGGCGGTACCTACGTAGGTGTCCCACGCCGGGATGTAGGTGCAGGCGTGCATTTTGCCCTTAGCCTGGTGCTGTTTCCAGCTAAGGCCCCCATCCACAGAGGACAGGTACACATACGCCCCCTTGCGATGGGCCACGTGGTCGCCTCCTATTTCGCCGTAGGAGCGGATCTCTCCATCTCGCAGGACACACACGTGCCGCCGGGCATCCGCCATAGGTGTAGCGACCACCGTGGGAGTGTACATGCTCTGTAGCCGTTCCTTATCCTCATCGGACAGGCGGCTTTCGATCACGTCGACGAGTCGTTTCATAGGCTCAGCCTCCCTTGCATGGATTCATTATAAAGCATTGGGTGTAGGCTTGCAATATAAAAAGGGGACATTATTTGCCATTCTCGTCACCGCTTGTTGGTGTGTACCCCGGCGGCAGTCTGCCGGTATTGGGTGGGGGTCATGTGCTGGTGGTAGGTGAAGGCCTTGAGGAATAGCTTGTAGTCGCTGTACCCCACCTGCGCCGCCACCTCCTTGAGGGGCAGACGCCGGTCAAGGAGCAGCTGTCGGGCCAGGTCCATACGCTGTTGGGTCAGGTATTCCCCCAGCCCCACCCCGTAGGCTGCCTTGAACCGGCGGGACAGGTAATCCCGGTGGTACCCAAAATGATCGGCCACCCGGGCGGCGGTGAGAGGGGTGTCCCGGTTGATGCGGATCCACTCCGACACCCGGCTGAGCAGGGGATCGCCGGGGGCGGCATACGCCAGCACGCACAGCTCGGTGAGGATGAGCCGGATGAGCATATCCCGGGCCGCCGTCGGGTAGGCGGCGGTGGAGGCACAGTACAGTAGTTGCCGGGCAAGCCCCGTCAGCCGGGCCGGGTCGGCGGTATCGGGCAGAGGGAGCCGTGGCCCTTGCAGGGGCGGCAGAGCCCTCGGCAGGGTGAAATGAAACCACCAGAAGGACACGTCCTCCTCCGGTTCCCCTACACCCCCGTGGGGCACCTTGGGGCGTAGCAGAAGCCACCCTCCCTTGCTTGCCTCGGCCAGGGTGTCTCCCTCCTGCAGGCGCACGGTGCCTCTTAGTACGTAGATCAGCTCGAAGCTGTCCACCGTCACCCGGGGGTGCACCCAGGGCTGTTGGGCGGTGAACTGCCCGGCGGATATAAAGCTGGCTTGTTCGATGGTCGGCAGTAGTTGTTTCCAGTCTACCATGTCGGTTTTTCTCCCCAAATATACGGTTGGGCGTGTTGACCGCCCCGCCGGCGTTTTTTATAATGATAGCAGAAACCCATGGAAATTGCAAGGAGGAAAGCCTATGAACAGCACCAAAGCCATCCCCGGCTCCGCCGTGTACACCGACAGCGGTTTTTGGGGAGAGAAACAGGAGAAAAACGCGCGGGTGACCCTGTGGGCGGTACAGGATCGCTTTGCGGAGACCGGGCGTTTTGCCGCCTGGGACTTTGCCTGGAAGGAGGGGGCTCCGGGCCGTCCCCACATCTATTGGGATTCCGATATTGCCAAGTGGATGGAGGGGGTGGCCTATTCCATCGCCCACCGCCCGGACCCGGCGCTGGAGGCCTTCGTGGACAGGCTGGTGGACAAGCTGGTGGCCCACCAGGACGCGGATGGGTATTTTAACAGCTATTTTCAGCACGTAGAGCCCACCGCCCGCTGGCAGCGCCGGCAGGATCACGAGCTGTACTGCGCCGGGCACCTGATGGAAGCGGCGGTGGCCTACCACAAGGCCACCGGCAAGGATACATTCCTGCGAGCGATGTGCCGCTATGCCGACTACATCGACCGGGTGTTCCGGGTGGAGCAGAGTGCCGCCTTCCGCACCCCCGGCCACGAGGAGATCGAGCTGG
>JAZSOW010000071.1:0-3134 GCA_045537135.1 Acutalibacteraceae bacterium
GGACAAAGGGGGGCCGCCCCCGGCGAGGGGGAAGCTGTCGAGACGAGATTCGGCTAACGCCGAAGTCGGCGGGACTGATGAGGGGTAGGCACTGTGGATTACAGCGAGCTAAACACCGGCGGATTGCGCCGGTGGGGCACATCGCAACGTGCACTAAGAAAAGCACCTAACCACAGCGATGTGCTGACGGTGTTATACCTCCGTTTCCCCCTCATCCGTCACGGCTGCGCCGTGCCACCTTCCCCCCAAGGGGAAGGCTTTCGCTTCCCATCAACCTGTACAAAACAAAAGGCACTATGTATCCCTCAAGATACATAGTGTCTTTTCTCTATCCCTACCCATAGCTTCCCTATGGCGGGCTTTTTGCCTTATTCCTCGATCTTGATCTCACGGACAATGGTCTTGTCGGTGAACACATCCGTCTCATCGGTGGAGCGGGTGGAGAACTCCGACACCACGGCGCCTGCAGGGCCGCCCTGAAACCAGTGGAGCGTCTCCGGCATAATGGTGTACTGCTCACCGGGATGCAGCACCACCTCGTGGAACACGGTCACGTTGCTGGAAGGGGTAGTTGCCTTAATAGTATCCACGTTTTTCTCCCCTGCCACGTACAGGTACACCTCGCCGTAACGGCAGCGGAAGGTCTCCTCCTTGCCGGCGATGCCCGCCGTAGGCACGTGCATATGCTCCGGGCAGGTCTGACCGGGCAACAGCACCATCTCCTTGGCGCAGACACGGTCGGTGTTGATATACACCACCAGCTGCAGACCGATCTCATTGACGCGGCCCAGGCCGAAATCAGCCACCTCTACGTTGGCCTTTTCTTCCTCCGTGAGGACGATAGCGGCCTTCTCAAAATAAGCCAGGGCTTTCGTTACCTGCTCGTTGTACTCTTGCTTGGTCATGGTCAGCACTCCTTTATTTACTTAAACGTTTCACCTACCATTATAGCGGCTTTTTTGAAAATGTAAACCCCTAATTCGTATTATTGTTAAAAAGCCGGTGGGGTGCCAGCCTTGACAATGCAGGGCGGTATATGGTATATTTTATAAGTTAGTAAAGAAAGGAGGGGCGGTCCATGGGAAACATCACCATCAACGATATCGCACGGATGGCGGGCGTATCCCCGGCGGCGGTGTCCTACGTGATCAACGACCGCCCCGGCGTCAGTCCGGAGACCCGGGAAGCCATCCGCCGCATTATTGCGGAGACCGGCTACACCCCCAATCTGACCTCCCGGAAGCTCAAGCTCCATCGGAGCTTTAACATCCACGTGGTCATCGGCTCAGTGCATGTCTCCTTTGACGACCTATTTTACAATTCCGCCATTGAACGGATGCTGGACATGTGCAACGAGAACGGCTACAGCCTGGTACTGTCCAGCACCGATTGCTCTGTCTTGCGCCGCGCCATCCAGCAGCAGGACGTGGACGGCGTGGTATTCCTGCAGGACGTGGTGGCCGAGGCGTTGCCGCCCCTGCAGAAGCAGAACATCCCCTACGTGGTATTAGATGCCCACAAGCTGTCCGAGGAACACAATAGCGTCTACTGCGACTACGGAGAAGCGGCCCACACCGCTACGGCCTATCTGATGCAACAGGGACACCGTCGCATCGGCTTTGTAGGCGCTGATCGTATCCCGCAATTCTTCGAAGCTGCCCATGCAGGCTATACCCGCGCTCTGCAGGAGAACGGTGTAATCCCCACCGACACGTGGGTATGCCACTGCGCGGAAGACCGGGATATTCCCGACGAGGTGCTGGAAGCGGTGACCGCCCTCGGGGCAGCGTTGACGGCGGTGGTGTGTGCTACCGACCTACTGGCTGTCACCCTCATGCAACGGCTGGCCGCCCGGGGGGTTGCGGTGCCCCAGCAGTTATCAGTATGCGGTATGGATGATGTGCTCATCGCTCGCTACTGCACCCCTGCCCTGACTACAGTGGAGATCGATAAGCAAAACATGGGCGAGGCCGCCATCCGCCTTCTGCTGGATATCCTGGATAAAAAAGCCACCGGTCAAGGCGAAAAAATCCGCATTCCCGCTACCACAGTGGTGGAGCGAGACTCGGTTGTTAAGAGATAATTGAAACCACCCATAGGGTGGTTTTTTGCTTTTCTGTTTTAATTTATATTGACAAATCGGCGGATTTATACTATACTCAATGTAGCTTAATGCTTAATCGATTAAGCGTTAAGGAAATCCATATGTGAAAGGATGATATTGCTATGCCGATGTATTCGGACGCTACCAATGCTCAGAACATTATCAAGATTTCGGACGCGGCGAAAAGCTCCATCGTCATGGGCGCGGATAAGACCGTGGCTCACCTGGCAGAGGAGATGGCGGCCACCTACAAGAAGGGAGACGGCTTTGCCCGCATCGCCATCGACGGTTGGTACGGCACCTGCATGAAGGAGGTTGCCCTGGCTGTTGCCGACGCACTGAAGACCAAGGGGATCCCCACCCAGGTGTACCCTATCGTCAAGACCTTCAAGTCTGCCGAGGAGATCGCGGCATACAAGCAGACCTATATCACCGACGACCCCGGCTTCGGCTATGTCAACAAGGACGGCCTGCCCGCCGACCTGATGAATGCAGATGCTGTTGCCGCTATCGGTCTGGATAAGCCCATGGACGCGGTGCGCATCGTTTACGGCAGCGGTGCGGCCTGTGCCCAACTGGTAGACCTGTATGAGACCATCGTATTTGCGGATATCACTCGTGCCCCCATGCTGTGGCAGATGTGGGACGGCGTGCTGGTGCCCTTCGGTTCTGAGGAGCCCAAGACCGACTACATGTGGAAGGAGTACTACTACTGCGACTTCTACATGCTCAACAACCACAAAAACGCCCTGCTGGATCGCTTTGACTATTACCTACAGGCCATCACCTGGGATGGACTCAAACTGGTCCCCGCCGCTGCTTACGATGAGGTCCTGCGCACCCTCATGTGCTACCCCATCAAGCAGGTCAAGGAGTTCCAGCCCGGCCCCTGGGGTGCTTACCGCTACCGCGACCTGTTCAACGTACCCGGTCTCGGCTGTAACGCCTGGAACCGTTAAGTCGGAGGCCAAGCGGTCTTAGGAAGACAAGCTTTATAGTCAACTCCTTGGCTCACAGAACGACATGGCTA
>JAZSOW010000046.1:0-9028 GCA_045537135.1 Acutalibacteraceae bacterium
GCGGCCATGAGAATGGTGCTTTGCACCATTCTCCCACATCTCAGCCGATACATCCGCCCCCGCTTTCGATTTGTGCAGGGGGCGAGTCTCTACCCTTACCGTTCCTCCCGGAAATAGGGCAGTCCCAGACTCTGCGGGGGCTGGTGTTTCTTGCTCCGTATACTGGTAAACACCAATACAATGATGGTAACCAAATAAGGAAGCATCTTAAACAGCTCTTTATCAGCCAAGCTAACGCCGGTAATGTAACTGCTGGCCACATACAGCGCACCAAATACAATAGAGCCGATGATGGCCAGATTGGGCTTCCACACAGTGAAAATAACCAACGCAATGGCCAGCCAACCAATGGCGTCCACGCAGTACTCCCAGTTACCCTTGAGATAATCCATAATGAAGGACAAACCGCCCAGACCTGCAATGCCACAGCCTATACAGGTTGCCACATACCGGTACTTAGACACATTGATGCCGGCGGCGTCGGCGGTAGCGGGGTTTTCACCCACCGCCCGCAAATGCAGACCCACCCGGGTCTTGTTAAGCACATAGGTGGTGCCTAGGGCAATGGCCAATGCCAGGTATACGAACACACCGTAGTCAAGAAAAAGCTCACCAAACCAGCCCAGATCCTTGGCAAAGGGCAGAGAGGCTTTAAAATACTTACTGCCTCTGGTAAAAATGGTGGAGGCTTCTTCAATGATGTATTCCGACATACCCACACCCAATGTGGTGATGGCCAAGCCGGTTACGTTTTGGTTGGCACGCAGAGTAACGGTGAGGAAGCTAAACAGCAGACCCATCAGCGCGCCGCCCAGCAGCGCCGCCAGCATCGGGATGATAACCGCCAACACGGGAACGACCCGTCCACCGGATATCGTATAATAGATGTATTCCGCATAGCAACCACAGGCGGCACCCACGCACATAACGCCGGGGATACCCAGATTCAGGTGGCCGGACTTTTCGGTGATGGTCTCGCCGGTGGAGCCCAACAGAAAGGTCATGCCCAAGCGAATAGCACTCGCTAAAAACGCAATCATGCCGCCACCTCCTTTTTACTCTTGCGCATCACAATGCGGTACTGGAGGAAAAATTCACAGCCAATAATAAAAAGCAGCATAATGCCGGTAACGATAGCCGGGAGTGACGCATCAACACGGAAATCGGTAACCATTTGCTGCGCGCCCTTTTCCAGGAATATGATTAAAGAAGACGTCAGCAACATGTACAAGGGGTTAAATTTCGCTAACCAAGACACCATAATGGCGGTAAAGCCGCGCCCACCCACGGTGGTGGCGCTAACCGTATAGCTGGTGCCACCCACCAACAGCAGGCCGGCCAGACCGCAAATCGCGCCGGAGATCAGCATGGTGCGGATGATGACCTTTTTCACGTTGATGCCGATGTAGCGGGCGGTGTTCTCGCTCTCCCCCACTACCGCGATCTCGTAGCCCTGCTTGCTGTACTTAAGGTAGATGTGCACCAGAATCGTCAGCGCAGCTACCGCCAGAATGTTCAACAGATACTGTTGTCCGCCGATCCAGGGCAACCCGTATTGGGGCATTCTTGTCAGCACAAAGTTGTTATCCTTGGCAAAAACCTTAAGGAAATACTCGACCGCCTGTATGGCCACATAGTTCATCATTAGGGTGAACAGCGTCTCGTTGGTGTTCCAAAAGGCCTTGAACACCGCCGGCAGCAACGCCCACAGCATTCCCACCACAATGCTGGTAACCGCCATCACGATCAACAACAGCCACAGCGGGAGCTTATCGCCCAGGAACAGCATGGTAGCGCCGCAAGCCAGACATCCCATCAGCGTCTGCCCTTCCGCGCCAATGTTCCAGAATTTCATCTTAAAGGCCGGGGTCACCGCCAAGGACACACAAAGCAGCATGGCAACCCCTTGGAACATATCCCAAATACGCGTGGACGTGCCAAACACACCGCTTATCATAGAACCATAGATCTGCACCGGATTGCGGTTAGCCAGCAGGATAATGAGGACACTGCAAAACAACAGAGCCGACAGGATCGCCACACCGCGAACCAGTACCCGATGCTTCCATGTACAGGAAGCAGCATCCCGCTTAACAATATGCAACAGCGGGGCTCTTTTTTTGCTCTCTGCCTTAGCCATTAGGCACCCTCCTCCCCTTTTTCGTCATCCAACGATTTGGTCATTAGTAGACCGATCTCATCCTTCTTGGCTGTACGTCCGTCCACCACACCGGTGACCCGCCCGGCATTAATGACCAGGATGCGGTCACACAGCTCCAGCAGCACGTCCAGATCCTCGCCCACGAAGATCACCGCCACGCCCTGTTCCTTTTGCTCGTTGAGCAGGTTGTAGATGGTGTAGGATGCATTGACGTCCAGGCCGCGCACCGGGTACGCCGCCATCAAGACAGAGGGCGCGGCGGCGATCTCGCGGCCTACCAGCACCTTCTGCACGTTGCCGCCGGAAAGCTGACGCACCGGGGTAGTAGCTCCCGGCGTAGCCACCTGTAAAGTCTCGATAATGTGCTCCGCCAGATCCCGGGGCTCCCGGCGATGCAGGAAAGCACCCTTCCCCTTACTATAGCTGCGCAGCATCATGTTGTCCACGATATCCATGTTGCCTACCAGACCCATGCCCAGGCGATCCTCCGGTACGAAGGACAGGCGCACACCCAGGTCGCGGATCTGCAAAGGGGTCTTGTTACGCAGATTTTCCTCGCAACCGTCAGCGGGGTTGATGTAGGCGATCTCGCCGGTGGTCAAATGGTGCAAACCGGCGATGGCCTCCAGCAGCTCTCGCTGCCCGGAGCCGGCAATGCCGGCAATGCCCAGGATCTCTCCGGTATAGGCGGTGAAGGAGATACCCCCCAACACCGGACGCCCTTCCGCATTGATACTGGTCAGATTCTTGACTATCAGCCGCTGGGTGCGGTTTTTCGGCTCGGAGCGTTGGATGTTCAGCGCCACCTTCACGCCCATCATCATCTCGGTCAGTGCCGTTGCATCCGTTTCGGCAGTGTTCACCGTGCCGATGTGCTCGCCCTTGCGCAGCACCGCCACTTTGTCGGACAGGGACAACACCTCATGGAGCTTGTGGGTGATAATGATAATGGCCTTACCGTCATCCCGCATACGGCGCAGGACGGCGAACAGCTTTTGGATCTCCTGGGGGGTGAGCACCGCCGTGGGCTCGTCCAGGATGAGGATGTCGGCGCCACGGTACAGCACCTTCAGGATCTCCACCGTCTGCTTTTCTGACACCGACATTTCATTAACATGCTTGTCCGGGTCGATGATAAAACCGTAACGCTGGGTGATCTCAATGACTTTTTTGCGCACCTCCGCCAGCTTGAAGCGACCGTCTTCCTCCACACCAAGGGCGATGTTCTCACAGGCGGTAAACACATCCACCAGTTTAAAATGCTGGTGGATCATACCGATCTTGTAATCAAAGGCATCCTTAGGGGAGGCGATGGTTACCTCCTTGCCATCCACAAGGATCTGCCCTTCATCCGGGAAATAGATTCCCGCCACCATATTCATGAGCGTGGTCTTGCCGGAGCCATTCTCTCCCAGGATCGCCAGGATCTCTCCATGGTGCACCTGTAGATCACAGCTTTTGTTGGCTACCACCCGACCGAAGGTCTTGGTGATACCACGGCATTCCAAAGCAGCAGGTCTGCCCATATTCATCCCTCCGTATGCACAGATTTGTATCCGATAAAGGCAAACAAGACTTCTTTGCCCTTATCGGGTATAAATAACCCAGCCCGGGGCAGAGCCGGATGGCTCTGCCCCAGGCCGGCAATAGCACGGATTAGAACTCCTCGTTCAGCAGGGTGATGCCGTCGATGCGCAGATCGAAATAGGGAGCAGACTGGGTCTTAGACTCCTCGAAGGCGCCGTCGATGACATTGTCGCCGGTGACAGCCTTGCCGTCCACGGTGAAATTGGCGGTGTCAAACACCTTGATCTTGCCGGACTTGAGATCCTCAACAGCCTTCTTCAGGGCATCCAGGGTACCCTCGGCAGCCGCCGTCTCATTGACGCCGGTCAGCACAACAGAGCCCTCGTTGATGCCACCGCACCAATCGGTGTCAATAGCAACGCCGGTGTTCCAGCACTTGATGATGTAGTTGAAGTAAGGAGCCCAGTTAATGCGGGAGGACACAATGAAGGTCTCCGGGCAGGACTCATGAGTGGAGCCGTTGTAGGACACGTTGGGCACACCGGCATCCTCACAGGCACCGGGAGCGCCCATGGAGTCGGCATGCTGGGAGATCAGCACGCAGTCACGATCGATCAGCGCCTCAGCGGCGTTTTGCTCCTCAACAGCGTCATACCAGGAGCCGGTGAACTGCACGTCCATGGTCACCTCGGGCACGATGGACTTGGCGCCCAGGTAGAAGGAGGTGTAGCCGGAAATAACCTCGGCGTAGGTGAAGGCACCCACATAGCCCATCTTAGCTTCGGCAGCCGTGATGTCGCCGTCGTCGATCATCTCCTTGAGCTTCAGGCCGGCAGCGATACCCGCCAGGTAACGGCCCTCATAGATGGAAGCAAAGGCGTTGTGGTAGTTGGCCACATTCTCCATGTGAGCCTTGTAGCCGGTGGCGTGGCAGAACTGCACCTCGGGGAAGTCCTTAGCCGCCTGCAGCATGAAGTCCTCATGGCCGAAGGAGTTGGCAAAAATGATGTCGCAGCCCTGATCCACCAGGTCAGCCGCCGCGGTGTAGCACTCCTGCCCCTCAGGGATATTGGTCTTGATGATGTACTGGTCATCCTTCAGACCGATGGCCTTGATAGCCTCGTCAGCCGCATCCAGGAAGTTCTTGTCGTAGGTGGACTTCTCGTCATGCAGGCAGATAAAGCCAATCTTAAAGTCTTCCTTAACGGTGTAGTCTACAGTCAGCTTTGTAGCCGGCAGGGGGGATTCGGTCATACGTGCCTCGATGACCTCTGCGCAAGCGGCCAGAGAGAACACCATGATAGCCGCCAGCAGGAATGCCAGGATCTTTTTCATGCTTTTTTCCTCCAATGCTTTTTTATTTTTACCGCCGCCGGGCGGTTGGTTACACAAATTGCACGCCGTCCTCCACGCTCATGGAGGCGACTCGGGCCAGGCTCTCGATCCGCAGCCCCTCCGCCCGTAGGTCGCGCCCGCCGTTTTGAAAGGCCTTTTCAATGAGAATACCGGCACCCACCACCTGGCCACCGGCCTGTCCCACCAGGTCGATGAGACCACGCAGGGCCTCGCCATGAGCCAGGAAATCGTCTATGAGCAGCACCCGCTCCCCGGGGCACAGGTACTCCTTGGATAGCATGATCTCGTTCACGTTGCCATGGGTGTAGGACTTGACGGTGCTAGCATACACCGTATCGGGGATGTTGCTGGTCTTGGATTTTTTAGCAAATACCAGCGGGACGCGGAACGCCCGCGCCACCAGGGTGGCAATGGCAATGCCGGAGGCCTCCACGGTGAGCACCTTGTCCACCCGGTCGTCGGCAAACAGGCGATGGAATTCCTGAGCCAGCTTGTCCATCAGCTCGATATCCATCTGGTGATTGATGAAGCTATCCACCCGCAACACGTTGCCCGGAGCGACCTTACCGTCTCGCCGGATGCGTTCCTCCAGTAGCTGCACACCGCTGACCCCCTTGCAAAAAACCTTCCATAGTATAAGGCTATTGTAGTGTAAAACGCAAAGTTTGTCAACCGTTGGGGAGCAATTAAACCGCAAAAAATATCAACGCTCCCGAAAGGCAAACAGCCGTTGTCCCAGGTAGTTGAAGCCGGTAAATAGGCACATGCCCACCACCATGGCCACATTCTCCCCCAGGGTGACCGACACCCCGGCCAGCACCCACCGCGTCAGCGGCTTAGCCACACCGTAGGCCAGCAGGTAGCAAACGCCGATGCTCACCGCAAACCGTGCCACCGGCCGCCAGCCCTTTTCCCGGTTGCGGAAGGTGAAATATTTGTTAAGAACGTAGCTGAGTATACTGGTCAGCACGTAGTTGGCGGCAGAGGACAGCCAGTAGCCTGCTCCTGCCAGGTTGTACAGACCAAACATGATCGCCATGCCCACCAGGGTGTTCACCACCCCCACCAGCAGGAACCGCCACAGCTTGCCGTCCAGCAAGGCCAATAGCTTCTTCATTGATCGCTCTCCTTGTCAAAGGTGGTCTCCTGCAGAATATACCGGGGACGGTGCTTGACCTCCCCATAGATCTTGCCGATGTATTCCCCCAGCACCCCGATGCATAAGAGCTGTACCCCACCCAGGAACAGCACCACACACATGAGACTGCTCCAGCCGGATACGGTGGCTCCCATGAAATGCCGGATAAGGCTCCACAGGATCATCACCAGGCTCACGAAGGATACCCCCAGCCCCAGCCCGGTGATCAGCTTTAAGGGCTTCACCGACAGGCTGGTGATCCCATCCACCGCCAGGCGGATCATTTTACGCAATGGGTAGTGGGTCTTCCCTGCCAGCCGCGGGGTGCGATCGTAGTAGACACTGCTGCTACGGTAGCCCACCAGGGGCACCAGCCCCCGCAGGAACAGGTTGACCTCCGCAAACTGCGCCAGCCCTTCCAGTGCACGGCGGCTGAGCAGCCGGTAATCCGCGTGGTTATACACGCTCTCCGCCCCCAGCTTGTTCATCAGCTTGTAGAATAGCTGGGCGGTGCCCCGCTTAAAGACGGTGTCGCTTTGGCGGTTCTTCCGCACCCCGTACACCACGTCACAGCCCGCCTCGTACTCCGTCAGCATGGCATCGATAGCGTTCACGTCGTCCTGGCCGTCGCAGTCGATGCTCACCGTCACGTCTGCCCGCTCTTTCGCCTCCATCAGCCCTGCCAGCAGGGCGTTCTGGTGCCCACGGTTGCGGGACAGGCGCACCCCTTCCATCCATAAATCCTGTGACAGGGTACGGATGCACGCCCAGGTGCCGTCGGTGGAGCCGTCGTCCACATACAGCACCCGGCTATCCGGGGAAATGCGTCCCGCCGCCTGCAGTGTCTGCAGCTTGTCAGCAAACAGCGGCGCGGTCAGGGGGAGCACAGCCTCCTCATTGTAGCAGGGAATGACGATGTATAGGATAGGTGCAGACATAAGGTAGCCTCCTTTAGGAGTGTATAGGAGTATTGTATCACAGACGGGAACACAAGGCAATTAAAAGAATGAAAAATTAGCCGTTAATAATTAAGAAGGATGGGGCGTCGCACCCTACCGCCCACATCGCCGTGATGGCGGATTTCATTCTTGATTCTTAATTCCCCATTCTTAATTAACAAAAAAGGCCCGACCTGTGCAGGTCGGGCTTTTTTGATTAACTTACACCAGCTCGATGATGGCCATCTCCGCCGCGTCGCCGCGACGAGCGCCGATCTTGATGATGCGGGTATAGCCGCCGTTACGCTCCGCGTACTTGGGGGCGATCTCGTTGAACAGCTTGTTGGAAACGGACTCCTTGGTCACGAAGGCGAACACCTGGCGCTTGTTAGCCAGGGTAGGCTCCTTAGCGATGGTGATCATCTTCTCCGTCAGAGAGCGCACTTCCTTGGCGCGGGTGACGGTGGTCTCGATCCGGCCGTTCTCCAGCAGGAACGTGACCATCGCGCGCAGCATAGCCATACGGGAGGCAGTGGGTCTGCCTAACTTTCTGGTACCGGGCATGGATATTCACTCCTTATCAGTTGTCACCGGGGCTCTCCCCGGATCCGGAATTATTCTTCGTCGTCCCGCAGGGCCAGACCCAGGGACTCCAGCTTGTTGATAACTTCCTCCAGGGATTTACGCCCCAGATTGCGAACCTTCATCATATCGTCCTCGGACTTGCTGATGAGATCCTCCACCGTGTTGATGCCGGCTCTCTTGAGACAGTTGAAGGAGCGCACAGAGAAGTCCAGCTCCTCAATGGTCATGCTCAGCACCGTGGTCTGGGTCTGATCGTCCGACTTGACCAGGATGGGGCTACCATCCATGGTATCCGCGGACAGATCCACGAACAGATTCAGGTGCTCGGTGAGCACGCGGGCACCCAGAGCCACAGCCTCCTGAGCGTGCAGGACACCGTTGGTCCACACCCCCAGAGTCAGCTTGTCATAGTCGGTGATCTGGCCCACACGGGTGTCTTCCACGGTGTAGTTCACCTTACGGATGGGGGTGAAGATACTGTCCATGGGGATCACCCCGATGGGCATGCTGGCGTTCTTATTCTTATCGGCGCTGACATAGCCGCGGCCCTTTTCCAGCATCAGCTGCATCTGCAGGTGAGCGTCCTCGTTCAGGGTCGCGATGTGCATTTCAGGATTGATGATCTCAACCTCGTCGTCCACCTTGATGTCGCCCGCAGTGAGAACACAGGGGCCCTTCACATCAACGATGACCTGCTTGGGGTTGTCGGTGAACATCTTCACGGCAAGGCCCTTCAGGTTGAGGATGATCTCAGACACGTCCTCCTTCACGCCGGGAACAGTCGAGAACTCATGCTGCACACCTTCGATGTGTACAGAGGAGACCGCCACGCCAGGAAGGGAGGACAGCAGCACACGACGGAGGCTGTTGCCCAGGGTGTGACCGAAGCCGCGCTCCAGGGGTTCCACAACAAACTTGCCATAGCAGTTGTTCTGGCCAACCTCCACACATTCGATGCGTGCCTTTTCGATTTCTACGATCATTTCGTTTACCCTCCTCAATCGGATCCTGGGTGAAGAGCGATGCTGAGGGGTGGGGGAGCAGTGCTCCCGCCAGCCTCAAGCGCTCTTCATTAACGGGAGTAGAACTCGACGATCATGTTCTCCTGCAGCTGCAGGTCGATGTCTTCGCGGGCGGGCAGGGCAGCCACGGTACCGGTCAGGTTGGGAGCGTCGAAGGTCAGCCACTTGGGGGTCACGATGGAAGTGCCCTCACGCAGCACCTTGAACATATCCAGCTCGGCAGACTTCTGGCGCAGGGTGATCACGTCGCCCACCTTCACGGAGTAGGAGGGGATGTCCACCTTCTGGCCGTTGACACGGA
>JAZSOW010000035.1:0-8085 GCA_045537135.1 Acutalibacteraceae bacterium
GCTCACAGACCGACATGGCTCCGATCCGTCTCCGCTGTTCGTGAGAACAGCGGCCTTTGTTGTTTATCGTTTCCGTTTCCACGGAAGCGCGGTGGCCAGTAATAGCAGCAACGCTACCACCGGGACGCCCAGCAGCCACAGCTGGTTGGTGGGCTGTAAGGGATCCGGAACGATGGCGCCTGCCGGCAGTGTGGAGGCAGTAACCCCCGCAGTGGTTGCGGTGGTCGTGGTGGTGCTGTCAGTGGTCGTGGTGGTCTCCTCCGGGAGTCCTGCCAGTGTGGCTACCTCCGCGCTTGTCAGGGCGCGGTTGTATAGATACACATCGTCCACAGCGGCGTGGGAGAAACCGTCTGTGACAGAGCGCATGCCCTTGCCTACGCACATCTGTTGCACATCAAAGCTGTCGGGAGAGGCGGGGGCGATCTTCTCGTCCAGCAGCACGCCGTCCAGATACAGCCGCAGGGAGGTGTCCTCCCATACCACGGCGATGTGGTGCCAGCCGGCGGGCAGAGGGGTGGGGTTGTCGGCGTTCAGTGCCACGGTGTCGGCACCCACCTGCATCTCCAGGCACAAGCCCTCGCCATTTTCGCCTCCATTGGGGGAGAGAGCCATGTAGCGAGCGTTGCGGTCAGCCCCCCGTATCGACAGTAGCCGTTGCCCGGTGGGCAGGGTGTCGGCATCCAGCCAGTTGACCCACAGGGAGAAGGACAGTGCCTCCCCCTGCAACAGGGTACCCTCCCCGCGGAAGTAGGTGCTGGTACCATCCAGCATCGCCGCCTGTCCGTCCCGGCCCTCCTCCCAGGTTACGTCCCCGGCCGTCAGATCGGTGGTGTTCCGGCAGAAGATCAGCGGTAAGATCCCCTCCTCCGGCTCGGTGATGGCGGGCAAACGGCCGTCCTCGGCATAGCGGGCTGTGGGTGCCGCCGCCACCGGCAGCATCGTTCCTGCCAGCAGCAGACATAGTATTATTGTAATGAAACGTGGTTTCATGGTGGTCATCCTTTCCGGTTGCTTCTTCCATTTTACTGCGTTTTACCGGATATTTCAATATGGAAAATACACATTCTTTTCACAACTCGGACACAAATTGATGCTATGATAGGCTTGATAACAGGGAGGTGTCTGTGATGGAGGAAGGGAAAACCATCCTGATAGCGGATGATGAGATGCGTATGCGCCGGGTCATTCGGGATTATCTACAGATCAAGGGCTATACCGTGCTGGAGGCCTCCGATGGGCTGGAAGCCCTCTCTCTCATGGAACGCCGGGGGGCGGATCTGGTGCTGTTGGACGTGATGATGCCCCACATGGATGGGTTTGAGGCTTGCCGCCGTATTCGTCAGCGGTGGGCGACCCCCATCATCATGCTCACCGCCCGGGGGGAGGAGGAGGACGAGCTTCAGGGCTTTTCTCTGGGCGCGGATGAATACATCGTCAAGCCCTTCAGCCTCAAGATCCTGCTGGCGCGGGTGGAGGCGGTGTTGCGCCGGGAGACCCGCAAGCCCGCCGGTCAGACCACCGGCGCCCGGGGGCTGACGGTGGACACCGAGGGGCGTGTGGTCCGGGTGGACGGCACCCCGGTGGAGCTGACCTATACGGAATACGAGCTGCTGCTGTATCTTATCAGCAACAGCGGCATTGCCCTGTCCCGGGATCGGATTCTTGAGAACGTGTGGCGGTTTGACTACGATGGGGATGCCCGCACCGTGGACACGCATGTCAAGAAACTGCGTTGCAAGCTGGGGGCGCGGGGAGAATACATCCGTACCATCCGGGGCATTGGGTATAAGTTTGACCCCCACCTCGGGGAGGGTGACCGTTGAGCCGCCCTCGCAAGGGGGTGGGCATCCACTCCCTGGTGTGGAAACTGTTCGCCCAGGTGGCAGGGTGCATGGTGTTTGTGCTGGCGGCGGTGTTGCTGTTTAACACCTTTGCCCTCAAGGATTACTATGTGCGGCAGAAGAAGGAGCTGGTGACCGCCGCCTTCTACACCATGGATGACGTGTGCAATAACAGCCGTCGCCTGCAGAAGGAATTGCTTGCCCTGCAGGATACCGATGGCGTCAACGCGGTGGTGTGGCAGGGGCAGAGGCTACTGTATTCTACCTTCAATGAGGAGCGCTTTCTACTGCCGGCCTCCGTATCCTACCGCCCGGGGGAATACGACATGACGGTGACCAACCGGGATACCATGATGATGGATGGCAATGGGCGGGATCCGGTGATCCTGCTGGTGGGTACGCTGGATAACGGCATCCACCTGTATCTGCGCGCGCCGATTGCCGCCATTGAGGAAAGCGTGGCGGTGACGAACCGCTTTTTGCTTATGACCGGCGGCATTACCCTGCTGGTGGGTCTCGTGGTGGTGTTTATCGTTGCCAAGCGGTATGCGGATCCCATCCGTCAGCTGGCGCGGGTAGCGGATGGGGTGGCCCGGCTGGATTTCACCGGCCGCTACACCGGCAAGGCACGGGATGAGATCGGTGCCTTAGGGGACAGCATCAATGCCATGTCCCGAGCACTGGAGGATGCGGTTACCAGGCTTAAGAATGCCAATGCGCGGCTGGTAGCGGCTATCGGCCGCAAGGATGCCCAGGATAAAGCCCGACGGACATTTATTGCCAATGTTTCCCACGAGCTCAAGACCCCCATCGCCCTCATCGGCACCTACGCCGAGGGACTGCGAGAGGACATCGCCGCCGGTGGGGAGAATCGAGCGTATTATTGCGGTGTCATCGAGGATGAGGCTCACCGCATTTCCCAGATGTTGCGTCGCATGACGATGCTCATGCAGCTGGAGGGCGGTGCCGGACAGTTGGAGATCCAGCGGTTTGACATAGCGGAGCTAACGAACAATCTGATTCTGCGGTTGCAGGGTCGGTTTGCGGAAAAAGAGGCAACGGTCATCACGCCAACCGTTGCTCCGGTGTACGTGTATGCCGACCCTTATCTGATGGAAAACGTGCTGGAAAACTACCTGCAAAACGCCCTCAACCACGTAACGGTGGGCGGGTGCATCCGGGTGGAGCTGACCCCTGATGCCGCCGGACGGGTGCGGCTGACGGTGGAGAACACCGGCGCGCCCATCCCCACGGAGGATATGCCCCGCCTATGGGAGAGCTTTTACAAGGTGGATAAGGCCCGCACCCGCGCCTATGGCGGGAGTGGCATCGGGCTGAGCGTGGTGGCCGCGATTATGAAGGCTCATGGGATGCCCTATGGAGTGCGTAATACCGACAGCGGCGTGGAATTTTTCATTGAGCTGGAAACCAAATAAACCCAGCCGCGTCATCCATTAGGATGGCGCGGCTGCTCCGTTTTTCTATAGCGCAGACGAAAAAGCAAAGCCTTCCTCCGATAAGTAGAGTAGCATCTCTGTTGTGCGGCTGCGCGTGGTCTATGGATAAAACCTCCGGTATATAGCACAGCATATCCGGTAAAAATGAGTATATACCCGATGGGAGGAGAATGGCAAGGGGCGGGCATTTGCAAAATATGCCGGGATGTGGTACAATAAGATGTCTGTAAAGAATGGGAAAGGAAAAGTATCATGGTAGGCGATAGCTATTGCGAGAACTGCGGCAAGCGCATCCCGGAGGGGCGGGAGTACTGCCCTCGTTGCGGGTGGATGCCGGAGGATGACCGCTCCCGGTCAGTGGGGCTTTCCGGGTCGGTGAATCCGGAGAAAAAGAAGAAAAAACGGTGGTTTCTCAAGACGCTGTTGATCCTGCTGGCGGCGTTGTTGGCATTGGTCGTGGGAGCGGTAAGCGTCCTGTATGCCATGCTGGGCAATGTCAACCGGGCGAGCGAGCTTGGTAGTGACATAGCCGTTAACACCGCTCTGCCCACCGACGGCGTGCAGAACATCGCCCTTTTCGGGCTGGATACCCGGACGAATGGTGAGACCGGGCACGCCGATGCCACCCTCATTCTGTCCATTGACAGGCAACGTAATACCATCAAGCTGACCTCTATCGCTCGGGACACGCTGGTGGCCATTGACGGCTACGGCGAAAGCAAGCTCACCCATGCTTTTTGGTGGGGAAAAGGGGCGTTGGCAGTCAAGACCATCAACCAGAACTTTCACATGAACATCACCGATTACGTGTACGTGAACTTCCACGAGTTTGTGGCGCTGGTGGACTATGTGGAGGGGGTCACGGTGGAGGTGAGCGCCTCCGAAGCGCGGGTGATGAACCAGGTGTACGCTCCGGAGCTGCTGCGCCTCGGCTTCGACTATACACCGGTGTCCGAGGGACGGCAACGGCTGACCGGTGCCCAGGCGCTGGCCTATTCCCGCAACCGCTATTCCGATTCGGATATCGGGCGGGGTAACCGGCAAAAGGAGGTGCTGCAGGCGTTGTTTGAGGAAGCAGGGAGCCTGCCCGCCACCGCCCATCTCGGGTTCTTTAACCAGGTGTTGGGGATGTGCCATACCAACCTGACCAGGGACGAGCTACTGCGCATCGCCCTGTGGGCGGTTTTTACCTCCCCTGCCGTGGAGATGCTCAGCCTGCCGGATGGCACGTGGAGCGATAGGGGCGGCGCGGTGGTGTACGAGCTCACAGACGCCACCCGGCGGCTGCACCGCTTTATCTATGAAACCGATACCGATTTCACGCAATAAGCCCAGCCGGCTTTGCAGGCCATGGGCGGTACCGGCGATAACGACGCCTTTTACGGAAAGCCCGGCACGCGGGCCTTTCGACAATAAATAAAAAGAGATTGCAAATTCCGGGGGACTATGCTATAATGCCTACGAATCATGCTCTTACAGTCGGAAAAAGAGGGAAAATATAATGCTGTGTAAAAAATGTGGCAAAGAGATGCCCGATGAGATGCCCTCCTGCCCTCACTGCGGCGAGGAGGTTTTACCTCAGGAGCCGGAGATGACCGAGGAAGAAGCGGTGCTTGAGGATGCTGTGCCGGCAGAGGAAGCCGAGCCGGTACCGATGGTCGGTCTGGCGGATATCATTGCACAGGCCGAAAAGAAAAAGAAAAAGCTGACTAAAAAGCAAATATGGATCCGCGTGGGTATTGTTGCCAGCTCGGTGTTGGCGGCGCTTCTTGTGGCGTTAGCCTTCTTCCTTTGGCCGTTGCTCACCGGCTATCTGCAGATGAAGCGGGAAAGCAAGCTGGACGTGAGCGACCTGGAGATCAACCAGGCGCTGGCGGACAAGACAGGCGTGCAGAACATCGCCCTCTTTGGCCTGGATAGCCGGAAGGATACGCAGTCCGGACGATCGGATGCCATCATCATCCTGTCCATTGACCGGGATCATAACGCCATCAAGATGACCTCCATTGCCCGGGACTCCTTGGTGGATATCGGCGAGTTCAACAAGCGCGACTACGGCGAAAGCAAGATCAACCACGCCTTTGGCTGGGGCGGCGCTAAGCTGGCGGTGCGTACCCTTAACCGCAACTATGGGATGAACATTACCGATTACGTGTATGTGAACTTCTATGAGTTTGTGGAGCTGGTGGATCACGTGGGCGGCATCCTCATTGACGTGAGTACTTCCGAGGCGCGCGTGATGAACAACACCTACGCCCCGGAGCTACTGAAGCTGGGCTTCGACTACGAGTACGTGTCCGCCGGGTATCAGCGGCTGACCGGTGCTCAGGCGCTGGCGTATTCCCGCAACCGCTACTCCGATTCGGAGACCGAGCGCGGCAACCGGCACAAAGAGGTGCTGCAGGCGCTGTTTGATGAGGTGAAGGATATGTCCGTCACCCAGCTCCCCTCCCTGATCGGCAAGGTGCTGTCTATGTGTCACACTACCTTGACCGACGCACAGATGCTGGATATCGCCTCGTGGGCTTTATCCAATGGCCCCGGCTTCAGCCAGTTCAGCATTCCCAACGCCGAGTGTAAGGCCAAGGGCGGCAACTGGAACGATGGCCATGGCTGGGTATGGCGGTACGATATGGGACTGGCCACCGCTGTGCTGCACAAGTATATCTACGAGGAGGAGGTGCCCTACACCACCACCGCCTCTCGCCATCCCATCACCACAACGACCACGACCACGACGACACCGCCTAACGTGTCCGATCCTAACGTGTCCGACCCTAACGTGTCCGATCCTAACGTGTCTGACCCCAACGTGTCCGACCCGAATGTGTCCGACCCGAACGCGTCCGATCCTAACGTGTCTGACCCGAATGTGTCTGACCCGAATGTGTCCGACCCCAACGTGTCTGATCCCAATGTGTCCGATCCTAACGTGTCTGATCCCAACGTGTCCGACCCGAATGTGTCCGATCCTAACGTGTCCGACCCGGGCGATCAGGGTTCCGGGGAGTAAGCCAGTCGTTTTGAGAGGTTTGCCATTATGGAAAATTTCAAGGAAAAGCCGGTATACGATTTCTTCAAGCGCGTAATCGATATTCTGGTATCCGGAATAGCCATTCTTTTGTTGTCTCCCATACTGCTGGTGCTGGTCATCGCGGTGCGTAGCGACGGCGGCCCCGCTATTTTCAAGCAATGGCGGGTGGGCAAAAACGGGACGCTTTTCCGCATTTACAAGTTCCGCAGTATGTGTGTTAATGCCGATTCCCCCGAGATGCTTCAAAAGCTGGCCGCCTTCAACGAAATGGATGGCCCGGCCTTTAAGATCAAGGAGGACCCCCGCATTACCAAGGTGGGACGGTTTATTCGTCGCACCAGCTTGGATGAGTTGCCCCAGCTTTTCAACATATTTAAAGGGGATATGTCCATTGTGGGTCCCCGCCCGGCGCTGGAGCAGGAAGTAGCACAATACAGCGAAACGGACGGCTATCGCCTGCTGGTAAAGCAGGGGCTTACCTGCTATTGGCAGTGCAGTGGCCGCAACAACATCAGCTTTAAGGAATGGATGAAGCTGGATGCCAAGTACGTGCAGGAGCGTAGCCTGTGGACGGATCTAAAGATCGTCCTCAAGACGATCCCCGCTGTGCTTACCGGCAACGGTGCAGAATAAAGGACACGGTTGAACATGGTACGTTCTTTGGTCTCTGCACCGTGTCCCCGAGAATTGGCATAGCCAATTCTCCGAAGTATCTCCAAACAATGGCATCGGCTTCGCCGAAGTCCTTCAACCCCATGAGAGGAGCGGGCAGCTATGAGTAAAGCCCCATCGATACAGGTCATTATCGCTGCTCACAAGGCCTGCGAGGTGGAGACCGATCCGCTGTACCTGCCGGTGCAGGTAGGGGCGGCGGGCAAGGATTCCATTGGCTTTCAGCGGGATGACGAAGGGGAAAACATCTCCCATAAAAACCCCTATTTCTGCGAGCTGACCGGCCTGTACTGGGTGTGGAAAAACAGCACAGCAGACTACATCGGTCTGTGCCATTACCGGCGGTATTTTGCTGGTAAGCCCCGCCGCAGCGCGCTGACGCTGGCGCAGGCACAGCGGCTCCTGCAGGGCAAGGACGGCCTGTTACCCGCTCGCCGCCACTATTACATTGAGAATTTGTACGATCATTACGCCCACACCTGCCACGTAGGGCCGTTGGACGTGACCGGGGAGATCATCCGGGAGAGGCACCCGGCCTACGCCGCCGCCTTTGACCGGCTGAAGACCCGCCGCAGTGCCCATATGTTCAACATGCTCATCCTCAAGCGGGAGTATCTGGACGCCTATTGCACCTGGCTGTTTGACATCCTGTTTGAGCTGGAGAAGCGGGTGGATCCCGCGCAGTTTGATGCTTTCCACGCTCGCTTTTTCGGGCGTGTCAGCGAGCTGTTGCTGGATGTGTGGCTGGAGCAGAACCCTCTTGATACCATCGATTGCCCGGTGTGGCACGTGGATGGGCAAAATATGGTCAAGCGCGTTGCCGCCTTCCTTTCCGCCAAGTTCCTTGGCAAAAAGTACGGCCAGAGCTTTTAATGGTATTGAAAACCACAAGGATATTGCGTCCTTGTGGTTTTTGTATTATAATAAAGGCGAGCATAGCCTCCCTCTTTGAGGGAGGGGGACGGCAGATTATAATATCAAGTGCAACACACAAAAAATAAATAGACTTCATACTAACCAAAGTGTAAAATGTAGTCACCACAACAAACATAACACGGAGGTTAATATGAAGCCGTATACA
>JAZSOW010000008.1:0-5928 GCA_045537135.1 Acutalibacteraceae bacterium
ATAAGCCGAGTTCTGTTGTAAGCGATCATCTATCTCGACCGACTGTTGCCAGCCGGCTCTAGCCGCCCGTCGAAGCACATCGGGCCAATGTATCGCTTCTGTCGGCGTTGCACCGGATAGGGTTTGCAGGGCCATGCTGTCTCCAGCATGCCGGTGAGCTCTTACCTCGCCGTTCCACCCTTACCGCACCGGGGTGCGGCGGTATATTTCTGTTGCACTTTCCCTAGGGTCACCCCCGGCGGCCGTTAGCCGTTATCCCGCCCTGTGGAGCTCGGACTTTCCTCATACGCGCACGCGCACGCGGCTGCTCAGCTCACTCGAGAGCCAGTTTACCGCAAAAAAACGGATTTGTCAACCAAAAAAGGCTTGACATTCCAGGAGGTTCGTAGTATAATAGCTGTAAAGAAAAACACTTTACAGCTAAGGAGGGGCAGGACATGGGTAAGAATCTGGAAATCGCGCTTTTGTTAGATTTCTATGGCGAAATGCTGACCGAAAAGCAGCGTGACATGGTGGACTACTACTATAATGACGACCTGTCCCTGGCGGAAATCGCAGAGAACGAGGGCATCACGCGCCAGGGTGTACGGGACTCCATCAAGCGTGCAGAGGCGCAGATGCTGGAGATGGAGGAGCGGCTGGGCTTGTCCCGGCGTTTCCGTTGCATCTGTGAGGATGCCATGCAAATCGCTGAGCTAGCGGACAGTATCCGTCGGGACAGCGACTTCCCTGGGGCACCCCGGGATATCGGCGAGCGGGCGGCAGAGATCGTTCGGCTGGCAGATAAGCTACAAAAGGAAGAATAATTCACCCTCGATGCCGCAGGAAGGCAGGTGTTAGCGTATGGCTTTTGAAGGATTAAGTGAAAAACTGGCAGCCTCGTTCCGAAAGCTGCGCAACAAGGGCAAGCTCAGCGAGGCGGATGTGAAAGACGCCATGCGCGAGGTGCGTCTGGCTCTGCTAGAAGCGGATGTCAACTACAAGGTTGCCAAGGATTTCACCGCCAACGTGGTGGAAGCCGCCGTGGGTGCCAAGGTAATGGAAAGCCTGACCCCCGGGCAGATGGTGGTCAAGATCGTCAACGATGAGCTGACAAAGCTCATGGGCGGCGAGGCGGCGGGTCTTACCCGCGCCAACCGGCCTCCCACGGTCATCCTGATGTGCGGTCTACAGGGCTCCGGTAAGACCACCCACAGCGCCAAGCTGGCAAAGCATCTCAAGAGCAAGGGGCATCGTCCCATGCTGGTGGCCTGTGACATCTACCGCCCGGCAGCTATCGATCAGCTCCGTGTGGTGGGGGAGCGTGCCGGTGTGCCGGTGTTCGAAATGGGCACCGAAAACCCGGTAAAGATCGCCAAGGCCGCCGTAGCCCACGCCCGTGACCACGGCAACGACTATGTTATCCTAGATACCGCCGGTCGGCTGCACATAGATGAGCAGCTGATGACGGAGCTCAAAAATATCCGCTCCACGGTGGAGCCCAACGAAATCCTGCTGGTGGTGGACGCCATGACCGGTCAGGACGCGGTCAATGTGGCCTCCTCCTTCGATGAGGCGTTGGGTATCACCGGCGTTATCCTCACCAAGCTAGATGGCGACACCCGCGGCGGTGCCGCACTGAGTGTGCGCGCTGTCACCGGCAAGCCCATCAAGTTCGCCGGTATGGGAGAGAAGCTGGATGACCTGGAGGTCTTCCACCCTGACCGTATGGCCTCCCGCATCCTGGGCATGGGCGACGTGATGTCTCTCATCGAGAAGGCGGAGCAGCAGATCAGCGACAAGGAAGCCGCCGAGATGGCCCGCAAGCTGCAGGAGGATAAATTCGATCTCAACGATCTTTTGGACCAGTTCCGACAGATCCAAAAAATGGGCGATATCAAAAGTATGCTGGGAATGATCCCCGGCATGGGTAAACAGCTCAAGGATGTGGATATCGATCCCAAGCAATTTGCCCGGGTGGAGGCCATCATCCTCTCCATGACCCCGGCAGAGCGAGCAAAGCCCGCGCTCATCAACCCTTCACGTAAACGGCGCATCGCCGCCGGCTGTGGCATGAAGGTGGAGGACGTCAACCGGCTGCTCAAGCAGTACGAGTCCATGCGCCAGATGATGAAGCAGCTAAAACGAATGGGCAAAAAGGGAGGTCGCGGGATGCGCGGCGGGTTCCCCGGCATGGGCGGTATGCCCGGTATGCCTATGGGCGGCAAGGGTGGCCGCTTTGGTTTCTGATTCAAACCATGCTTTGATGGTTGAATATATTTTTCATTTTGTATCTATTTTTACTGGAGGTAACTTACTATGGCAGTCAAAATTCGTCTGCGCCGCACCGGCGCCAAGAAAGCCCCTTCCTACCGCGTGGTCGTGGCGGATTCCCGCTATCCTCGTGATGGCCGCTTCATTGAGGAGATCGGCTATTACAATCCCCTGCAGGATCCCGCTGTGATCAAGATCGACATGGAGAAGGCGGCTAACTGGATCGCCAACGGCGCTCAGCCCACCGACACCGTGAAGGCTCTGCTCAAGAAGGCCGGCATGGAATAATCCCCGCTGGAGGTTTTTGAGATGAAAGAGCTTCTGTTGACCATTGCCCGCGGTCTAGTAGAGGACCCCGATGCCGTCGTAGTAGAGCAGGACGAGCCTGCCGAGGACGGCACTGTGGTGTTCCATCTGCACGTGGCCCCCGACGATATGGGGCGTGTCATCGGCAAGCAGGGACGCATCACCAAAACGATGCGCACCGTCATGCGCGCCGCCGCCACCCGTCAGGATGCCAAAGTGGCTGTGGAGATCGACTGATAAGATCAAAAATGCCGCCCGCCAATAGGCGGGCGGCATTTTTACAAAAGGAGGGATCGTATGCCGCAAAAACCGTTTCTGGAGGTTGGGCAGATCGTGGGTACCCACGGTGTGCGCGGCGAGGTACGGGTGCAGCCCTGGTGCGACTCGGCGGAGCAATTTGCCGGGTTTAAAAAACTGTATTGGGATGAAAACGGCACCCAGCCGGTGAAGGTGAAGGGACGTCCCCACAAGCAGATGGCGCTGGTTACTATCGACGGTGTCACCACCGTGGAGCAGGCGCAGGTGCTGCGGGGGCGTGTGCTGTACGTTAGCCGCCGGGATCTGCACCTGCCCCGGGATCGCTACCTGGTGCAGGATCTCATGGGTATAACGGTGGTGGACGCCGACACCGGTGAGACCTACGGCACCCTGACCGACGTAAGCCAGACCGGTGCCAACCCGGTGTATCATATGCAGACCACCAAGGGTGAGGTGCTTATCCCCGCCATTCCGTCGGTGGTCATCTCGGTGGACACCAAGGCGGATATTCTGCGCCTGCGTCCCATGAAAGGGCTGTTTGACGATGAGGTTTGACATCATGACCCTGTTCCCGGATATGTTTGATCGGGTGTTTGATCAGAGCATCCTGGGCCGCGCTCAGGAAAAAGGGCTGTTAGAGATGCACTGTCACCAGATCCGGGAATATACTAAGAATAAGCAGATGCAGGTGGATGACTACCCCTATGGCGGGGGCATGGGGATGGTGATGTTCCCCCAGCCCATCGCGGATTGCTTTCGGGCAGTGTGTGAGCAGGCGGGGTATCGCCCTCACCTGATCTACATGTCTCCCCAGGGAAAGACCCTCACCCAACAGCGAGCCAGGGAGCTGGCGGAACTGCCGGGGCTGTGCATCCTATGCGGCCACTATGAGGGCGTAGACGAGCGGGTGCTGGATGCCCTGGTGGATGAGCAGATCTCCATCGGCGACTACGTGCTCACCGGCGGGGAGATCCCGGCCATGGCTCTGGTGGATTGCGTCTCCCGCATGGTGCCGGGGGTACTGGCTGACGAGATCTGCTTTACCGAGGAAAGCCATTTTTCCGGGCTTTTAGAGTACCCTCAGTATACCCGTCCCGCCGTGTGGGAGGAGCGCACCGTACCAGAGATATTGCTGTCCGGGCATCATGGCAACATCGCCAAATGGCGGCGGCAACAGGCACTGGAGCGCACCCTGCGCCATCGCCCGGATATGCTCAAAAACGCCGACCTGAACCCCGAGGACGAGGCGTATCTGCAAGCGTTGCGGGACAAGGAATGACCTTTTCACCAAAAGCTATTCACATTTTTGGACAAAATGTCAAATCCATTCTCCATAAATCGGCGAAAATCGGGCAACCAACCAAACTTGTCCCAGGGCAATTGACTTTGCAGGAAATTGTGATATACTAAGACCATACCTTTTTATATCGGTGACCGTCGGGGCTTGCCCCCTATTTGAGGAGAAAAGGAGCCAAATGCTATGTTTATGAAAGATGTCGTTGTGCAGAATCAGGTAGGTCTGCACGCCCGTCCCGCCACCTTCTTCATCCAGAAGGCTAACGAGTTCAAGTCCTCCATTTGGATCGAAAAGGAAGAGCGTCGCGCCAACGCCAAGTCCCTGCTGGGTGTCCTGTCTCTGGGCATCGTAGGCGACACCTCCATCCGCATCATCGCCGACGGTGCCGATGAGGAAAAAGCCGTTGCGGCTCTGGTGGAGCTGGTGGAGTCCGGCTTCGCGGAGTAATTTCATCAAATAGACGTAAACCGTCAGGTCGCCATCATACAGCGATCTGACGGTTTTTTGCTGGAGGATGACCATGACACGCATTTTTGATTCCCACGCCCACTATGACGACCGGGCGTTTGACGAGGATCGTCACGCCCTGCTGGAGTCTCTGCCATCCATGGGGGTGGGTGCAGTAATCCACGCCGCCACCGATCCGGACTCTGCCCGCTTCGGCTTAGAGTTGGCGGCACGCTACCCCTATATCCGGGTAGCGGTAGGCATCCACCCGGAGGCCGCCGGGAAGGTACGGCCGGATTGGCTCCCACAGCTCCGGGCGCTGGCACAGCAGGAGGCGGTGTGTGCTATCGGAGAGATCGGCCTGGACTATCACTACGAGGACGGCTGTCCTCGGGCACAGCAGGTGACCTTGCTGCGGCAGCAGTTAGAGCTGGCAGCAGACTGTGATCTGCCAGTGATCCTCCATGACCGGGACGCTCATGAGGATACCCTGGCTCTGTTACGGGAGTACCGCCCTCGAGGTGTGGTGCATTGCTTTTCCGGCAGTGTAGAAATGATGCGTCAGGTCACTGCTCTGGGACTGTATATCGGGCTTGGGGGCGTCACCACCTTCAAAAATGCCCGCCGTCCGGCGGCGGTGGCGGCGGCGGTCCCCGCTGACCGGCTGTTACTGGAGACCGACGCACCATACATGGCGCCGGAGCCCTGTCGAGGACAGCGGTGTGATTCCTCTATGATCGCCCACACCGCCGCCCACATAGCGGCACTGCGGGGGGTGGGCGCCGATACCCTGCTGAAGGAAACCTGGCAAAACGCCTGTCGGCTGTTCGGCCTGACAGAATGGAACAATAACCACGTATAAGGTGGCAGGAATCACCCGTGTCACCGCAAACACAAAGGAGGCCACCCATGAAACGGATTACCAAATGCAGTTGTCTGCTGTTGGTCATCGCACTGCTTTTCTCCCTGTGCGGATGCACTGCCATGGAAACGGTCAATTCCCAGGCAGAAAGCGTCTTGACGGATATCAGTAGCACCACCCGCTCCACCGAGGAGTCGACCACCACAACCACGGCTAGGCCCACAACCACAACCACGGCTAAGCCCACAACCACCACCATTAAGCCGACCACCACCACCGCTTCGGCGGAGGAGCCTGTGTCCGAGACGGTCTACATCACCAAAACCGGTAAACGGTGGCACAGGGATTCTCATTGTAACGGCGGCACCTATTACGAAAGCACGCTGGACGCTGCCAAAAGACGCGGCCTTACCCCCTGCAAAAAGTGTGCCGGGGGCTAAACAAAATGAAAACCGGCGCCGTTCACTTAAGTGGACAGCGCCGGTTTTTATAGTCTATTCGGTGG
>JAZSOW010000067.1:0-2826 GCA_045537135.1 Acutalibacteraceae bacterium
ACTATGGCTTCTTTCAAAAATAACGGCAAGCTGAAATTGCTGATCATTGTAGGCACCCGGCCGGAGATCATTCGGTTGGCGGGGGTGATCAATAAGTGCCGCAAGTATTTTGACTGCCTGCTGGCCCACACCGGTCAGAATTATGACTATAACCTTAACGGCGTGTTCTTCAAGGATCTGCAGCTGGAAGATCCGGATGTATATATGGACGCGGTGGGCAAGGATCTGGGCGAGACGATGGGCAATATCATCGCCAAAAGCTATCAGCTGATGGTGGAGGTAAAGCCGGACGCGGTGCTGGTGCTGGGCGATACCAACTCCTGCCTCAGTGTCATCGGCGCAAAGCGGCTGCACATTCCCATTTTCCATATGGAAGCCGGCAACCGCTGCAAGGATGAGTGCCTGCCGGAGGAGACCAACCGCCGGATCGTGGACATTATTTCCGACGTGAATCTGTGCTACTCCGAGCACGCCCGCCGGTATCTTGCAGACAACGGTCTGCCCAAGGAGCGCACTTACGTCACCGGCTCGCCGATGGCAGAGGTGCTGCACAACAACCTGGAAAGTATCGAAGCTTCCGATATCCACGCCCGTCTGGGTCTGGAAAAGGGCAAGTACATTCTCCTTTCCGCTCACCGCGAGGAGAATATTGATACAGAAAAGAACTTCCTATCGTTGTTCACCGCCATTAATAAAATGGCTGAAAAGTACGATATGCCCATCCTGTATTCCTGCCACCCCCGTTCCAAAAAGCGTTTGGAGCAGAGTGGCTTTGTGCTGGATGAGCGTGTGATTCGCCACGAGCCTTTGGGCTTCCACGATTACAACTGCCTGCAGATGAACGCCTTTGCGGTGGTGTCTGACAGCGGCACCCTGCCGGTGGAGAGCTCCTTCTTCACCTCCATCGGTAAGCCGTTCCCTGCCGTGTGCATCCGCACCTCCACCGAGCGTCCCGAGGCACTGGATAAGGCGTGCTTCGTGTTGGCAGGCATTGATGAGAAAAGCCTGCTGCAGGCCGTGGACACTGCCGTCACCGCCAATCTGGAGGGAGACTATGGTATTCCCGTGCCTGATTATATCGAAGAGAACGTGTCCACAAAGGTGGTTAAGCTGATTCAGTCCTATACCGGCGTGGTTAATAAAATGGTCTGGCGTAAATCTTGATGATAAAAAGCGGTCGTCAACAGACGACCGCTTTTCGTGTAGTCATATTTCATCGTTTCTATTCATACATTCTACCAGTGTTAGGAGTTGATTGTATGAGGGAAACGGTATTAGATCGTGCCGTGGCGTTGGGAGAATATATTTTGGATACCGGCGCTACAGTTCGCGCCACTGCCAAGCGGTTTCACATTAGCAAATCCACAGTACATAAGGATGTGTCCGAGCGGTTGCAGACGGTGAATCCCCAACTGTATGGTCAAGTACGGCATGTACTGGAGGTCAATAAAGCTCAGCGTCACATTCGTGGTGGTCAGGCTACGCGTCGCAAATATAAAGGGGAATAAGTTTACAAAAGAGCCTGCACACAGAGTGTGTAGGCTTTTTCCTTTACAGGTGACAAACGGCTCTGTTATAGGGTTTATAGGTCTTTTTTGATTTTTTCTAACGCCCCTTTTTCCAGGCGACTGACCTGTGCTTGGGAGATGCCGATCTCGGCCGAAACCTCGACTTGGGTAAGGCCTTTAATAAAACGAAGATTCAGAATCCGCTTTTCGCGATCGGATAGAGCGGCAATAGCGTCCTTGAGAGTAATTTCATCAAGCCAGTTGCGGTCATCGTTGCAATCGCCCACCTGATCCATGACAAAGATGGTGTCACCGCCGTCGTTATACACCGGCTCATAGAGGCTGATGGGATCGACGATGGCCTCCAATGCCAGTACCACGTCCTCACGAGGAAGATCCAGACGTCGGGCAATCTCCTCGATAGTTGGTTCTCGGGATAGTTCGGTGAGAAGTGCTTCCTTGGCTTGCATGGCCCGGTAGGCCACGTCACGAGTAGAGCGGCTGATCCGGATGGCGTTGTTGTCTCGTAAATAGCGCCGTATTTCACCGATAATCATTGGCACCGCATAGGTGGAAAAGCGCACGTTTTGAGAAAGGTCAAAATTGTCGATGGATTTGATGAGTCCGATACAGCCTACTTGAAACAGATCGTCCATGGACTCCCGTCTGCCCGAAAATCGTCCCACTATGCTGAGCACCAACCGAAGATTGCCGTAGATGAGCTCCTCCCGTGCGTTCATATCGCCTGCTCTTGTTTTTACAAGCAGTGTTCGCTTTTCTTCATCTGTCAGCACGGGGAGGGTAGCGGTGTTCACACCGCAGATCTCTACTTTGTTACGGTACATGCTTTGCTTCCTTTGCTTTGTGCTCTCTTTCAGAGAGGCTTTACGCAAAGTATTGGCAAAAAACGCCTGCGCTTATACAGGGGAGCGCATGGTAAAAGTTACAAGTCTTGTTCGGCAAGCCCCAATGCAAAGGCGGCATAGAGAGCGGCGCCGTAGGGAAGCGCTCCCTCGTCAAAGACGGTGCGAGGGTGATGCAAGGGGAAGGCGTAGCCATCCTCCCGTCTGCCTGCCGCCAGCGCCACCGTCAAGGAGGGGCATTTTTCGCTGATGAAGGCAAAGTCCTCGGATGCGCCGGCGACTTGTGTCATGGGATGAACCGCATCCTCGCCGAGAAGTGCGGAGAAAACGTCTTTTCCCCTCTCGCGCAAAGCGCCGTCGATCATAAGACGGGGACAACGAGAGGTGACGGACAGGGTCGCGCGAGCATCAAACGCGCTTGCCACACCCCGCGCGCTTTTTTCCATTTCGTTCAG
>JAZSOW010000025.1:0-12709 GCA_045537135.1 Acutalibacteraceae bacterium
CCCCCGCCCCCCAAAAGGAGCCCCCGCGCCGGGATAGCTTCTATGACGAGGTGGAGCTGGCTCTGCGGGAAAGCCTGGGCCGCCAGGTAAAGGTGGTGCCCGGTACCAAGGGCGGCACCCTGACCCTGGAGTTCTTTGACCCGGACGACCTGAAAGCCCTGGCCAACAAGCTGGCGGAAAATTAAACGGAGTGTATACTATGTCATTGATTATACCGAGAGAATACGTATTCCCTCTGACGGTGGCCACCTACGACGTGGGGCCGGATGACCGGATGCGGTTGTCTGCCGTCCTGCGGTACCAGCAGGAGGCGGCGGAACAGCACCTGGCACCCGGCGGCATGAGCTGGAACGCGCTGATGGCGGCGGGCATTGCCTTTGTGGCCTCCCGCTGGCACGTGCAGCTTGTGCGTCTGCCTGCCACCGGGGAGCGGGTCACCTTGACCACCTGGCACCGGGAGCGGAAAGGCCCCCGGTTTTTCCGTTGCTTCTCCTGGCGGGATGCCGCCGGGGAGGAGATCATCCGGGGCGTGATGCAGTATGCTCTGGTGGCGGTGGAGGATCACCGCCTGCTCCGGGGGGAGGAGTTTGACCGGTTTGGGGTGACGGAAAACCCCGGACGCACCGTGGACTGCGCCGACCCGGGCAAGTGGCGACAGCCCGCCCTGGAGCCTGTGGGCACCTTGACGGTGCGCTGGTCGGATACCGACCGCAACGGTCACCTAAACAACACCCGCTTTGCGGATCTGGCCTGTGATGCCATCCCCGGGGGTATGCCCGGACGACGGCTCACCGACGTACAGCTCTATTTCGCCGGGGAGGCGCGCCTGGGGGATGAGATCACCCTGGCGGGCGCCCTGGAGGATGGGGTAGCCTACGTGAGCGGTGCCACTGAGCGGGGGGCAACCTTTGCCGCCCGCCTGGAGCTTTGCCATGACGACTAACATCGGGGTACTGCGGGAAAAGACCCTCCATGCCACCCTTAAACGGTGGCTGGACGAGGACAGCACCCATCACGAGGTGGTGTTGCCGGACGGCCACGTGGCGGATATCTTTGACGGCGAGCGGGTCACCGAGATCCAGACGGGAAATTTCTCCGCTCTGCGCCCCAAGCTACAAGCCCTGCTGGAGCAATACCCGGTGACGGTGGTGGTGCCGTTGGTACATCGCAAGTGGCTGTGCTGGATCGACCCGGTCACCGGAGAGACCACCCCACCTAAGCGCTCCCCTCGCACCGGGAGCTTTGCCGACGCAGGCCCCCAGCTCATCTACCTGCTCCCTTGCCTTGATCACCCCCGCCTGACGGTGCGGCTGGTGTTGCTGGACGTGGAGGAGCATCGCCTGGCAGACGGCTGGAGCCGGGACGGCAAGCGGGGCTCCCACCGAGCGGAGCGGTATCCCCGCACCCTGGAGGGGGAAGCCATCCTGACCTGCCCGGCGGATTACGCGGCCCTACTGCCCCTGGGATTGCCGGAGACGTTTACCGCCGCCCAGTTCGGCAAAGCCGCTCGCTTGCAAGGCCGCAAGCGGTGGGGCGCTCTCCAGGTGCTACTCCACACCGGCATCCTCACCCGGGAAATGGTGGGGAGGGAATACATGTACGCAGTTAGGCGTTAGGAATTAGGAGTTAGGAATTGTGACGTAACTTTTCGTAGGAGCCCGGCCTCCGGTCTGCACAGACCCACAATACATCCATCGCCGAAGGCGATACCGTCATTATGCATTTTTAATTCTTCATTCACCCAGTCAGTTCGAAACCATCCTGACTTAAAACAAAACTACGGGAGTGTTCAACATGAAACCCACGCGTTCTATTCGTTATCTCACCCAGACGGCACTCATCGCCGCCCTGTACACCGCCCTGACGCTGGTGCTGACCCCCTTTTCCTTCGGCCTCATCCAATGCCGGGTGTCGGAAGCCCTCACCGTGCTGGCGGCCTTCACCCCGGCGGCCATCCCCGGCTTAACGGTGGGTTGCGCCCTGTCTAACCTGCTGGGGTTAGCCACCGGCGCCAACATCGCCGGCGCCCTGGACGTGCTGCTGGGGCCCTTAGCCACCGGCGTGGCGGCATGGCTCACCTACCTCCTGCGCCGCCGCACCCTCTGGGGTCTGCCGGTGCTGTCCACCCTCCCGCCGGTGGTGCTCAATGCCCTCATCGTGGGGGGAGAGCTGGCACTGGTCACCCCCAGCTTCACCTGGCAGGTGCTGATCATCCAGATGGCTATGGTGGGCGCGGGACAGATGATCGCCTGCATCCCCGGAGGATTGCTGTTGGCCAAAACCCTCCAGCTATCCGGTTTTGACCGGTATTTGAAAAACGAAACGTAATATGTCAAACAATTATAACTATTTGTATAGGAGAAACCCATGAAAGCAAGCATAAAACACTACGCCCCGGTAGCCCTGCTGATGGCAGGGCTTGTGTTGCTGGGGGCGGGGCTCACCGCCATCTTCGGTACGGTGGGTCTGCCTCGGCAGGGAAAAACAGTGGTCACCACCTCCTACCCGCTGTACCTGGCGGCAAAAACAGTGGTAGGGGACAGCGACGCCATCACGGTGGAAAACCTCACCGGCAACGCCGCCGGCTGTATGCACGACTACCAGCTCACCCCCCAGGATCGCATCCTGCTGGACGGCGCGGATCTGGTGCTATTGGGGGTAGGGACCGAAGGTCTGCTGGGGGAGTGGATGGATGCCCTGCCTACGGCGGATACCACCGAGGGACTGGAGCTTTTATGCAACGACCACGACCATGGGCACGACCAAGACCATGGGCATGACCACGAGGACACCTACAACGAGCACGTGTGGATGAGCCCCTGGCGGTACCGGGCACAGGTAAACAACGTGGCCAAAGCGCTTTCTACCCTGGACCCGGACAACGCCGCCACCTATTTTGCCAATGGGGATGCCTATGGAATGCAGATCGCCGCCACGGAACGGCGTCTGCAGGAGGTGGCCGCCACCCTGCCCACCACCCGGTGTATCATTTTTCATGATTCGCTGGCCTACCTGGCGGATAGCTTGGGACTTACCGTGGAGCTGGCCTTGACGGTGGGGGAGGACAGCGGCGTCTCCGCCGGGGATCTCAGGGCGGTACAGCAGGTGCTTACCCGCTACCCGGATACCCTGCTGTTGTATGATGACCAGTACGATGTGCGTTACGCCGGAGTGGATACCCTTGTTCCCGCCGAGCAGGTGTTGGCGCTGGACACGGTGGTGGCCGGCGACCGGCAGGGGAACGACTGGCTGGATGCCATGGCATATAATCTAAAACAACTCACGGGGGAATAACTATGCATGAGCACACCCATCCACACGGTTGCGGTTTGCATTGTCTGAAAATTGAGCATATCACCGTCCGTGCCGGGAACAATACGCTGGTGCAGGACGTGAGTCTCCACGCCCATTGTGGAGAGATCACCGCCGTCATCGGGCGCAACGGCGCAGGGAAAAGCACCCTGTTTCGTGCCATTTTGGGGGAGATGCCCCACGAGGGGCGGGTGACCTTCTCCGGGCATGACGGCATCCCTACCCAAAAGAAGCCCCGCATCGGCTACGTGCCTCAGAGCATTGAGGTGGATGCGGGCTCTCCTGCTACGGTACTGGATGCGGCGTTGGCGTTTACCAGCCGATGGCCGGCCTTTCTGCCGGTGCCTCGCCGCTTGCGGCAGGACATTGCCGCCCACTTTGCCCGCTTTGCGGCACAAGGACTGTTGGACAAAAAGCTGGGACGCCTGTCCGGTGGCGAGCTACAGCGGGTGCTGTTGGCCATCGCCACCCGCCCTCACCCGGATATGCTGGTGCTGGATGAGCCGGTCTCCGGCATGGATAAGGCGGGGCTTGCCCTGTTTTACCGTCTGCTGGAGGATCTGCGGCGGGACGATATGGTCATTTTACTCATTTCTCACGACCTTGCCTTCGTGCGAGAGCACGCCGACCGGGTGGTGCTGTTGGATAAGGAAATCTTAGCGGCGGGTTCTCCCGCCACCGTGTTCGCCTCCCCGGCCTTCCGGCAGACGTTTCCTGTGGGAGGTGAGGGCTGATGGAGCTGTTTAGCTTTTGGGAGTACGACTTCATGCGCACCGCCCTGTGGGCGATCCTTTTGCTGGTGCCCCTGCTCTCCCTGCTGGGGACTTTAGTGGTAAATAATGGGATGTCCTTCTTCTCCGATGCCCTGGGTCACTCCGCTCTTACCGGTGTGGCCATCGGCGTGGTGGCGGGGGTGAGCCAATACCAGTGGGTGATGGTGGCGTTTGCTGTGGTGTTCGCCCTCTTGATGAATCGCATCCGCCACGCTCGTATCGCCTCCACCGACACGGTCATCGGGGTGTTTTCCTCCGTTGGCGTGGCACTGGGGCTCCTGCTCCTTTCCCGGGATGGGAACATCGCCAACTACCAGAGCCTACTGGTGGGAGACGTGCTGCGCATCACCCCCGCTGACCTGTGGGTGGTGGGTGCCGCTCTGGCGGTGACGGTGATGCTGTGGGTCATCGGCTTTGGCGGCTTTCACGCCATTTCCATCAGTCCCGCCGTGGCCCGGAGCAAGGGCCTGCCGGTGCGTCTGCTGGATAATCTGTTTGTGGTGCTGGTAGCCGTGGTGGTTATGCTCAGCATCCATTGGGTGGGGCTGTTGCTTATCAATGCCATGCTTATCCTGCCCGCCGCCGCAGCGCGCAACGTCGCCCGCAGTATGCGCTCCTTCCACCTGCTGAGCATCCTGTTTGGACTGTTCGCCGGGGTACTGGGGCTGCTGTTATCCTACTACAACGCCGTGGCTACCGGCCCCACCATTATCCTGGTACTGGCGGCCCTGTTCTTCGGCACGTTCACGTTGAGGAAGAATTAATAATCAACAATTAAGAGTTAAGAATTATAGTGTAACCTCTCGTAGGGGACGAAGCCTCCGGCTTGTTCATCCTTGACGGGGCGTCCGGAGGTCGCCCCCTACAGCCCGCCCGCCGGCATACAAGGCCCCCTCCTTGAGGGGGCTCCGCCCCCATGGGCGGTGGGGGAGTTTTGGTTGCGACGCACTTCCCGCCGCCTGCGGCGGCACCCCTCATCCGCCCCTTCGGGGCACCTTCCCCCGAGGGGGAAGGCTTTATCGGCTTGTGCAAACTACACAGGCTTCCCCCTGGGGGGAAGCTCCTGCGAAGCAGGTGATGAGGGGGTGTGTAGCAGGATATACTACCCCTCCGTCTGCCCTTCGGTGAGACCGTAGGGCAGGGCCTTGGTCCTGCCGTTTTCTCCCGGGTCGTCGTAAACGCCGACCCCTACAAAAAAGCTTGTGCGAACCGCCTTGTAGGGGACGGCGCTCTGCGACGTCCCGCTAAGGTCTGTGCAGGACCATACAAGGCCCCCTCCTTGAGGGGGCTCCGCCCAAAGGGCGGTGGGGGAGTTTTTGCTTTCACCGCGCCCTACAAAGGGGTCTGCACAAACCCAAACAATTTTTAATTAATAATTCTCCATTCTTAATTATCTGAAAGGAGCCTGCCCATGCCTGCCCTGTTTTCCTCCCGCGATACGGCTTACCGCGTCCCCTTTGGGGCGGTGCCGGCGGGCACCCCGGTGCTGTTTCGCATCTGCTTGCCCCGGAACTGGGGCTGTCACGCCGCGTTCCTGCTTATGGAGCAGGATGGTAAGCCCCCTCTGCAACAGGGGATGTTCTGGGCGGGCTTAGCCGCGGACGACCACGAGTGGTGGGATATCCGCTTTGCCCCCGCCGAGCCGGGGATCTACCGCTACACCTTCCAGGTGGAGCTACGACTGGGCACCGGCTGGCTCAGCCGCCGCCCGGACGGTACCGCCGTCTACTCCTGCGATAAGGCCGTTCCTCGCTGGCAGCTCACCTGCTACCGGGAAGACTTCATCACCCCCGACTGGCTGGCCGGCGGGGTGATGTACCAGATCTTCCCCGACCGCTTCTTTTCCTCCGGCACTCCCAAGGCCGGGGTGCCCGCCGACCGGGTGCTCCACAGGGCGTGGGACGAGCCGATGGCGTGGGAGCTGGACGCGCAGGGGGAGATCCGCAACAACGACTATTTCGGCGGTGACCTTGCCGGCATTACGGAAAAGCTGGACTACCTGCAAAGCCTGGGGGTCACCTGCCTGTATCTCAACCCCATTTTTGAGGCCCACTCCAACCATCGGTACGATACCGCCGATTATACCCGGGTAGACCCGCTACTGGGTACCGACGAGGAGCTTCATGCCCTGTGTGCCGCGGCAAGAGAGCGGGGCATCCGGGTACTGCTGGATGGGGTGTTCAGCCACACCGGTGCCGACAGCGTGTACTTTAACCGGGAGGGTCGTTACCCCCTTGTGGGGGCGTACAACACCCCCGCCTCCCCCTATGCCGGGTGGTACCGGTTTAAGAGCTGGCCCCGGGACTACGCCTGCTGGTGGGGCTTTCGCACCCTACCGGAGGTGGAGGAGACCGCCCCCGGATTCATGGAGCACATCAACGGCGAGGGTGGTGTCATCGCTACCCGCCTGCGGGAGGGGATCGGCGGCTGGCGACTGGACGTGGCCGACGAGCTACCCGACGCCTTCTTGGATGCCCTGCGCCGTCGGGCAAAGGCCACCGACCCGGACGCCCTCATCCTGGGGGAGGTGTGGGAGGACGCCAGCAACAAGGAAAGCTACGGCCACCGCCGCCGCTACCTGCTGGGTGACCAGTTGGACAGCGTGATGAACTACCCCTTCCGCCAGGCTATCCTGCTGTTCCTCCTGCAAGGGGGTAGCCGGCAATTCCACGACCGGGTGCTGGACATTGTGGAAAACTATCCGCCCCCGGTGCTCCGGTTACTGATGAATCATATCGGCACCCACGACACCGAGCGGGCGCTGACCCTGCTGGGGGGCGAGCCCGCCCGCAACCGGGATCGCCGCTGGCAAGCCTCCAAGACCATGACCGCCCAGGAGCGGCGGCGGGGACTTGCCCGCCTGCGGTTGGCTACCCTCTTACAGTATGCCCTGCCGGGGGTGCCCTGCATCTACTACGGTGACGAGGCCGGGATGGAGGGCTACAAGGATCCCTTCAACCGGGGCACCTACCCCTGGGGCCGGGAGGACACCGCCCTTGTGGAATGGTACCGCCGCCTGGGTGCCGCCCGCCGTGGCTGTGCGGCTCTCATCGAGGGAGACATCGTTCCGGTGGAGGCGGAGGGGGACGTGGTGTGCTTCACCCGCTGTGGCGGGGGCGAAACCCTCTTGTGTGCCGTCAACCGTTCCGAGGAGCCTCGCACGGTGACACTTCCCTTTACCGGGAACGTTCTCATCGGTACTGGCCACGTGGAGAGCACCACCCTCTACCTGCCCCCCCTCAGCGGCGTGTGGATCGCTGAAAATTAGGTGCTTTGCTCCTTGTAGGGCGGGGGCTTGCTCCTGCCGTCTGCGTGGATTTGTGCACTCTCCTTTCAGATAATTAAGAATGGAGAATTAATAATTAAAAATTGTTCCGATTGGTACAAATCCCTTTGTAGGGTGCGGTGAAAACAAAAACTCCCCCACCGCCCTTTGGGCGGAGCCCCCTCAAGGAGGGGGCCTTATGTGCCGTCGGTCGAGCTGTAGGGGGCGACCTCCGGACGCCCCGCATGGGTTTGTACAGACCATAGGCGCGGGCGGATATGGAATACGCCCCTACGGTCATAGTGGGGGTTGTGTGCGAAGGTGCCACCTCATCCACCGCAAGCGGTCGTCCTTCCTCCTCGCCGGAGGCGGCCCCCCTTTGTCCGCTTTGCGGGCATTTCCCCCCCAAGGCGGGGGAATTACCTCAAGGGGGAAGGCTTGTGGGGTTTGTGCAGACCGTGGGAGCGTTCTACGAGAAGTTACATCTAATTCTTAACTCCTAATTGTTAATTATTAATTCTTCCGTTGCCATTACGCATTTATAGGAGGTATTAACTATGGAACTGAAGGTTGTCACCTTCAACATCCGCTGTGCGGATGACCCGGACGGACACAGCATCTCGGAGCGGGCTCCCCGCCTCAAAGCGGTGCTGGATGCCTGCGACGCGGATATTATCGGCCTGCAGGAGGGACGCCCCGCCTGGATGCCCTACCTCACGGCAGACTACCCCGCCTACGAGCTGTACAACGTGTGGCGGGACACCGCCCCCGACGGCTGGAGGGAATCCGCCCCCATGCTGTGGAAGCGGGAGCGCTTTGATTGCATCGGCAAGGGGCACTTTTGGCTGTCGCCCACCCCGGAGGTGGAATCCGGAAAGGAGTGGGACACCGTCCATCATTGCAAGCGCATCTGCGTGTGGGCCAAGCTCCGGGACAAGGCCACCGGGGAAACGGTGCTGGCGGTGAACACCCACTTCGGCTTCGGGGACGAGGGCCAGGTGAACAGCGCCGCCCTCATCGCCGCTCGAGCCGCCGCCCTGGGGGATATCCCCACCTTCATCACCGGGGACTTCAATGCCACGCCCACCACCCCCGCCTATGCGGAGATGATCCGCCACTTTACGGATATGAACCCGGGGGATGGGCGTGTCACCTACCACGGCTATGGCAAGGCGAAGCATCCCACCCACATTGACTATTGCTTCGGCAATGAGAGGGTCACCTCCACCACCGTGCGCCTGCTGGACGAGACCTTCGATGGGAAATACCCTTCCGATCACTACGGGTTGTATTTCAAGCTAAAAATATAACAGATAGTAAAAGCTATATAAACAAAAGGAGGTCATGTTATGGAATTTTCCGTCAACGCCCCTATTCTGTACATACTGGTGGGGCTCATCATTGCGGCGGTGCTGGCGCAATCGATATACTTCCTGGTACGCGCCCTGCGCCGTGCCAAGGAGCTGGGGATCACCCCCACCGTTATCAAAAAGACCGTCTCCTCCTCGGCGGTGTTCACCATCGCCCCGGCGGTGTCCATCCTAGTCAGCGTCCTCGCCCTGTCCAAAAGCCTGGGGGTGGCGCTGCCCTGGCTGCGGCTGTCGGTTATTGGCTCCATGAGCTACGAGTTGGTGGCCTCTCAGAACGTGCTGGATGCGGCACAGGTCGCTAAGGGCGTGGCCATTACCGACCCGGCGATCTTTCTGTCGGTGGTGTGGGTCATGACCCTGTCCATCGCCGCCGGTCTGGTGCTGGTGCCCTTCATGACCAAGGGCATCCAGGGCGGCATGACCAAGATGGGCATGAAGGATAAAAAATGGAGCGAGATCTTTAATAACGCCATGTTCCTCGGCATGATCTCCGCGTTCCTGGGGTTTGTGTTCTGCGACGTGCTGGACGTGACCCGGGGGAATACCGCCTGCCTTATTCCGGTGTGCGTGATGGTGGTCAGCGCCCTTATTATGGTGGTGTGCGGTCTGCTGGCAACCAAGTGTAAGCTCCGCTGGCTCACCGATTACGCCCTGCCGCTGAGCCTGGTGGGAGGCATGGCCGCCGCCATCCCGATCACCGGCTGGCTTGGCTGAGAAAGGAGGACACGCGTATGAAAAAACAATTGACCTATATGGAATCCGTCCATCGGGACGGCCGTGCCTGGGGCATCGCTCTGGGGATCCTTATTCTGCTGTTTCCTGCCGTCTTGATGGCGATCTTTCAGGTGATGCCCCATTGGGAGGCTCTGGGCAAGGGCCTGGTGGCCACCATGCCCATGTACTGGGCGGTGGGTGTTGTGGAGATCTTTACCTACGTGCCCATGCTGGGAGCGGGGGGCACCTATCTGTCCTTTATCACCGGTAACATCTCCAACCTGAAGCTGCCCTGCGCCCTGGATGCCATGGAGCGGGCGGGGGTGAAGGCTACCGACGAGGAGGGGGAGGTCATCTCCACCATCTCCATTGCGGTGTCCAGCATCGTTACCACCCTCATTATTCTGGTGGGTGTCATCCTCATCGTGCCCCTGACCCCCATTCTGGAGGCCCCGGTGCTGGAGCCCGCCTTCCAGCAGATCCTGCCGGCCTTGTTCGGCGGCCTGGGGGTGGTGTTCGTGTCCAAGAACGTGAAGCTGGCGGTAGCCCCCATCCTGCTGATGCTGGTGCTGTTCATCTTTGTCCCCGCTCTAAACGCGGGCACCGTGGGCATCATGGTGCCGGTGGGCGTGCTGTTCACCGTGGCGGTTGCCCGGGTGATGTATAAGAAAGGGATGCTGTAATATGTGGTGGCTGATGGTTGTCATTCCCATCGCCCTATTGCTGGCGGTGGTGCTTCTGCGCACGCTGTTGTTCACCCCCCGGGGGGAGACCCCGGTACAGGAGGAGCCGGTCACCATCGATAAAGACCGGACGGTAGCCGCGCTGCAGGCGTTGGTGCGCTGTCAGACGGTGTCCTATCGGGATGCCGCCCTGGAGGATGACGCAGAATTTGAAAAGCTTATCGGGCTGTTGCCCACCCTGTACCCTCATGTATTCGATACCTGCACCCTTGACCGTCTGCCCGGGCGGGCGCTGCTGTTTCGCTGGCCGGGCAAGGCGTCGGATGCTCCGGCGGTGCTCATGGCCCACTACGACGTGGTGCCGGTGGAGGAGGCGGGCTGGGACAAGCCTCCCTTTGCAGGGATCCTAGAGGACGGTGTCCTGTGGGGTCGCGGCACCCTGGATACCAAGGTGACCATGAACGGTGTGCTTTCTGCCGCCGAACAGCTTATCGGGGAAGGCTTTACCCCCGAGAAGGATATCTATTTCGCCTTTTCCGGCGGGGAGGAGATCAACGGCCCCGGTGCCGCCAACATTGTCAGCTACTTTGAGCGGGAGGGAATCACCCCCGCCGTGGTGGTGGACGAGGGCGGTGCCGTGGTGGAAAAGGTGTTCCCCGGCGTCCACGTGCCCTGCGGCATGGTGGGGGTAGCGGAAAAGGGCATGATGGACGTGGAATACACCGTCCACTCCGGCGGCGGGCACGCCTCCGCCCCCAAGCCCAAGACCCCGGTGGATACCCTGGCTCGCGCCTGCTGTCGGCTGGTGGCGCACCCCTTTAAGGCCCACCTGACCCCGCCGGTGGCAGCCATGTTCGATACCCTGGGGCGGCGCTCCACCTTCCTGTACCGGATGATCTTTGCCAATCTCTGGCTGTTCATGCCGGTGCTGGATCTCATTTGTAAGAAATCCGGTGGGGAGCTTAACGCTCTGATGCGTACCACCGTGGCCTTCACCCAGATGGAAGGCTCCGCCGCCTCCAACGTGATCCCCCCCAAGGCCACCATGGTGTCCAACATCCGCTTAAACCCGGCGGATACCATGGACACGGCGCTGGAAACCATCCGCCGCACCGTGAAGGACGATGCCGTGGAGGTGCAGGTGCTACACGGCATGAATCCCAGCCGCATCTCGACGGTGGACAGCGAGGGCTACCGCCGGGTGGCCACCGCGGTGGCCTCCACCTGGCGGGGGTGCGTGGTGTCCCCCTACCTGATGGTGCAGTGCTCCGATTCCCGCCACTATGGACGCATCTCGGATAAGGTGTATCGCTTCTCCGCCATGGATCTCACCAGTGAGGAGCGGGCCACCATCCACGGCAACAACGAGCGCGTCCGGGTGGAGACCGTTCACCGGGCGGTGGAGTTCTACATCCGCTTAATGCGGCAGTGCTGAGAGGGAAAAACCACCGGGAGAGGGAATTTCCACGTTTTTTCTGCCAAAACCGGGATATACTATATCCCAAAGGAAGTGCTGACCATGCTGATTGATTTTCACACCCATGCGTTTCCGGAGGCCATCGCCCAAAAGGCGGTGGAAAAGCTGTCCGATGCCTCCGGTGGGCTGATCTACCACACCGACGGCACCCTGCCGGGGCTGAAAAAGCGAATGGCGGAGGACGGGGTGGATGTAGCGGTGGTGATGAACATCGCCACCAACCCCCGCCAGCAGACGAAGGTGAACGATTTTGCCGCGTCGGTGAACGGACAGGCGGGCTTTGTGGCCTTTGGTTCGGTGCACCCGGACAGCCCCGAGGCCCTGGAGGAGCTTAGCCGCATCAAGGCGCTGGGGCTCCCCGGCGTGAAGCTCCACCCGGATTACCAGGGCTTTGCCGCCGACGAGGACAGGATGGCGCCTATCTACCGGAAAATTTCAGAGCTGGGGCTCATCACCCTGTTCCACGCCGGGTGGGATTACGGCTTTGCACCCCCCTACGGCGGCACCCCGGACAAGCTGTTGCGCGCCCTGCGGTGGCTGGACGGCCCGGTGGTGGCGGCGCACTGGGGCGGCGTCAACTGCTGTGAGGATGTGCTCACCCTGTTGTGCGGCACGGAGATCTACTTTGATACCTCCTTCGGCTATTCCATGCTCCCCAAGTACCACGCCCAAAAGATCGTGGAAAAGCATGGGGTGGATAAGCTCCTGTTCGGCACCGACACCCCCTGGCACACGGCGGGGATGGAGCGGCGCCTGTTGGACAGCCTGGGGCTCACCGGGGAGGAAATGGACAAGATCACCCACAAAAATGCGCAAAGGCTGTTGAAGCTATAAACTGAGCGGCACGATGTATCTCGATGGGTACATAGTGCCGCTTTTTTATCTCTAATCCCCCGGCGGTGCGGCGCTCTGGGCGGCCCGATAGGGGTTAGTGCAGACTTCGATTACCCCTCATCCGTCACGGCTTACGCCGTGCCACCTGTCTCGCTGCGGCTCGGTCCACCCGCAACTAAAGACTTTCGGTTACTCATCACCGGCGAATTTCGCCGGTGGGGCACATCGCAACGCGTATTACAATAGCCACCGTTCTACGGCGATGTGCGACGTCCACTGGG
>JAZSOW010000059.1:0-15400 GCA_045537135.1 Acutalibacteraceae bacterium
GCCCCCGCAGAGTCTGGGACTGCCCTATTTCCGGGAGGAACGGTAAGGGTAGAGACTCGCCCCCTGCACAAATCGAAAGCGGGGGCGGATGTATCGGCTGAGATGTGGGAGAATGGTGCAAAGCACCATTCTCATGGCCGCTGCACATCGCCGCAGGCCGCGGGATACCCCAAGGGCGCGTTGCGATGTGCCCCACCGGCGCAAACCGCCGGTGTGTAGTTTTCGAAGCGACGATTCGATATATCTGCTGCACGCGGGGACTGCCCTATTTCCGGGAGGAACGGTAATTACTGTACAAAAACCAGAGCCTTCGCAAGGAGGCTCTGGTTTTTACGGTCACTTGATTTGGCAAAAACCGTTGCAACCGACGCGAGGATGTGGTAGTATGGAGACAGAAAGCAAAAGGAGGCGACTGTAATGCCCTTTGACGTAACCTTATGGGAGGGAGAGATCCCGGCCTTTACCCCCGAGGCGGATACTCCCAACAAGATGACCGCCTATCTCATCGACACCGACAAGCCGGTACCGGCGGTGGTGGTGTTCCCCGGCGGCGGGTACAGCCACCGAGCACCCCACGAGGGGGAGCCGGTGGCGCAGTTTTATAACACCTGCGGCTACCAGGCCTTCGTGGTGCACTATCGGGTGGCACCCAACCGGTATCCTGCCCCCCAGGCAGATGCCAAGCGGGCGATCCGCTTGGTGCGTGCGAATGCAGAAAAATGGGGTGTAGACCCCGACCGGGTGTTCGTGTGCGGCTTCTCCGCTGGTGGGCATTTGGCGGGCTGCACCGCCGTGCTGCCGGATGACCCGGCGGTGAAGGACGATCTGTCCCACATATCCTCCAAGCCCACCGGGGCCATACTGTGCTACCCGGTCATCACCTTTGGGGATAAGGCGCACAAGGGTAGCTTCTGCAACCTGCTGGGGGAAGACCGCGTCGAGGCTGAAGCTCCGGCGTTCTCCCTGGAAAAGCGGGTGGACGAGAACACCTGCCCCTGTTTCCTGTGGCACACGGCGGCGGACGCCGGCGTGCCCTTTGAGAACTCCCTCTGGATGGCCGAGGCGTTGCATACTAAGGGTATCCCGGTAGAGCTGCACGTGTTCCCTCACGGCAGCCACGGTTTGGGGCTTTCCGAGGAGGGCACCGAGCGGCACGTACCGGGGGTGAACCGCTGGGCAAAGCTGAGCGCGGAATGGGTCGCTACGTTTTAAGATGTTTTAAGTCAATCCGCAGATACGCCGGGCGTGTCTGCGGATTTTTTTGTGCCATTTGTGAAAAATTGCGCATATCCTCTTGCAAGAATCCGCAGAATACTATATAATACTACAGTAAAAACGCCGATCCCGGCAACACGTGTCGGTGCGGCACGTTACACGGGGCGGCGTTTTTGTTATTCCGTTATTCAGAGCCTTTGGCTTATACAGAAAGGGAAGGACCATTTATGTCAGAAAACGCACGTCGAGTCGGTACCGTATCTCGCGGCATCCGTTGCCCCATCATCCGTGAGGGGGACGACCTGGCCGCCATCGTCGCCAACAGTGTGCTGGAAGCCGCTGAGATCGAGGGCTTCCCCTTACGCGACCGGGATGTGATCGCCATGACCGAATCCATCGTGGCTCGCGCCCAGGGCAACTACGCCTCGGTGGACGCCATTGCCGCCGATGTGAAGGAGAAGCTGGGCGGCGGCACCGTGGGTGTTATCTTCCCCATCCTGTCCCGCAACCGCTTTGCCATCTGCCTCAAGGGCATCGCCAAGGGCGCCAAAAAGATCGTCCTCATGCTCAGCTACCCCTCCGATGAGGTGGGCAACGAGCTGGTCAGCCTGGACAAGCTGGACGAAGCGGGAGTCAACCCCTACTCCGATGTGCTCACCCTGGCGCGCTATCGGGAGCTGTTTGGTGAGAATAAGCACGAGTTCACCGGCGTGGACTACGTGCAGTATTACGGCGACCTCATCCGGGAGATGGGTGCCGAGGTGGAGATCCTCTTCGCCAACCGTCCTCAGGCGATCCTGCCCTATGCGGATCACATTCTCACCTGCGACATCCACACCCGTGCCCGCACCAAGCGCATCCTGAAGGCGGCGGGCGCCAAGGCGGTGTGCGGTCTGGACGATATCCTCACTGCCCCGGTGAATGGCAGTGGCTACAACGCTAAGTACGGTCTGCTGGGCTCCAACAAGTCCACTGAGGATAAGATCAAGCTGTTTCCCAACGAGTGCAAGGACCTGGTGCTGGACGTGCAGGCGCGCATCCTTAAGGCCACCGGCAAGCACGTAGAGGTCATGGTGTACGGCGACGGCGCCTTCAAGGATCCCCAGGGCAAGATCTGGGAGCTGGCAGATCCCGTGGTGTCCCCCGCCTTTACCGATGGGCTCATCGGCACCCCCAACGAGCTTAAGCTCAAGTACCTGGCGGATAACGATTTCGGTGACCTTTCCGGCGAGGCACTGCGTGAGGCCATCTCCGACAGCATCAAGAAGAAGGACGGCAACCTGGTGGGCAACATGGCCTCCCAGGGCACCACGCCCCGCCAGCTCACCGATCTGATCGGTTCCCTGTGTGACCTGACCAGCGGCTCCGGTGACAAGGGTACCCCCGTGGTGCTGGTGCAGGGATACTTTGACAACTACACCAACGACTGATACAGAGGAGGAAACGACTATGGATAGCAATGTACGTCCCGAAAGCATGGCCCGCATCACCACCCCCGCGTTGGCGCAAGCCTTTATTGACGAGCAGGTAGCCGCCATCCGCGCGCAGGTGGGGGACAAGAAGGTGCTGCTGGCGCTGTCCGGCGGTGTGGATTCCTCCGTGGTGGCCGCTCTGCTCATCAAGGCCATCGGCAAGCAGCTGGTCTGCGTGCACGTCAATCACGGCCTGATGCGCAAGGACGAGAGCGAGAACGTCATCCGCATTTTTAAGGATGAGCTGGATGCCAACCTGATCTACGTGGATGCCACCGATCGTTTCCTGGGGCTGCTGGCGGGTGTCAGCGACCCGGAGCAGAAGCGCAAGATCTTCGGCAAGGAGTTTATTGAGGTGTTCGCCGATGAGGCCCGCAAGCTGGAGGGTGTCACCTTCCTGGCTCAGGGCACCATTTACCCCGACATCCTGGAGAGCATCAAGCAGGCCGAGGGCAAGAAGGCCGTCAAGTCTCACCACAACGTGGGCGGCCTGCCGGAGGATCTGAAATTTGAGCTGGTGGAGCCCATTAAGCTGCTGTTTAAGGACGAGGTGCGCGTGGTGGGCGAGGCCCTGGGTCTGCCCCACGGTATGGTGTACCGCCAGCCCTTCCCCGGCCCCGGCCTGGGAGTGCGCTGCCTGGGCGCCATCACCCGCGACCGCCTGCACGCCCTGCGGGAGGCGGATGCCATCCTGCGGGAGGAGTTCGATAAGAACGGCCTGGCGGAAAAGGTGTGGCAGTATTTCATCGTGGTGCCGGACATCAAGAGCGTGGGTGTCAAGGACGAGAGCCGCTACGAGGGCTGGCCCGCCATCATCCGCGCGGTGAACACCACCGACGCTATGTCTGCCACCGTGGAGGAGATCCCCTACGCCGTGCTGCACAAGATCGTGGCCCGCATCACCGCCGAGGTGGAGGGCATCAACCGCGTACTGTACGATCTGACCCCGAAGCCGGTGGGCACCATCGAGTGGGAATAAAGTTTCGCTTAAATTGACCCCCGAAAACCCCAGTATTTATGCGGGTTTTCGGGGTTTTCTCATTTTTGCGAGTACACAAAAGGTACACGGCGGCCTAATTTTTAGTAGCTAAAAAACTGACTTTCCCGCTTAATTCAATAGACAAATTAAGCAAGAAAGTCAATAACTAAATCTATAAGACAGGATGAACAAATCCTTATATTAGTGTTTTATCCCACGTGCATATATCATACGATGTGTAATAATGCTTTTTTATTTACTTAAAACACAGAATGTTTTTCCAAGTTCATTAGTTTGAATATATCGTTGTGTGTGACTGCCGCCAACGCTACCGATGCTCATAGATTTCATTGCAGAATCCAAAAGTCCCAATGCAATTAGTCTATCTGCTTGATATACTGGGCACTGCGATGTGTCTGAAACTTGCTTATTGTAAATGGCAAACAACAACTTATTATACTAAGGTGTTCAGGAATTGGTAAGCTTCTAAAATATTTCCTTTCGGCATACTTATCCATTAAATCCATAAAAAACACCTCTCGTACATTATGATATCTTAACAAAAATATTTAAAGTTGGATAAAAAGCTTCTTAGAAATCAGGCGGTAAAATTCAAGTTTGTTTAATAGATATTATATCATATCACCGCTCATTCATCAACCCTGAATGATTGATGAAGCGAGCGATGAAAAGTAAATTTGAGATATATGAGAGGCCTGATACGCTTGAGGTACACGGAAAGTACACAAAAAACTTTTTCAGAGCGAAAATCAACTATGATTGCCCTGCGGCAACGATGGGCATGGCCGAAATCTATAAAGAAATAAATCGAATAATGCATTGACTTGCCAGAGGGGTTTGCTATAATGAAGGGGAAATTTCGCATCGGGAGGCATGGGCTATGCACGAGATGATCGAGCAGTTTATCGAGGAAAACTACCCCCGCACCCTGCGGTATCACACGGAGGACGAGGGGAATATCGTGGGGCTGCCCCACCCCTACAGCGTGTCGGGGCTCAAGGATATTTTCCGCGAAATGTACTACTGGGGCACGTATTTTGCCAACGTGGGTCTGCTGGCAAGCGGTGAGGTGGCCCAGGCTAAGAACAACGTGGACAACCTGCTGTATTTAGCGGGCACCTACGGCTTTGTCCCCAACTGCAACAACCTAAACAACATCCAAAAGCGCCGCTCTCAGCCGCCCTTCCTCTACCAGGCGGTCAAGGACGTGTACGATCGCATCAAGGACGACGAGTGGCTGGCCCGCGCCTATGCCATCATTGCCAAGGAGTACCACTTCTGGCAGACCGAGCGGCTGGCCCCCAATGGGCTCAACATCTACGGCAACCACAGCAGCCTCACCGCCGAGGAGCAGGAGATCATTCTGCGGGACTACCGCTACCGCACCGAGGGGAAGCTGACGGTCAGCGACGAGGATGCCGAGAGGATCGCCCACACTACGCTGGCGCTGTGGGAGAGTGGATGGGATTTCACCTCCCGCTTCGGGCTGGAGGGGGAGTATTATAACCCGGTGTGTCTCAACGCCCTGCTCTACGGACTGGAGACCACCATGGCAGCGTTTAGCCGCATCCTGCATAAGGGGGAGGAGACCCTGTGGCTGACCCGTGCCGGGCAACGGCGCGACAAGATGGACGCCCTGCTGTGGGATGCCGAGGCGGGGGTCTACACCGATTGGAACTTTAAGGAGGAGCGCTTAAGCCCTGTCCACTCGGTGGCCTCCCTTTACCCCTTGTTCGTGAGCTTGTCCAAGGATACGCAGGGGGAACAGGCGCTGCTGCAGCAGCTGATGGTGCCCTACGGCGTGGCGGCTACTGTGGAGCAGGATTACGCCTACGTATACCAGTGGGATTACCCCGGCGTGTGGCCGCCCCTGCAGTACATCGTCTACGTGGGTTGCCTCAACTATGGGTTGACCGCCGAGGCGGCCGCCATCCGTGACCGGTACGTGGCGGCGGTGGAGACCACCTTCCGGGAGACGCAGATGCTGTGGGAGAAGTACGACGGCATCACCGCCAAGCCCTTTGATATCGAGTACCCCGCCCAGCCGCTGATGGGCTGGACAGCCCAGCTGTACCAGTATTTTAAGGCAACAGAGGAATAACGTAAAACGGCTTGGAACGCATTGCTTTCCAAGCCGTTTTTTCATAAACACGTATTCAACACCTTTTACGGTCTCGTTAGCTCCCCGGCTCCCGCAGGTAGTCCTTCATATAGGCGCTGACCTGCTTGCCGTCCACCTGGATGGGGGGGATGCCCTCCTTTGCGCAGATGGCGGCGGCGTAGCCGGCCGCCTCTCCCACGCCGGCCATGTTGCCCATCACCCGGTAGGAAGAGAAGGGGTAGAAATCCCCGGAGATGCACCGCCCTGCCAACAGCAGGTTGTCGGAGCCCAAGGGCACCAGGCAGCGGTAGGGGATGTGGTAGGGCTTCATGTGATAGCCCCGGTTAAGCTCGGTGGTGTCGTTTTCGTGGAGCTTGTGCACGTCCACCCGAAAGTTTACCAGGCACACCGCATCCTCAAAGCGGCGTCCCTCCAGGATATCCTCATTGGATAGCCGGTAGTGTCCGAAGATACGCCGCCCCTCCCGCACGCCGATGTGGGCATCGGTGGTGGCGATCTGCACCGTCTCTAAGCCGGGGATCTGCCGGTGAGCCTCCACCACCTCAAAGGCCTCCTTACGCCCGGTGTAGATAGCGGCAGAGAGGCTCTCAATGTCATCCGGCATCACGCCGTACTGCATGGAAAAGCCCATGCCCCAGGTGCCGTGGGGATTTTTGGTGACCGAGGCCTGCTGAGCAGACACGGTGATGCCGTGGGCCTCCAGCCGGTTGGCGTAGGCGGTCTTTTGCTCCTCGTCGTCGGTGCCGTTGTAGTCGGCGGGGAAGCCGGTGGCGGTGACCCCCAGGCTGGTGGGGCTGGGGCGTCCCTCCTCCGGATCGCCACATTCCCAGTCACAGCCCACCATGGCGGCTACGGCGCCACTGCCGGAGGCATCGATGTACACCTTGGCGTCCAGGCTGTAGTTGCCGCATTCGGTGCACAGCAGCAGGGAATGGATGTGGCCGTCGGTATGCGCGGCACAGCAGACCATGCTGTGGAACAGCACCTTGACCCCCGCCTCGGCGCAGAGCTTATCAAAGAAATACTTCAGCCCTTCCCCGTGCATCAGGTTGCCGGGGATGACCTTGCCGTTTTCGTCAAAGCGGTTGCCTTTGCGCGCCCAGGTCATCCCCCGGGCGTTGAGGAAATCCCGCATCTCCTGCAGGATGCCGCCTTTGTTGTTGCCATCCAGTAGGTTGCCCATGCCGCACAGGGTCATGGTGCCCCCCAGCATACCGGAGCTTTCGATGAGCACCACCTGTGCTCCCTGCCTGGCGGCGGTGACTGCCGCACATACGCCGGCAATGCCGCCGCCGCAGACAGCCACATCATAGCTGCCTAAGGGACGTGCGTCCACGTGATACATACAGAAGCCTCCTTCAACAGATGTCTCTGCTACCAGTATACCTCTTTTCGGGAAGGAAAACAACCCTACAATCGTGCGAAAACATAGCAATTCCGCCGATAAAAGCCGGATGGAGTCGGTATAGCCGACGAGCGACGGAATACTGGCATATTCCGAGGGAGGAGGCAATGGCGTAACCCAAAAGAGCCTTTGTCAGGCGTGGCGGGTTCGACTCCCGTCGGCTATATAGGCGGGCGGGGAATTGATGATTGACAAGGTAGGCGGTGCGTGCTATAATACAAGCGCTGTGGGGAAGCAGCAAGTCAACGTGCCGGTGGCCTGGCCCGGTTGCTTTTAGACACACAGGAGGCCTCTTTTTGTTCCGACACCAAGTGTGGTCAGCCATGCTTGGGTATTTTTATAGCTGGCGGGAGCCGGAGGAACGATGCGATGCAGGTAGGATTCTCATTCTTTTTCAATAGTCTTCTGCTGGGTGTGGGGTTAGCCATGGACGCCTTTTCGGTCTCGCTGGCCAATGGGCTGAGCGAGCCCTGCATGAAGCGGGGGAAGATGGTCGGCATAGCAGGAGTTTTTGCGGCCTTTCAGTTTGCCATGCCGCTCATTGGCTGGGTCTGCGTGTCTACCGTGGCACAGCATTTCAGAGCCTTCGAGACCTGCATCCCCTGGATCGCCCTGGCGTTGCTGGGGACGATCGGCGGCAAGATGCTGTACGAGGGCATCAAGGAAAGAGGCACCTGTGAGGAAAAACCCGCGGTGGGTATCGTCTCCCTGCTGATCCAAGGGGTCGCTACCTCCATTGACGCGCTGTCGGTGGGCTTTACGATCGCCGACCACCGCCCGGCTGAGGCGGTGCTGGCCTGTCTGCTCATCGGGATGGTTACTTTTTTTATATGCCTGGCGGGGTTAGCCATCGGCAGAAAAGCCGGTACCAGGCTGGCCGGCAAGGCCGGGGTGCTGGGAGGGGTGATTCTCCTGTTCATCGGGCTGGAGATCTTTATTACCAGTTGGTTTTGAGCGGGTGGCGGAGGCCGGTGGGCATCCGCCACCTTTTTTATTGAAAAAAGAACATAAGGGTGGTATAATAGGTGTAGTTAGCATAAAAGAGATATAAAACAGAAGGGGGTCCTCCCGGCAGGCTTATCCGCGAGTGATGGCGGGGAGGGAGTCGTAGCCACCCTTTGGTGGTCATCGGCGCGGAAAGGGGTCATGCATATGGAATGGAACGCCGAAAAGAGAAAAAAGCTGTCTCTGTGGATCGTGGGGATCGCGGCCACCTGCACGGTGATCTTCCTGGGTGTGCAGAACATCGGCGTGCTGGCGCGGGCGGTCTCCTTTTGTCTGTCGCTGGTTTCTCCACTGCTGTGGGGGCTGGGGCTGGCGCTGGTGTTCAACGTGCCGATGCGCTTTTTTGAAGCCCATATTTGGAGCCAAAGCAAAAAGCCGGTGCTGCAGAAGCTGCGCCGCCCGCTGGCGTTTGTTATCTCCCTGTTGGTGATCATCGGAGTTCTGGTGGGGGTGGTATGGCTGGTCATCCCGGAGCTTATACAGGCCATCAAGGTCATTGTGCAAAGCGCGGTAGAGCTGGTCAACGGCTTTATCGGCATGGAGCCGGCGCAGATCCGGGAGCTTCCCTTTGGCGGGGTGCTGTTGAGCATTGACTGGGACGGCTTGCTGGTCACCCTGCAAAACTGGCTGAAAACCCAGGGTAGCACCATTGTCAATACCGCCTTTGATACCATCGGCTCGCTGGTGGGGGGCATCTACCAGTTTGTGATCGCCTTTGTGTTTGCCGTGTACATCCTGTTCAGCAAGGATACTCTCAAGGCGCAGGCGACACGGCTTGTGCGCGCTTGGCTACCCCACCGTTTCGGGGAATGGAGCATCCACGCCGCCACGGTGGCCAGCGCTAATCTGCGTAACTTCATCTCCGGGCAATCTCTGGAGGCGGTCATCCTGGGTGTGTTGTGCATGACCGGTATGCTACTGCTGGGTCTACCCTATGCCCCCATGGTGGGTGCCTTGGTGGGGGTGTGCGCCCTCATCCCGGTGGTAGGTAGCTTCATTGGCGCCTTTGTGGGTGCCTTCATGATGGTCACCGTGGCGCCCATCAAGGCAGTGGTGTTTCTTATCTACCTGCTCATCCTGCAGCAGCTCGAGGGCAACCTGATCTATCCCCGTGTGATGGGGAGCCGTGTCAATCTGCCCGGCATGTGGATATTAGCGGCGGTCACGGTGGGCGGCGGTGCCGCCGGTCCTCTCGGCATGCTGCTCAGCGTACCGGTGGCCTCCACCGCGTATGTGCTGGTAAAGGAAGCGACGGTGGCCAGGGAGATGCGGCGGCAGAGCAACCGGCCAGTTCCCCTTGCCAAAGGCGACAATGTATGATACGCTGTTAGGGTACTCTTGCTAACGGAGTGTGAAAAGACCATGAAGACGTTGATATTGACCTGCAACACTGGGCAGGGGCACAATGCCTCTGCCGCGGCGATTCGGGGGGCCTTTGAAGCCCGGGGCGTGACGTGTGATATCGCCGATACCCTGGCTTTTTTGTCCAAGCAGATCTCCAAGGTCATTGACCGGTGCTTCACCGGCATATACCGGCACATGCCCCGCGCCTTTGATCGGGGCTACGCCTTTACCGATGCCCGGGAGGGTAAGGCAGGGGCGGTGCCCATCACCCAGCTGATGCAACCGGGCGCTAAGCGGCTGTGCCGCTTTGTGCAGGAGAATGGGTACACCCACATCCTGTGCGTGCACGTGTTCTCGGCGGTGATGGTGGCGGTGTGTAAGGAAAAGTACGGTCTGACGGTGACCAGCTCCTATTTGCCCACCGATTACACCTGCTATCCCTTTACGGAAAAGACGACGGCGGATGCCTATTTTCTCCCCCATGAGGGGCTGGCGCCGTCGTATATACAGGCGGGGATCCCCGGGGAGCGGGTGTACCCCACCGGTATTCCGGTGCGGGAGGACTTTTTCGAGACTCGAGACAAGGCCCGGGAACGGGCGGCGCTGGGGATGGATGCCGACGCCAAGGTGGTCCTGCTTATGGGCGGCAGTATGGGCTGTGGGCCCATCGACGCACTGGTGAAGGCCATCGCCGCGGCGGTGGATGAGAACACCTATCTGCTGGTGTCCTGCGGCACCAACAAGCGGCTGTTACGCCAGCTTTCCCAGCGGGAAGGCCCCCGGGTGCGGTTGCTGGAGTATGCGGATAACGTCCCCCAGCTAATGGCGGCGGCGGATCTGTTCGTCACCAAGCCCGGTGGCATCAGCATCACCGAGGCCGGTGTGTCGGGGCTTCCCATCCTGTTACTCAATGTGATCGGCGGGTGTGAGACCCCGAACTATCGCTATTTTACCGAACGCGGCTATGCCTTCGGTGCTCAGGATGTGGCCCACGCCGCCTCCCTGTGTCGCCAGCTATTGGAGGCGCCCCAGGTGCTGGATGCCCGGGCGACGCTCCTGCGGGAGACCTTCCGGAAGGATGCGGCGGCGGAGATCTGCCGCATTGTGGGCACGCTGTAGAAATGTGGTCGGCGTGGCTACTGGGTCGCGAGGATGGATAAAAAACCAGCACGGAAGTGGCTTCCGTGCTGGTTTTTTTAGGTTGACAAAGAGCGGCAGAGGGCGTATACTTTAAACGATTAAACAACCTTTTAATTGTTTTGGAAGAGAGAGAGCTATGAAGGAAATCTATGCTATTGAAGTGGATTGCCCGGTATGCGCGGGGAAAATGGAGCGGGCGGCGGCAGACACGGCGGGTGTCCAGGCGGCGGTGGTGAATTTTGCCGCCCAGACCATGGCCGTGACCTTTGCCCCGGGGGCTGATTCCCATGAGGTCATGGAGCGGGTGGTGGCCGCCGTCCGGGCGGTGGAGGAGGACGCGGTGATCCATCTCACCGCCCCCGAGGAGTCGGAAAGCGAGACAGCCGGCTGGGTTATGCCGGTGCGGCTTATCCTGACGGTAGGGCTGACCGCCCTGCTGGAGCTTGTCCCGGTGACCGGGTGGGGGCGGCTGGTGCTGTATCTCGTCCCCTACCTGTTCATTGGCGGGGATGTCCTGTGGAAAGCCGCCCGGGGGCTGTGGCAACGGCGGCTGTTGGACGAGAGCTTTCTCATGGCGGTGGCCACGGTGGGCGCGTTCCTGCTGGGGGCGTTGCACACCGGGGATTACCTGGAGGCGGTGGCGGTGATGGTGCTGTACCAGTTGGGGGAGCTACTCCAGGGCTACGCAGTGGGCAAAAGCCGCCGCAGTATCCGGGCGTTGCTGGACATTCGCCCGGATTACGCGCACGTGGAGCACGGCGACCGGGTGGAGCGGGTAGCCCCCGACACGGTCCCGGTGGGTAGCGTCATCGTTGTGAATCCCGGAGAGCGGGTACCGCTGGACGGTACGGTGTTGGAGGGTGTTTCCACCTTGGATACCGCCGCCCTGACCGGGGAAAGCCTGCCCCGGGAGGTGACGGTGGGTGACCCGGTGGCCGGTGGATGCGTCAATCTCAGCGGCGTGCTACGGGTGCGCACGGATAAGGTGTTCGCCGCGTCGGCCGCCAGCCGGGTGCTCCGGCTGGTGGAGGAAGCAGGCAGTCACAAGGCCAAAGCGGAAAACGTGCTTGCCCGGTTTGCCCGGGTGTACACCCCGGTGGTGTGTACCGTCGCCCTTCTGCTGGCGGTACTGCCGCCCCTGGTGCGGCTGGGGCTGGGGCTGGCCCCGGCGTGGAGCGTGTGGGTATACCGAGCACTGACGACGTTGGTGATCAGCTGTCCTTGCGCCCTGGTTATTAGTGTGCCGCTGACCTTCTTTGCCGCTATCGGCGGGGCGGGCCGCATGGGGGTGCTGGTGAAGGGCGCCAACTACCTGGAGGCGCTGTCCAAGGCCGGGTGCGTGGCGATGGATAAGACCGGCACCCTGACCCGGGGACGGTTTGCGGTGGAGGCGGTCATACCGGTGGATATGCCGGCAGAGACTCTGCTCGCTACCGCCGCCTTGGCGGAGCAGGCCTCCTCCCACCCCATCGGGCGTTGTCTGCTGGAGGCTTACGGCAAGCCCCCGGCGCGGGGGCGGGTAGCGCAGGTGCAGGAGCACAGTGGTCGCGGAGTCACCGCGCTGGTGGACGGTGTGCCGGTGGTGGTGGGTGCCGCCCTTCTGCTGGAGGAGTGGCGCATCGCCGTGCCTCCCACCCTGGTGGAGGGGACAGTGGTACACGTGGCGGTGGATGGGCGCTATGCGGGCTGTATCTGCGTAGCGGATCGACTGAAAGCCACCGCCCCGGCGGCGGTGGAGGCCCTGCGACAGGTGGGGGTCTCCCGGCTGGTGATGCTTACCGGGGACAGTGCCGCCGCGGCACAGCCGGTGGCGGATAGCCTCAGCATGGAGGTGCACGCGGGGCTATTACCGGAGGATAAGGTAAACCGGGTGGAAGCCCTGCTGGCCACTCTCCCTTCTGGGCGCACCCTCCTCTTTGTGGGGGATGGCATCAACGATGCCCCGGTGTTAGCCCGGGCGGATGTGGGGGTGGCCATGGGCGCCCTCGGCTCGGACGCCGCCATCGAAGCGGCAGACGTGGTGCTCATGGACGACGACCCTCGCCGCCTGGCATCCGCTATCCGTCACGCCCGCCGGTGTATGGGGATCGTGCGGCAGAACGTGGCCTTCTCCCTGCTGGTCAAGGGGGCGTGTCTGTTGCTGGGTGCCCTGGGCACCGTGCCCATGTGGCTGGCGATCTTCGCCGACGTGGGGGTCATGCTGTTGGCGGTGGTCAACGCCCTGCGGGCTTTGTTTATCAAAAAGGAGTGAGTGTTATGTCCCATATCATACCCCATAGCCACGGTCACCCCTTTGAGGGGATGTCCCTGCCGCCGGCGGATTTTTCCGTGGTGGCGGAGCATTTTAAGCTGTTGGGGGATCCCACCCGCCTGCGGCTCTTTTGGTTGCTGACTCATGGAGAGGAATGTGTGCTGAATCTGTCTGCCATGCTGGATATGAGCAGCCCCGCCCTTTCCCATCATCTGAAGCTGCTACGTATCGCGGGGCTGGTGGTGTGCCGCCGGGAGGGCAAGGAGATGTATTACACCGCCCCCCGCACCCCTCAGACGGCGGCCATGCATGATATCATCGAGCAGATGCTGCACATCACCTGCCCGACAGGATAGGCGGTGCGTAGGGGTAGCTACTGGGCAGAGAGGACGTCGGATATCACAAGCAAAACAGCACGGAAGACACGTTTTTCCGTGCTGTTTTTACGGTTACTTCTGCAGGGCAGATCGCTTGGCCTGCTTGCACTGCGCTAAGCACTCCGGTTCCGGGCTGACCTGTATGCATTGTGCACAGTGCCCTTGTGCATCTACATCGATTTCTCGTAATAGACAGGTGCCCCCCTCTTGATAGACACACCACTCGTTCTCACACAGCATACCATCACCTCGCGGTCATTATAGCACATTGCCTGTAAAAGTACAACCACTTTGCGGTTATATAAATATAACCGCAAATGGGTACAATAATACATGGGTGATGCGTATGTTTAAGATCGAAAAAGAATTGAAAAGCGCCAACGTTCCGCGCACCATTCGGTTTACCGAGCCGTTGTTTGAGCGGTTGCATAAGGCGGCGGCAGAGAATGGGATATCCTTCAATCATCTGGTGCTGCAATGCTGTCAGTATGCGCTGGACAATCAAGAGAAATAAACAAAACAGAGGAGAGTCGTGTGACTCTCCTCTGTTTTTATGCATTTACTCCTCTTCCCAACGGAAGGAGCCGGCCAGCAGGGTGACGCCGTCGGCGGCTACGGTCAAGAGACCGCCGTCCACGGTGCCCTCCCGGATGCTTTCATCTGGGAGCTCGATGGACACGGCGCCGGGCTTGACGGCGGTGATGAAGGGCACGTGCCCCGCCATGACCGCCAGGTCGCCCTCGGTGCCTCGCAGGGACAGGCATCCGGCCTCCCCTTCAAAGACGTTGCCATCGGGGGCGGCGATGGTCAGCTTGTAGGTGTTCATCCCGTCACCTTCTTCGCCTTCTCCACCGCTTCGTCGATGGTGCCCACGAACAGGAAGGCGCTCTCGGGCAGGTCATCGTGCTTGCCCTCGATGATCTCCTTAAAGCCGCGAATGGTCTCCGCCAGGGGCACGTAGGTGCCGGGGATGCCGGTGAACTTCTCCGATACATCGAAGGGCTGGGACAGGAAGCGCTGGATCTTACGGGCGCGAGCCACCAGCGTCTTATCCTCGTCGGACAATTCATCCATACCCATGATGGCGATGATATCCATCAGCTCGTTGTACCGCTGGAGGATGCGCTGTACCTCCCGGGCTACAAAGTAGTGCTCCTCCCCCAGGATCTCCGCCGACAGAATACGGCTGGTGGATTCCAGCGGATCCACCGCCGGGTAGATGCCCTGGGAGGCGATGGAGCGGGCCAGCACGGTGGTAGCGTCCAGGTGGGCAAAGGTGGTGGCGGGGGCCGGGTCGGTCAGGTCATCCGCCGGCACGTACACCGCCTGTACGGAGGTGATGGAGCCTTTTTTGGTGGAGGTGATACGCTCCTGCAGAGCGCCCATCTCGGTAGCCAGCGTCGGCTGGTAGCCCACCGCGGAGGGCATACGTCCCAGCAGAGCGGGGACCTCACTACCCGCTTGGGTGAAGCGGAAGATGTTGTCAATAAACAGCAACACGTCCTGCCCCTCGCTGTCGCGGAAATACTCCGCCATGGTCAGGCCGGACAGACCCACCCGCATACGGGCTCCGGGGGGCTCGTTCATCTGGCCATAGACCAGGGCGGTCTTGGAGAGAACGCCGGACTGCTTCATCTCATTGTACAGGTCATTGCCCTCGCGGGTACGCTCCCCCACGCCGGTGAACACCGACAGACCGCCGTGCTGCTTGGCGATGTTGTTGATAAGCTCCATGATGAGCACCGTCTTACCCACGCCGGCGCCGCCGAACAGGCCGATCTTACCACCCTTGGAATAGGGGCAGATCAGGTCAATGACCTTGATGCCGGTCTCCAGGATCTCGGTGGAGGTGGCCAGCTCGTCATAGGCGGGGGCGGGACGGTGGATGTCCCAGTGCTCCTCGGCCTCGGGGGCGGGCAGGTTGTCCACCGGCTCGCCCAGTACGTTAAAGATGCGACCGAGGGTACCCTTACCCACCGGCACGCTGATGGCCGCACCGGTATCGGTGACGGCGGCACCCCGCTGCAGGCCGTCGGTGGAGGCCATGGCCACGCAGCGCACGGTATTGT
>JAZSOW010000030.1:0-10822 GCA_045537135.1 Acutalibacteraceae bacterium
GATTTTTCAAAAGTTTCCGAAGAACAACTTTTATCAGTTTTGTCCTTGATTAACAATCGTCCACGAAAATGTCTTGACTACATTTCTCCGTTGGAGTTTATTTCTAAAAAGTGTTGCACTTGACTTGACAATCTGCCGACCGCGCTTGCGCGGTGGAAGGAGTCACATATTATCTAAAAGGAGGTGCGGGGATGCACGTGGATGACATGTCCGTCCGTCAGTTAGGCGGGGTGGGCGACAAGCGGGCAAAGGCCTACGAAAAGCTGGGGATCACTACCATCGGAGATCTGCTCAGACATTATCCTCGCGCCTACGAGGATTGGTCGCGCACGGTCCGGGCGGCGGATGCCCGCCCGGGAGAGCCCTGCTGTGTGCGGGGTTGGGTGGTAGCCGCCCCCACGGAATACCGGGTGCGCAAGGGTATGACCCTCTACCGTTTCCGGGTATCCGATGGGCGGGACACTATCCAGGTGACCCTGTTCAACAATCGCTTTGCGGCGGCGAAGATCAAAGCCGACGAGGAGCTCCTGCTGTTCGGCACGGTCACTGCTTCCGGACGCCATTACGAGATGAGCTCGCCCCTTATCGAGCCCGCCGCTACCGGGCAACGCATCCGCCCCATCTACCGGCAGACGGAGGGGCTGACCGCCCGCATGATTGAGTCGAATATGGGCGCGGCGCTGGCACTGGTCGATGCCACCACACTGCCGGATCCTCTCCCCCTTGCTATGCGGCAGAAGCAGGAGCTGTGTGACCTGTCTGCGGCCCTGCGGAACATCCATTTCCCTCGTAACGAGTCGGCATTGGATGCCGCCCGCCAGCGGCTGATCTTTGAGGAGCTGCTGGTACTACAGGTGGGGCTGATGCGGTTGAAAAACCGCGCCCGCGCGACGGCAGGTGCCGCCATACGGCGGGATCACACCGCCGCGTACAGCGCCGGTCTGCCCTTCACCCTCACCGGGGCACAGAGCCGCGCCATAGCGGATTGTGTGGGCGACCTGATGGGAGAACGCGCCATGTCCCGGCTGGTACAAGGGGACGTGGGTAGCGGCAAGACCGCGGTGGCTGCCGGTGTAGCGTACACCATCATACAGGAGGGCTGGCAGGTGGCCATGATGGCACCCACGGAAATTTTGGCGGAGCAGCATGCCGCCACCCTGTCCCGCCTGCTGGGTGACCGGGTGCGGGTAGGTCTGCTCACCGGTGCTCTGCCTGCCGCCCGCCGCCGGGCGGTGCGGGGAGCCTTAGCCGCCGGTGAGATCGACCTGGTGGTAGGCACTCACGCCTTGATATCGGAAACCGTTACCTTCGCCCGCCTGGGGCTGGTCATTACCGACGAACAGCACCGTTTTGGGGTGCACCAGCGGGCGCGGCTGGCCGCCAAGGGGGTCAATCCCCACATGCTGGTCATGTCGGCTACTCCTATTCCCCGCACGTTGGCGCTTATCTTATACGGCGATTTGGATGTGTCGGTGCTGGATGAGCTGCCCCCCGGTCGCCAGCCGGTGGAGACCTATGCTATCAGCTCCGCCAAGCGGGAGCGGGCGTACGGCTATGTGCGCCGGCATCTGGATGAGGGACGGCAGGGCTTTATTGTTTGTCCTCTGGTGGAGGAGGGGGAGGAGCCCAGCGATCTGAACGCCGCCACCACTGTGTTTGAAGAGCTGGCCGCTGGCCCCTTTACCGGGTACCGCTTGGGTCTGCTCCATGGGCGCATGAAGCCCGCCGAAAAGGAGGCGACCATGGCGGCTTTTGCCGCCGGGGAGATCCAGCTCTTAGTTTCCACCACCGTTGTGGAGGTAGGCGTAGACGTGCCCAACGCCGTCATTATGGTGGTGGAAAATGCCGACCGCTTCGGCCTTGCCCAGCTCCACCAGCTCCGTGGCCGTGTGGGGCGTGGGGCACATCGCTCCACCTGCATCCTCATCTCCGACAACAACGGGGAGGAAAACCGCCGCCGCCTGACGGCGCTATGCGCCACCAACGACGGCTTTAAGATCGCAGACGAGGACCTAAAGCTCCGCGGCCCCGGGGATTTCTTTGGGGATCGTCAGCACGGCTTGCCTCAGCTGCGCATTGCCGATCTTATGGGGGATATGCCCCTGCTGCAGCGGGCCCAGCTTGCCGCCGCCAACCTGCTCAGCGTGGACCCCGGGCTTGCTGCACCGGAAAATCGTCCCTTGCGGGAGGCGGTCAGCCGGCTGTTCGGCAAGGTGGGCGAACAGGGTCTTAACTGACAAAAAAGCAACCGGCTTCGGTGAGAAGTCGGTTGCTTTTTTGTGTAGGATTAGTTGCCGTAGATCTCGTCGCAGAGGATCTGGATGCGCTGAGCCTGCTCGGCACCGGTGTAATCACAGGCACCGCTGTCCAGGATCGCGCAGAAGGCCTCGAACTGCTTTTGGTACATGTCGCCGCCCTCGCCGGTAAACTCCTCCGGCTCCGCCAGCGTGATGTTCTGCTGGGCATCGTACCCTTTTCGGTCCACGTGGGTGTACCGCAGAGTACCACCCTCCACCTGGGCCAAGGTGCCCTCGGCGATGAGACAGCCCTCGGTGCCAAACAGCTCAAAGCGGCTGGGGGCGCACCCATCGGGAATGTTGAAGTTGGCATCTATGTGCCCCAGGGTGCCCTTGTCGGTCTTAAAGGTAAGGACGGCGCTGTCCTCCACCTCGTAGTGGAAGGTCATGGTATCCGCAAAGGCCTTGTAATCGGCGATCTGCTCTCCGGTGACGGAGGTGAACAGCTCCAGGCAGTGTACCGCCAGGTCGGAGATACAGCCGCCACCGCTCAGCGCCTTTTTCTGCCGCCAGGCACCGGGAATGTCCGGGTACCAGCAGAAGAACTGGAGCCGTGCCAGAGTGAGCTGACCAATACCGCCTTGAGCCACGATCTCGCGCATCTTATTGTGCAGGTTGTGGCGGCTCATCATATAGCCCACGGAAAGCTGCTTGCCCGCCGCTTTAAAGGCATCGATCATCTTCTGTCCCTGTGCCTTGTTCATGGCGAAGGGCTTTTCCACCAGCACGTGTCGGTCATAGCGTAGAGCCAGCATGACCTGCTCATAGTGGCAGAATACCGGGGTAGCGATGTACACCGCGTCACAAGGGACGGAGCGCAGCATCTCCTCGGCGTCGTCAAACCAGTGGGCGAAGCCATGCTCCTGTGCCACCGCCTTGGCGATGTCGGCGGCCTTATCCATCACCGCCACGATCTCGATCCTATCCGAGGCCAGCATGCCGGGGATGGCGCGCCGGTTGGCAATGCCGCCGCAGCCGATGACCGCGAAACGCACTTTCTTCATAGGATACTCCTCTCTTATGCCTTGCCGGCACAGCCAAAGAGCCGCATCTTGTTCATCACGGTCTCCTTGATGGTCTCCACCTTACGGTTGCGGATGGTCAGGTAGTCCTCCCCGGCCGACAGACCCGCCTGCATGGCGGCATTGCCTGCCAGGCACAGGTCGGTGAAGATGTTTACCTTGGCGATGCCGTCCCGCACGGTGTTGCGGAAGTCGTCATCCGACAGGCCGGATCCGCCGTGCAGCACCAGGGGGGTATCCAGGCTTTTGCGGATGGCGCACAGACGCTCCAGGTTGAGCTGGGGCTTTTTCTTGTACACACCGTGGGCGGTGCCGATGGCCACAGCCAGGGCATCCACGCCGGTGGCTTGTACGTAAGCCACCGCCTCCTCGGGGGTGGTGTACATATCGGTGAGCTGATCGTCGCCGGTGGCCGCCTGGCCCACGTGACCGATCTCACCCTCCACGGAAACGCCCAAAGAATGGCAGATTTTCACCATCTCACGGGTGGCCGCTACGTTTTCCTCGTAGCCCCCGGCGGAGCCGTCGAACATCACGGAGGAGAAACCAAGGGACAGAGCCTCCATGCAACGGTCAAAGGTCAGGCCGTGGTCATAATGCATAACCACCGGTACGGTGGCGCGCTTGGCGGCGGCCAGGATGGAGGGGGCGATGAGCTTTAATTCGCCGTTGGGCAGTAGCACCTCGGCGGTGCCTATGATTACCGGGGAGCGCAGCTCCTCTGCCGCGGCGATGACCGCCTCCAGCATATCCGTGTCGGTGGTATTGAACAGACCCACACCGTAGTGCTCCTTCTGGGCTTGCTTTAATACATCATTCAGGTTTACCAGCATATTTCGGTCCTCCCATAATCTTTACAGTAGTTGAGGATCTCCGCCTCGGTGCACAGGCCGCCGGTGGCATCTGCACTGCGTAGGGCCATGGTGGCCGCACAGGAGGCGAAATCCAGGATCTCCCAGTCACTACGTCCCTCATAGATAGCGTACAGCGCGCCGGCGCAGAAGGCGTCTCCCGCACCGGTGGTGCCCACGATCTCACTGCGGGGAATATCCACTGACCCGGCTACGGTGATGCCCTCGTCGGAGCAGCAGATGGCACCCTCGGGCAGGTGGATGATGACCTTCTTGCGCACACCCATTTCCCGCAGCTTCGTGACGATCGCCCGCAGGTTAGCGACGGTGGGTTCTATCTCCGCCAGCCGCCCGGCCTCCGTCTCATTGATAATGAGATAGTCGGTGTAGGGCAGGCAGGGGCGCACCAGAGCGTAGCGGTCAGCGTTCTCGCTCACCAGGTCGATGGCGGTCTCCACCCCGCAGGCGGTGGCCTTTTGCAGGATGCGCAGGCCCTCGCCCTTATCCACCTTATCCAGTAGCAAGAAGTAGGCTAACTGTAGGATGCGGGGGGTGTTTTCCTCAAAGCTGATGTCCTCGGCGGTCAGCCCGCCATCGGCACCGGCATAGGTGAAGAAGGTGCGCTGTCCACCGGGAATGCTCATCACCTCGGTGAAGCTGGTACGGGCGTCGGTGTTCTTGAGGCCGGAGGTGTCCAGGCCGTTGTCTCCCAGCACCCCGCGTATGTAAGCGCTGTCCTCGTCGTCTCCCAGCAGACCAATGGCATACACCGGCAGATGGGGGGCGATCTTCTTGAGGTCAATGCCTACGTTGGGCACACTGCCGCCCACTGCCTTTTGCAGGGCGGTGATCTTGGTCAGCTCGCCGCAGGCAGGGTAGGCGGCGATCATGTTGATCTTATCCACCAGCACGGTGCCCGCCACCGCGATGCCTTGTCTTACAGTCGCCATATTAGTTACACTCCGCTTCCAGGGGGCCGGCCAGATCCTTCAGGAAGAACAGCTTACCCGCCAGCTTGGGAATGTAGGTGGAGGTGATCCAGGGGGTGGTCTCATGCCGCAGGGTCATCCACAGGGAGAGCCCCTGCCACTGCATGCCACGGCCCAAGGTGCCGTCCGCACCGCCGATGGCATAGTCCGCACGCATGAAGATGCCGGGGCCGATGGTGTTGGCGCGGCAGGGCACCAGGGGAGTACGGGACTTGAAGCTGGTCAGGGCGTTCTGCTCCACCGTCAGGGGATGGATCTTGGCACCGATGCGATAGGGAGCGGCCTCCCACTCGGCGGCAGAGGCATAGTCGGCGGCAAAGGTGGGCTCCCAGAAGGCGATGTGGCACATACGACCGATGCCGTACACCAGCACCAGCTTGGCGCCCTCGGCCTTGAGCGCATCGATCTTGCCGGGGTAGGTGGGCAGGTTGTCCTTGGTGGCGAAGTTGCGCTGGTTGGCGGGCACGGTCAGCTCACCCAGGGGGTTAAACAGTGCCTGCTCCATGGCGTACTGGAACGCGCCGGGGTTGTCGCTGGGCAGGGTGTTGCCCTCGCCGTCCGCCCACTCGTCCATGTTAAAGGTGTACACGTGGTCGCAGGGGATGCCCCAGGCCTTAATGAAGTAGACCACCCACTTGTACATACCCATGGGGCCTACCGGCAGGATGAAGGCGATCTTCTCGCCCTTTTCCCGCGCCAGCTTGATCTGCAGAGCGATCTCGTGGCCCATGTAGGTCTCAAACTCGCCCAGGCTGTCGCACTTGATGGGGGCGAAGCCCTCGTTCCAATGGGGCTGGCGGGTGGTGATGCTCTCGGGAGCATCGATGCAGGCGTCGATCTTTTCGAAATCCCAGCCGGCGGGATAGAAGCCCTCCAGGGCAGAGCCTTTGACAGTGGAATTGAAGTTCATAGTGTTGTCCTCCTTATATTTATTTAGGGTAACAGGCGCTTAGTGGTACCTTTGAGATAGACCTGGCACTGGCGGAAGCCCTCGGCGTAATCCGCACCGCACTGGAAGCCGCGATAACGACAGCAGGTCTTGACCATATCGGGGAAATCGATGTGGTCGTGATCACGCATCCACACGATCTGGGATTCGTGGCAGTTGAGTATCTCCAGCTTCTTGTCGATGTGCTCGGATACGTCCACGTACTCGGTGGGATTGAAGCCTACCCCCGCCAGGGTATCCATATAGTAAATGGGGGTCAGTCGCGCCTTGCCCGGCACCTTGGTGTTGTAGTGGGGCAGGGTGGCGGTGAAGCAGGCGTCGAATACCAGCTTGGATACCGCCACGTGGTCGGGCATGTAATCATCGGGATCGTGGGTGATGATGAAGTCCGGATCCACCTTGCGGATCACGTCAACAACCTTGTCGCGGGACTCCTTGTTGCCGTCGTAGATCTCCAGGTCGTGGAAACCGCCCCACATGACCTCGAAGCCCGCCAGGGCGCCGCTGCGCTTGGCTTCCTTGGCGCGCATCTCTGTCAGCTCATCCGGCATGATGATCTCATGGCCTTGATTGCCGCTGGACAGGTGGCAGACCACCACCCGATCTCCCCGTTCCTTGCACTTGAGCAGGGTACCGGCACAGGCGATCTCCATGTCATCCGGATGACAGGTGATAGCTAATACTGTGTACATACCGATTTACCTCCTTATATGACTTTAGTTCCATTATATAGTTATTTTTGTTGCATTGGAATGGAAAATCGGGTATAATATGGGTAAAATCGGGTATAGGAGGGATACGGTGAAAGATAATTTTACACGTATGCACTTTGATGAGGTCTTACGGGTGGACACCATCATCACCTTGTTCTATATGGAATTCTCCAAAAGCTTCGACTACGAGGGCGAGCGGCACGACTTTTGGGAGATGGTGTACATCGATAAGGGGGAGATGCTGTGTACCGCAGATAGGAACCGCTTTGTGCTCAAAAGCGGAGAGATGATCTTCCACAAGCCGGGAGAATACCACAACCTGTCGGGCAACGGTAGTGTGGCTCCCAATGCCAGCATCGTCACCTTTGAGTGCGACAGCCCCGCCATGCGGCAGCTGGAGGGGAAGATCTTCAAGCTGGATCCCCAGGAAAAGGCGCTGCTGTCAGAGCTGTTTGCGGAGGGGCTGTCCTGCTACAAGCTGGAGGATGAGAAAAATCCTCTGCTCCAGCGCATGGAAAAGCGCCCCACCGCCCCATACGGCAGCAGCCAAATGACCCGCAATCTGCTGGAGAGCTTTCTCATTCATCTATGCCGTCACCGGGACGTGCTGGAAAAGGCCTCCCGCCGCAGCTATGTCATCGACGGGGTGGACGTGCCGTATAATGTCAAGGAGATCCTGGACGTGTTGCAGGAGAGCCTATACGGCAAAATCACGGTGGGGGACGTGGCGCGCCGATTGGGCAAAAGCGAGAGCGCGGTCAAGCGGCTGTTTTCCCGCTATAAGCCCGCCGGCATCATGCGGCATTACAATTTCCTCAAGATCGAGGAGGCTAAGCGGCTGTTGCGGGAGGATACCTACAACATTTCCAAAATCGCGGATATGCTCCATTATGACAATCCGCAGTATTTTGCCAAATGCTTCAAAAGCTTTACCAATATGACCCCCAGTGAATATAAACGGTCTATTGTGAAATAATGAGAACGGTACGGAGATAAAGGATGTGTGACATGGGATCGCATATCGCGTATCTCCGTATTTTTTTACCCAAATAGCCGTACTGTTTTATCAATATAAATAAAAAGGAGGCAATTTCCATCAAAAAGAAAACATGGATCATTCTGGGCGCAGTAGCGGCGGTGCTGGTCATCCTTGTGGCGCTATTCGTCGGCGGCTACAACAGCTTAGTGAATATGGAGATAGCGGTGGAGGGCCGGCAGGCCGATATCCAGACCCAGCTCCAGCGGCGGGCGGATCTGATCCCCAACTTTGTGGAGACGGTGAAGGACTACGCCGCCTATGAACAGGAGACCTACCAGGCGGTTACCCGGGCGCGGGCGGCTGTCACCGCCGCCGACACCCCCGGTGAGCAGGCGGCGGCCAGCGACCAGCTGGATCGCGCCATCGACATTTGGGTCAATGCGGTCACCGAGGCATACCCCACGCTGGTAGCAGGTGACCAGTACCGGGCTCTGCAGGACGAGCTGGCGGGCAGTGAAAACCGCATCGCTGTTGCCCGCAAGGATTACAACGAGTCGGTCAAGGCATATAATGCCGCCATCCGACGCTTCCCCAAGAGCCTGCTGGCGGGAATGTTCGGCTTTGAGAAGGCGGAATTCTTTGAGGCAGACGCGGATGCACTGGATGTGCCGGATGCCTCCACTCGTGATTGAACACAAGACGGTCACCCTGGCGATCCTGCTGGTTTTCTGCTTGCTTTTCGGCGGCTGTGGGGCGGCGACTGAGGCTCTGCCCCAGCCCACTGACCGCTTTTTTGTCAACGATTACGCCGATGTGCTCACCCAGGCGGATGAGGACACGGTGTACAAGGCGGGCAGGCAGTTGATGGAGCAGACCGACGCCCAGCTGGTGCTGGTTACGGTGAACACCCTGGGTGACCGGGAGCTGGAGGGATACGCCCTGGAGCTTGCCCGGGAGTGGGAGCTGGGGGACGCAGAGAAGGAAAATGGCCTGCTGGTGCTTTTTGTGACGGAGGGTCCCCGCACCCGGGTGGAGGTAGGCTTCGGGCTGGAGGGCGCTCTGAACGACTCCAAGGTGGGGCGTATCTTAGACGAGCACCTGGTACCGGTATATGACGACCCGGCGGCTTGGTCAGCGGCACTGGCCGCTACCTACCGGGCCTATGTCCATGAGGTGTACGCGGAATATGGGCTTGCTGAGAGCGCCTACCCGGTGGATACCGAAGATAACAGTGCCGAGGAAGGCGGTGGCTGGATAGAGATCGCGGCGGTCTTTGTCGCTTTGCTGACCTTGGGCTTGCTGCGCTACCGTGGCGGGCTCCTGCCGGTGGGCGTGTTTCTCGGGGGCTTCGGCGGTCACGGACGAGGGGGCTATCGCGGTGGCGGTGGCTTCCGTGGCGGTGGCGGCGGCTTTGGTGGTGGCGGTGCCAGCCGATAAATGGCACATTTTCCTGTAACCTATTGCATTTGCTACAAAAATGTGATAGCATGAGGTGAGCCAAGATAGTGCAAGGGGGACAGGGTAATGGATGAAAAGAAGTGGCAAGAGCACCAGGAAAAGCTGGCCGCATTACGCAAACGCTTTAGTCGTCTGCGGTGGCGGGTCCGGGTGTGGTGGGCGCTCTACAATGGGGCAATGGATGCGCTGCTGCTGACGGTGGTGGCGGATAGAGCCAGCTACCCCACGGCGCTGGCGTTGGTGCTGGCCAACCTGATATTCTCTACTATGGTGATGAATAACAAGAACAAGAAATGGGTCGCCCTGCAACAGCAGCAGGAACAGGAGCTGATGGAAAAAGCCCCTGCGGGCAAGATCCGCCTGTACGAGTAAGACAACAAGCAGCCCCCTTCGGCGTTACCGAAGGGGGCTGTCTTTTACCTCTCGTTAAACCGGGCTAAGAACTCCCGGGTGCGCTCGTTTTGCGGGTTGCCGATGACCTGAGCGGGCGGGCCCATTTCGGCCACAACGCCCTCATCCATGAACATGATCGTGTCGGACACGTCCCGGGCGAATTCGATCTCATGGGTGACGATGACCATGGTGCGCCCGGTATTTTTCAGCTCCCGGATGACCCGCAGCACCTCGCCGGTCAGCTCCGGATCCAGGGCGCTGGTGGGCTCATCAAAGCACAGGATATCCGGCTCCATAGCCAGCGCCCGGGCAATAGCTACCCGCTGCTGCTGGCCGCCGGAAAGCTGGCAAGGGTAGCTGTCCCGCTTTTGAGAAAGTCCCACATCCTCCAGCAGTCGCTCCGCTTTTTCGTCGATGGCCTCCAGCACCTGCTTGATGGTGGTGTAGCCGTTATAGCTGCCCTCTTTCTTGATCTTCTCTTTAGCCAACAGCTCCTCCGCCAGGGTGATATTCCGCTTGACGGTGTACTGAGGAAAGAGGTTGAACTGCTGGAACACCAGCCCGAAATGCAGCCGGTTCTGCCGGATGACCTCGTCACTGCGCTTGTGATGGTCCTCCGCATCGAACAGGGTCTCCCCATTCACGATGATGCGTCCCACCTGGGGCGTTTCCAGAAAGTTGAGACACCGCAGCAGGGTGGTCTTACCACTGCCGGAGGAGCCGATGATGGACAGCACCTCTCCCTGCTGGAGGGAGAAATCGATGCCGCGAAGCACCTCGGTCTTGCCGAAGCTCTTGATGATGTTTTCGACTCGTAATACTTCCATCATTAACTCCTAAAATAGCTCAGCTTCTTTTCCAGCTTGCTCAGTGCGATGGTCAGGATGCCCACAAAGATCAAATAGAACACGCCGGTAAAGAACAACGGCCAAATGATCGCTTTGTCAGCGGCAAGGATATTGGCCTTATAGATGATCTCTCCCACCATAATGCAGTTGGCGAGGGCGGTGTCCTTGATGAGGGTGATGATCTCGTTGGACATAGGGGGCACGATGCGCTGGATCACCTGCTTGAGGACGATCTTGCGGAACACCTGGGACTTGGTCAGCCCCAGCACGTAGCCCGCTTCATATTGCCCCTTGGAGATGCTTTCGATACCGCCCCGGTAGAT
>JAZSOW010000043.1:0-6737 GCA_045537135.1 Acutalibacteraceae bacterium
GATTTTTCAAAAGTTTCCGAAGAACAACTTTTATCAGTTTTGTCCTTGATTAACAATCGTCCACGAAAATGTCTTGACTACATTTCTCCGTTGGAGTTTATTTCTAAAAAGTGTTGCACTTGACTTGACAATCTGCCGACCCCCCTCCCGGAGGGGGGCTTTCCCTAATCCCTACCCGCAACTCCCTTAAGGGAGAGGTTCTGCACAGACCCCACAAGCCTTCGTAGCCGGGGGATTTAACCATTTCACTCTCCTAAATACAGCTCATACTCCCCGCTACGCAGGAGTTCTGCCAGCGCCGCCTCGTCCCGCAGCCGGTGGGGGCTGGCGATACCGTACCGGGTGCCATCCAGGTGGTGGTCATCACTGCCGGCGGTCACCGGCAGTCCGTTTTCCTCGGCAAACTGCACCGCCCGGGCGTTTTCAAGCTCCCCATTGTGCAGGTTATACCCCTCCACCCCGTCCAGGTACTTGGCCGGCAACGGCTCCCATGGGTTGACGATATAATCCCGCACCCGGAAGGGATGCGCCTGGAACACAAGGCCGCCTGCTTCATTTACCAATTGATGAAGGGTAGGCAGGTCGGCCCCCCGCATTTCCGGATGGGCGTACAGGAATGCCGGTGTAATGCCGTACAGCAGCACCTCTTTGCCGCCGCCGACCCCTTCCTCTATCCCGAACAGTACGTCAACACCCAGCCGTTCACCCGCCGCCCGGGCGGTCTCGTAGCACGCCTCAAAGGTACGCACACAATCCTCCCAGGGCTGGTTGCGGCGCACCGCCGTGTTGCCCCGGAGGAAATGGTCTGTTATCACCACACCGGCAAAGCCGGCCTTTTTCACCGAGCGCACCATCTCCACCGGATCCGCAGAGGCGCAGGCACTGCAGGGTGCCGTATGCTGGTGCATTTCGTAGATATACATAGGCGCAAGCCTCCTTAAGTTTCCTATATTATATAGTGTCGGCAAGCACTTGTCAACGGAATTCCCAGTTGCAACCGTCGGGTAAATATGGTAAAATAAGAGCACTTATTTAGGACAAGGAGACACACTATGGAACGGATTCGCGCAGTGGTGTTCGACCTGGACGGCACTCTACTCAATACGTTAGACGATCTGGCGGCGGCGGTCAATCACGCTTTGGCGGCTCACGGTATGCCCCGGCGCACGTTGGATGAGGTGCGCCGCTTTGTGGGTAATGGGGTGGCCAATCTCATTCGTCGCGCGGTTCCCAACGGCACCGACGAAAACACGACGGCGGAGGTGCTGGTCACCTTCAAGACCTACTACGCAGTGCATCAGATGGATGCCACGGCACCCTATCCCGGTATTCCGGCACTGCTGGACGCTCTGCACAAGGCAGGGGTGCCCATGGCGGTGGTGTCCAACAAGCTGGAGAGCGCCGTGGAAGCTCTGCGGGTGCATTTCTTTGGGGATACCATTTCCCTGGCGGTGGGAGACCTGCCCCCCCGCCCGGTGAAACCCGCCCCCGACGGCACGTTGGCGGCGCTCCGGCGGCTGGGAATCTCCCCGGAGGAGGCCCTGTTTGTGGGGGATTCCGAGGTGGATGTGGTTACCGCCCGCAACGCAGGGATGCGTTGCCTGGCGGTGAGCTGGGGTTTCCGTGATGAGGATGTCCTGCGTGCCGCCGGTGCCACAGTTATAGCCGCGACCCCTGCCGAAGCCCGGGCGTGGATCATGGAAAGGGTGTAAGAGATGGATTTTTCCGCATTACAGGCATACGTTGACGCTTTACATGCCAAACAAGGGGTGCCCGGTTGCCGTGTGATCGTGTATCACCACGGCAAGCCTGTATACAGTCACACCGCCGGTGCGGTGGGGGAGGACACCCTGTATAACCTCTATTCTTGCACTAAGCCTGTTACCGCCACGGCGGCGATGCAGCTGGTGGAGCAAGGCTCCCTCCGGTTGGATGCCCCGGTGGCGGACTATCTGCCGGAGTACGCCGAGGCCTACGTGCTGGAGGACGGTCAGCGGGTGACGGTGGGGGACTTGATGACGGTGCGCCACCTGTTCACCATGTCAGCGGGGCTGACCTACCTGGTGAACACCCCCGCCATCCGGGCGTTGCAGGAGGCTTGTCCGGATGCCACCACCCGGCAGATGGTGGCTACGTTTGTGGAAGAGCCCTTGGCCTTCCGCCCCGGTGCCCGCTTTAACTACAGCCTGTGCCACGACGTGCTGGCGGCGGTGGTAGAGGTAGCGTCGGGGGAGGGCTTCGGCGCCTATCTGCAGGGGCATATTTTCGCCCCGCTGGGGATGGATGACATCGGCTTTTTCCCCACCGAGGAACAGCTGGGCCGGTTGGCCACGCAATACATGATCGATGAGAATACGCAGGTCGTGCCTGCCGGATACAACACCATCGGTCGCTATCGGCTGTCCACCCGCTACCAGAGCGGCGGGGCCGGGTTGTTTGCTACCGCCGACAGCTACGGCAGGTTTGCGGCGGCCATGTCCTGCGGCGGTGGCCCCCTCCTGCGTCCGGAAACGGTGGATCTCCTTCGCGCAGAGCAGCTGGGCGGCTACGTGATGGATAACGAATTTTCCTGTGCCGCCGGGGAGGGCTACGGCTATGGGCTGGGTGTGCGCACCCTGGTGGACAGAAGTGCCGGCCAGCGTAGTTATCTTGGCGAGTTCGGCTGGGACGGTGCCGCCGGTTCCTATATCCTGATGGATCCCACCCCCCAGGTGGCTATCGTGTACACCCAGCACGTGCTGGGCTGGCCAGCCCGCTTTGGTTGTATGCACGCTCCCATTCGTGACCTGACCTACGAGGCATTGGAATTGTAAAAATGAAAATGCCCGGGGCACGGTTAAAGACCGTGCCCCGGGTATTTTATTGGTTTCTTACAGCCCCAGCTTCTCCTTCAGTACCTCGCAGAGCTTTTCCGCCGCCAGGCGGTGGCCGTCCCGCAGGGGATGCACGGGCTCGGGCGACAGCCAGTGAGAGCCGTTGACAAAGAGGATGTTCTTGCCGTGGCGCTCATTGTAATCTGCCACCAGCTTTTCGATATCCTGTTCGTGGGCACCGTTAAAGGGGCTCATAGCAATGACCTGCGCCCGAGGATGGGCGGTGATGATGGCATCCAGCAGGGCCACGTACCCGGCGGTGAAGGTGACGCTGTCCGCCCCCCAGTCGTTGGTGCCGTGGTTGATGAATACGTAGTCCGGATGGGGATAGGTCACCGGTGCTCCCGCAAAGCAGTAGGGGTAGGCATCCGCTACCCGGGGCACGCCGCCGCAGCCACCTTTGGTGGCACCCACGGCACCGTAGCCCATCATCAGCGGGGTCAGCTCCAGCTTTTCCGCCAGCAACCAGGCGTAGGTGGCGGTCACGTCATCCTGGGTGGGGCGGTCCAGCATGTCGTTGGCGTATTGCCGCCGATTCGCGTCGATGAGCACTCCCTCGGTGATGGAATCCCCCACAAACTCGATGGTCTTTTGCTTTTTCCGGGGGCGGGGGAGCTCCACCAGGTCGTCTGCCTCTACCCCTTCAAAGCCCAGACGGTTGGTCAGCGGCCAGTTCCAGCGGGGGAACATCTCCACCATGCTCTTTAGCATGACCTCCACCACGTGGCGGCCGTCGGTGTCGGCGCATACCCGCAGGAAGCGATCCATGGGCACCTCCACCTGGGCGCCGCCGTCCACCCGGATGTACAGGTGGGGGACAGGAGCCTGTAACAGAGTCATATCGAACTGCAGCATCGCCATCCGTCCTGTAAAGGCGAAGGAAAAGCGGGAACCGGTGGCGGTGGCGGCCATACTCTGGTTGTACGGAGCAAAACGCCCGATATAGCGGATATGGGGGTCCTTGCAAGTGAAAAACGGCATAATAATCCCTCTCTTATAGCGGCTTGTTGTCCCCATTGTAGCACAGGTTTCCCGCCAAAGCAACGGCTTTTGTGCCAAATGCCGAATTTTTCTCAACCAGGCATTTTCCATTGACAAGGCGCTTGCTCCGATGTATAATTGTATACAATTATACGAGAACGCTAACGAAAGGGGATGTTGCATGATGCTGGAGCTATCCAACACCACCAACCTTTTGGAGGACAATACCTACCGCTATTCCCTGCAGGACGTGGCAGAGCCCAACCTGTACCGGGATATGTACAGCTACGACACCGTGCCGAAGGTGGCCTTCAACCACCGCCGGGTGCCTATCGGGATGCCGGAGGAGATCTGGATCACCGATACCTCCCTGCGTGATGGCCAACAGTCGGTGGAGCCCTACACGGTGGAGCAGATCGTGCATCTATTCAAGCTTATGTCTAAGCTGGGCGGCCCCTACGGCATTATCCGGCAGACGGAGATGTTTGTCTACAGCAAGAAGGACAGAGAAGCACTGCTCAAGTGCCAGGAGCTGGGTCTGCAGTTCCCGGAGATCACCACCTGGATCCGCGCCAATCGGGAGGATTTCAAGCTGGTGAAGGATCTGGGTATCCGGGAGACCGGTATTTTGGTAAGCTGCTCCGACTACCATATCTTCAAGAAGCTGAAGCTGACCCGCAAGCAGGCCATGGAGCGCTACCTGGCGGCTGTCAGCGATGCGTTTGAGGCGGGGGTCATGCCCCGCTGCCATCTGGAGGATATCACCCGGGCGGACTTCTACGGCTTTGTGGTGCCCTTTGTCAATGCCCTCATGGATATGAGCCGGCAGGCGGGTATCCCGGTGCGCATCCGCGCCTGCGATACCATGGGCTACGGCGTGCCGTACCCGGAGGTGTCGCTGCCCCGCAGTGTGCCTGGCATCATCTATGGTCTACAGCACTTTTCTCAGGTGCCCAGCGAGATGCTGGAGTGGCACGGCCACAACGATTTCTACAAGGCGGTGGCCAACGCCTCCACCGCGTGGCTGTACGGTGCCAGTGCGGTCAACTGTTCGCTGTTGGGTATCGGCGAGCGCACCGGTAACGTGCCGTTGGAGGCCATGGTGATGGAATATGCCTCCATGCGCGGCTCTATGGATGGTATGGATCCCACCGTCATCACGGAGATCGCGGAGTATTTCCGGCGAGAGATCGGTTACAAGATCCCGCCCATGACCCCCTTTGTGGGACGCAACTTCAACGTCACCCGCGCCGGCATTCATGCCGACGGCCTTCTTAAGGACGAGGAGATCTACAACATCTTCGACACCAAGCGCATCCTGAATCGCCCTGCCTCGGTGCTTATTTCTAAGACCTCTGGTCTGGCGGGTATCGCCTACTGGATCAACGAGAACTATGGGCTTACCGGCGAGGAGCAGGTGGATAAGCGCAGTGAGCTGGTCGTTAAGATGAAGGAATGGGTGGACAAGGAATACGAGGATGGTCGTCAGACCAACCTGTCCAATGAAGAACTGGAAGAAAAGATCGAAGAACTCTCCGGCGGCAAGCTGCGTCGTCTGTAAGGGGAGGGGGAGAAGAACATGACAGAACATAAAAGCATATCGCTGGCGGATATCGTGTTTGAGAAACTGGAAAACGATATTCTTAGTGGCAAGTATCCCTATGGGGAGGTGCTGACAGAAGCCCGCCTGTCGGAGGAGATGAACGTCAGCCGCACCCCTATCCGGGAGGCTATCCGCCGCCTGGAGCAGGAGAGCATCCTGAAGGATACCGGTAAGGGCATGATGGTGCAGGGCATCACCAAAGCGGATATCGCAGACATCCTGGACATTCGCTTGCGTATCGAAGGTATGGCCGCCCGCCGTGCCGCGGAGAACGTGACCCCCGAGCTGGCACAGAAGCTCAAGGAAGCGGTGGAGCTGCAGGAGTTCTACGTATCCAAGAGCGATCCGGAGCGGGTGCAATGGCAGGATCACACCTTCCATGAGCTCATCTATACAGGTTGCGATAGTATCACCCTGCAGAACACGCTGGTACCCCTGCACCGCAAGGCGCAGAAATACCGCCGGGCTTCGGTGGAGAACAAGGAGCGCGCTCTGCAATCGGTGGAGGAGCATCGGGCCATCTACCTGGCCATCGCCGCCGGTGACGGCGACACCGCCGAAAAGGCCGCCACTCTGCATATTGCCAACGCTCGCAAGAATATGATCGGATAGAAAGGATAGAGTTTTATGGGATTGACGATTGCACAGAAGATCATCAAGGCGCACCTGGTCAGTGGGGAGATGATCCCCGGCACCGAGATCGCTTTGCGTATCGACCAGACGCTGACACAGGATGCCACCGGCACCATGGCGTATCTGGAGTTTGAGACCATGGGCATCCCCCGCGTACGTACCGAGCGCAGTGTGGCCTACATCGACCACAACACTCTGCAGTCCGGCTTTGAGAACGCCGACGACCACCGGTACATCCAGTCGGTGGCTAAGAAGCACGGCATTTATTTCTCCCGCCCCGGCAACGGTATCTGCCACCAGGTGCACCTGGAGCGGTTTGGCAAGCCCGGCAAGACCCTCATCGGCTCCGACAGCCACACCCCCACCGGCGGCGGCATCGGTATGCTGGCCTTCGGCGCAGGCGGTCTGGATGTGGCGGTTGCCATGGGTGGCGGCGCTTACTATATCAACATGCCGAAAATGTTCAAGGTGGAGCTGTCGGGAAAGCTCAATCCCTATGTGACCGCCAAGGATGTGAGCCTGGAGCTGCTGCGGATCTTGTCCGTCAAGGGCGGCGTGGGCGCTATCATCGAGTGGGGCGGCGAGGGCGTAAAGACTCTGTCTGTTCCCGAGCGGGCCACTATCACCAATATGGGTACAGAGCTGGG
>JAZSOW010000075.1:0-12849 GCA_045537135.1 Acutalibacteraceae bacterium
TACCCACCGTAAGGATACCCATATCCCGGGCGATCTCCGCCACCACAGGAGCGGCGCCGGTGCCGGTGCCGCCGCCCATACCGGCGGTGACAAACACCATATCCGCCCCCTGCAGAGCCGCCACGATCTCGTCGCGGCTCTCCTCAGCGGCACGCTGACCGCGCTCCGGGTTGCCGCCGGCGCCGTGACCACGGGTCAGCTTTTCGCCGATCTGAATCTTGTGGGTCGCTTGGGATATATCCAGCACCGCACTATCGGTGTTGACCGCTAAAAATTCCACGCCACGCACCTGGGCACGCACCATACGGTTAACGGCGTTACCGCCGCCGCCACCCACGCCGATGACCTTAATGTTTACGTTCGTGTTCGGGACCGCCGCGTCGATCTGCATCATACTGTCGTCCTCCTATTTTTACGAGCTGTTGTGCTCCGCTATGAGCCCGCTCCGTTTACTTAGTATACTTCTATGTTATTTTATCACGGTGCGAAAAATATTTCAACAGCAAAATCGGAAATAATCAAAAAAACACGCATATTTTTTGAAAAAACAGAAGGCCGACGATGGTACCCCCTGTTTAAGGGGCGCCATCGCCGGCTATCATGTACCTTTTACGCGGCAGAGGACGTCGCCGCCGTTGTCTCTGCTTCTGTGGTATCGGTGCCTTCACCGGCTGTGGAGCCGTCGGTTGTCGGCTCTGCCGGGTCAGCGACCACCTCATCGCTTTCCGAATCCTCCTTGGGTGGAGCAGTCAGTTCTTCTATCGTCATAGGCGAAAATATTGCCCGGTCGTTGGAGGAATTATCGTCAGCATAGGAGCTCATGTCCAGCCGTCCGGTAGCAGTATCACCATTGTTACCGAGCAAGGTGGGTAGGATCCCGGTAAAGGCCTTGATCTGCATAGTCAGATTGCTCTCGTTTCCCAGCACCACCTGGATCTGATCCTTCCACATAAGGCGGATGTTGGTCTTTTCCGTCATGTCGATGAGAGTAATTCCGGAAAGCCCATATTGCTCCGCCGCGGTGAGCAGGGTGGTGCACACGTTGAGCCCGCGCTCATCCAGCAGGTTCTTCCCCACCGTCTCTTCCAGCAGCGCCGCACCGCGAATACGCACCGCGCCTGCCGGCAAAGCCGTTTCATCGGTAATCAGCTCCAAGGCGTGGTTGTTGGCGCCAAGCACCATGTAGCCGGCGGCTGTCTCCACCACCCCCATCACCCGTGCCTCTCGCACCGCAATGCGGATGGTACCGTAGGAGGAGCTCCCCACGTCCACATGCTCAAGATAGGGGAACTGCGCTAAGATGTTGTCCGCCGCTTGCACCTTGTTAACCACCAGCAGGCTCTGCCCCACATAAATGCCGCCGGTCTTGATGATCTGCTCCTGTGCATAGCGGGTCTCCCCTTCCACTGTAACGGCCTTTACCGCCAGGATCGAGATGGAGGCACCGGTGATGCGCAGTACAAGTAAGCCAATCAGCACCACCAGGATCAGAAACACCGTCAGAACAATGGTGGTGCGGATGATACGCCGCCGAATACGCCGCTTGCGGCGGGCAGCTTTTCTGGCGGCATCCGAATCGGGGAGCGGCGCCGGCTGGCGGGAATGGGGTTGTTGCTTCCTCATATATACACGATCCTTTACAATAGGATTAAGGCCGCGTCGCCTTAGACACTCATTCTTTCACACGATGCACGTGGGCTCCAAGGGTGGCAAGGCAGGCAGGTAATTGCGCATAGCCACGGTCAAGATGCTGCAGGCCGGAGATCGCTGTCTCCCCCGCCGCCCCCAAGGCCGCCACCACCAGTGCCGCCCCGCCACGCAGGTCGGTACAAGACACCGAAGCGCCTTGCAGACAGGAAACGCCGTCGATGACCGCCACACGACCATCCACACGGATGCGAGCACCCATACGCGCCAGCTCATCCACATACTTATAGCGATTCTCAAAAATACCCTCTACAAAGACACTGGCACCATCGGCGGTACAGGCCGCTGCCAGCAAAGGCGCAGCACCGTCCGTGGGAAAGCCCGGGTACGGCATGGTGCGTACGGTGCCTAACCGACGCAGGCGAGCCGGAGCGATAATACGGACGCTATCGTCCTTACAGGCCAGCCGACAGCCAGCCTCCTCCAGCACAGGAAACACTGCGGACAGATGGGAGGGACAGCACCGGCGCAGGGTGACCGCGCCACCGGTAGCCGCCGTAGCGGCCAAATAGGTAGCGGCCTCAATGCGATCCGGCAGGACACGATATGCACTGCCATGAAGTCGGGGGACCCCTTCGATGTGTATGACCCCCTCCGCCCTTTCCGTAATGCGGGCACCACAGGCGTTTAGATAGGCGCACAAGTCGTGGATTTCCGGCTCCCGCGCAGCGTTACGCAATACCGTGGTACCCTGTGCCAAGCAAGCCGCCAGCAGAACGTTTTCGGAGGCTCCCACGCTGGGGAAGGACAGGGTGATATCCGCCCCTCGCAACCCTTTATCCACCCGGCACCGGATGTGTCCGTGATCCTCCTCAATGGTCACCCCCAACCGCCGAAGAGCGGCAAGGTGCAGGTCAATGGGGCGTGGCCCCAGCTCACAGCCACCGGGGTAGGTCAACGTCGCCTCGCCACAGCGGGCGATGATCGCACCCAAGAACAGAATGGATGAACGCATCTCCCGCATCAGCCGATCGGGAATGTCCGACCGAGCCATAGCAGACGAATCCACCATGACCGTTTCCCCCTCCTGCACCACGCGGCAACCCAAGTGCCGCAGGATGGATGCGGTAGCCGCCACATCCGACAGGGCGGGGCAATTGTGTAGCTCACTGATGTCACCGGTCAGTAGGGTCGCCACCAGCAAGGGCAGAGCGCTGTTCTTGGCACCGTGGATGGTTACATCCCCGGCCAGCCGACAACCGCCCTGTATGTATAGCTTATCCATAGGCATCCTCCTCTCCATAGGCTTATACTATGCAGAGGAGGGATGTTCGGTTTTTAGCGTTTCATTTTTTCAAGGATAACCTGATAAATACGCTCATCCGCATCAAGGATCGCGGCACGGCGCACGTTATCCGCCATCTGCTGCAGGCGGGCAGCATCCCCGGCAATCGCGGTGATCGTCTCCCACAGCTTGTCGGCGGTCAGGTCCTTTTCCTCAATACACACCGCCGCTCCCTGCTCCACCAGCACCATGGCGTTATGATATTGATGATTTTCCGCCACATAGGGCGAGGGGATGAGAATAGAGGGCTTACCGGCGGCAGGCAATTCACTGAGGGTCATAGCGCCGCACCGGCAGATAACCAGATCCGCCGCCGCCATGCACCGGGGCATATCGTCAATATATTCCCGCACCGCGATGCCGTCCCCCTGCAGAGGGACGCCCATGGCAGTCAGCTGTGCCTTCATGGTCTCAAAGCCGGTCTTACCGGTGCCGTGAATGTGCTGTAGGCTGCCGTCCTTGTGACTGCGAGCCAGCACCTCGGCCATGGTCTCGTTGATGCGGCGGGCGCCTAAGCTACCGCCGAAGGAGAGCACCAGCGGGCGCTCATCCAAGCCCAGCTCCTGCCGGGCAAGCGCTTTATCCAGGGTGAGAAAATCCGGACGCAAAGGGTTACCGGTAACAATGGCATCCGCACCGGCGGGCAGATGACGGCGCGCCTTCTCACTGCACAGCAGCACGGTAGCGCCTTCCTTCGCCAGCATTTTGACTGTAACGCCGGGAAAGGCGTTGGACTCATGCACCACCACCGGGATCCCCCGCTTGAGCGCCTTACGAAGCACCGGGCCGCAGACGTAGCCGCCGGTACCGATGGCGATATCCGGCTTGAACTCCCGGAGAATCTTATCCGATTCCACCCCGGAGGTGATCACATTAACCGCCGCCAGGATGTTGCGGCCAACGTTCTTTAACGTCAACTTGCGCTGAAAGCCCCGCACCGTTTCCGTCTTAATGGGATAGCCGGCGGCAGGGACTAAGCGTGTCTCCATACGCCCTTTAGCACCCACGAACAAGAACTCGGCGTCGGGGTGCTCCTTTTTGATTTTATCCGCAATGGCCAAAGCGGGATTGATGTGTCCCGCCGTACCGCCACCGGTCATCAGTACACGCATAGTAATCTCTCCCTTAGGGTAGAGCGATAAATCCGAACACCGTTTTTTACAGGCGGATTTCCACTCTATTCTCGTTAAAATACTCGCGAATACACGGGGGCTCGCAGATAGTGCAGACCGTCGGTCACGTTGCCCCCTCACGAGAATGTCGCTTCGCGACATTCTCCGCAGATGCTACCCCGTATTTGGCTCCGTTTTTGCCTTAATAGAGCAAAAATCCGCTCTGTAAAAAAATCTACGACCTAAAAGCGAGAATGTTTTGAGGGATTTCTGTTTCAATCGGTCTCGCAAGGCTGTCGCCTTGCGAGACCGATTGGGACGGAAAGCCCCGAAACATGCCGCTTTAAGGCGGGTTCGGATTTGTCGCTCTACCCTATACTTTTTCCATACGAGATTGCCGGGATATGGACAGCACCACACCCATCTGCAGCAGCAGCATCAATATGGAGGTACCGCCGTAGCTGAAGAAGGGCAAGCTGATGCCCGTGTTGGGCAGTAGGTTGGACACAACAGCCAGGTTGATCGCCACCTGCAGACCGATCTGGATAGTCAGGCCCAATGCCAACATACAACCAAACTTATCGGGGGCGTTGACGGCGATCTTGAAGCCCCGCCATACCAGCAAGGCAAACAGCACCACCACAACTACCGCACCAATGAAGCCCATCTCCTCACAAAACACCGAAAAAATGAAGTCATTCTGCGGCTCCGGCAGGAACAGATGCTTCTGCCGGGAATTGCCGGGCCCCTGCCCCAGCAGACCGCCGGAGCCAATGGCGTACAGGGATTGCACTGTCTGCCACGCCTGGTCTTTACCCGCCAGGTCGCGAGCGTACACCTCCAGAGGGTTAAGCCACACCTCGATACGATCCGCCTCGTACCCCAGCACCGCCGTCATAAAGAACAATCCGCCGGCACCCACACCTAATACGCCAAGAAGCCATTTGAGGCTGACACCGCCGATATACATCATCACAAAGCCCAGCATGCCAATGAGCAAGGTTCCAGACAGGTGGGGCTCGATAATAACCAGCGCGCAAGTAATACCCAGGATGATAAACAGCGGCAGGAAGCCCTTGGTAAAGGTCTTCATGCGCTTGTGGTTGAGAGAGATCAGGTGAGCAAATACCAGTATAAGCGCAAACTTTGCCAGCTCCGATGGCTGGAACTGTCCCAAGCCCGGAAAACGCACCCAGCGATGCACACCGGTGGAGGAAGGCATGACCAGCGCCACGATGAGCAGGATAAGGCTTAATCCCCACACGATCCAGGCGAAGCGATGGAGAATGTGGTAATCCATCAAGGAAACAAACAGCATCAAAACGAAGCCGATGCCTGCCCACAGCAATTGCTTGTGAATATAGAAGTAGCTATCACCGTCGTTGTAATTGAAGGCGTACACATGGCTGGCCGAATACAGCGTTGCCAGACCAATGACCAAGACGATCATCAACAGAACGAAAAAGTACATATCAAAGCCGCCGGTCAGATTGAAAAAGTGTAGACGCTTCTGCTTATTTTGAGGGGCAGTGGCGGATAGATCAGCCACGTGTCATCGCTCCTTTCTCTGTCTTCAATAAGCTTTTACGCGTATAGCATCAACAGGACGCCGGCCACACAGCCGAGCAGGGTAATCAGCGTAAAGGTCAATACAATGCGATCCTCGCTCCAGCCACACAGCTCGAAGTGATGGTGAAGAGGACTCATCTTAAATAGACGCTTGCCGTGGGTGAGCTTAAAGTATCCCACCTGCAGGATGACCGACAGATTCTCCAAAATATACAGGATCCCCACCGGCACCAACAGGAAGGGCTGATCGATACCAAAGGCCAGCGCCGTCAAGGCCCCGCCGATGAACAGGGAGCCGGTATCCCCCATAAACACCTTGGCAGGGTGAAGGTTCCAAAGGAGAAAGCCGCCCAGGCCGCCTAAAAGGGCGGCGGCAAACAGGCTGTTGCCATAGTCTTTGACCTTGGCGCTCATGAGCATCAGGGCGATGGTCGCCACAAAGGCGGTGCTGCCGCACAGGCCATCCACGCCATCCGTCAGGTTGGTGGCGTTGGTCATTGCCACCACCACAAACATACAGAAGGGAATAAACCAAATGCCCCATTCCACCTGGCCGAAGAAGGGGATGGAAAAAGCACCCTTCCCATAATTGTACAGGGTGATGGCATACGCGGCACTAAGCAGTAGCTGCAACAGCAGCTTTTGCATGGAGGTAAGACCTAAATTGCGCTTTTTGACCACCTTAATGTAGTCATCCAAAAAGCCGATAGCACCACAGCCAATGGCCAACACCGCGCCCGCCAGCAGACGCACGACGCGGTAGGGCACGGCAAAGACGTACCCGATATCCAGTAGCCATACTGCCAGCAGACCCAAGCCGAAAGTGAGCACAAAGGAGGTAATAAACATGATACCGCCCATGGTGGGGGTGCCCTGCTTCTTCTGATGCCACTGAGGGCCTTCCTCACGGATAGTCTGCCCGAATTTCAGCTTATGCAACCATGGAATACACAGCTTACCAAGTCCCGCAGATAGTCCGAAGGAAAGCAAGCCCACAGCACTCATGGTAATGGTATTGGCGTAAATCATAGGTTTATCCTCCCGGGTTTTACTTATTCGAGAGCGGTCAGCGCTTCTGCCACGATCTCCCGCTCATCCAGATGCAGGATGTCCTCCCCCACGATCTGATAGGTTTCATGTCCCTTACCGGCTAGCAGAACGATGTCTCCCGGCTGTGCATGAGCAATAATCCAATGGATGGCCTCGATGCGGCTCTCCACCACCGTGTAGGGGGTTTTCGTATCCGCCAAACCCACCAAAATGTCCTCAATGATGGCGGCAGGCTGTTCGGTACGAGGGTTATCCGATGTCACCACCACATAATCCGATAGCTGTGCCGCGATAGCACCCATGATGGGGCGCTTGGTTTTATCCCGATCGCCACCACAACCGAACAGGGTCAAAAGACGGCCCTTGCAGCACTCCTTAAGGGTGCGGCAGATATTCTCCAGCCCATCCGGCGTGTGGGCATAGTCGATCACCACGGTGAATTCTCGTCCGGTGGGGACCACCTCGGCACGTCCCTTGACCCCCTCGGCGGCAGAAAGCGCTTCCACCACCTGATCAAAGGACATTCCGGCTTTCAGACAGGCGGTAGCCGCGGCCAGGCCGTTATACACGGAAAATTTACCGGGGATGCGCATACGCACCCGTCCGATCTGTCCAACGCCCACCAGCTCAAAGTCCACACCGTCTGCCCGGTGGCGCACGTTACGCGCCACATAGTCGGCTCGGTCATTGTCCACCGAGAAGCTGGCGAGTTCACAAGGAACATCCCTCATCATTTCCTCAGCGGCGGTATCGTCCATATTGACAATACCGGTGCGGCACATGGAAAACAGGCGCTTTTTAGCCGCCAAATAGTTTTCCATGGTCTTGTGGTAATCCAGGTGATCCTGGGTCAAGTTGGTGAAGATGCCAATATCACAGGAGCACCCTTCCACTCGTTGCTGATCCAGCGCGTGAGAGGACACCTCCATAACGCAATAGTCACAGCCCTCCATCACCATCAACGCCAACAGACTCTGCAGATCGTAAGGGTCGGGGGTGGTGCGCTCCGCCGGCAGTGCCCGGGATCCGATCATGTTCTGGATGGTGCCCACCAGCCCCACCTTATGCCCATCATACTCCAGCATGGACTTGATAAGGCTGGTGGTAGTGGTCTTGCCATTGGTGCCGGTCACACCAATCAGGTGCAGACGGCGGGCGGGGTTGCCAAACCAGTTGGCACAGATCTGCGCCCAAGCTCGGCGTGTATTATCGGTGATCAGTTGGGTGCGTAGGCCCATTTCACGCTGTACCACAATAGCCGCGGCGCCCGCCTCCTCCGCAGCGGCGGCAAACCGATGACCGTCCACTACCGTACCCACAATGCAGACAAACAAGCAACCCGGCTCGATGCGGCGGGAGTCACAGGTGATCGCCGTGATCTCCCGATCCTCGTCAATGGCTTCCGCCTTCATGCCGGTATTTTCAAGCAGATCATACAGTTTCATATAGAATGTCCTTTCTCCTTTGACTGGGAACTCAGCCGTCCTGCGTATCGTTGTAGCGGAAGGTGACGGTAATGACGGTACCCTTAGACACCTGTGAGCCTTCCTCCACGCTCTGATATGCGGCTAAAGCCGCGCTGTCACTGCCTACCACCAGGCCTTCCATCTGCACATTAAGGCCAAGGCTGGAGGCCGTGGTATTGACCGATGTGACGGAACGTCCCACAAAGTTTGGCACCGTTACCGGCGCGTCCCCATCCTCCTCGGTATACAGCAACACCGTGCCGTTGGCGGGGATGGCCTGCCCGGCTTGAGGCACCTGCCGTATCACCGTTTCGCCGTTGCCGACCACCTGCGCCTTAAGACCCACATTGGCGATCTTACCCTGCGCTGCTTGAACGGTCTGTGCCGTCACAGCAGGGGTGGTGCGGCTGAGCTTTGTCAGCTCCTCCTCGGTGTACTCCGGCTCAATACCCAAATAGGGAAGAATAGCATCAAAGATCTTCTGCGCCACCGGAGCAGAGATGGTGCCACCGTAGCGCACCTCACTCTGCGGCTCATCCAGCAGCACCAGCACCGCCACCTTGGGATCATCCGCCGGCGCAAACCCGGCAAAGGAGGCAACCACCTCATGACGGTCGGTGATGTCTCGCTTTTCGGAGGTGCCGGTCTTACCGGCTACCCGGTAACCGGCTACGTAGGCGTTTTTGGAGCCGCCGCCATTGACGATATCTCCCAGGATCTTGCAGATGCGCTGGGAGGTCTCCTCCGAGATGATCTGACGCTTGACGGTAGGCTGCGTGGTGGATACCACATTGCCGTCGCTATCCAGCACCTGGCTGACCACGTAGGGGGTGAGCAGCTTACCACCGTTAGCGATAGCCGACATGGCGGTGATCATCTGAATGGGCGTGACCTTAAAGGTCTGTCCAAAGGAGGCGGTAGCCAGAGAAGCCGCTTCCTGCTCCAGCTTGGAGGTCGAGTGATACAGTCCGGCGTTGGACGCCTCGCCGCTCATATCGATGCCGGTCTTTTCGGTAAAGCCGAAGCCGGTGAAATACTTAAAGTAGGTATTCGCTCCCACCTTCTGGCCCAGTTGCATGAAATAGGGGTTGCAGGAGGCGGAGATAGCACCCGGCAGATCCAGCGTACCGTGGCCGCGAGGGTGAATATGGCACTTGATAAACCAGCCCCCCACCGACATACCATTGTTACAGGTAAAGCAGGTGTTCTCTGTTGCCAGGTTTTCCTCCAATGCCATGGCGGTGGTAAATACCTTGAACACCGAGCCGGGCTCATAGGTGTCCGTCATTGCCTTGTTTCTCCACTGCAGCTGACGCGCCTGGCCGATAGCGACGGCCTGTTCGTCCCCTGCCAGCTCTGCCAGCATCGTTTGGGTGGTGGGATCCGCTATGGTAAAGGGATCATTGGGATCGTAGTCTCCCTTGGTGGCCATGGCCAAAATGCCACCGGTGTTCACATCCATCACGATAGCCACGCCGCGGTTGGTGCAGCCGGTTTCCCGGACAGCTTCCTCCAGATACTTTTCCGTATACATCTGGATGGTGGAGTCGAGAGTCAGCACCAGACTGCCGCCATCCTCCGCATCCACCACCTTGGTATATTCCATGGTAGTGGGCATCTCATCGCCCACACCGTTGCGAGCGGTAACAATGCGTCCTGCCACGCCTGCCAAAACGGATTCATACTCACACTCCAAGCCTTCCAGGCCGCTGTTATCGGTGCCGGTAAAGCCCAACACCGTGCTGGCCAAGGAGCCCTGAGGGTAGTAGCGTTTGTAGTCGGTGATGATGTAGAACGCCTGCGACAGGCTGTTGGCCGTCACCCACTCGGAGAACGCGGTTTTTGCGTTATACTCCACCTTGGACTTAATGACCTCGTACTGAGAGTTCGTCTTACCGGTCTGCTGATACAGCTTGTCGTAGTCCAGCTCGAACAGCTCCGCCAAGCCCTTGGCGATAAACTGCCGCACCGTTTCCAACGCCTGTTCATCGGTCAGCTCCTTGGAGGTGTCTACGCCGGTGAGTTTTTTCCAGTCGATGTCGGCAATATCTTTGGGAGACATGATGATCTTCCACACGTCTGCTGACTCTGCCAACGGCTTCATATTAGCATCGTAGATGGCACCGCGCTTGGCAGTTACCACGGTATCGCTGAGCTGTTGTGATACGGCGCGTTTCTGCCAGTCCTCCGCCTCCACGATCTGCAAGCGTATGAGATTGATGATGTTGGCACCAAAAAAGCCCACCACCACCAATAGCACGGCAAGCAGTGCGCGCACACGCATCTGCTTGGTAGGCATACGAGTGGTCACCTTTGGTGTGGATTCCTTTGCCAAGCCGATCATCCTTTCCTGAAACTTGGTAATTTTCGGGATTTTTCGACCCCGAAATAAAACGCAAAACGAGAGTTAAGATCGTCCCCATCTCAACTCTCGGCATGCCAATGCTCTACTTATAGGTATTGCGGGCGACAGCAAGATATGCCGCCGCTTTGCGCCATTTCTCCGATCAGACAGGGTCAGCCAAACAGGTATGACCATAGCTGCTCCAACCAGCTCTTCTCCTCCTCGGCCACCTCTACCAGATCCTCGCTTTGAGCGTGGATGTAGTAGATTTGGTTATTCTGTGCCGGGAGCATGCCGTTTTCCAATGCGTATTGCTCCATCTGCCCGGCAGAGGTCTTGCCGGCAAGCTCGGATTGCAGACGTACCTTTTCGCTCTGCAGGGTGCCAAGCTCCGTCTGCGCATCGGCGATGGCACTGTTGAGCTCGGTAAGCCGCACGTTGCAGGTGATGAAATAGCCAAGCATCGCCACAGCCACAGCGGCAACAAGAAGATAGGCGACCATGTTCAGCAGAGACTGCCGTAGGGCACGTTTTCTCTTCTCCTTAGCTACCTTGGGGCTGTCCTTGAGTGCCACCAGGCGGGGCTGACGAGTCTGAAATAGCTCCAGGTCATAGGCTTCATTCATGTTGGCCATGGTCGTTTACCTCCTTTCAGTTATGTTAGTATTTACTCTACGTAACGGTCATGTAGCTTTTCCACACAGCGCAGCTTAGCGCTGCGGCTACGGGGGTTTTCGGTCAGTTCTTGTTCGGTTGCCGTAGCAGGCTTGCGCAGCACCGGCTGTGCCGCCGGTGTTCTGCCGCACAGGCAGACCGGAAATTCCCGAGGGCAGGTACAGCCCTGCCGCCATACGGAAAATCGATTTTTAACGATGGCATCCTCCAACGAGTGGAAGGTGATGACCGCTAAGCGGCCGCCGGGTGTCAATCGGTCAAAGGCGGTGTCTAATGCCGCCGACAGGCAATCCAACTCCTTGTTGACAGCAATACGCAGCGCTTGAAACACGCGGCGGGCGGGATGCCCATCCCGGCGAGCGGCGGCGGGTACGCTCTCACTGATCAGCTCTGCCAACTGCAGGGTGGTGGTGATGGGGAGCTTGTCCCGCTGTCGGACGATAGCCCGGGCAATGGGACGAGAGAATTTTTCCTCCCCGAAGCGGAAGAAGATCTCTGCCAGCTCCCGCTCAGACAGGTGGGCGATCAGATCGGCGGCGGATTCCCCTTGCTGGCTCATACGCATATCCAGCGGCGCATCCTGATGATAGGAAAACCCTCGCTGGGCGGCGTCCAGCTGATGGGAGGACACGCCAATGTCCAGGAGGATGCCATCCACTGCCGGGATACCCAGCTTGTCCAACACCTCGCCCATGTGGACGAAGTTGGTTTGCACCAGGGTGGCGGGGAGCCCCGCCAGCCGTTTACCGGCTTCGGCAATGGCGTCCGGATCCTGATCCAATGCAATCAGCCGACCGGTGGTCAGCTGGGAGGCAATGGCGTGGGAGTGTCCTCCCCCGCCGGCGGTGCCGTCCAAATAGATGCCGTCCGGCTTGATGTGCAGCGCATCAATGGTCTGCTCCAACAGCACCGGGCGATGGTAGCCGGTGGGCTGATGTGCCATAGCCGCGCCACTCCTTTATGTTTCATTCCATCAGAAGCCGTACTTAATAAATTCCTCTTCCAGCTTCTCGTCGGTCATATCGGCCATTTCCGCCTCATAGACAGCCGGATCCCAGATCTCTGCCCGGCGTCCGGCGCCAATGATGAGCGCGGGCTTTTGCAGCCCCGCGTGGGCGATCAGATTCTTGTTGAGCAGGATACGCCCCTGGGCATCGGGCGTCACGTCCTCTGCCGACTCGGTGACCTTGCGCAATAGCTTACGAGTCTGCGCCATGGGGCCCTCCGATATCTTTTGTAGCAGGCTTTCCCACTCTTCCATGGAGTACAGGCTGACACAGCGATCCAGCACGGCGGCGGCGATAAACGTCTCCCCCAGCTTCTCGCGCAGCTTGACAGGGACGAACACGCGCCCCTTAGCATCCATAGTATGTTCAAAACGACCGTACAGCATCCCTGTCACCCCTTTCTCCCACGGCACTGTGGAAAACTCTGTGGAAAAGGTGGAAAATCACCACTTAGCACCACTTCGATGCACTTTTCACCACATATGTACATTATAAAGGGTTTTTCCGAAAAAAGCAATAGGTTTTCACTACTTTTTTATATATAAGAGAAAAATTTTTTCGGCACGCAAAAAGTCCCCGGGGTGGTCCAAAGAAAACAGCCCCGCGGTTTGTTTTTTTTTTTTTGTTGTGTTAG
>JAZSOW010000044.1:0-31636 GCA_045537135.1 Acutalibacteraceae bacterium
GTTCGATGAGGTATGCGCTATGATTGAAAGAAAAAAGTATCTCGAAAAATTAATCAGCAAAAAGGAGAATGGCTTGGTTAAGGTTATTACCGGTATCAGAAGATGCGGTAAATCTTATTTGCTGTTCAATATATATAAGGATTATTTGAAGTCAATCGGAGTAGATGATGAGTGTATTATTTGTCTTGCTCTTGATGATGACGAGAATATTCAATACCGTAATCCCCTTGAGCTTGGCAAACATATCCGCAGCTTGACTGCCGATGAGAGCAAAACTTATTACGTTTTCCTTGACGAGATTCAAAAGGTTGTTACCATTCAGAATCCGTATATCGAGGGTGTTGAGGATAAGATCGGTTTTGTGGATGTTGTGCTTGGTCTTATGAAGCACGACAATATTGACGTGTATGTTACCGGCAGTAACTCAAAAATGCTCTCTTCGGATATCCTCACCGAGTTCCGTGGCCGTGGTGATGAAATCAGATTAAATCCGCTCTCCTTTGCGGAGTTTTATAATGCTTTCGAGGGAGAAAAGCGCAATGCTTGGCAGGAGTATTACACCTATGGTGGTCTTCCCCTCGTAATGACTAAAAAGAGTCATGAAGAAAAAGCGAAATACCTGCAATCGCTTTTTGATGCGATTTATATTAGCGACATTATGGATAGAAACAAGCTTGTGTACGAAAAAACGGTGCTTGACGATATTCTTAACATAGTTTCGTCTTCGGTTGGCTCACTTACTAATGCGAACAAGATCACCAACACCTTTAAGAGTGCAAAGCAGATGAATATCGGTGCGCCTACCGTTAACAGATATCTTGACTATTTCATTGATGCGTTCCTGCTTTACAAAGCCGAGCGCTACGATGTTAAGGGAAGAAAGTATATTGGCTCGCCGCTTAAATACTATTTCAGTGATGTGGGACTTCGCAATGCAAGACTTAATTTCCGTCAGCAAGAAGAAAATCACATTATGGAAAACATTATTTATAACGAGCTTTGCGGCCGTGATTTCAGCGTGGATGTCGGCGTGGTTGAGTATTGCTATAAAGACTCAGAAAAGAAGAGCAAACGCACCCAACTTGAAATCGACTTTGTTGCGAATAAGGGCAGCAAAAAGTATTATATCCAGTCGGCACTGACCGTAGCTGATGAAGAAAAGCGCGAGCAAGAGATCCGTTCATTAAAGCGCGTTGGCGATTCCTTTAAGAAGATTGTAGTAGTTAAAGATAACATCATCCCATGGCACGACGATGACGGCATCCTCTACATCGGCATCGAACAATTCCTGCTCGATGAGGATGCTATGGATATGTGAAAACTTTGCTGTAATCTTTAGATTGAAACGCTTTAACTATTAATGTGAATTTCGTAGATGCTTAAGATGTGATAACGAAGGAGGTCTAACGGTGATCTTAAATAAAAAACAGATGACTGAAGAAGACATAAAGTTACAATATATAACCCCTGCAATCCAAGCAAAATGGGGACTCGATCGTATTACAATGGAAACTAAGATTACTGATGGTAGAATCAATCTTAAAGGTAATATTGTAACTCGCGAAAAACCCAAGAAGGCAGACTATGTATTGTACTTGACAAATAATAAACCTATTGCAATTGTTGAAGCCAAGGATAATAATCATTCTGTTTCTTATGGCCTTCAACAAGCAATCACCTATGCCAAGATGCAGGACATTCCTTTTGCGTATAGTTCTAATGGTGACGGTTTTCAAGAACACGATCTTTTGACCGGCTTGGAGCGCACCTTATCTATGGACGAGTTTCCAACGGTTGAGGAACTTACTGCACGTTGGGAAAGCGAATCAAACGGTGGCGAAGGAATCTCTGCAGATGAAAAGAAAATAATCGGACAGCCGTATTACTCTAGCCAAAATACGTATGATCCAAGATATTATCAGCGTAACGCAATAAATAAAACCGTTGAGGCAATTGCAAGGGGAGAAAAACGTTTGTTGCTGGTAATGGCAACAGGCACCGGCAAAACCTATACAGCTTTCCAAATTGTTTATCGCTTATTGAAAAGCGGATTGAAGAGAAAGGTGTTATATTTAGCTGACCGCAATATTCTTGTGGATCAGTCTATTCAACAAGACTTTGCACCTCTTGAAAAAACTATACATAAAATCAATTTTGCAAAAGACGATCCCGTTACCATCACTTCTCACGAAGTTTATTTTTCCCTTTATCAGCAGCTTGCAGGTAATGAAGAAAATGAAGATGAAGGAAGCGGAGAAGAGGCGGTTGCTCGATTTGCAAAACTCTTTAATAAGGACTTCTTTGATCTTATTATCGTTGACGAGTGCCATAGAGGTTCTGCAAAGAAAGACAGCAACTGGAGAAAAATTCTTGACTATTTTTCTTCTGCCACTCAAATCGGTATGACTGCAACACCGAAGGAAACCAAATATATTTCCAACATCGATTATTTTGGTGATCCTGTATATACCTATAGTTTGCGTGAAGGAATCGAAGACGGTTTTCTTGCGCCATTTAAAGTTATTAACATCAAAACAGATATTTCAGATGGCTGGCGTCCTTGCAAAGGTCAGCTTGATAAGTTCGGCAACGAAATTGAAGACCGCATTTATACCAACAGTGACTTTGACTACAACATTATACTTGAAGACCGCACATATGAGGTTGCCAAAGAAATAACCGAATACTTAAAGAGTACCGATAGAATGCAGAAAACGATTGTGTTCTGCGCTACAGAAGATCACGCTGAGCGTATGCGTATTGCATTAAACAATCTTAATGCTGATATGGTCAAAGAAAATCCCGATTACGTTGTGCGTATTACAGGATCGGATACTTACGGTAAAAGCAAACTTGATTACTTTATTTCTGTTTCTGCACCATATCCGGTTATTGCCACTACTTCAAAACTGCTCTCCACCGGTGCAGATTGCAAAATGACAAAACTGATTGTTCTTGATGAAATGATCAGTTCTATGACCGAGTTTAAGCAGATTATCGGCCGTGGTACACGTTTGCGTGAAAAGGAAGGCAAAAATCACTTTGTGGTTATGGACTTCCGTAATGTTACAAGACTGTTCTCTGATCCCGATTGGGATGGTCCAATTGAGATGGTGGACGGTTATGATCCGGAACATAAACCAACACCAAAAACACCAAACCCTGGAAACGGTGATAATCCCGTTACACCTCCAACAGTGGATAAATATATCGTAGATGAAAACGGCTGCGATGTTCATATTATCGGAAAACGAGTTGAAGTTTACGATGTAGATGGTAAACTTCTCCGTCAGGAAAGTATCGTAGACTATACAAAGTCGAATATCCTTGGCAAATACGCTTCCCTTGATAACTTCATCCTTAGATGGACATCCGAAGAAAAGAAAGAAGCCATTCGAGAACTGCTGAAAGAACAAGGCATCGACCTTGAGCAAATGAAAGCAGATCAAGAAATGACCGATGTCGATGACTTTGACTTTATTTGCCACGTGGCTTTTGATCAAAAGCCACTCACTCGTCGTGAGAGAGCGAACAATGTCAAAAAGCGTGATTTCCTCAGCAAATACAGTGGTGTTGCAAGAGAGGTGCTGGAAGCCCTTCTCGATAAATATATGAATACCGGCATCTACGAGATTGAAAAGACCGAAATTCTTCAGCTTGATCCTTTCAAGAAATTCGGTAAGCCTTCAAAAATTGCAACCTATTTTGGTGGCAAGGCTGGCTATCTCCAAGCCATAAGAGAATTGGAAGAAGAATTATATAAAGCAAGTTAAAATCAGGTGATTTTATGGGACATAAGCGCATTTGTGATTTAACACCGACAGAATTTGAAAAGTATTGTTATAACTTTTTGAATGGATATGCCCAAAAGGAAGGATTGCAGGATTTCAAGATAACTCACAACACAAGAATTAAAGCTTCTGATGGTAAATATCAGATAGATGTTTATGCTGAGTTTACTGCTATGGGCTCCCGATTCAAAGTTTTGTGTGAATGTAAGAAATACAAAAACAGAGTAAACAGAGATAAAGTGGCTATTCTGCATCGCAAACTTGAGAGCATCGGTGCTCAAAAAGGCATCCTAATTTCAACAAGCGACTTTCAAAGCGGCGCTGTTGAATATGGTAAAGCTCACGGAATTACTTTGATTAGAGCAGAAGACTATCACTTTGAATATCTTTCTCATTCTAGCGGTGAGCAGCAAAACGATGACAATGATCCATTCCTTTATGCTGATAAGCATATGCCTCCATATGTCGCATTTGATTGCACCGCAGACACGGACGAGCCTCTTAAAATATATCCGACACGGGAAATGATTAAAGAGCTACTCATAGAGCAGAACCACAAGATTAAAGAGGTATTAGGGATTGATGTACCTCTTGACTTTTCAGAAACATAAGAAAGCGCAGGTTAATTATTATGAGCAATCTATCGGGATTTGTAAAAAGAATTCGTGACATTATGCGCAATGACGCTGGTATCAATGGTGATGCCCAGCGTATTGAGCAGATTGCATGGATGCTCTTTTTGAAAGTATATGATGCAAAAGAGCAGGATTGGGAGTTTAATGAAGATGGATATACATCAATCATACCCGAGGAGTGCCGTTGGGCAAATTGGGCAGTTGATGACAAATCCGGTTCGGCAATGACCGGTGATAGATTGCTTGGTTTTGTAAATAACACTCTTTTCCCGGTGCTTAAAGGTAATGACATCAAAGACTCTAATGGAAAAGTGTTGATCAATGGCATAAAAGTTGATGCCTCAACACCTATTAAAAAAGCCATTGTACAGACAACCTTTGCAGATGCAAACCAGTATATGAAAGACGGTGTTCTTCTTCGTCAGGTAATCAATGTCATTGATGAACTTGATCTCTCTGACTATGAAGAAAGCCATGCATTTGGTGACATTTACGAGTCCATCTTGAAGGAACTTCAAAGTGCAGGTAGTGCGGGCGAATTTTACACCCCTCGTGCTGTTACTGATTTTATGGCACGGATGATTCAGCCGAAAATCGGTGAAACAATGGCGGATTTCGCTTGTGGTACCGGCGGTTTTATCACAAGCTGGCTCAAAGAATTGCAAAAGCAAGTGCGCAGTACAGCCGATGCAGAGAAATATGGAAACTCTATTTACGGTATTGAGAAAAAGCAATTTCCGTATATGCTTTGTATTACCAACTTGTTATTGCACGGTTTGGATATTCCTCGTGTATATCACGATAACTCTCTCTTAAAAGATGTTTTGGACTACACCGAAAGTGATCAGTTTGATGTTATACTGATGAATCCTCCTTACGGCGGTAGTGAAAAAGCAGAAGTAAAGAATCATTTCCCGAATGATCTTGCAAGTTCTGAAACTGCCGATCTCTTTATGTCGGTCATTATGTACCGCCTGAAGCAGAACGGCCGTGTGGCGGTCATTTTGCCCGACGGTTTCCTGTTCGGTACCGACAACGCAAAAGTGAATATTAAGAAGAAACTGCTGTCCGAATTCAACCTGCATACCATCATCCGTATGCCGGGTAGTGTTTTTGCACCCTACACATCGATTACTACCAACATTCTGTTCTTTGATCGTACCAAACCCACAGAAGAAACTTGGTTTTATCGCATGGATATGCCGGAAGGCTATAAACATTTCTCCAAGACCAAGCCTATGAAGCTGGAGCATTTTGCATCTGCTGTAGAATGGTGGAACAACCGTAGAGAGATTGCTATTGATGGTTTTGATAAAGCGAAGAAATTCACTGTGCAGCAGTTGACAGAAGAAATGGGTTACAACCTTGACCAGTGCGGTTATCCCCATGTCGAGGAAGAAATCCTTGATCCTATGTATTTGATACATCGTTATCAGGAGGAACGAGCATCTCTAAATGCTGAAATTGACCGGGTATTGACTGATATCACCGTTATTCTCGGAGGTGGTCAGGAATGACACCACAGGAATTGAAAGCAAGTATTCTGCAGTTGGCTGTTCAGGGCAAATTGGCAGAGCAGCGCCCCGAAGAAGGGACCGGCGAAGAACTATATCAGCGAATTCAAGCAAAAAAACAGCATCTAATCAAAGCAGGAACTATAAAAAAAGAAAAGCCTTTACCTAAAATTGCAGAGGATGAAATCCCGTTTGATATTCCTGAAAACTGGAAGTGGATTAAACTTGGTGACGTAGTTTCTGTTTTAGGAGGAAAAAGAATTCCTGCTGGTAGAACGCTGACTAAAGATAATACTGGATATAAATACATTCGTGTTTCTGATATGAAAAATGGAAGCGTGCTGACAGAAAATCTTTTGTATGTTCCGACTGATATATACCCATCTATTGCCCGTTACGTAATAAATAAAGAGGATGTGTACATTACAGTTGCAGGAACAATTGGTAGAGTAGGTAAAATTCCTCCCGAAATTGATGGCGCTAATCTTACGGAAAACGCAGATAGGCTCGTCTTTCAACTACTAGATCAAGATTGGTTGATAAATTGTTTGGAATCTTCGCTAATTCAGCAACAAATCATAGATGCGACCACCAAGGTTGGACAACCTAAACTGGCTATTAAAAGAATCCAAGAGCTATTGCTTCCACTTCCTCCATTAGCTGAGCAGAAACGCATTGTGGCAAAGATCGAAGAACTGCTTCCCCTGATCGACTGCTATGAGCAGGCGTGGAGCAGACTGGAGGAATTCAACAAGCGTTTCCCTGCGGATATGCAGAAATCCATTCTTCAAATGGCCATTCAGGGAAAACTAGTTCCACAGTTCCCAGAAGAAGGCACTGGTGAAGAACTATTCGAACAGATTCAAGTAGAAAAACAAGTTCTCATCAAAGCCGGCACCATCAAAAAAGAAAAGCCTTTGCCTGAGATCACAGAAGATGAGCTTCCGTTTGATATTCCAGAGAATTGGCGTTGGGTGCGGTGGGGAGATTTGTCGCAATCTATCCAGTACGGATATAATGCACCAGCTCAAGAAAAGGGTCGTATCAAAATGGTGCGAATCAGTGATATTCAAGATGGAAATGTGTTATGGGATACAGTTCCGTATTGTGATATCAAAGAAGATGACATCCCCACATACCTGCTTGGTGCAAACGATATTCTTTTTGCAAGAACAGGTGGTACGGTCGGCAAGTCTTATTTGGTGAAAGAAGTTCCGGAAGAAGCAATATATGCAGGATACCTTATTCGGACACAGTATAGTTCACTTTTGTGTCCCGAATACATGAAGTATTTTATGGAGAGCCAGCTGTATTGGGATCAATTGAGAAACGGAACAATTGCAACTGCGCAACCAAACTGTAATGGTAAGACATTGTCTAAAATGATCTTGCCTCTCCCGCCGCTTGCTGAACAGAAGCGCATTGTTGCCAAACTGGAAGAACTCCTGCCACTGTGCGAAAGGTTGAAATGAGGTAATTATCTATGTTTGATTTTTTGTGGGCAATACTTTTAGGCATAATTGGAGGTGTTATTTCTAGTGTAATTGTATCAAGAGTATTTATGATTCAAGGTGAGTACCAACAACAAGTGAAGTTTGTAGAGGGCATCACACGAAAACTTGGTTTGATTGCAGGGTACTTATCTGCGTGTAGAGCTGTTTTTGAGGTTTCATATGACCAAGATATTCGCATCGAAAATGAAATTAGGGAAAAAGGCTACAAATGCGAAATGGATTATTATGCCGCTAACAGGGATAAAGATTGGATATCAACAAGTGAGATATTAAAAACATTCAAGTCGTATTTATTGAAAACCGCCGAGACAGCAAACGAGGAAATACTTAACGCAAATATTACTGATAAGGAATTGAACAGATATCATCATATTGCCAACGGAAGAAACAAATGTGTAGAAATACGCAAGGGAGAATCCGTCCCTCATTTCAAAATGAGCACCCTTTGATAAATCTAAAATTAATCCGGAATAAATCTGAAAGCAAGGCACTGTGTGTTGCACACAGTGCCTTGCTTCTTGACGGGAGGCGAAAGGCTTCTCTTGGGGGGCTGTCAGCCGATAGGCTAACGGAGAGGCTTTCTACTAATCCCTACTTCGTTTTCTTATGTACCGCTTAGCCCAGAGAGTCCTTGGCGTTGGTGACTACCGTTGCCTCGTAGCCGCTGAACTTCTCATCCACGTTTTGCGGCAGGGTCTGGCGGGTGAACAGGCTGACGATGGGTACCAGGATCAGACCGCCCACCATGGCGAATACGCCGGAGTACAGGGAGTTGGTGAACACAAACTCCAGCACCGGCACGCCCTTGACGCTGATCCAGCCTACGCTGATGCATAACTGGATGATCTCCAGCCCGGTGCCGAAGAGGAAGGAGGCCACCACCGCCGCTTTGGTGGTACCCTTCCAGTACAGGCCATACAGGAAGGGTGCCAGGAAGGCGCCGGCCAGGGCACCCCAGGACACGCCCATCATCTGGGCGATGAATACGTTGTTGCTCCAAATGCTGTCCTTAAGAATGGCGATGACCGCAGACAGGGCGATAAAGAACACGATGAACGCCCGCATGATGAACACGCTCTTTTTATCGCTGACCGGCTTTTTGCGGGCAAGCCGGGGCTGTACCACGTCCAGAGTCAGGGTGGAGGAGGAGGTGAGCACCAGGGAGGACAGGGTGGACATAGAGGCCGCCAGCACCAGCACCACAATGAGTGCCACGATCACCGGAGCCAGATCCCCCAGCATGGTGGGGACGACCTTGTCGAACATCACCTTGCCATCGGGGATGAAGCCGCCGGCGATCATCTCGTCCTCATACAACCTGCCGAAGCCGCCCAGGAAGTAGCAGCCGCCCGCCACAACGATGGCGAACAGGGTGGAGATGAGGGTGCCCTTTTTGATGGAGCCCTCGTCCTTGATGGAGTAGAATTTCCCCACCATCTGGGGCAGACCCCAGGTGCCGAGAGAGGTCAGCATGACCACAAAAAACAGGAACAGGGGGTTGGGGCCGAACAGGGCAATGTGCTCGGCGCCGGCCTTGACGCCCAGAGCCTCCACCGCGGCGTTGAAGCCGCCGTTTTGGGTGAGCACTGCCGCGATCACAGCGATGATGCCCGCCAACATGATGATGCCTTGAATAAAATCGTTGATGGCGGTGGCCATGTAGCCGCCGAAGATAACGTACACGCCGGTGAGGACGGCCATCACCATCACGATCACCCAGTAGTCGATCTCAAACACGTTGTTGAACAGAGAGGACAGACCGTTGTACAGGGAGGCCGTGTAGGGAATAAGGAATATAAAGACGATGAAGGAGGCGACCACCTTGAGCGCCTTGGAGTCGTACCGTTTTTCAAAGAAGTCCGGCATGGTCTTGGAGCCCAGGTGCTGGGTCATGACGCGGGTGCGCCGTCCCAGCACCACCCACGCCAGCAGGGAGCCGATGAAGGCGTTGCCCAGACCGATCCAGGTGGAGGCCAGGCCGAAGTTCCAGCCGAACTGTCCCGCGTAGCCTACAAAGATGACCGCGGAGAAATAGGAGGTGCCGAAGGCAAAGGCCGTCAGCCAAGGGCCCACTGCCCGACCGCCCAGCACAAAGCTGTCCACAGTTTTGCCGTGCTTACGGCAGGCAAAGCCCACCCCGATCATCAGTGCAAAGAAGCAGAGGAGCATGGGAATGGAGATGATCGCACTGGTGGATATTGCGGCTGCCTGAGGGATAGGAGTAATCATACCGATACCGCCTTTCTTGTTTTAGGCATTTAAAGCGCCAAATCGTGAGTACACTTTAACACTTTAAAGCAAGTTTGTCAAGACTATTTTGCAATTTCTTGTTTTTATTTGTTGGACAGTTGACAATTTCGCTTTAAAGTGGTAAATTATTAGATAACCCGCATTATAACGAAAACAAAGAGGACGGAACCTATGACTATTGTTCACTTACTGGAGCGCAATGCGCGAGAGTACGCGGAGGAGACCGCGCTGGTGGAGATCAACCCGGAACAGCCGGAGACCCGCCGCACCTGGCACGAATATGAGCTGGTGGAGCCCACCCCCCGGGTGCGCCACTACCGCCGGGAGATCACCTGGGCGGTGTTTGATGAGAAGGCCAATCGCCTGGCCAACATGCTGCGTCAGCACGGCATCGGCAAGGGTAAGAAGGTGGCTATCCTTTTGATGAACTGCATCGACTGGTTGCCTATTTATTTCGGTATTCTTAAGACCGGGGCCCTGGCCGTGCCGCTCAATTTCCGGTATTCCTCCGATGAGATCGACTACTGCCTGCAGCTGGCCGAGGCGGATGTGCTGATCTTCGGCACCGAGTTTATCGGTCGTGTGGAGGCGGTGGCGGATAAGGTCAGCCAAAACTGTACCCTCATCTACCTGGGAGTGGGTTGCCCCGCCTTTGCGGATGATTTCAATGACCTGATCTCCGAGTGCTCCGGCACCTTCCCCGCCTGCACCCTGGAGGAAACGGATGATGCGGCCATTTATTTTTCCTCCGGTACCACCGGCTTCCCCAAGGCCATCCTACATAACCACGAGAGTCTTATCCACTCCTGCCGGGTGGAGCAGGCCCACCATGGACAGGGCCGGGAGGATTGCTTCCTCTGCATCCCGCCTCTGTACCACACCGGTGCCAAGATGCACTGGTTTGGCAGTCTGCTGGCCGGCTCCAAGGCGGTGATCCTCAAGGGCACCCAAGCGGCCAACATCCTCAAGGTGGCCAGTGAGGAAAAGTGCACCATCGTGTGGCTGCTGGTGCCGTGGGCGCAGGATATCCTAAATGCTCTTGACCGGGGAGAGGTACGACTGGAGGACTATGAGCTGTCTCAGTGGCGGCTGATGCACATCGGTGCTCAGCCGGTGCCCCAGAGCCTTATCCGCCGCTGGCTGGAGTATTTCCCCGACCAGCAGTACGATACCAACTACGGCCTGTCCGAGTCCATCGGTCCTGGTGCGGTGCACCTGGGTGTGGAGAACGTCCACAAGGTGGGCGCCATCGGCATCCCCGGCTATGGCTGGCAGGTGAAGATCGTCACCCCCGAGGGTGTGGAGGTGGAGCAGGGCGCTGTGGGCGAATTGTGTCTCAAGGGTCCCGGTGTGATGACCTGCTACTACCGGGACGAGGCGGCTACCGCCGCTACCCTCAAGGATGGCTGGCTGTATACCGGCGACATGGCTATGCAGGATGAGGACGGCTTTATCTACCTGGTGGATCGTAAAAAGGACGTCATCATCACCGGCGGTGAAAATCTTTACCCGGTACAGATCGAGAACTTTCTCGCCGCCCATCCCAAGATCAAGGACGTGGCGGTCATCGGTCTGCCGGACGCCCGCTTAGGGGAGATCGCCACCGCTATCGTTGAAATAAAGCCGGATATGACCTGTACCCGGGAGGAGATCGACCAGTTCTGCCTAGATCTGCCCCGGTACAAGCGTCCCCGCAAGATCATCTTTGCAGATGTGCCCCGCAACCCCACCGGCAAGATCGAAAAGCCGAAGCTGCGTAAGATGTACGGCGCCGAGGGTCTGGTAGACTCTCAGAATAAATCGTAAGGAGCGTTAAGGATGAAAAAACTGATGATCGGTAACCAGGCGGTTGCCGCCGGTCTGTATGACGGCGGTCTGGGACTGGTGTCCAGCTACCCCGGCACCCCCTCCACGGAGATTACCGAGTTTTTAGCAAAATACGAGGATATTCACAGCGAATGGGCGCCCAATGAGAAGGTGGCCGCTGAGGTAGCCTTCGGTGCCAGCTTGGCGGGGGCGCGTTCCGCCTGCGCCATGAAGCATGTGGGTCTCAATGTGGCCGCTGACCCGCTGTTCACCCTGTCTTACACCGGCGTGAACGGCGGTATGGTCATCTGCGTAGCGGATGACCCGGCGATGCATTCCTCGCAGAACGAGCAGGATTCCCGCCACTATGCCATTGCCGCCAAGGTGCCCATGCTGGAGCCGGCGGATTCCGCCGAGGCCTATGCCTTTGCCAAGTCTGCCTTCGAGCTGTCGGAGAAATACGACACCCCGGTACTGTTGCGTATGTGCACCCGCATTGCCCACAGCCAGTCGGTGGTAGACACCGGCGAGCGCATCCCTGCAGTGCTCAAGGATTATAAAAAGGATCCGGCCAAGTACATCATGATGCCCGGCAACGCCATCAAGCGGCATCCGGTGGTAGAGGCGCGCACCGCCGCCCTCACTCAGCTGGCGGAGGATTGCGTGTACAACACCGTGGAGATGCATTCCGAGGAGATCGGCATCATCACCTCCGGCTGTTCCTATCTGTATGTAAAGGAAACCCTGGGCGACACCGCCTCCATTCTAAAGATCGGTATGCCCAACCCTCTGCCGGTAAAGCTCATCAAGGACTTTGCCGCCAAGGTGAAGAAGCTATATGTGATCGAGGAGCTGGATCCGGTTATCGAGACTCACGTGCGCGCCCTGGGCATCGAGTGCGTGGGCAAGGAGCTGTTCTCCCCCTTGGGCGAGTTCTCCCAGCAGACCATTGCGGCGGCGCTGGGTATGGAAGCTCGTGCCTATGTTACAGCGGATTCGACCATTCCCAATCGTCCACCCATGATGTGTGCTGGCTGTCCTCACCGCGGGATGTTCTACGTGCTGGCCAAGAACAAGATCACCGTCATGGGTGACATCGGCTGCTACACCCTGGGTGCCGTGCCGCCTCTGAACGCGCTGGATTCCACCCTGTGCATGGGCGCCTCTGTGTCCGGTCTCCACGGCTTCAACGCCGCCCGGGGTGCCGAAACGGAGAAAAAATCGGTGGCGGTCATCGGTGACTCCACCTTTATGCATTCCGGTATGACGGGGCTGGTGAATGTGGCCTACAACGCCACCAATTCCACCGTCATCATCCTGGACAACTCCATCACCGGTATGACCGGTCATCAGCAGAATCCCACCACCGGCTACAACATCAAGGGCGACCCCGCCGCCAAGGTGGATCTGGAGGCCCTGTGCCGTGCCCTCGGCATCAACCGGGTGCGGGTGGTGGATCCCTACGATCTCAAAGCCTGCGAGACGGCGGTGAAGGAGGAGCTGGCTGCCGAGGAGCCCTCGGTAATCATCTCTCGTCGTCCCTGCGTTCTGCTCAAATCCGTTAAGCACGAGGCACCGCTGACGGTGGAGGCGGACAAGTGCCGCTCCTGCAAGCGCTGTATGAGCCTGGGCTGCCCGGCCATCAGCATGAAGAACGGTAAGGCGCACATCGACGCGACTCTGTGCGTGGGCTGCGGCGTGTGCAAGCAGCTGTGCGCCTTTGACGCCATCGTATAAGGAGGGCCGAGAATATGAAAACCACAAGTGTTATGATCGTGGGTGTGGGTGGACAGGGTAGTCTGCTGGCATCCAAGCTGTTGGGACGGCTGTTGCTGGACGAGGGCTATGACGTGAAGGTCAGCGAGGTCCACGGTATGAGCCAGCGCGGTGGCTCGGTAGTCACCTACGTGCGCTTTGGCGACAAGGTGTATTCTCCCATCATCACCGATGGTCAGGCGGATATCATCATCTCCTTTGAAAAGCTGGAGGCTGCCCGGTATGCCCGATACCTTAAAAAAGACGGGCGCATTGTGGTCAACACCCAGCAGATCGACCCCATGCCGGTGATCATCGGTGCCGCTCAGTACCCGGAAGGCGTGCTGGAGGAGCTGACCGCCAAGGGGCTGTCGGTGGAGGCGCTGGACGCGTTGGCACTAGCACAGCAGGCGGGCTCCGCCAAGGCGGTGAACATTGTGCTCATGGGTCGTGCCGCCCGGCACTTCGATATTCCCTACGAGCGCTGGATCGCCGCTATCGAAAAGACGGTGGCCGAGAAGTTCGTAGAGATGAACAAAAAAGCGTTTGATCTGGGTTACCGTTCGTAACCTCATTCTAATAAAGAAGGCGATGACAGCAATGGAAAAACGGTATTTTCAGCCAGAGATCGAGACCATGCCTGTGGAGGAGCTTAAGAAGCTTCAATCTGAAAAGCTGGTGAGGCAGGTGCGTCACGTGTACGACAATGTGCCGTACTACCGCAACCTAATGGACGAGAAGGGCGTCAAGCCTGAGGACATTCACGGCATTGAGGATCTGCACAAGCTACCCTTCCTCACCAAGGCCGACCTGCGGGATGCCTATCCCTACGGCCTGCTGGCCAAGCCCCTCAAGGACTGTGTGCGCATTCAGTCTACCTCCGGTACCACCGGACGCCGTGTGGTGGCCTTCTACACCCAGAAGGATATCGATCTGTGGGAGGATTGCTGCGCTCGTGCCATCGTGGCGGCGGGCGGCACCAAGGAGGACGTATGCCAGGTGGCGTACGGCTACGGCCTGTTCACCGGTGGTCCCGGCCTCAACGGCGGCTCCCACAAGGTAGGGTGCCTGACCCTACCTATGTCCTCCGGTAATACCGAGCGGCAGATTCAGTTTATGACCGACCTCAGGGCTACCATCCTATGCTGTACCCCCTCCTATGCCGCCTACATCGGCGAGACCATGCAGGAGATGGGCTACAAGCCGGAGGATATTCCCCTCAAGGCGGGCATCTTTGGCGCGGAGCCTTGGACGGAGGAGATGCGCCGCGGCATCGAGTCGGTGCTGGGCATCAAAGCCTACGATATCTACGGTCTGACCGAGACCACCGGCCCCGGTGTGTCCTTCGAGTGCGAGGAGCAGACCGGTATGCATATCAACGAGGATCACTTCCTGGCGGAGATCATCGACCCCGATACCGGGGAGGTCCTGCCGGAGGGCAGCAAGGGCGAATTGGTGTTTACCTCCCTGGATAAGGAAGCCTTCCCCCTGCTTCGCTACCGCACCCGGGACATCTGCGTGCTGACTCGTAAGCCCTGTTCTTGCGGTCGCACCCACATCAAGATGAGTAAGCCTATGGGCCGCAGTGATGATATGATGATCATCCGCGGTGTCAACGTGTTCCCCAGCCAGATCGAGACGGTGCTTCTCAATGAGGGCTATCAGCCCAACTACCAGATCGTGGTGGATCGCGTAGGCAACACCGACACCTTCGATGTGAACGTGGAGATGAATCCCGACCAGTTCTCCGACACCGTCAGCGGCGTCACCGCTCAGGAAAAGAAGCTGGCCGGCGCCATGAAGACTATGCTTGGCATCAATCCCTCTGTGCATCTGGTAGCTCCCAAGAGCATCACCCGCAGTGAGGGCAAGGCTGTCCGTGTCATCGACAAGCGTAAGCTGCATGATTGAGGAAGGAGTTGGGTAGTATGTCTTTAAAGCAATTGACTGTTTTCGTGGAGAATAAGCAGGGGGCATTGGTGGCGATCACCGATACTCTGGCGGCGCATCAGGTGAACATCCGGGCGTTGTCCATTGCGGATACCGAGGAGTTCGGGATCCTGCGCCTGATCGTCAGCGACAACGGCACCGCCTGTAAGACCTTGGCGGCGGAGGGCTACCTGCTCAAGACTACTGACGTGGTAGGTGTCAAGATCGGCGACGAGCCGGGCAAGCTATCCCGCGCCCTACAGGTGCTGGATGAGGCGAAGATCAACATGGAATACCTGTACGCCTTTATGGCGCGTACGGAAAAGCACGCCTACGTGGTACTGCGTGTGGCGGATAACGCCGCCGCCGAGGCCGCACTGGAGGCGGCGGATTTCCACATGATTACCGACGCCGATGTGAATAAGCTGTAAAAAGGAGTGTTATGCTGTGAAAAAGCTTTTATGCCTGTTACTTTGTTTGTTGTTGGCGATGGCTTTGGTTGCCTGCTCGGCTGACGACGCGGATGATGACAGCTCCAGCCGGGGATCGGATACGTCCGATAAGGCAGACGACAAGGACAACGACGAGGAGACGGACGCCGATGTTGCCGCGAAGCCGGCTATTCCTACCTTTAAGGCGCCGGCCAATGTTGCCAAAATCAACATGAATGCTGCCGACCCCTCCAACAGTGCTATCCGCTTCAACTATGACGACGAGGGCAAGGTGACCGGCTGTGTTTATGAGGTGGATGGACAGACAATGAACGCTGTCTACACCTACGAGGATGGCTCGGTGCAGATCTACGTGTTCGCCGGCAGTACTTTGGTGGCGGATGAACAGATCACCCTGTCGAGTGCTTACGATGCCAATGGCGGCTTCTCGATTATCGATGGCTTCTATTTTAAGGGCTTCTGAGTTACGTGTTAAAAAACGGATCGTGAGTGTTCACGGTCCGTTTTTGTTTGACTTGCTGGGTGGCACGTGTTATAATGACAGCAAGATTTCTGCTGTGTACACGAGGTGATTATTTATGTGGTCTGTTTGCTGGTGGATATCGTTGGCGATTTTGGCGTTGGCCGGCCTTTTGGCATGCCATTTAGCCAGTAAAAAGCTCAAAAAGGTGCGCCCATTGTACATCATGTTTGGGGGTGTGTTCCTGTCGGCGGTGATTTTGCTCTACCCCATTTGGTACAACACCCTTTTGGAGGAATCCAACTCGTCCTTCAAGGCCATCGTGGTGGGTATGCACAGCGCCATCCAGTTCTTTACGGCGGATAGCGGCTACGAGCTTGTTCGGGACAATATCGGCGGGCTTTCCGAAGGGCTCAAGGAGGCCTATGCTATCCTGGGGGCTATTCTGCTGCTGTTGGCACCGGTGCTCACCTTCGGCTTTGTGCTCACCTTTTTCCGGGGGCTGTCTGCCCGGTTGCGCATGGCCTTCCATCTCCCCAAGGACATTTACGTGTTCTCGGAGATCAACCCCCGCTCGGTTTCGCTGGCGGAAGGGGCGCGCAAGGACAACGCCCGGGCGATGGTGGTGTTCACCAACACCCCCAAGGATGAGGAAAAGCTGGACGACGACCTGGTCTGCCGGGTCAAGAAGCTGGGGGCTCTGCTGTACTGGGACGACATCTCTCTTATCTGGATCCGTCGTCCCTTCCGTGGGGAAAAGACCTATTTCTTCGCCATCTGCGAGAAGGAGGCGGAAAGCATCTCCGAAACCTTGCAGCTGGTGGAAAAGTATCGGGAGCGGGAAAATGCCACGCTCTATCTGTTCTCCCATGGGGTGGACAGCGAGATGATGCTCAACAACTTGGATAAGGGCAAGCTGACGGTGCATCGCATCAACCCTACCACCTGCATGGTCAACCATATTTTGGCTACCGAGGGTACACAGCTTTTCGATAGTGCCGTGCCCATGGACGATACCACCAAGCAAATTTCCGCCTTGGTGGTGGGCTTGGGCGGTCTTGGCACCGAAATGCTTAAGGCGCTGTCCTGGTACTGCCAGATGGATGGCTACAGGCTGCACATCAACGCCTTCTCCCCTGCCAAGGCCTCCGCGGATCGTCTGCGAGCCCTGTGCCCGGAGCTCATAGACAGCCGCTATAACGGCCGGTATGTGCCGGGGGAAGCCTTTTACGATATCCACGTGCACACCTGTGATATCCGTTCCGCTACCTTCCGGGATATCATCCGGGAGATCGGCACCGTGACCTACGCGTTTGTTTCCTTGGGGGACGATAGCCTGAACGTGACCACGGCGGTGAATCTGCGAATCTTGTTTGAACAGATGCACATCCACCCCCGCATCGTGGCGGTGGTATCCGACTCCGAAAGGCGAGCGGCGCTGATGGGTGTGGGACAGCTGGCACTCAAGGAGGATGACAGGAGGAAAGGCCCCTCCTACGATATCCACTATGTGGGGGATGTGGGGACGGTCTACTCCCCGCCGGTCATCATGCATCCCAAGCTGGAGCAGGAGGCTTTGGCACTGCATATGCGGTACAGCGGCGGTGACCCCTACGGCTTCTATGAATTCGAGTACAACTACAAGTCCTCTATGGCCTCGGTCATCCACGATACGGCCCGCAAGCATTGTCACATCCCCGGTGCGGGCAAGGCTACGGAGGATCTGACGCCGGAGGAGCAGAGGATCATCGAAATGCTGGAGCACAAGCGTTGGAACGCCTACATGCGTTCCGAAGGCTTTATCTACAGCGGCTCCAAGGATCCTTCCAGTCGCAACAACCTGGGTAAGATGCACCACAACCTGGTGGTGTTCGATGAGCTGAGCGACGAGGATAAACGCAAGGACAGCCGGGTAGCAACCAAAGCATCGGAGGACGATGCGTAAGAAAAATCCCCCAACCGCCGGAGGTTAGCGGGGAGCAAATACCGTTTATTCATTGAAAATAAATAAGGAGGCTTTTATTATGGATGCAAAAGTACGCGAGCTGCTCAACCAGCAGATCAACAAGGAGTTTTACTCCGCCTATCTCTATCTAGATTTTTCCAATTACTTTGAGGACGTGGGACTGGATGGCTTTGCTAACTGGTATAGGATCCAGGCCCAGGAGGAGCGGGACCACGCCATGCTGTTCTACACCTACCTGCAGAATGAGAGCCAAAAGGTGACCCTGGAGGCCATTGCTAAGCCGGATAAGGTGTTCAAGGAGCACATGGACGTGCTCAAGGCGGGTCTGGAGCATGAGGAATACGTAACCTCCCTCATTAACGACATCTACGCCGCCGCTTACGAGGTGCGGGACTTCCGCACCATGCAGTTCCTTGACTGGTTTGTCAAGGAGCAGGGCGAGGAGGAGACCAACGCCCACGATCTCATCACCAAGATGGAGCTGTTCGGCGCTGATCCCAAGAGCTTGTATATGCTCAACCAGGAATTGGCCGCCCGGGTGTACAGTGCCCCGTCCTTAGTGCTGTAAGATGAACGAGGTATTGCTGACCGCCCTTGGTGTGGGCGGTGCCACCGTGATAGGCTCACTCATCGGCTTTGTGTTCAAGAAGCTGTCCCATCGCTTTTCCGATATTGTGCTGAGCTTTGCCGCCGGAGTCATGCTGGCCGCCGCCGTGCTGGGACTGATCCTGCCCTCCCTGGAGTACGGCGGGGAGTGGGGCCTGCTCATCACCGTGGCGGGCATCTTTGCCGGTGCCCTATGTCTCAACCTCATTGATAAGCTGGTGCCCCACCTACACAAGCTGGTGGGGGCGGAGCCGGAGGCGCATCACAATGCCCAACTCAGCCGGGTGCTGCTGTTTGTCACCGCCATCGCCATCCACAACCTGCCGGAGGGCATTGCGGCGGGCGTGGGCTTTGGGGCGGGGGATACCTCCCGGGCGTTGCTCATTGCCGGCGGTATCGCTCTGCAGAACATCCCGGAGGGGATGGTGATCATCGGGCCCATGCTGGCCGCCGGGGTCACCCCCCGCCGCACCTTTGTGTGCGCCATGGCCACCGGACTGGTGGAGGTGGTGGGTACCCTCATCGGGTATTTCGCTGTTAGCGTGGCGGAGATGATCCTGCCCTTTGCCCTGGCCTTTGCCGGCGGTACTATGCTGTACGTCATCAGCGATGAGATGATCCCCGAGACCCACGCCCACGGCAGTCAACGGGGTGCCACCTACGCTCTGCTGGTCGGCTTCTGCGTGATGCTGGTCAGCGACGCGCTGTTGGGGTGAAAGAAAAGACAAGGCACCGTGTGTTACCAAAGCACACGGTGCCTTACTGTATCTCCTAATGCGCCATTTTTATGGCTTGCTGGCACCACAGCCCTTGCAGACCCGGGCGTTTGCGTTGTTCCTCGTATCGCACCGGGGGCAACGCCACCCTGTGTCTACGGCATCGTTTGTTTGAGATGTAGCCGGGGTGGATGCTTGGCGTCCACATTGGGGGCAGACCTCCCCATAGAATCGCTCACCGCAGACGCATTTCACGCTGGGGCTTTGACCCGGCACCGGGACGCCCGGATGCGGTACGTTTTTGTAACGGCCGGTGCCACAGCTCGCGCATGAGGTGGCAGCCGAAGTGTTCTTCGTACCACACTTGTGGCAATACCAGTTTTTACTTGCGGTGTCGTCGGGTGTATCGGGGCTGTTCGACAGGGTGTGCTGAGCCATATACAGCGTCGCATCGGCAGCGATACGAGTGTTCTTGACGATGTTGACTTGTGCGCCTAAAATAAGCCCTAAGAGCCAAAGGGATGCGAACTCCAAAGAAGCGATTGTCAGACCGCCCAAAAGAAGGAGCATGTAGTCTGAAAATTCGGCACGTTTGCCCAATGAGCCCATTAGCATGAAGGTTATAATCATGGTAAGAACAGGCGGCAGAACCATGATTTTTATTATAGTACCGCTGATTCTATCGATTTCTCCGCTTTCCATTTGCCCATTTTTAACACAGTCTTGCAAGGAATGGGGCAGATTTTGGTTGGTGTGGTTTAACATAGCTTTATCCTCCTAAATAAAAAAGTGTGTGCAACCGAAGTCACACACACCGAAAAACGCGTCACTCCGCTTGCGCCACACAAGTTTAACCGTCCACAAGAGAAAGCTAAATAAGGAGATAGCGTTTTTACCGAAAAGTAAAACACTTCCCCTGCGGACTGTCTATCAACTTGTGTGGCACATCCATCGTACCATATTTCTCCGCAAGATGCAACCTTTTTGTTGTTTGTAAAGGCATCAATGCCTTCCCTACACGGAGCCACAGCCGCGGGCGGATATGGAATCCGCCCCTACGGCCCGCACACACCCTAAAAAGCCTCTCCCTCCGGGAGAGGTGGCACGGCGTAGCCGTGACGGAGAGAGTGTATCGTAAACGCGCCCTCTACAATCGCCGATAATTCCCAAAATTATTTGCCTATTCCTATTGACTTTACTTTGATAAAGTGATAAAATGCTAACGTTGTAAATTCTATAAGGAGGGACACCCATGACAAAGCTACATTCGGACTCGGTGGATCGGCTGTTTGAGGCGGTACTGAGCCTGGAAACGGTGGAGGAGTGCTACCGCTTCTTCGAGGATATCTGCACCATCAAGGAGGTGCTGGAGATGGCCCAGCGGCTGGACACCGCCATCCTGCTGGACGAGGGGAAGAACTACCAGACCATCTCCCAGGAGGTGGGGATCAGCACCGCCACCATCAGCCGTGTGAACAAGTGTCTGGTCTACGGCAGCGAGGGCTACCGCCTGGCCATTGACCGTCTGAAGGAGAAGAAGCAATGAACGTAAACGACCGGGTACTGCGCCGGGAGGAGCAGGCCATCTTCAGTCTGCGGGCGCTGTACGGCAAGTACGGCTACGCGCTGTATAAAATGAGCAAGTTTGAGGAGTATGAGTTTTATATCCGTAACAAGGACTTTCTCCTCTCCGACAATATTATCACCTTTAACGACCCCTGTGGCAAGCTGTTGGCTCTCAAGCCGGACGTGACCCTGTCCATCATCCGGCAGAGCAAGGACACCCCCGGGAGGGTGCACAAGGTGTACTACAATGAGAACGTCTACCGGGTATCCAAGGGCACCGGCTCTTTTAAAGAGATCATGCAGGTGGGCCTGGAGTGCATTGGAGACATTGACCGTTACCACACCTGCGAGGTGCTGATGCTGGCGGCAGAGAGCCTGCGCACCATCGCCCCCCAGGGGGTGCTGGACATCTCCCACCAGGGGGTCATCACCGCCCTGCTGGAGGGCTGTGGAGTATCGGCTGAGGTGCAGCAGCGTCTGCTTACCTGCATCGGGGATAAGAACGCACACGAAGCGGAGCGTCTGTGCCGGGATAACGGCGTAGCCGAGGCATACGTAACCGCTCTGCGGACACTCATCACCACCTACGGTGCCCCCGCCACCGTCCTGCCTGCCCTGCGGGCGGCGCTGGAGGGGCTGGTGGATATTGCCCCCTTAGAGGAGCTGGAGGCCATCGTGGCGGCCTGCGCCGACAGCCCGGTAGCGGCTATGCTGCGGGTGGATTTTTCCGTTACCGGCAACCGGAAATACTACAACGGCCTGATGTTCAAGGGCTTTGTCCCCGGCATCCCGGACAGCGTGCTGTCCGGTGGCCGGTACGATACCCTTCTGCGGAGCATGGGGCGTACCGCCGGGGCTATCGGCTTTGCGGTGTACCTGGATCGGCTGACCCTGCTGGATACGGCTATGGAAAAATACGACGTGGACACGGTACTGCTGTATGACGATAGCACCGACGTCAAAACCCTGTGGAAGACGGTGGACGCCCTGTCTGCCGACGGCTCCTCGGTGGTAGCCCGCCGGGAGCGGCCGGAGAAGATGACGTACCGCCAGCTATTGGTGTTGCAAGAGGGGGAGGTGACCGAAGTTGAGACCCATGCTTAATATCGCCCTGCCTAAGGGACGGTTGGGGGAAAAGGTATACGCCATGTTTGAGGCGGCGGGCTTCGGTTGCCCTTCCATCAAGGAGAACAACCGCAAGCTCATCTTTGAGAACGAGGAAAACGGCGTGCGCTACTTCTGGGTGAAGCCCTCCGACGTGGCCATCTACGTGGAGCGGGGTGCCGCCGACATCGGCGTGGCAGGAAAAGACATCCTCTTGGAATATGAGCCGGATGTGTACGAGCTGCTGGATCTGGATATCGGCAAATGCCGCATGGCGGTGGCCGCTAAGGCGGATTTCCGTGACGACCCCCGCCGCACCCTGCGGGTGGCCACCAAGTTTACGAACATCGCTCGGGGCTATTACGCCTCCATCGGGCGGGATATCGACATTATCCACCTGAACGGCTCCATTGAGATCGCCCCTATATTGGGACTCAGTGACGTGATCGTAGACATCGTGGAGACCGGTACCACCCTCAAGGAAAACAACTTAGAGGTGCGGGAGACCATCGTCCCCATCAGCGCCCGGCTGATCGCCAACAAAGCAAGCTTTAAGTTTAAGACCCAGCCGATTGAAACGCTGGTAGCCCGAATGGAGGCAGGAGAATGATTACCATACTGAAATACGGCCAGGTCCCCAACAGCGAGATCTTCGCCCGCGCGGAAAGTGCCGTCAACGTGGAGAGCGTGGTGGCGGATATCATCGCCGATGTGCGCCAAAATGGGGATAAAGCCTTGTTTGCTTACTGCGAAAAGTTTGATAAAGCCAAGCTTACCAGCCTGACGGTCACCCCGGAGGAGATCCTGGAGGCCCGGGCGGCGGTGGAGCCCCGGTTCCTGGAGATCCTGGAAAAGGCGGCTGAGAACATCCGCAAGTTCCACCAGCGGCAGGTGCGTAACTCCTTCATCATCAACGATGAAGGAGGCATCGTGGTGGGGCAGAAGGTGATTCCGGTGGATCGGGCGGGTCTGTACGTGCCCGGCGGCACCGCCGCCTACCCCTCCACCGTGCTGATGGATGCCATCCCCGCCAAGATCGCCGGCTGTAAAGAGGTGGTCATGGTTACCCCACCCGGAAGGGATGGCAAGATAAACCCGGTCATCCTGGCGGCGGCCAGCGTAGCGGGCATTGACCGCATCTTCAAGGTGGGCGGTGCCCAGGCAGTGGCGGGTTTGGCCTTCGGCACCGGGAGGGTGCCCAAGGTAGACAAGATCGTGGGCCCCGGTAATGCCTACGTGGCAGAGGCCAAAAAGCAAGTGTTTGGCGCGGTGTCCATTGACATGATCGCCGGCCCCAGCGAGATATTGATCGTTGCCGACGGCACCATGAACCCCCGCCACGCGGCCGCGGATCTTTTGTCCCAGGCGGAGCATGACCGGATGGCCTCGGCGGTGCTGGTCACCGATTCCATGGAGCTGGCACTGGCGGTGCAGGCTGAGCTGGAAAAACAGATCCCCCAGCTGGAGCGCGCCGACATTGCCCGGGAGTCTATTGACAGGAATGGTAAAATAATTGTAGCGGATTCCCTGTCCGTGGTTATTGACATTGCCAACGAGCTGGCACCGGAGCACCTGGAGCTGTGTGTGGATAACCCCTTTGATTATCTGGATAGCATCCGTCACGCCGGCTCCATCTTTATGGGGAAGAACTGCCCGGAGGCGTTGGGCGATTACTTTGCCGGCCCCAACCACACCCTGCCCACCAGCGGCACAGCCAAGTTCTCCAGCCCCCTGTCGGTGGACGACTTTATCAAAAAGACCCAGTACACCTACTATACCCGCGAGGCGCTGGAGCGGGTGGCCGAGGACGTGGCCTATTTCGCCCGGCAGGAGGGGCTTACCGCCCACGCCCGCAGTGCGGTTATACGGTTAGAGGATGATAAAACATGAGCCGATTTTTTAGTGACAAATACGCGGCGCTGACCCCCTACACACCGGGGGAACAGCCAAAGGACATGCAGTACGTGAAGCTCAACACCAACGAGTCGCCCTTCCCGCCCTCGGAGAAGGCCATCGCCTATGCGGCCAAGGCCGCCGCGACGTTGCAGCTCTACTCCGACCCGGAGAGCCGCCCCCTCACCCAGGCGGTGGCCGCCCTGTGCGGGGTCACACCGCAGGAGGCACTGCTGACAAACGGCAGTGATGAGATTTTAAACCTCGCTTTTATGGCCTTTTGCGATAAGGCGCATCCGGCGGTGTTCCCGGATATCACCTATGGGTTTTATGCCGTGTTCGCCCAGCTAAATGGGGTGCCCTACCGCACCATCCCCTTGCGGGAGGATATGACGGTGGACGTGGAGGCGTATTGCGGGGCAGGGGCTACGGTGTTCCTGGCCAACCCCAATGCCCCTACCGGTATCGCCCTGTCCGTCGAGGAGGTGGAGCGCATTGTGCGCTCTAACCCGGATAATGTGGTTGTCATCGACGAGGCCTATGTGGATTTCGGTGCCGAGAGCTGTATTCCTCTCATCCGGAAATATGACAACCTGCTGGTGACCCAGACCTTCTCCAAATCCCGCTCCCTGGCGGGTGGACGCTTAGGCTTCGGTGTGGGCTGTCCCGCACTCATCCGGGATCTCAACACCCTCAAGTATTCCACCAACCCCTACAACATCAACCGCATGACCATGGCGGCGGGGCTGGGGGTGCTGGAGGATGAGGACTACACCCGCCGCAACTGCCGCACGATTGCTGAAAACCGGGGGTGGCTCACCGCCGCTCTGGAGGAGCGGGGCTTTGCCGTGATCCCCTCCAAGGCAAACTTCGTGCTTGCCCGGCACCCCCAGCTGGATGGCGGAGACACCTACCGCCGTTTAAAGGAAATGGGCATTTTGGTGCGACACTTTGACACCGACCGTCTGTATCCCTACAACCGTATTACCGTGGGTAGCATGGCGCAGTTAAAGGCGCTGGTTGCCGCCATCGACACCCTATTGGAGGTATAGAATTATGAGACAAGCACACATCGTTCGCAACACGGCGGAGACCGCCATCGACCTGGCCATCAACCTGGATGGGCGGGGCGCGGCGGCCATCTCCACCGGTTGTGGCTTCTTAGATCACATGCTTACCCTGTTTGCCAAGCATGGGCGATTTGACCTGTCCGTCTGCTGTCAGGGGGACACCCAGGTGGACTTCCACCACACCGCCGAGGATATCGGCATCACCCTGGGGCAGGCCTTTGCCAAGGCTGTGGGAGATAAGCGGGGCATCGTGCGGTACGGCAGTATGCTGCTCCCTATGGACGAGAGCCTGATCCTGTCTGCCGTTGACCTGTCCGGACGCGGCGGGCTGTACTATGATCTGGCTGTTCCCACCGAGAAGGTAGGCACCTTCGACACCGAGCTCATTGAGGAATTTTGGCTGGGCTTTGTGCGGCAGGCCGCCTGCACCTTGCATATCAAGAAGCTGGCAGGCACCAATTCTCACCACATTATTGAAGGTGCCTTCAAGTCCGTTGCCCGCAGCTTGCGGGCGGCGGTGGCGGTGGAAGCCGCCTTTGCTGATGAGATTCCGTCTACGAAGGGAGTTCTCTGATGGTCGCGATTATTGATTATGGGGTGGGAAACCTGTTTTCCCTCCAAAGCTCCTTTGCCGCTATCGGACAAGAAGCCGTGGTCACCGCTGACCCGGCGGTGGTCGCCGGGGCGGATCGGGTGATCCTTCCCGGCGTGGGTGCCTTCGGTGACGCGGCGCAAAAACTGCGTGCCTCCGGCATGGATCGCGTTCTGCTGCAGGAGGCCGCCACCGGCAAGCCCATCATGGGCATCTGCTTAGGGATGCAGCTTTTGCTGGAGAAAAGCTATGAGTATGGGGAGCACCAGGGCTTGGGGCTTATCCCCGGCAGTGTACGTCCCATTGCGGATGTGATCCCGGCTGATTACAAGATCCCCCACATCGGGTGGAACGCCCTGTCGTTCCCCGGGGAAAAGCATTCTCTGTTCCGCTATGTGGAGGAGGGGGACTGTGTATACTTTGTCCACTCTTACTATGGGGCAGAGTGCGCCTCGGCGGTGATCGCCACCGCGGAATATGGGGTACCTCTCACCGCCGCCGTGGCTCGAGAGAACGTGTGTGGCTGCCAGTTCCACCCGGAAAAGAGCGGCGAGGTGGGACTTTCCATCCTGCGGGCATTCTGTGAAATGGAGACGAGATAAATGCACATTTTTCCGGCTATTGACTTATACGAGGGCAAGGCGGTGCGCCTGTTCAAGGGCGATTACGCCCAGATGACGGTGTATAACGATGACCCCACCGCCGTGGCGGTGGATTTTGTCGCCTGCGGGGCGAAGCATATCCACATCGTGGACTTGGAGGGGGCCCGGGAGGGCACCACCCCTAACTTGGATACCGTCTGCCGCATCAAGGCGCGCGCCGGCCTCTTTTGTGAGGTGGGTGGCGGTATCCGCACCATGGAGGTCATTGACCGCTACATCCAGGCGGGCATTGACCGGGTGATCCTTGGTACCGCCGCCGTCACCGAGGAGGGCTTTGCCGCCGCGGCGGCGGCCAAATACGGCGATAGGATCGCCGTAGGCGTGGATATCAAGGATGGCTTCGTGGCGGTGAAGGGCTGGACGGAGACATCCGGCTATACGGCTATGGAATTCTGCCGCAAAATGCAGGACGTGGGGGTGAGGACGCTCATCTGCACGGATATTTCCAGGGATGGTGCCATGAAAGGCACCAACCGGGAGCTGTACCGGGAGCTGTCACAGCGGTTTTCTATGCAGATCATCGCCTCCGGCGGTGTTTCCACTCTGGAGGATGTGAAGGCGCTGGCGGCGATGGACTTATACGGCGCCATTATCGGCAAAGCCTACTACACCGGGGCTATCGACCTGCGTGAGGCTATTAAGGTGGCACTTAAGGAGGCATTATGATCACTAAACGCATCATCCCCTGCCTGGACGTGAAGGACGGCCGGGTGGTCAAGGGGGTCAATTTCCAGGGACTTAGCGACGTGTCCTCGCCGGTGGAGCTGGCAGAATATTACAGCCGGTGCGGGGCGGATGAGCTGGTATTCTACGACATCACCGCCTCGGCGGAGGGGCGGCGGCTGTTCACCGACATTCTCACCGAGACGGCCCGCCGAGTGTTTATTCCTCTGACAGTGGGGGGCGGCATCAACACGGTGGAGGACTTTGATCGGGTGCTCAAGTGCGGCGCCGATAAGGTCAGCGTCAATTCCGGTGCTATCCGCAACCCTCAGCTGGTATACGAGGCCGCCAAGCGGTACGGTGACCAGTGCGTGGTGCTCAGCGCCGATATCAAGCGGGTGGACGGCCAGTTCCGGGTGTTTGCCCGGGGTGGCCGGGACGACACCGGCATGGAGGCCATTAGCTGGATCAAACGCTGTGTGGACAACGGCGCCGGAGAGATCGTGGTCAATTCCATCGACACCGATGGGGTGAAGCAGGGCTTTGATCTGCCCATGCTGCAGGCGGTGTGTGACGCGGTGAGCGTGCCGGTCATCGCCTCCGGCGGTGCGGGGGGGATACAGGATTTCATCACCTTGTTCCACACCCTGCCCAAGGTGGATGCGGGTCTGGCCGCCTCCATCTTCCACTTCGGCGAGGTGGCCATCAAGGACTTAAAGACCGCTATGGCCGCTGCCAACATCCCCACCCGACTGTGAGAAAGGACGATAGTGTATGTTTAATATTGACGAGCTGAAATTTGACGACAAGGGTCTCATCCCCGCCGTGGTGGTGGATGCCATCACCAAAAAGGTGCTGACGGTGGCCTACATGAACAAGGAAAGCCTGCAGGTGTCCATGGACAAGGGGCTCACCTGCTTCTACAGCCGTTCCCGGCAGGAGCTGTGGCTCAAGGGGGAGACCAGCGGCAACTACCAGCACATCGTGTCCATTACCGCTGATTGCGATAAGGACGCCCTGGTGGTGCTGGTGGAAAAGGACGGCCCCGCTTGCCACCTGGGCACCGATTCTTGCTTTGAGACCCCGGTGTGGGAGAGTGAGGAGCGGCACGCGTTCTCCCTGGAGGGGCTGATGGCTCTTATCGAGGGACGCAAGACGGAGAAGAAGGACGGCTCCTACACCACCTACCTGTTCGAAAAAGGGCTGGATAAGATCCTTAAGAAGGTGGGCGAGGAGTGCACCGAGGTCATCATTGCCGCCAAGGCGGAGGATAAAAAGGAGACCATCTACGAGATCGCCGACCTGGCCTATCATACCATGGTGCTGATGATCGAGGCGGGCATCTCCTTGGAGGACATCCACAAGGAGCTGGCCTCCCGCCACGTGATCGACCACAAGGTCAAGCAGGAGAAGATGACGAACTGAAAGCAAAAGCCGAGGCGTAGGCCTCGGCTTTTGTTTATTCAATGTTCTTCAAACAGTGCCCGGATACGCTCGTTTTCGCGAGCATCCATTTTTGGAATACGCTTTAGATCTTCTTCTTTGATCGGGATTTCTGCGATATCCGGCTTCTCCCCGTATTGAGGAAAACACACGTTCCATTCATCGTCAATACACTCGTCTGACCATATAACGCCCTGCATGCCTTTATGCACACCGTTACTTGCATATTGTTCGCGCTCAACGATTATTTCAACGCAATCAAGGTATTTGATTTTCATAATTACTTCCCCCCATAAGGCGTATTTAAGGTGATTTGTCCATTAGCCCGAACCATCCAGCCGGTTATAAATGACACTGTGCCACCGTCAATTTTGTTTGGAATTTCAACTCTAATGCTAATTCTTTGACCATATTTATTTAATAAACCTAATTGATGATCACCATTTATGTACTTTTCCAGCCCCTGCTTTTCAACTTCCTCTTTTAGATATTGAGAATCTTTAACTGAATACCCCCAGCTCTCCAACATACTACTCTTGCCGTGCCTATAATCATTGTTAGGATCAAACAAATACGGATCAAATTTATCGTATGCACAGATAGCTGTTGCATTAGATAACACCTTCGACAGCGGAAGTTTTTCCGTTCTACAGTGACAGAAAGGATGTTGCGGTAGTGCCGGCATCTGTTGTTGGGCAAACCAACATTTATCTAACCGTAAACACGTTTCGCAGTGACTTTTCCCCTTGGATACATGCACCCACTTTACCCAGTCCGGTATCTTTGGTGCCGGCTCCCCGCGAACAGCGGCAATCATAATGTTTTCTAACAGCCCCATTGTATCACACCTCCGTTATAATAGCAAACAGAACAAACGTTCTATCGCTATTATAAGCGTCATACGGAGGATTGTCAACGAAGGCAGAACATCGTGGGAGAAAAAGGGTACAAAAACACCCCACCCTACGGTGGGTGTGCGTAGGGATGAAAATAGGCACTATGTATCTTGCTTGATACATAGTGCCTATTGTTATGTACAGATTGCTGGGGAGCGAAAGCCTCCCTCTATGAGGGAGGTGGCCGAGCGTAGCGAGGTCGGAAGGAGTTATCGCCGCACTCCCCCCGCCGCCTACGGCGGCACCCCCCTCCCGGAGGGGGGCTTTCCCTAATCCCTACCCGCAACTCCCTTATGGTGGCGGTTTGCTTATTCCAGATGGGTGGTTGCCTCTTCCTGCTGGCGATAGTATATGGCGCGCATGGTGCGGGCTGATATAAAGCAGCAGATAAGGGAGTAGACGTTGAATACCAGGTAGGTGATCTCGGCGGTATTCTCTACCACCAACAGCACCCGCAGAGGGGTGGAGAAGAATAAGCTGCCCATGATCTGTAGTATGGGGAACTCGATGAGAGACAGCATGCTGGCCACGGTGGCGGCTATCCCCAGCACGGAGGCGGCATTGTCCATCATCCGCTTAGCGGGGGAGGCATCGGTGCTGCTCATGGCCAGCTCCAGGACCACCCAGGCGGCCACGCAGACAGCGAGCCCCAGTAACCGTTGCTTGGTAGTCAGCCGTTTCATCATGGTGGATTTGCCGTAGGCGTGCCGCCGCCAGTTGAGGAAGGTAATGATCTGCAGAGGGAAGGAGAACAAAAAATCATACAGTGCCGCACTGTACAGCTGCAGGGAGAAATCCAGGATGGCATACAGGATGGAGTTTAAGCCTCCCAGCAGGAAAGCATAGCGGTTAGCGCGGGTCTGCAACAGCATAATGTACAGGGAAATGTATAAGGGCACCATACGGTACCATTGTTGTCTGAAGAGAATGCCACTGCCGGTGATGAGGACTGCCGTCACCATCACCATCCAAAAGCGGAAGGTAGGTCGAAATTTCCTCATTGTTTATTCGCTCCTCGTAGTTCACGCAGGGTCTTGCCGTAGCGTTTTTTGATGATGCGCGCCAGATGGCGAGGGGAGTAGTTGAGCCGCTCCGCCATCTCCTGTTGGGTGATATGGCGGTTGCCGATGAAGGTGTCCAGCATGATAGCTAGATCGGTACCCTCGGTGTCCATGTAGGGGCAATCCTCCTCAAACACAGCCTCGAGAAGGTTTACAATGATCTCGCAGGCGCGTAGCTGTCGGCGGCAGTATTGCCGCACACTGGCGGCGGGGCCGCTGTGACTGTGGCGGCATATCTTGTCGACCAACGGCGCGGAAAGGGGCAACGCCTTGTCTGATGCCCGGTTCAGGCTGTCGATCAGCACCCGGTAGAAGTGACCGTTGTCGTCCATCCGGGTCACGTCCAATCCCAGCACCGAAAAGGTCACATCCTTCCGAGGCACGATGGAGAGATGGGGTTGACCGGGACGAATGAGGATGGCTTCGCCCGCCCGCACCGTCACGTTTTTGCCGTCCACGGAGTAGCGATGGGAACCGGCAGACAGCACGTGCAGCTCGTAAAACCGATGGGTATGTAGCTGAGGCGTGTCGTCGTCATGTTCCAGCCGGTGTTCTTTAAGTGTATCGATACGGAACAGCTGTATGTGTGCATCGCCAAAGCGCTGCTCAGCACATTCAAAGGTAATATCCCATACGGACATTGTGATCTCCTCCGTTCATTCGTCCCCTATTGTAGCACACGTTGCCACGGTTGTATAGGACATAACGAAAGAAAAATGTCATATTTGATCAAAAAGTTCCGCCGGTTCCTTTGGCGGCCTTCGAACACCCTGCATTGGCTTGTACAAACCTAATATGGCTCCCTCCATGAGGGAGTTTTTGGGTTTGCACAAACCTTGGCCCCTCTCCGTCACGGCTTCGCCGTGCCACCTCCCCCTAGGGGAGTTGCGGGTAGGGATTGGAAAAGGCTTCCCCCCAAGGGGAAGGCTTTCTCTTCCCATCAATCTGTACAAAACACAAGGCACTATGTATCACTCAAGATACATAGTGCCTATTTTCGTCCCTTATTCCACCCGCCTTATGGGGGAGGCTTTCTGTTCCCAACATGGCGTAGTGTGCGCCCCTGGTGAGACCGTAGGGGCGGCGTCCCGCCGCCCTTGAAAATGCTTACCCCTATTCGTTAATTAACACAAAAAGGACGCTGTTCCATGCGGAACAGCGTCCTTTTTGTGGGTTGGTATTTGTACCCTTAGAACAGGCCGGTGATCTTGCCGTTCTCGTCCACGTCGATGCAAGTCGGATCGTAGCCATGTCGTTCTGTGAGCCAAGGAGTTGACTATAAAGCTTGTCTT